>JAGOOP010000011.1 GCA_017992455.1 Candidatus Omnitrophota bacterium | reverse complement strand
TCTGTCCGTCATTATAAATGTCCCCTTTTCTAATGCCATTGATAACTCCTTTCGGAGTTATTATAGCATTCAAAAAGAGGACATTTTCACTTTGCGTAAACCGGACATTATTATATTGCGATTACAGATTTTTTTATAAGAAATTTCTCACGCGGGATTCCGTTCGGAAGGGATGCCGGGAGAAAATCCGTGCGCGATGTTTATTCAAGGGTGACACGAAAGATCTCTTCCGGGGTTGTGATGCCTGCGAGAAGCTTGCGTACACCGGCCTGTTTCAGAGAAAGGGCCCCTCTCCGGCCGGCGACAGCACGTATGGTCTCTGCCGGGCAATGCTTCAGAATGGCTTCCTGTGCAGCCGGGGACATGCGCACGACCTCGAAAATGCCGGTCCGGCCCTGATATCCCGAATAACCGCACGATTCACAGCCGCGGCCCTTCACAAAGGCGATATTCTTGTCCATATATTCATTCAGCCGCAGATCCTTGAGCAAATCCGGCGGCGGCGTATACCGCTCTTTGCATTTTCTGCATACCGTGCGCACCAGTCTCTGGGAGAGCACTGCCAGGACGGAAGACGATACCAGGAACGGCTCGACCCCCATTTCTACCAGACGGATGAACGTCGTAACGGCATCGCCGGTATGCATCGATGCCAGGACCAGATGGCCGGTCAACGCAGCCTGCACCGCAAGACCCGCCGTCTCCCGGTCGCGGATCTCGCCCGCCATGATCACATCGGGGTCCTGCCGCAGGAATGACCGAAAGGCGGCAGCGAACGTCAATCCGGCCGCCGCGTTGACATTGACCTGCCTGATCCCGGGGAAATAGAACTCCACGGGGTCTTCGACGGTCATGATATTGACGTTCTCCTTGTTCAGCGCATTCACCGCCGAATAAAGCGTGGTCGTTGTGCCGCTGCCCGCCGGCCCCGTCACCAGGAGGATGCCGCTCGAAGCCTTCAGCACTTCCCTCATCAAACGCATTTCCCGGGGCTCCATGCCGAGCGATGCCAGCGGCATGGGATGTCCCTCTTTTTCCAGGATCTGCAGGACGACATTTTCCCCGTGTATGGTCGGACAGGTAGAAATACGGATATTAAAATGCCGATCGCCGCCGGTCATAACGATATGGCCGTCCTGCGGCAGGCGCGTCTGAGCGATATTCAGCCCGCCCCTCGACTTGAGACATGAAACAACAGCCGGTGTCAGCTCTGAAGACAGCATGCATTGCTGGCGCAGCATGCCGTCAACGCGGCACCGCACGTTCAAAGACCGTTCTTCGGGTTCGATGTGTATATCGGAGGATTGTTTCCGGAGGGCATCGGCGATCAAATGATCGACAAGCCGGTTGACCGCAGGATGTTCCCACGGGCGTTCGCTTTTCAGGATATCCGCGATATCCAGGGAGGAAATAAACGCATTCAGGTCCGCGACAGCCCCGTCGGCAAAAGCTGCCCGTTGCCGCCTGACATTCAGAAGCCCTTTGCCCTTCCTGCGCTTACCCGGACCGGTCATTGCATAGATCACTTTTCTTCGACTTCGATCTTTTCGATGTAGATATCCCTGCCGGCGATCTCCCAGCGGACATCGATTTCGGAGCCTTCGGCGAGCGTGCCCCTGGTGACTTCCTGATACTGGCGTTTGATCGCATCGGCGTCGAAACCCGATACCTCGCCGAGCGCAAGATGAACTTTCGTCACCCGCGCGGCATTGCGCTTGTTCGCCTCCTCCAGGATCTGCCTGACAAGATTCTCGACAACGCGCTGTTCTTCCATTTTTATGATATCCTCTTTTTGGCCGGGAGCGCATGGCCCCAGCCCGGTATCCTTATAGGAAAATCCGACCCGTGCGTATTATAGCACGAGGAAAAGCCATGTCAAAAAGGAAATAATACTTATTGACGCGCCGGATTTTATTGTGTAAATTAAACCCATGCGCAGCGCATGGGTCAGAAAACTCGACAGGATCATACCCCGGAAGGAACGGAAGGTCGTGTGGGCGAATTTTCTGTCCCTTTCGTCGCTCCAGGCCCTGAACTATCTGCTGCCGGTCATCTTCCTGCCCTACGTGATCCGCATCATCGGCCCTGAGAAATTCGGGCTGATCGCTTTTGCCCAGGCGCTCATGCAGTATTTCATCATCCTCACGGACTACGGCTTCAGCCTGTCCGCCACGAGGGAGATCGCGCTTGTCAGGGAACAGCCCGACAAGGTCAGGGAGATTTTCTCCGCGGTGCTGGCGACCAAGATCGTCCTGGCCGTCGCCAGCTTCATCGTTCTCATCGCCATGATACGGTTCATCCCGCGGTTCAAGGATGACAGCATGGTCTTCATCTACAGCTTCGGCGCCGTGATCGGCAGCACGCTGTTCCCAATCTGGTATTTCCAGGGAATGGAACGCATGAGGTACATCGCGGAGCTGAATATCACCGGCGGGGTTGTTTTTGCCGCCGGGGTCTTCATATTCGTGCACGGGCCGTCCGATTATCTGCTCATCCCCCTCTTTTACTCGATCGTCTCCGTGGCCGCCGGGATCGCCGGGCTGTCTATCGCCTTCCGCAGATTCAGCGTTACGTACTGCTTTCAACGCTACGAGAATATAAAGCAGACGTTGAAGGCGGGATGGAACATCTTCTCTTCGAGCGTTGCCATCAATGCCTATACGTCGACACGGATCGTCGCCGTGGGCCTCTTGACCAATAATACCGTAACCGGTTATTATTCGATCGCCGAGAAGGTGGCGACCATCATACAGATGTTCCCCCTCATGTCTTTCACGCAGGCGCTTTTCCCCCGGCTGACCAAGGTGTTCCTGCACAACCGCCGCAAGGCGTTCAGGATGATGAAAAAAATACAGGCATTCACCACGACCTGCTTTTTGTTCGTCCTGCCGGCCGCCTTCTGGGCCGCTCCCCTGATCATCATGGCCGTCGCGGGCAGGCAATATCCTGAAGCGGTCATGACCCTGAGGCTGCTCATCGTGTCAATATTTTTCGTCGGAGCGAATGCCTTCAGGATACAGTTCCTCATGGTCTGCGGCCGGACCGCCAGCTACGCGCTTATCCACGTCATCATGGCAGCGATCGGCATGCCCCTGATCTTCGTTATGATCCGGTACTTTTCTTTTTCAGGCGCGGCATGGGCCACGATCCTGATCGAGGCGGGAATATTCTTCCTGACCGCCGTTCACATCCGCAATATCACATTCCATCCGCACAGGCCGTCCCAATGGCGGCTGCTGAAAAATTAACCCGCAATAATGATGTTTTGGGGGAAGTGGTAACTTATTTACATCCGGACATATATGCCGAGAGGGCAGCGGGGAATGGCGAAAGCGTGCGGTCTATGACATTCTGCAGGACCGAAACGGCAAGCCCGTAATTCGTGATCGGAACGCCGGCCTGCCTTGATTTTTCGATCCGGGCGAGCATTTCTCTGCGCGTGATCATGCACCCGCCGCAGTGAATGATAAGCCGGTACTTTTGAAGATCGTCGGGGAAATCCCTGCCTGCGCAGGTATCGATCGATACGTCCCCGTTGACAAATGTCTTAAGCCAGCGCGGGATCTTGACCCTGCCGATATCGTCCTCGATGGGATGATGGCTGCAGGATTCTGCGATCAAGACCCTGTCCCCCGGACGCAACGCATGCAAAGCAGCCGCGCCTTTTGCCAGCTCGGCGAGATCGCCTTTGGAACGCGCGAAGAGGATCGAGAACGTCGTGCAGGGCATTCCCGCAGGAGTATCCGCGACCATCCTTTCAACGACCTGGGAATCGCACACAGCCAGATCAGGCAAGGCCTTTAACCGCGCGAGCGCTCCTTTATATTCCACCTCATTGACGACCAGCGCTGCCTGCCGGTGGTCCAGGCAATCGCGGATCGTGTGCACCTGCGGCAGTATGATCCTGCCCTTGGGCGCTTCCTTGTCGATCGGCACGATCAGCACGGCGAGCCCGGCCGCGGGGATGAGATCGCCGATGAGCGGCGGAGGCTTCAGATAATCCTCGGGGCAGACATCGAGCAGATGTTTTTTTAAAGGGTTGACATAGGAATCTCTGTTCTTATGGTCGATGCTCGACACCTGGATCAGGCGCGGCGTCCGGCGAAGGATATCCGCGATAAATTCAGGCGAGGGCGGGTTGACGTCGATCTTATTCACCGATACGATAACGGGGATATTGCGCTTCTTTGCTTCCGCAAAGACCATATCCTCGTATTCATTCCAGCGGCCGGCCTCGGCCAGCAGCACGATCACGTCGGAACGATCGAATATCTTGTGTGTCTTTTTAACGCGGAGACTTCCCAGCTCGGAGGCGTCATCCAGCCCGGCCGTATCGAGGAACACGACCGGCCCGACAGGCAGAAGCTCCATGGCCTTTTCCACCACATCGGTGGTCGTGCCGGGGATCGAAGAGGTAATGGCGACATCCTGGCCGGCGACCATATTGAGAAAGCTCGATTTTCCGACATTGGTCCTGCCGAACAGGCCGATCTGCAGCCGTAATGATTTAGGGGTGGTTTTCATCTCTTAAAAATACAGGTCCCGCTGTCCGTTCTTGATAGCCGCGTGATACTCGAGAAGCGTCTCCAGTATCCGGGGAGTAAAAAATGCGGGGACTTTTGCCTTGACCTCCTCGATCTCTTTACGGATGATTTCCTCGCCTATGGCGCGCGTCAGCGCCGATGCGAAATCCTCGAGCCATTCCTGAAAGGTCAGGATCGCGTTCAGTTTGCAAAAACATCCCTCCTTGCCCGTACGCAGCAGCGTCATGATGTTCTTGCCGGTCCTGCCGCAGCGGTACCCCGCGGTGCAGAACGACGTGATATATCCCATCCCTGCCAGTTCCCTGATCACTTCGTCCAGCGAGCGCGTGTCGCCCAGAATGAATTGCTGTTTGCGCTCCTGCTGCGCGACGGCCGTCTCGCTGTACGCGCCGATGCCGATGCGCGATGAGGCGTCGCGCTGGGTGCACATGGGAATGACATCGCGGATCATCTGCGGATGCTCCCTGCAGGTGATAATAAGGCCCGCATAGGGAATTGACAGCCGCAGCACCGCGATGACCTTTTTGAAATCCTCGTCAGAAACGCGATATGCCGAGTTTTGCCCGAACGTCGTATTGACCGCGGGCTCGATGCGGGGCACCGATACGGTATGCGGCCCGATGCCGAACACCCGCTCGAGATCGCGCGCATGCGCGAGCATTCCCATGACTTCGAAGCGCCAGTCGTACAGGCCGAACAATGCTCCGATCGCAACGTCGTCGATTCCCGCTTCCATGGCGCGGTGCAATGCGTACAGCCTCCAGCGAAAATCGGCCTTGATGGTATTGGCAGGATGCGCATCGCGGTATGTCCGGTGATGGTAGGTTTCCTGAAAAACCTGGTAGGTCCCGATGCCCGCTTCGCGGACCGTGCGGTAATCGGCAACGGACATCGGAGCTGCGTTGACATTGACGCGCCGGATCTGGCCTGATCCTTTGCGCACCGGCACCTTCACCCCGTAGATCGTGCGCATGCTCTCGGCAATATAATCGGCGCCCGTCGCCGGATGCTCTCCGCACACGAAAATGATCCGCTTATGGCCGAGGGTCCCGGCAAGGACCTCGGTCTCGCGCCTGATCTGTTCCATGTCCAGCGTCGTGCGCTGTATTGCCTGATTGTCGCAGCGGAAACCGCAATACCGGCAGCGGTTGACGCACAGGTTCGATACGTACAACGGCGCGAACGTGACGATCCTGTTATCATACACCGCGCGTTTGATATCCGCGGCCGCGGCAAATATCTCTTCCCATAGATCGGGATCGCGCACCGATATGAGCGCGGCGGTTTCTTCAGGCAAAAGCGTTTCGATAGCGCGGGCCTTCTGGATGATATCCCTGATGCGCCGGGGATCGGGACGCGGCTGCTTCAACAGCGTTTCGATGGCGCCGTCATCGATAAAATCGTCCCCGTCGATGAGGTAGCGTGCGTTCTCATCCTGTTTGATGACCGTGTCCGGCCAATGTTCGCTTTCGATCGCCGTGTTGTTCATTATTCCTGTATCCTTTTATTCCTGCCCCGCAGGGTGCGGCACCGCACTCAGACCTTTGCGAGCGTCGCTTTGACCGTCACGTCCTTGATCATGCCCAGCTTCCCGGTCAGCGCGCCGATATCGTCCGTTGTCGCATCGACGATCAGCGTGATGATATTGAGGTCCTTGAGATGATGCGGCAGCCCCATCCGTCCGACAATGATGTCGCCGAACTGGGTCAGGACATCGTTGACCTGCGGCGCGGTGAGAGCGCGTTTTTTCACGATGATAGCCACGACCCCGACACTGTGTTTTTTCATGCCAGCCTCCTGCGTTGACGGTTTATCCGCCCCCTGTCCATTAAACATAAAAGCCCATCCTGCGAAGGATAGGCTGAGTATTGCTTCTCCCCTTGGCTTCAGACAGGATCCTCATCCGCAGGTGGATATAAGTATAGCGCATACAGCGCAAAATGCAAGAAAAACATAGGGACGGTTCTCGAAGAGAACCGTCCCTATGTTTTCTGTCGATCTCAAATAAATAATTCTGACCCCGTTTTGAGCCCTGACTTTCCGGACTGCGCGAGAAGCGCGTCGGCGATCTGCTCGTCGGTCACGAAGCCCAGTTCCTTGAGCACCCCGCCGAGCGCGACGCCCCGTTTCCAGTGGATCCGCAGCGCCTCGTCGAGCTGGTCGTGCGTAACCGCATTGCGTTCGATAAAGATCTGGCCGAGCGGCTGGTAGGCGCGGGACGGCCTGCGCGTGTTCTCATAGATAAGCTTGTCATCCGCAGGCACATAGCCGTTGCGCCGGTCGGCCATGAACTTGCTGTTCGGCTGGGCCTTCAGATACCCTTTGATCTCCGCCACGCGGTCGCTGATCTCGACCACATTGTGCAGGGATTTGGTATCGATGCGGTTGACGACCGCGATCGACAGAGACACAAGCGGCAGTTTCTTCAGCTTGCGCGTCCGGTCCTTGGCGATGACATACCCGCGTATCCGTTCTTCGTCGGGATAATGGAACGGCGTCAAAGCGTCGAACATGAGGATAAAACTTTCGCATATCGGTTTATATTTGTCCGGTGTGGTGATGAATACAAAGTCGTCCCCGCCGATATGGCCGATGAAATCGTCCTGGTTGCCGGCCTCCTTGACCGCCTTATACAGCATGTATGCCGTGTGCATGATGACCTGGTCGCCCTTATGATAGCCGTAGGCGTCGTTGAACGCCTTGAAATTATCGATGTCCACATAGCAGAACGAGAACGGCCGTGTCGAGCGGACCTTTTCCTTGACGAGATCCTCGAGGATCCGCGCGCCCGGCAGGCCGGTCAGTGTATTGGTGTGGTAACTGTATTGCGCCCGCTTGAGCGCCATCTCGATGCGGATGCGCAGATCAAGGGGGTCCGGCGGCTTGAAGCAGTAATCGTCGACGCCCTGGCGAATTTCGAGAAGCTGCTGCCTGAGCTGGCGCTTGTTGATGATCGTGATGATGGGGATATATGCGGTGAGAAAATCGTCTTTCAGAAGCTGGCAGATGTGAAGCTGCGCCTTGCGCGCGGCCTGCACGTCCACGACGATCACGTCCGGGGAAACGCGCTTGATGACGGAGATATCGGCAAGGGGGAACTCTTCGAGGAATACCTCATACCCCCAGCCGTCGAAACAGAACGTCAGGACTTCCCGAAGGTTTTTCTCGGATGAAACGATCAGGATCCGCTTGACTTTATCCACAGGGTTATTAACAATTAGTTGTGTCTGACCCCTTTACTTTCCTTTACTTTATTATAGCATGCGGTAGAATGAGGGTATGAATTATTTTACGATCTTTACCCTGTCATTTACCATCGCGCTTTCGGGTGCGCTGGCGCCCGGGCCGCTGCTTGCGGCTGTGATCTCGCAAAGCGGCAGACACGGGGCGAAAACAGGCCCGCTCTTCATCCTCGGCCATGCCGCGGCGGAACTTGCGATGGTCGCGCTCATCGTGATGGGATTCGCGCAGTTCATGAACGATCCGGCGATCCTGCTGACGATCGCGCTCGCCGGCGCGGGGATACTGGTCTATTTCGGGATATCCCTGCTGCTCTCCGTGAGAACCGCGTCGCTGGAGCCGTCAACGGCCCGGCATGGGAACAGAAGCCTCGCCCTCATGGGTGTCACACTGTCGCTTTCAAATCCGTACTGGTCGATATGGTGGCTGACGATCGGGATGGGGCTGGTGCTCGCGGCGCAGAAACGGGGATTGGCGGGGATCGCGGTATTCTTCCTCGGCCACATACTCGCAGACCTTGCCTGGTACAGTTTTATCTCGTTCTCGTTAAGCAAAAGCGCCCGACACATGGATGTGCGTTTCTACCGGACGCTCCTTGCGGTCTGCGCGATCCTGCTGATGGGATTCGGCGTGTGGTTCGCGGCGTACGCGCTGACAATCTGACCGGTCAGCCTACCGGTTGGAAACGATGAACCGGTTTATCTCATCGACAACAGCCTTGTTCGGACGAACGAAACAGATGTTCAGCCGGAAATGTTTCTCGTCATACGCCGCTTTTGCCCTGACCTCGCCGAGCAATTCTCCCGGAGAGAAATAAACGACTTTTCCTTCGCGGTCGAGCTTAAAAAGCGTGATATTGACGATGAGCGTGCTTGAGACGGGGATATCGAGGTTGGTGAGGAGCGCGATGCCGCCGGCGCTGATATCGAGGGTCGCCGCTTCGAATTCCTGGTCGCCGAACCACATCCGCACGTACACGGGCGTGTCGATGCGGTAGAACGCGTTCAGGGTAAGCTTATACCGCCTGAATTTTCTGCGTTCGTCTCCGGGATTATCGATACGCATAGGGTTTTAGCAGGAATATCTGCTGGTGCGCACATTGATGCTGCGCAGCACCATCGGGATCGGGCGAAGCTCCCGGTCGGTGATCTCGATGCCGGCGCGGTAGTGTTTCTGTTCCTGCGCCTGGACCCAGACCACCATGCCGCGGGTTTCGAACTGCTCGGAGTTATCGGGCATGACAAGCGTTATATCCACGATCTCGCCGAGCATCAGCGGCCTGTCGACGATCAATCCGACGCCTTTGGCGCTGATATCGCGCGACGTCGTCGCCGTCTCTTCTCCCTTGAGGCCGTGGACCACCCGGGCAAAGAATTTCACCTCATACCGGACGTTCTGTCTGCGCTCTTGCTGAAGCCACTGGCCCATGCGCCCCCCTCAGTAAAGCATGAAAAGAATCTGCCATTGAAAATATAATCCACGCGCAGGGCTTTTTCAAGAGCGCAAACATCTTTCTTTGAAACCGTTTTCAATTGGTCAGGCTTGTCACCGGCGCGGGAAATCGGCCGCCGCGCTGCATGAATTCCCTGGAAGAAAAGCTATTCACCGCCATGACCGGCGCGATCCCGAGCAATCCGCCCAGGACCACCATATCCCCCGGTTTTTTTCCGGGCACGGGAATGAGCCGCACGCCGGTCGTTTTACGGTTGATGATGCCGATCGAAAGCTCGTCGGCAATGATCGCGTTGATCGTGCTTTCAGGGGTAGAACCGGGGATCGCGGCCATATCGATGCCCACCGAACAGACGGCGGACAGGGCTTCGAGCTTCTCAAGGGATAATGCCTTTTTCTTCACCGCTGTGATCATGCCGCGGTCCTCGCTGACCGGGATAAAGGTGCCGCTTAATCCGCCCACATGCGCGCTTGCCATGGCGCCGCCGCGCTTGACCGCGTCCATGAGCAGCGCAACAGCCATGGTCGAACCGGGCGCGCCCACCTGCTCGATGCCGAACGCCTGAAGGATACCGGCAACGGAATCATTCTCGGCAATGGTCGGGGCAAGCGATATATCGACGATGCCGAACGGAACGCCGAGGTGAGCGGCAAGTTCGCGGCCGATCAATTCGCCCGCGCGGGTGATCTTGAACACCGTGCGTTTGATGACCTCGGCAAGGCCGCTTAAATCAACGCCTTTGTTCTTCTCGACCACGCTGCGCACGACGCCCGGGCCGCTGATGCCGATGTTCAAAGCGGCATCCGGCTCGCCCACGCCGTGGAACGCGCCGGCCATGAACGGATTGTCTTCGGGCGCATTGACGAACACGACGAATTTCGCGCATCCCGAGGCATTGCGGGTACGGCGCGCTGTTTTTTTGAGCATCCCTCCGATCAGGTTCACCGCATCGACGTTCATGCCGCTGGCGGTAGAACCGACGTTCAGGAAGGAACAAACGCGTTTTGTCCGCGCAAGCACCTCAGGCAGGCTTTCGATGAGCACCGTATCCGATAAAGTAAGCCCCTTATGGCATAAAGCGCCGAACCCTCCGATAAAATCAATGCCCGCGTCAGCCGCGGCCCTGTCGAGCGTCTGCGCCATGGCGAGGAATTTCGCCCCGGAGGCATGCGTTTCCATAATAAGGCTGACCGGCGTCACGGCAATACGCTTGTTCACGATCGGGATGCCGTATTTGGCCTCAAGGCCGCGGGCGCCTGCGAGCAGGTCCCTGCCGTTCTCATACACGCGGCCGTACACCCGTTTGCGGAACTTCGCGAAATCGGAGCTGATACAATCCTTCAGGTTCAGGCCAAGCGTCGTGGTGCGGATGTCAAGATGCTGGTACAGCGTCATGCTTGCCGTCTCGAAAACCTCATCGACCGTTATCGCCATGGTCACACCCGGTGCATTCGTTTGAAAATATTCTCGTGCTGGATCTGTATCTTCAGGCCCATGGAGGAACCGATCGCCTCAAGCCGCCCCGCCAGCACGCTCGACGGCTTTTTATACCCGGACACGTCGACAAGCATGGTCATCACGAACACGCCTTCCATGACCTTCTGGCTGATGTCCTCGATATTGATATCGTTCTTATACAGCAGGTCCGATATTTTCGCCACGATCCCTTTTTGATCCCTGCCGATCACCGTGATGAACGAAAGCTCTTTTTTCATCTGCACGCACCTCTTTTCCATGCCGTTACCGGTAATTCGTGAAGCTGAGCGCCAGCGGAAAGTCAATGGCGCGGATATGCGCGATCACCGCCTGCAGATCGTCCTTCTTCGCGCCCGAGACCCTGATCTTCTCCCCCTCGATCTGGGTCTGCACTTTGAGGCCGAGATCCTTGATGATCTTGACCAGGTCCTTTGCCTTTTCCTTATCGATGCCGGTCGTCAGTGAAACGATCTGACGCAGAGTTCCTTCAAACGCCTTTTCGGCGGGCTCGAACGTCACTGCCTTGAGCGATACTCCCCGCTTGGCGAGTTTGGTCGTCAGGATGTCATGGAGCGCCCTGAGCTTGAAATCGTCGTCTGCGATAAGCGTGATCTTTTTTTCCTGCCGGTCAAAGTCTATCGAGGATCTGCTGCCCCTGAAATCATACCGCTGGGCAAGCTCCTTCTTGGCCTGGTTGACCGCATTATCGACTTCCTGCAGATCGACCTCTGAAACGATATCAAAAGAAGAATTTGATGCCATGAACGGCCTCTTTCCTTAATCGTGGTCTATTGCTCTTATCGAACGCCGGGATTCCTTGACCCGTGAATGTATATGCTTGTTCGCGAGCATCTTCGCCTTTGCGCGGCGCGACCGCCGGCGCTTCTGGCGCCTGATCTTCTCCCGCTGCCGCTGCTCCTCGGAAAGCCTGCCGAGGACCGCGGATTCTATCCTGCGCAGAAGGATCTGACGCGCGCGGTATCGATTCTGCGACTGCGTCCGTTCCTCCTGGCATTTGACCTCGATCCCCGTCGGAACATGCTTGAGATACACGCAGCTTGCGACCTTATTGACGTTCTGGCCGCCGGGCTTCGAAGACCTGATGAACGATTCGACGATGTCCTGTTCCGCCACGCCCAGCCGCGCCATCTTTCCGGCAAGCGCTTTTTCCTTTTCTAATCCGACCCCGAATTCAGCCATCGCGCGTTTGTCAGAAACCCTGCATTTCCATAAGGACCTTCTGCGACACGCCGTTCGATCTGAGATAATCGGCGTCTGCCGCAGTGAGGGTATATTTTGAATTTGTCAGGCGGATCCTGTCGACGATAACATCCTCATGCACCCCCTGGCGCGTCATATCGAGTATCTGCGCGACCGTGATCTGATTGGGATTGGCCGCCTGTTGGGCCTGCGCGGGTGTCTGCTGCTGTGCCGGCTGTTTCTGCATCTGACTGCCTGCGAGCGCCCCGCCGATGGCGCCGACTGCGCCGCCGATCAATGCCCCGCGCGTCCTGTCCTGGTCGCGGTCATGGCCCTGATTACCGATGATGGCGCCCGCGCCTGCGCCGAGCAGACCTCCGATAACAGAGCCTTCGACAGCGCGGTTCGGGGAACTCGCGCATCCGGCCTGCGATGCGATCAATAATAGAGCTACGACTGACATGCCTTTGCGTTCCATTGAGATCTCCTCTTATTTGGTTTTCGGTTTGAACTTCTCGCCGCTTGACCACGCGCGGCCCAGATGCCTGCCCACTGCCCAGTAATTATAATCGTGCATCGAAAACACGATCGGGTCCATTTTTTTGACGTCCGGCAGGCCCTTGGTTAAATATTTTTTTGACGAATACCCCTGCACGATCTCGCCGATAAAGGCCTCATCGATCGAGAACGGGATCGTCCGGATAAGCCTGCACTCAAGATTGACCGGGCATTCTTCGATCATAGGCGCATTTTTCAGTTTACCATAAAATGTCTTAAAAACTACTGATTTATCGACGCGCGCGCCGGAGAACAGGCCGCAGTAATCGGTCGCGGCGACCTGTTTTGCAGAGGGGATATTGACGCTGAAGCATCCGTGCTTCTTGATCCCGGCGTTGGTGTAATGCGTTTTGGCAAGCGATACGGCGATGACGGCCGGATCATGGTTCATGATGCCGCAATAGGCGACCGTGGCGTAATTGGGTTTCGCGCCGACGACCGAACCGACGAGCACCACCGGCATGGGATACAAAAACGTCCTCGCTCCGATCTTGACCTTCGCCATAGTAAACCCTCCTTAAAACTTAGGGACGGTTCTCATTTCCCCGCGAGCGGAATAACTGGGAAATGAGAACCGTCCCTATGTTTCGGAAATGAGAACCGTCCCTATGTTTCATACGAACACCCGCTGGTGGTAATGGGTGTGCAGTAGATGGTGCGACAGGCCGCCGAGCGGCTCGCCGAGGAACTCGCGGTACAATGCCTGAATAGCGGGGTTCTCGTGGGATTTGCGGATCGGCTTGTTCCTGTCTTCCTCGTAGATCGCCTCGAGCCGCTTCTGCCGTATCGCGTCGTCTGTCGGTATGGGCTGTCCGCCGCCGCCGAGGCAGCCGCCCGGACAGGTCATGATCTCGATAAAGGCGTACGGTGATGTGCCTGCCTGGACCTGGTCAAGTAGCACCCGGGCATTCGACAGAGAGCTTGCGACCGCGACCTTGAGTTTTAATCCGTCTACATCGACCTCGGCGGTCTTGATGCCTTTTAAACCCCGAACCGACTCAAAATCGATCTTCTCAAGCGTTCTGCCGGTCAACACCTCGTACGCAGTGCGCAGTGCCGCTTCCATGACCCCGCCGGTGGCGCCGAAAATGACCGCGGCGCCCGTCGATACCCCGAGCGGCTCGTCGAAATTCTCATCCGCCAGGGAGGTAAAGTCAATGCCCGCCTCCTTGATCATGCGCGCCGCTTCCCGGGTTGTCAGGACAAAATCCACGTCCGGAAAATGATCTGCCTGCTTCAGCCCCATCTTGTCCTTCCAGTATTCGAACGCGCTGTCCATTTCGGGCCGCTGCGCTTCGAACTTCTTCGCCGTGCAGGGCATGATGGAAACAACCGTTATATTGCGCGGGTCGATGTTGAGCTTCTGCGCATAATAGGTCTTTGCCACTGCGCCGAACATCTGCTGGGGCGATTTACAGCTCGATATATGCTCGAACACCTTTGGGTAAAAATGTTCCGCGAACTTGATCCATCCCGGAGAGCAGGATGTGATCAAAGGAAGCGGCCCTTTGTTCTTGATGCGGGATATCAGCTCATGGCCTTCTTCCATGATGGTCAGGTCTGCGCTGAACTGAGTGTCGAACACCTTGTTGAACCCGAGCCTGCGCAGCGCAGCAGCCATCTTCCCGGTCGCAAGGCTGCCGGGCGCCATGCCGAATTCCTCGCCGATCGAGGCGCGCACGGCAGGCGCGGTCTCGACCAGCACGACCTTTGCCGGGTCTGCCAGCGCGTTCCATACACCGCGGATATGGCTGTTTTCGGTCAGCGCGCCGGTCGGGCACACAAGCAGGCACTGGCCGCAATTGATACAATCGACGTTCCCGAGGCCTTTATCCATGAAGGTCGAGATCTTGGTGAGCTTTCCCCTGTTCATGGAATCGATGGCGCTGACCGACTGCACCTTCATGCACACCGCAATACAGCGCCTGCACAGAATGCACTTGTTCGGGTCCCTGATGACCGACGGAGAGCTTGAGTCGATCTCCATTTCAAGTTTTGTCGTTTTGGCAAACCGCACTTCGCGGATGCCCATGTCAAAGGCGATCCTGCGCAATTCGCAGGTCTGGTTTCGGTCGCAGACAAAGCAGTCCTTTGGATGGCTTGCGAGGAGCAGTTCGAGGTTGAGGCTGCGCGCCTTGCGCACGCGCTCCGTATTGGTGAATATTTCCATGCCGGCCGTGACCTTGGTGACGCAGGCACGCAGCAGCGTTTTGGCGCCTTTGACCTCGACCACGCACACCGAACACGCCGCCTCTTCGCTGATGCCGTCGAGATAGCAGATCGTCGGTATGATGATCCCCGCCTGCTTCGCCGCTTCCAGGATCGTCGAGCCTTCCTGGACCTGATGATCTTTCCCGTCTATCCTGATGTCGACCATTATCGCGCCTCCTTCACGTCGCAGCGCAGGCACCGCAGCGTCTCAAGATGCGCCTGCATCTCGGTCAGGCCGAGCGATATCTCCTTGAAGTTCTTATGCCTGCTTTTGATCATGAGCTTTTTGCCGGTCTGTTTCTTCGATGCGGCCGGCTTCATGGGCACTGCCATCGCATACGGGAATTGTCGCGAAAGCCGCGCAAACCTGTTCTCGCCCATCAGCGTTGTGTCAATGGCGCATGCCGCATCCTTGCCGTGCGCCATTGCCTCGACCGCGGTCGACGGCCCCATGACAAGGTCGCCTCCGGCATATACCTTGGGCACGCTCGTGCGGTAGGTAAAATGGTTGATCTGCGCGGTCGCGTTCTGATTGACCACAATGCCAAAATCATGCAGGAACTCGGAATCGACCTTTTCCCCGATCGCGGTCATGACCGTATCGCAGGGGATCTCATATGTCTCGTTCGTGGGCATAGGCCGTCTCCTGCCGGACACGTCGAAATCCCCGGGGATCATCTTGCTGACCTTGAGGCTGCGGACATTCCCTTTTTCATCCCCAAGTATCTCCAAAGGGGCGGCAAAAAATACAAACCTCACCCCTTCGCGTTCAGCTTCAAAAAGCTCGTCCTTATTCGCAGGCATATCCGCCTTGTCCCTGCGGTAAACGATCGTGACCTGCGCGCCGAGACGCCAGGCAGTCCGCGCCGCGTCAACCGCCACATTGCCTGCGCCGATAATGACGACCTCTGTGCCGATAACGGGTTTGTGGCCGCTCGAAATTTTTTCAAGGAAAGAAATACCGGTCATTACGCCTTCGAGGTTCTCCCCCGGTATGCCCAGCGGCATATTCTTGTACGCGCCGGTCGCCACAAATACCGCGTCGTGGTCCTGCGCGATCCGGCGAAGGTCGTCCGCATCGACGCGCTTGTCGAACACGAACTCAACGCCGAGCTTTTTGATGAAACCGATCTCTTTTCCAAGCACCTTCTTGGGCAGGCGGTATTCGGGAATGCCGTAACGCAGGATCCCGCCCGGCTCGGAATTCGCCTCATACACCGTTACCTTATGGCCGAGCCGGACCAGATAGAACGCGCAGGTCAGCCCCGCAGGGCCCGAGCCGATGATCGCGATCCGCTTTTTGGTAGCGGGAAGCTTTTCCTCGATCAGCTTCTTGAGAACGGATTTTTCCCTGCCCTGCTTATACACCGTATCCGCCACATACCGGTGCACCTCGCCCTGGGAAACAGGCTCGTCGATGTCTTCCCGGCGGCAGCGCATCTTGCAGTGGAAATGACAGATCCTGCCTGAAGACGCCGGAAGCGGATTATCGCGGTAAATGGATTCGAACGCATCCCGCAGATTATGATCCTTCAGCAATGTAAGGAACCCCGGGATGTTCATATGCAAAGGGCATGAGTTCTCGCACGGGGACAAAAACAGGTTCAGGCACACCCCGGCATCGCAGTGCTTTGCCTCGATATGCTCGTCGTATTCTTTCCTGAAATATTTCAAAGTCGTCAGCACCGGATTGGGCCCGGTCTGGCCAAGGCCGCACAACGCCGTGTCCTTGATCACCTCTCCCATTTCCTGAAGATACTGGAGCTGCTGCTGGGTCGCCTTGCCGTCGGAAACGCCGCGCAGTATCTGCAATGCCTGGAACAGGCCTTCGCGGCATGGCGTGCATTTGCCGCATGACTCGGACGTGGTGAATTCGGTAAAATACCGGGCCACATCCACCATGCAGTTATCCTGGTCCATGACCACCATGCCGCCCGAGCCCATGATGGCGCCGAGGGCATTGAGCGATTCGTAATCGACCGGCGTGTTGAACAAATGAACGGGGATACATCCGCCTGACGGCCCGCCTGATTGCACTGCCTTGATCTTCTTGCGCGTGCCGGTGCCTCCGCCGACGTTATATACCAGCACCTGCAGCGGCTCGCCGAGCGGCAGTTCCACCAGGCCGGTGTTCTTGATCTTGCCGACCAGGGAAAACACTTTTGTCCCGGCGCTGCTGGCCGTGCCGGTCTGAGTGAACCAGTCCCCTCCCTTTGCCATGATCACGGGGATATTGCACCAGGTCTCGACGTTATTGATCGTGGTCGGCCTGTCATACAGCCCTTTTTGCGCGGGGAACGGCGGCCGCGGCCTGGGCCTGCCGGGATTGCCTTCGATGGAGGCGATCATCGCGGTCTCTTCCCCGCACACGAACGCGCCCGCGCCTTCGACGATGCGCAGGGTGAAACTGAACTTCGAACCCATGATATTCGTTCCGAGGACCCCGTATCGTTTCGCGTCATCGATGGCGGCGCGCAGCCGCGCTACGGCAAGCGGATATTCCGCGCGGATATATACGACGCCCTCGTCCGCGCCCATGGCGAACGCTCCGATGACCATGCCCTCGATAAGCATATGCGGGTCCGATTCGATCTCGTTGCGGTTCATGTACGCGCCGGGGTCGCCTTCATCCGCATTGCAGATGACGTATTTCTTATCGGACTGGACCTGCTGCATCAATTCCCATTTCCTGCCTGTCGGAAATCCCGCGCCGCCGCGGCCGCGCAGTTTCGATCTCTTGACCTCCTCGATGACCTGGCTGCCCGAGGAACCGTGGAGCACGTTGAAAAGCGCCTGATACCCGCCGACGCCGATATATTCGTCGATGCTCTCCGGATCGATGATGCCGCAGTCGCGCAGGACGATCTTTTTCTGCCATTTGAAGAACGGCACTTCGCTCCACAATGGAATATGGTCGTACCCGCGGCCGTACACAATCTTTTCCGCTGTCAGATGGTCCCATTCCTCGATCCTGCACAGGGCTTTCTTATGAGGAACGGCACCTGCGGTCATATCATCGACAATAGCTTTGACGTCCCGGGGTTCGATCGTATGCAGGATCACCAGCGGTCTGCCCGCAACGCAGACATTGACCAGCGGCTCTTCTGCGCAGAAGCCGAAGCACCCTGTTTTAACAAGCACGATGCCCGATTTGCGCCTGTGTAATTCCTTCGCGAACGCCTCATACACTTTATCGGCGCCGTTGCCTGTTCCGCAGGTCCCCATTCCCACGGCAATGCGGCCGTGGCGCGGGATCAACCGTTTGATCCCTTTTTCCCGTATGTTCTGAAGGTCTTCTCGGCTGGTGATCTTTGTCATTTTCGCTTCCCTCCTCGGGCAACCTTCGCAACGATATCTTTGAGCTTGTTCTCGGTCATATGGCTGTAGATGACCCCGTCTATCTCGACGACCGGAGCCAGAGCGCACTGGCCGAAGCACGCAACGGTCTTCAGGGTGAATTTATTATCCGCGGTCGTGAGAAAAACCTTCTCGCCCTGCCGGGATTCGTCTTCATGCAGGCCGAGCAGTTTCTTCAGATATTCGAGCAGGTTCTTGGAACGGCGCGTATGGCAGGCGGTGCCGCGGCAGATGACGATCGAGTGTTCGCCCTGAGGCTTGAGATTGAAGAATGCGTAGAACGTGACAATGCTGTATATCTTTGAAAGCGGCACGCCTGTTTTTTCGGAAACGTATTCGAGGGTCGCTGAGGGAAGGAATTTATGCGGATGATGCTGCTGGATCTCCTCGAGCATGCCCAGAAGCTCGCCCGGAGACCCTTTGTATTTTGCTATGATATTGTCAAGTTGTTTGTCCGATGGAGCGCACGCGACAGCGACCGCCATATGAGGTCCCCCCTTGTTAGAGATTCACACGCTGGCTTATCGTATCTATATACGGCTATTTTTGAGCCGTCAGATAGTCGTCTATCGCTTGCGCCGATTTGCGGCCCGCGCCCATGGCGGTGATGACCGTTGCGGCGCCGGTGACGATATCCCCTCCGGCAAAAACGCCCGGAATGGATGTGCGTCCGTCTTCATCAGCCTCGATCTCGCCCCGTTTCTTGATCTTGAGCCCCGGAGTAGTGCGGGGGATGATCGGGTTCGGTGTATTTCCTATGGCGACGATCGCTTCGTCTATATCTATGGTGAACTCTGAACCCGGCATGGGCACAGGGCTTCTCCGTCCTGATGCGTCAGGGGCGCCGAGCTCCATTTTGATGCATTCGACCTGTTTGACAAACCCGTTCGCATCGCCGATATACCGCAACGGATTGGTCAGAAGCCGGAAATCTATACCCTCTTCTTTGGCGCGCTCGATCTCTTCGGCGCGCGCGGGCATCTCTTTTTCGGACCTGCGGTAAATAAGGTATACATGGTCGGCGCCGAGACGCAGAGCGGTCCTGGCTGAATCCATGGCGACATTGCCGCCGCCCACGACCGCCACGTTCCTGCCCCTTTTGACCGGCGTGTCGTATTCAGGGAACAGATACGCCTTCATAAGGTTGACGCGGGTAAGGAACTCGTTGGCGGAATACACGCCGTTCAAGTTCTCTCCGGGGATGCCCATGAAATTCGGCAGGCCCGCGCCTGCTCCGACGAACACCGCGGCGTAGCCGTCCTTCATCAATTCCTCGATCGTCATTGCCCTGCCGATAAGTGCGTTCGTCACGAACGTGACGCCCGATTCCTCAAGCAAACGGATCTCCGTCTCCACGATCGCCTTGGGCAAACGGAATTCGGGGATCCCGTACACAAGCACGCCGCCGAGCTTGTGGTATCCTTCAAAGACCGTGACTGTGTATCCTTTTTTCGCAAGTTCCGCAGCGCACGTGACGCCTGCAGGGCCGGAGCCCACGACCGCGACCTTCTTGTTCTTCCTGGCAACCGCAGAGGAATGGGAAACTTTGCTTTGCACGCGGTTTTTCATATCCCGATCCGCGAGGAACCGCTCAAGCCTGCCGATGGAGATCGGGTCTCCCATCTTCTTCATGACGCAGAATGCCTGGCACTGCTCTTCCTGGGGACAAACGCGGCCGGTGATGCACGGCAGGGAATCGTTGGCATGGAGAATATCGATGCCTTTCTGAAAATCTTTTTCCCGCAATGCTCTTATGAACGCAGGGATATCGATGTGCACCGGACAGCCTTCGACGCAGGGCTTTTTCGCGCACTGCAAACAGCGGCTCGCCTCTTTGACCGCTTCTTCCTCGTTATATCCTAACGGGACTTCGTTGAAATTCTTAACGCGCTCTGCCGCTGTCTGCTCGCGCATCGGAACTGATTTCTTCTCTACCGCCATGAGTCTCTCCTAAGCTGTTTGGGGTCTGACCCCAACGTTCCTTGACATGAGCATTCTTCCGGCTTATATGTCTCCAGCCTCTTCATCAAAAGCGCGAAATCGACCTGATGGCCGTCGAAATCAGGGCCGTCCATGCAGGTGAACTTCGTTTTGTTCGCGACCGAAACGCGGCAGGCGCCGCACATTCCCATGCCGCAGACCATCAAAGAATTCAGGCTCACGATCGTCTTTAATCTTGCAGTCCTGGTCATGTCGCATACGGCTTTCATCATGACCGCAGGCCCGATAGCGAATACGATATCGATCTTCTCCCCCGCGTCGATCAGGCCTTTGAGCATATCCGTAACAAACCCTTTTTTGCCGTATGAACCGTCATTGGTCGCGATGATCAGTGTATCGGAAACCGCCTTCATCCTGTCTTCCCAGAAAATATGATCCCTGGACCGGTATCCGATGATCGAGGTGACTTTATTGCCTTTACCTTTCAATGCGCGCGCCAACGGATACACCGGCGCGACGCCGATGCCTCCGCCGATCACCACCGCATGGCCGAATTTTTCGATCTCTGTCGGATTACCCTGCGGCCCGAGCAGATCGTGCAAAAAGTCGCCTTTTTTCATTGCGCCGAGCGCGCAGGTCGTTTTGCCGGCTTCCTGAAAAACAAGCGTGACCGTGCCTTTGACGCGGTCGTAATCGGCGATCGTCAAAGGAACGCGCTCGCCTTTTTCGCTCACGCGGATGATCACGAACTGGCCTGCCTGCGCTTTACGCGCGATAAGCGGCGCGTCCATGAGGACATAGTGCATCCGGGGGCCTAACTCATAGGTGTCGAGGATCTTGAACATGCTATCTCCTGTTGATGGGGGCTGACCCCACAATTCTCTGGCTTATCGCATACGTATCATAGGCGATCTGCAATTCTTCATTCGTCGGGATGACATATACCTTGACGCGGGACGAATCCGTGCTGATCCGGGCTTCCGACCGCTGAACCGACTCGTTGCGGCCGGCATCGAGTTCGACGCCGAGCGCCTGCATCCCGCGCAGGGATTCGGCGCGGATCATCGCGTTGTTCTCGCCGATGCCGCCCGTGAACACGATCGCGTCGGTCGTTCCGAGGACCGCCATATACGAGCCGATGTATTTCCTGATACGGTAGCAAAATATGTCGATGGCGATCTGCGCGCGCATATCGCCGCGCATTTTCGCCTCGACAAGGTTGCGCATATCGTTGCTGAGCTCGGATATGCCCAGCAGGCCGCTTTTCTTGTTCAAAAGATTATTGAGCTCTTCGCACGAATACCCTTTGCCGTTGAGATAAAAAAGGATCGCGGGGTCTATATCGCCCGACCGGGTGCCCATGACCAGGCCTTCGAGCGGGGTAAATCCCATGCTCGTGTCAACGGACATGCCTTTTTCGACCGCGGTAATACTGCACCCGTTGCCCAGGTGGCAGGTGATGATATTAAGCTTCTCCTTCTCCGTATTCAACAGGGCTGCAAGCCGCTTTGCAACATAGAGATGCGAGGTGCCGTGGAATCCGTAGCGCCGGATGCCGAACTTCTTATACAGGCCGTAGGGTATAGCGTACAGATAGGCATGCGCAGGAATGCTGTGATGGAATGCGGTATCAAAACACGCGACCTGAAGCGCCGACGGCAAAAGCTTGCGGCAGGCCATGATGCCCATGAGGTTCGGAGGATTATGGAGCGGGGCGAGGTCGGCGTATTTCTTGATCTTTTCGATCACATCGTCGGAAATGATCACGGACGCGGTGAACTCCTCCCCGCCGTGCACGACGCGGTGGCCGATGCCTGAGATCTCGCTGACGGACGAAATGACACCGTGCTGCGGGTCCGTAAGCATGCCGATGATGAAATTGACCCCTTCATCGTGATCCGGGACCGCCTTCTTGAGCTCGAGGCCGCCGTGTGCGCTCTTCTGGCTGAATATCGATGTTTCCTCGCCTATCTTTTCCAGAAGGCCCCGCGCGATAACCGTCCCTTCGGGCATCTCGAACAACTGGTATTTTATGGATGACGAACCTGAATTTAATATCAGTATCTTCATTTTTTCTGCCCTGAACGCGCCTTGTGTGGAAGGAAAAAAACGATACTTTATTTTATCACGCCAGGGTAATACGTCAAGAAGAGAACACGCCCGTGTCGAGGCCGGCGGGGGTATGGGGCCGGTTCTTCTACACTTCTACAGGGAAGGGTTCTTTTGGATGAGTCTGATGAACAGCGCGGCTATTTTCGGATCGAATTGCGTGCCCGCGTTACGCCTGATCTCGCGTACCGCCTCCGGAACCGACATCCTCGCTTTATAGGGGCGCTCCGAGGTCATGGCATCGTATGAGTCGGCGCATGCGAGGATCCGGGCCAGAAGCGGGATACGGATCCCTTTTAAACGATCGGGATAGCCGGTGCCGTCGAACCGTTCGTGATGATGGCGCACGATGGGAATGACCTGCTTGAGGAATTCAAGCGGGCCGAGGATCTGCGCGCCCTTGACCGGATGCAGCTCGATCATGCGGCGCTCCAGCTTATTGAGGCTGCTTGGTTTGTTCAGGATGAAATCCGGGATGCTGATCTTTCCGATATCGTGTATCTCGGCCGCATAATGGAGAATGTTCATGTCCGCTGCCGGCAGCCCCATGGCCTTACCGATGAGCAGGGCGAATTTCGTGACCCGCTCCGTGTGCCCCTGCGTATAGGGATCGCGCGTTTCAAGGGTCAGGACCAGCGAACTGATCGTATTGAAATACGTCAGATGCATCTGGCGGTGATGCTCCGCTTCGCGCAATATCGTCGCCACGTACGAGGCGAACACCCGCATGAGATTGATCTCTTTTGACGTGAACACGCGCGGCCTGCGGCAATATGTCGCGATGACGCCGAGCGGTTTTCCCTGGAACAGGATCGGCACGGACAGAATGGACCGCGCGCCCTCTTTGCGGATGATCCTGACAAGCTTCATCTTCCTGACGACCGGATGCTTGTCGATATCCGCAACGGAGATCGCCTTACCGGTTTGAAACGCCCTGCCGCTGACGGCATCGCCTATCTTGATGTCGGGCAGTTCGCGTATCATGTCGCTGCCGGTAAAATAGCTCGAGACCACGCAGAGAGAGTTCTTCGCCTCATCGAACAGCCGAAGGACCACGATGTCCGTATCGAGCAGGCCGTGGGCGATGCGGGTGACCATGCCGTACATCTGGTCGCAGGGAATGACGGAAATAAGGCTGGCGTTGAGCTTGAAGATATGCCTGAGCTCGGCTTCGCGGCTTGCAAGCTCTTGGCGTATAAAATCGCGGTGGCGAAGCGTTCTTTTGAGTTTTGCCGCAAGATCCGAAAAACGCTTGAACAGTTTTCGCTGAGCGCCGGTACGTCGGCAGTCCCTCTTGATCATATGCGGCCGTGCCTTCATGCCAATAGTATACCCCTCCGGGGCGTATATTGCAACGTTATCCCATCCGGTACGATGACAGCTGTTTGATGCGTTTGAGCATGTTCGGATGCGTGCTTAACAGTTCCATAAGCTTATCCGCGCCGCCGAGCCGGATATCCTTGCGCCTGAGCATATCGAGCTCCGTCGGATCGATCGTGCCGCTTCTGTCGCGGTCGATCTGTTTCAGTTCCCGGATCTCCTGCCAGGCGCGCGACGGGTCGCTCGCAAAGAATGCCTTGATGCCTTCCACCTGCCGCAGGTCCTCCTTATCGATACGGGCTGCCCCGTACACAAGCTTGTACAGCGCGGATGCGAGCGACGCGGGGCTGTTGCCGAGCGCGATCGAGCCGCGGTCGGCGAAATATTCCCTGATCCGCGACGCGTACAGCACCAGAAGATTGGTGATGAAATAGAACAGGAACGCGGCAAGGCCGATGAGCGCCGTGTTCGACGAACGGTCCCGGCGGTTTCCGAAGAACAGGAAATGCCACGCCAGGCGGTATAATATCATCGGGATCACGGACAGCACCGTGATCGTGAGCACGTCGCGATTCTTCAGATGCGACATCTCATGGCCGACCACGGCGCGCAGTTCGTACTCGTCCAGCAGGGACAGGATCCCCGTGGTCACGCAGATCCTGCCGTCGCGCACCCCCCTGCCGAACGCGAACGCATTGGGCAGGTTCGTCGGCGATATGCCGACGCGCGGCGCCGGGATGCCCGCTTTTTTCGCAAGGATCTCGACCATGTCGTATAACCGCGGGTTCTCTTTCCTGGTCACATAGCGCACCTGCATGGACCATTCGACGATCTTCGGGCCGATCAGATACTGAAAGATCATCAATCCCGCCGAGATCGCAAGATAAAAATAGAAATTGCCGAGGCCCAGATATGTCCCGGCCATGACGACAATGGCATAGATGAGAGCGAACAGCGCCCCCAGCAAAAGCCCCATACGCACATGCAGCCCTATCATCGCGCTCCCTCCTGTTTTGCCGGTGTTTGCACGATCCGCGCCCTGACCGTGAACCGGATGACCGGCTCGTCAAGATCATCCGTGTTCACATAGACGAACTGTTTCGTATCCCCGGAATACCCCTTGGTGTCGAATCTCACCGATAATGCCGCAGACTCGCCCGGTTTCAAATGTTTTTTGCCGATGGCTGACACCGTACAGCCGCACGATGTCGTCGTATCCTTGACCGCCAGGTCCTTCGTTCCTTTATTGACGAGCACGAATTCATGCTCGAGCACATCGCCTGCCTTCGCACTGCCGAAATCCCAGGAAAAAGGGTCCGTCACGGCCTCAACGGCGTGCGGGGCTTGAGAATCCGGCGGCGCCGAAGCGGCGCACCACGCACCCACAGGCAGATATACGATCATTGCTAGAGACAACACCCATGCTTTCATCTACCCCCTCCAGAGTAAGAGTAACGCGAACATGAAGAACAGGCACGCCATGAGGATCTTGACCGCAAGAAAATGCCGGCGAAGGAATTTTGTGAACTGTCCGGAGCTGACGCCTGCAAGAGCGAAAACGAATATGACCGCCAGCGGCACGATGAACATGATATTGTACAACACCAGATACCCTGCGGCCTGCAGCCTGACTTCCGCGGATCTCAGGACAAACGTGATCGTGGGCAGATATACCTGGCCCGTGCACACTGCCTCGAGGAGCGATACGAGGAAACCGGTCACCAGCGCTGCCATGCACAGCCTCGCAACGGAAACGTTTTTCTCGTGCCGGCCGGACGCAGGATCTTTACGGTACGCCAGGCCGATGACTTTGTGGATCCGGTTCTTGACCGCAGACGGAAGCGCCAGGATCATATTATCCGTCGATCCGGTCCTGATGAACCCGGCTATGTCGCGCAATGCGGCAATGCCCAGGGCCAGGGTGAAAAGACCGATGCCGATGTTCAAGGCCCTGCGCACAACAAAAACGCCTTTGATGCCGTAAAAGAAATTGAACAATCCCAGCCCGAGCAGCAGGTACGTCAGAAAGACCGAGATGATAAAAGCGCTGCCGATGACAAGAAGTTCCCTTCGGCGATAGCCCTGCAAAGACAAGAACGAGATAAAAAAGACCATCACGGTGAATGCGCAGGGATTGATCCCGTCGATGAGCCCCGCGCCGATGACGGCGGCAGGAGTGAAACTCCTGAAATGGCCCACGAGATCGACAGGCGGAATCTGTTCCGCAGGAACGGATACCTGAGCCGTCCCCCCCTGCCGCCCGATCAGGTCCAGCAATGTGTTCTCGATCGTATCCTGGCCGATCAATAATTCGCCGCAAAAGTACACCGCGGGAACCTGGATCTGGCCTGTCAGGCCGAGTTTTTCCCTGAATCCTAAAAGAAGTTTGTAGCTGTCGATATCGCCTATGTCGCGATATTCGATGTCGATCCGGCCGCGATGGTCGCGGGCGACCATGGACACGATCCCGTCTTTGACCTCATGGCAGTTATGGCAGGTTTGCGAAAAGAAAAAAACGAGTTTTTCCCGCACAGCCGGCTGCTGGCCCGATGCGGGCATTGCGAACGCAAGCGCACAAATAACCCATGGCGCAAACCGCAGCATTGATCGCAGCTTCTTATACATACCCTCCACCGCCAATGAAAACGGGAGCGCTCCTATTATTCTACGACAATAAGCAGCGCCCCCGATAATATGCTATCTCTCGTATGTGGAGATAACCTTGATGATCTCTTTCTTATCGGCTGCCGCCTTCAGCCGGTCGACGATGAACTTATCCTTTACCAGGCGCGAAACTTCAGCCAGTATCTTGAGATGGCCGCCTATGTTCTCTTCCGGGGACAAAAGGACGAAAAAAAGATACGTCTTCTCTCCGTCCAGAGCGCCGAAATCGATCCCCCCTGACCTGCGGGCGAACGCCAGGATAAAATCCTTCACCTTCGGCGACCGGGCATGGGGTATCGCCACGCCGTTGCCGATGCCGGTCGAGCCGAGCTTTTCGCGCTTGACCAGGGCGGCCAGGATCTCTTTTTTGTTCCTGAGCTTCGCTTTCGACGCGATGCCCTCGACCAGCTCGCCCAGTATTTTTTTCTTCTCTTTTTCCTGCAGGTCAAGCTCGATGTATTTTTCTTTCAGAAGGCTGCTTAACCGTATGTCGGGACCGACCATGTGCACGATGCTTTCTGTTTTCTATTCGACCGGGATAAGCAATTTCTGTCCGGGCTTGAGCCTGTTGGAATTCTTGATCCTGTCCTTGTTCACCTCATACAGATACTGCCAGCGGTGGCCGCTGCCGAGCTCTTTTTCAGCGATCTTCCAGAGCGAATCGCCTTTCTTGACCGTGTATTCCTTGGTCGAAACCTTTACCGCGCTTTCGACGCTTTCCTGGACCTCGGCGATATATTTGCCTTCATCGACCTTCAGCGCTCCTTCGGGAAGCGCGACGGCAGGCTCGGCTGAAGCCGCTCCTGCGCCGGTCCCCGGAGCAGGCAGCATGACCTCTTCGACCTCGGCGATCATGAACTGTGCATTACGGTCCTTCTGCATGCCGACCAGGTCGGTGATCGGAGCGACCGCGTCGAGCTTGCCGCGGCTGACGATCTTGATCCTCGTCTCCGGGATTCCGTTCTCGAGCATGAACTGCTTGACGCGCTCAGCCCTGCGCTTGCCTAACTTCAGGTTATAGTTCTCCGGGCCGCGGATATCGGCGTTGCCGGTGATGAGGATCGTCGATTCGGGATTGCGGCCGAGCACGCCCACTGCATCCTCGAGGATGCCTTTCGCGTCGGAACGCAGGTCTGATTTGTCGTAATCGAAATACACCTTGACGTTCTTGATGATCTTTTTGATAAGAAGCGACGGCCGCATCTCCTGCGGTTTCGCAGGCGGCAGGTCCTCTTCCTGGTAATCATAGATTATCTTGTACAGATACACATACCCGCGGTTGCCCCAGGGTTTGACCTGCCCCGGCTCTGCAGGCCACCACCAGAACCCGCCGCGCGGGTCTTTGACAGGGCTGGGTTTGGCGTCAGTCGGCCACCATTCGAACTCCTTTTGCATGGCGTCTATCTCCGCTTTTTTCCGCGCCTGACGGTCCGTCGCACAGCCGCTCAATGCAAGCACCACCACGACCAAAAAAGACAAAACTGACACTAACCCTTTTCCGTTCTTCATGTTTCTCTCCTGATTTGAGTGGTACTTTCCTAAAAATCTCCCGCTCTTTGATGTGCTCGGTGGGATTGGTTAATGGCAAGAAAATCCATGGCTTTGCGTAATTGAGTATATTATAGGATAAATTGGGATTTTGTCAATAAAATCATAGGGACGGTTCTCCAAAATCATAGGGACGGTTCTCCGAAGGAGGAAGGAGAACCGTCCCTATGATTTTAAACAGGAGACTCAAGGAGGACAAGCAATTCTTTCAACCGGGGCTCTGTAGGAATATAGAGGTCTTCCTGAAGGCGCAGGATCGCTGCCAATGCGAGGAGCACTTTATTACGTTCTGCGGCAATGCGTTCTGACTGGCAGCATGCCTTAACATAGCCTTCCATGCTGCTGACTGCCGGAATCGTCCCGGCGTTTATGGCCTGTTCTATTTTCAACCACTCCTGGCTGAGGTCAGCGGAAATGGGAACTGGCACACTTTGTCCCAGGCATGTCAGGATCCTGGCGGAAAGCGGCCCGGCCATGGATTGCGTCTGCGCTGCCTGCAGGCCGATGAAATCGATGCCGGCGACATCCTGAGGGGCAAAGTCCGCTTTTTGAGCAACAACGACCCTTCTCTTGACCTCTCCGATGCCGGGCCTGAGGTATGAAAAAAACTGTATATCGAAGACCTTAAAACCCGCATTCTTGAGTTCTTGCGCGATCACCGTATCGCTCACCCGTAACAATTCCACCCGGGGATTGAGTTCATAATCGCTGCCTTCTGCAGGAACATCGTCGCTGATCACAACCAATCCTGTATCCTTCAGGACCCTGGACACCTCGCGAAGCGGCTGCTGAAAACAATTATCATACGGAGCCTTGAACGAAGCAGCCATATGCCCTAAAGCGCCGTCCAGATACACGACATCCTGCGAAGAGCTTCCTATGGGGAGCGACTCGCCCGTAGCGACAAAAGATTCCAATCCCTTGCTCCGGGCGATTTCCGCTGCCTCTCTGTGTATATCAACCGCCGTTATATTCCGGTAACCGTCGCTGGCGAGGATCTCTTCCACAAATGCGATGCCTGAGCCTATGGAAAGTATGGCCGCGTCCTTGTTTTCCCGCGTTACGCTTTTGATCAACCGGACCATGTTTGCTCTATAACCGTCGTCATATACCGCAGGAGTTATCGACGAACCGACATCGGCCTTTTCCTGCCAGAGTTCGAATATGTGCTTTCCGTCCTGACGGGGCTGAGTGTAAAAATTCTGTTGGCTTTGCGCGCTGTCTTGACCCATTGAGGCGCTGCGCAGAATCGCCTTGATGACTGATCTGGCAAACGGGTCCTTTTCCGAGTTCGACGCTTTCTTCAAGGCGTCCATTACCTGAACAGGGACACGCTCAGGATCTTGAGCCCACAGGGCGCTCGCGGCGGAATGGCGATCATCGGCCTCAGGCGCGTTAAAAAGCATCTCGATCAATTGGGCGGTCGCGTCTTTGAAGAAAAGTCCGCCGAGATCGATGACAACAGGCATGCGCGTTGTCTGCCCTCCATGCTCGGACTCGATCATGGCTGCGTTCCTGGGCCCTGCATCCACCCAGGTTATGCCTGCCCGTTTCAGATCCGCCTTTAACGCATCGAGCTCATCGCGCTCGAGCGGCATAACGGCTTTTTGCTGAACAACCATGCGTATCCGCTTGCCGCTCGCATTCTGCAATGAACAATACGCGAACGGCGCAATATGCGCAATAGAAACGAGGTCGAATTTGTCGAACGGGACACGGGTATAGCCGTTTGCCCCAGCGATCCGGGACAGATTATCCGTCTGGATGTTAAAACGGTATTCGCTCAGATCCTCATCCATCACCTTAAATACAACGCGGTCGTAACCAGCCACGCGATACACGGCGCTTTCAGACCCTCTGCCTGAGGAAATCACAACGGGATCCCCGGGCAACGAATTGCCTTGCACACTGCGCTCAATGACCTCACATACATCGCGCAATGTAGCAACCTGATCAGGATCAGAGATGAACACATCCGTATTCCCGCCGTCGCGCTGACGGGCCTGACGCGCGTCAACCTCCTTCGCAAGTAAGGGATCAGCTTCGTATATATAGGCTGTATATGAGCGATACGGCACGGTCTTGACCAGTTTCATCCATGTGCATCGGGCAAGCTCGGCCTCATTGCACTGCCAGAAGATCATGGTGATCTTCCTGGTCCTGGCCACCTCACGCAATTTATCCATGGCAAGCGCGAATGTTTCGTCTGAAAAAGGATTGAACAAATAGAACACGGTCCCGTCCTGTATATCAGCGTCTTTGACATGGCTGTTTTGGAATTCGACATTTGCCAGGCCAAGTTCCTCTGCGGTCCGGCTGCTCACAGAGGCCCGCTCAGCCACCAGTTCAATGCCTATGGCTTTTTTGATCCTCGTCGCCAGCGCGGCGTAGATGACCATTCTGCCGTATCCGGAACCAAGATCGACCAGAACATCGGAGGATGTGGGCTCCACGTGCCTGAGGATCTGCCGAATAAACTCATACGGAGTCCCTTGGTAGAAATGGTCTTCTGACTGATACGCCGCAGACGACTCTATCCCGGGGCTCAACGTCTCTTCAAGCTCGTAATCCCTGATGCCCAGAAGCCTGTTCAGGACCGAATCGAGTATGGGGATGTTGCGGTCGTGCAGATATTCGACGATCTTTCGGACCGCTTCCGGCCTTTTGGCAAAACGCGCGAACATTTCATCCGCAAGGCTTGCCTCGATCTGCGCTATGCGCCGGAACGCCTGCGCTCCTGATTTATAATAGAGCTTCAAAAGCTCCCTGTCTTGTTTTATGGCTGCTTTCGCTTCCGGTTCTAGAAGCTTGTGGAGGATCTTCGGGTATTGACCGAATCCAAAGTGTCCGAAAAGATAGAAATCCCATTTCAACTGCGTAAAAGCGCGGCTCCAGAAGGCATTCTGAAAGGCCAGATACAGCTCCGTGTCATTGAGGCTCTCCGGCTCGGGAGGGTGTTTGAGCATATCAGCAAAAACCATGCTATCGTCCGGGCCTGGTTCCGGGACGATCAACCGGTAATGTCGGAACATCCACCTATCAAATTCAAGTTGATAATCAATGTCCGTCTTGTCCGGGTTGATCCGGCTCATCTCTCTGCAGAAAATTTCGTAATATTCGCCGCGGTGCCGTTGATGCGACGAAGTTTTAAGATAGTCCGCCGGGCCCCAGAATACATTTTTTTCTGACAGGCCGAAGAAAGGTTTTACAATCATTCCAGATCGCAGCCTGACCGGCGTCCTCTGGACATGATACGGTTTAAACTGCTCCTGCCACATTTTATAGGGATTGCCGTCGCGGCTTTCATCATGGATCACCCAGGCTGAATGGCGCCTGGCAGGCTCCAGGATCGTTTGGATCAGATTGTCATGATCCGGAAATAAAGGCGAATCCGGGTTGAACATGTCGAACGCGCCTTTCAAGACGAGCGATTGGAAAGTTGTCTGCTCCAGGAACGATCGCAGGGCTTTGCTGCGCCGGTTAAGGTCCTGCCGGATATACCAGTAGCGCTTTGTCAGGCCGTTTTCATCCTTGAATTCGACAACCGCATTGCCGAAGCCAACAGTTCCTTTCATGCCGGGCGATTCAATAAAAGACATCTTACCCGCGTCGTTAAGCGTAAAATAATAAATGCCGGTAACAGCCGCGTTCAATCCTATGAGGATCCTTTCCACGATGAGATTGCCTGTTTCAGGCAAGGCCATAAGCGTTTCCATTGCATCAGTCCCCATTGCGTAATACCGGGCTTTTATGGAGGGATTCACCGTGCGCTGCGGCGCAATGATCCTTGCCGGAGGCCCGAAAGGCTGAACATCAATGCCGATAATATCCGTGATCGCTCTCAGGCCGAACAACATAACATCCCCTCCGCATGCCGGATTGAGCGCCACCGGCCCGACACTTTCAGCGCGGGCAGGGAACGTATTCGCCATCTTCATCTGTAGTTGAATACCGAACTGAGACAACGCTTCCATGTGGTCTTGAGCAAGTTGCCGATGCTCCTGGTGATCGTAGTATTCCCGCCTCATGCTCGATTGCCACCCGAGGGGAAGCTGATCTGCGAAATTAAAAGCGGTGTGAGGGATGGACAGCGTTCCGCCGTCTTTATGCGACCGCGCGTGAGACGGCAAAGGAACGGGGGCGCCATGGGAAGGATTGTTATCTGCCACGACTGTAGATAAACCCTTGCGAATGGCCGCCCCCGATTTTGCCGGGATAAACTTTTTGACAAACTTATCCATATTGTCAACCCGATACATACCATCCGATACCTGCCGCACACCCGAACACCCGGCAAGACGCCGCATATGCAGGCTGTCTTTCCTCACGATCAGCGTCCTGAGCGGCTCTTCGATCCGCTTTCTCAGCAGCTCTTCGGACGTAACAAATATCACAAGCCCGGGAAATTCGAACTCATCCAGTTCCTCTTTCATCCAGGGGACAACACGCGCATAAAATACGCCATCCGGCGCAAGCAGCATATCGACGGCGCGAACCGCTTCGTCCAACCCTTCTGTCATGACCGTATAATAAAAGCCTCCGTGATTATCGAGAACAATATGATACCTTTTTTGTATTCCGAACCCTCCGGACAGGATATCAGTCAAGGGCATGATATATTGGCGATGGATATGCGGCGTGGGCAATCGGCTGTAAATATGAAACCCTGCGTTCTGCAAAGGAGGAATGACGCTCATGGGGATCTTTTCGTGCTCGCCGTGCCTGAGCGCGCGGTTGAATTCGGCGCGGTTGATCCTTGTGATATCGCCGATTTCCCGGTCGGAAAGCAGCGCATAATACTCTTCCAGTCCGGCCAGAGAAAAACCGGCTTTGGTATAGGCCTTAACCTGTTCCCAGAGGTTTGCCGAATCTAACTCAAGCCTGAACCGCAGAGGCAACGGGCTCAAGCTGATGGTATCAACCTCGACCTGACGCCCCTGTTCCTGCGCGATATCGTCTATATGACTTAATTCGGTCCCGGCTCCCGGGCCAAGCACCATGATCCGGCACTGCTCATAGATATCCATGAATGCCTTGAGAAGATACACAGGCGTTTCTGCCTGGATGCGCGTATTCGTCCAATCAAGGCCTTGCTGGAACATCGAGTAATCGTCGCGCAGGGGTCCATGGGGCATGACAATATCCCCGTCTTGGACGCCCTGGGCGATGTCGTCATGCAGAAGCTGGATCGTGAAACCTTTGTCATGCGCTGTGACAAGCGCGCGTTCAGACCCCTTTACGGCAGACAGCCTGATCCCGCCATCTGCGGCGATCGACAAAACCGAAGGCGTGGGCGCCTCCTTGTTCTGAACGCCGAGCTGTATGCCGCCAGAGAAATACTGCCTGATAGTCTGGCCAAACGGCGTCCGCACGGTTTCCTGCAGATCGTATTCTCCTTTTTGGAATGAATCCTGATACTGCTTGAAATACACGCCTTTATCCCAGGCAGTGTTCGACATAAGCCCGGCAAGGTCCTTCTGGTCTATGCTCTTATCAATGCCCATGTTCCTGGATTTGAACCATTGCGCGAGGATCAACGAGTAATAGACCTGGCGCAGCGGCGCGTATCGCCTTGAGATATTGACGTCTTTTGAGAGTTTCGGAAGGATGGATTCCTTGATGATCTGCGAGGAATAGTCATTCAGCGTTTTAATGCGGGGGTCAGCGGACTGAATTGCGGGCCCGTTCCTCAGATGATCAGCCTCGAGAAGGACTTTAAGCGTAGCTTTGTAAATATAGGCGCTTGTGCCTGCGTCGCGCAGGATGATCTCGTCAGGCACGATCCACGGCCTGGTCATCGTAGGGATGGAAATATCTTCGCTGCCGAATAATTCTTCGGCTTTCTTATACAGCTTATCCCAGTATGCCTTTCCCTCTTTGGTTTTCGGCGACGTATAGGCGGCAAGGTCTTTTTTCAACTGCACATCGGCGGCGAGCATGATCCTGCCGATATCTGTCTGAGCGAGGCGAGCGTCGATGATGCGTTCGGGAGAATCAGGCCGCAGGTTGACCCAGAAAGAAGAATTCGGCAGCCGCACGCCGATAAAAAAATACGTCATCATATCCCGGACAGCCTGCTCAGTTTCAGCCTGCTTTGCTTCTTTGACATCGCCCTTATCAAGCATGACGCTAAAACTGCGCGCTGCATCCTGGTAGTCGATCGATCGTAAATGAATAGGACGGAACTTGTCAGAAGAAATGAAAAGAGAATTGGGATCGGCTGGATTGGGAATCTGGGGGATTACCTGAGCAATGCCAAGCTGTTCGAAAATGAAACTTAATATGATAATGAAGGCGATAATCCGCCTAAACGCTTTGATAAAGTCGTTCTTTTGCGCAAATAAAAATGCCACGGCTTAATCTCCCATTCATTAAGAACCGTGGCAATTCTTAATTCATGTAAAAATAAATTGTGGCCTGAGTAATATGGAATGCTCAGGTTTACCTACAGTCGTACTTAAAGCTTACCTTATATACGGGCTGATTTCAAGGCAGGCTGATAGGCATTTTGAAACCGCTTTCAAATCCGATGCAATCTAAGCACGCGGTCAAAGGCTAAAAACGGGGTCAGAATTATTTATTTGTTAGCTATGCGCAAAGCGGCAAATAAATAATTCTGACCCCGTTTTTAGCCTTTTCTGTTGAAATGGCTTATCATTGCTGTTAAAATTGGGGTATGGATTCCCTCACCCCCATGCTCAAACAATACCAGGAGATCAAGGCAAGAAATCAGAATGCCATTCTCTTTTTCCGCCTCGGCGACTTCTATGAGATGTTCATGGAGGATGCGAAAAAGGCATGCGGCATTCTGGATGTGGTCCTGACCTCGCGGGATGCAGGCAAAGCAGGCCGCATTCCCATGTGCGGCATCCCATTTCATGCCGCAGACACCTATATTGCAAAGCTCATTAAAGCAGGTTTAAAAGTCGCTATCTGCGAACAGGTTGAGGATCCGGCTCTTGCAAAAGGCCTGGTCAAGCGAGACGTGATCAAGGTCATAACGTCAGGCACGTATATTGACGATGCCAGCTTTGAAACGCGGTATCTGATCGCGTTGAGCTTCAAGGAAAAGAAATGCGCTATTGCCTTTACGGATACCGCAAGCGGCGCGATCCAGGCCAATGAATACCCTGCGATTGAGCGGCTTGTAGATGTCATTTCAAAGATCCCCGCTTTCGAATGCGTTTTTCCTGCTCAGGATGAAGAGCGCGTGCGGCAGATCTTTAAGGCCCCTCTTCTGCGCTCCAGGAATATCGTGCTCAGCCCGTTCGAGGATTGGTGCTTTAATACGGATATCGCAAAGAAAGCGCTTCAGGAGCATCTGCACACGCATAATCTCGCGGGTTTCGGCATCGAAGATATGCCTGCGGCAATATCGGCAAGCGGGGCTTTGCTTGAATACCTCAGGCAGATGCACCATCAACCAGTGCGCCATATCCATAAAATTGCGCTGTATGCGGATGAAGACCATTGTTTCATATCCCCTGCCGCATGCCTGGGCCTTGAGCTTGACGGCTTGATGCAGGCGATCGATCATACGCGCACGAGCATGGGCAAGCGCAGGCTCAAAGACTGGATATACCATCCGCTTAAATCAGCCGATCGTATCAGAGAACGCCAGGAGGCAGTTACGTTATTGAAAGATACCCTGCGCGTGCGCGACAGCCTCGGAAACTCTCTGCACGGCATCCCGGATATTGAAAAATGCATATCAAGGATCTCCTGCGGCTCAGGATCGAGCCGTGACCTTGTTGCATTGCGGCTGACCTTGAATAAACAGCCTGAATTTGCCGCTCTGCTCAAAGACGTTTCGCAGCAGAATCGGCTTTTTCGCGCTGAGGAACTGCCGGATCTGCGCGGCCTGTTAAACAAGGCGATAAGCCCTGATATACCGCTCTCCCATCCTGATGGAAAGATCATCAATAAGGGATATCACGCAGAGCTCGATTCTTTGCGCGACATGCAGGAGAACGGAAAGAACTGGCTCAAAAGCCTCCAGGAGCGGGAGATCAAGCGCACGGGAATCAATTCGCTCAAGATCGGCTATACGTCGGTGTTCGGATATTATATCGAGATCAGCAAGGCAAATGTCGATAAGGCTCCTGCGGATTACATCCGCAAGCAGACTTTAACCAACGGCGAGCGATATATCACGCCGGAGCTCAAGGAGTATGAGGATAAGATCCTCACTGCCGAGGAGAATATCTTCAAGATCGAGAGACAACTGATCGAGGAGATATTCAAAGCCATACTGGATAATGCGGCGCAGCTACACGTATTAAGCGCTGACCTGGCACGACTCGACGTATTATATTCCTTGAGCATGCTGGCAGCACTGCCCGGATATGTGCGTCCGGATGTTAACGACGGCATGGTCATCGATATCAGTGACGGCAGGCATCCGGTTGTTGAAAGATCCATCATGGATCCGTTCATCCCCAATGATACGCTTCTCGACGCCGAAGAAGATCATCTGGTCATCCTGACCGGGCCGAACATGGCGGGAAAATCGACATATATCCGCCAGAGCGCGATCCTGGTTATTATGACGCAGATGGGCAGTTTCATACCGGCAGCAAGCGCGTCCATCGGCCTTGTTGATAAGATATTCACGCGCATCGGCGCGCATGACGATATTTCGCGGGGGCAAAGCACGTTTATGGTCGAGATGTCCGAGACTGCCGGAATATTGAACAACCTTTCGAGCCGCAGCCTTGTCATCCTCGATGAGATCGGCAGGGGAACCTCCACCTTTGACGGCCTGGCCCTTGCCTGGGCCATATCCGAATATCTGGCAAAGCAGAAAGTGCGCACGCTGTTCGCCACTCATTTCCATGAGTTGACCGCGCTTGCCGAGGAATTCCCAGGCGTAAAAAATTACAATGTATCAGTCAAGGAATGGAACGACGAGGTCGTGTTCCTCCATAAGATCGTTCCCGGAGGAACTGACGACAGTTACGGCATCTATGTTGCAAAGCTCGCCGGCATTCCGCTGGAAGTGGTCAAGCGGTCGGAAAAGATACTCACCCGCCTGGAGCTCAATAACAACCTTCAGGAAAAGATCCGCAACCGCCTGCCGCAGGACGACCAGCTGTCCCTGTTCACCGAAGCGAATGAGGCGTTGCTCAACGATATCAAGAAAGAGTTTGCCAGGGCTGACCTTGATACGATCACGCCCTTGCAGGCGCTCAATAAACTGCAGAAACTTAAGGAAAAACTTCAGGACAATGGCTAAAGTCCGCATACTCCCTCCAGAGATAGTTTCCAAGATCGCCGCCGGCGAGGTGATCGAACGGCCTGCGTCCGTTTTAAAGGAACTGCTTGAGAATTCGCTCGATGCGGGCGCGGTTGCGATCGACGTTACCGTGCGCGATGCAGGCAAAACGCTTATTCAAGTGAGGGATAACGGCGCCGGCATCGCCGAAGAGGACCTGAATTCCGTCTTCAACCGCCATGCCACAAGCAAGCTCTCGGCCATAGACGATCTGTATGCGATCTCTTCTCTCGGTTTCCGAGGCGAAGCGCTGTTCAGCATCGCCGCTGTGGCCGATGTAACGCTCGAGACAAAGACCGATGCGCAGGATCCGGGATGGAGCGTGCACGTGCGGGGGAATGAACGGCTGTCGCGCAAGCCCGTGAGCATGCGCACCGGCACCAGCATCGAGGTAAAAGAGCTTTTTTTCAACACGCCGGCCAGAAAGAAATTCCTTAAATCGAATTCAACGGAGTTCAACCGTATACTGGACCTTTTTGTCCCGTATACGCTCCTCTATCCGCATATCAGGTTCAAGATGAGCCACGATGACCGCACGATCCTTGAGCTGGCGTTGGCAAAAGACCTCAAAGACAGAATAGCCGAAGCATTGCATGTTGAAAAGAACGATTTGATCGAAGGCGATCGGGACTATGCCGAAAAGAACCTATCCGTCAAGCTTATGCTCGGCGACATCAACATACAGCGTACGCGCAAAGACATGCAGTTTATCTTTATCAATAACCGGCCGGTGGAAAGCAAGACCATCAGTTATCATCTGAACGATATATACCGGTCGCTGCTTGCGCCTGGAGTGCATCCGCTTTTCTGCGTGTATGTCCGGATGCCTGCAGCGGACCTGGACGTCAATGTGCACCCGACCAAGCGCGAGGTCAAGATCAAGGACGAAGCACGCCTCATCGCTGTGCTGCGGAATTTCAGCGAGCAGCTGCTCATGACTCAGAGCAAGGCGCAGCAGCCGAAGCATCTGTTTGCTGCGCCTGACCGTGACGCTCAAAGGCCTGCCGGAATGTCTGCGCTCGCGGGTACGCCTGAATATTCTGCCCCTGCGCAGGAGCAAATGCAGCTTGCGCTTGCCGAAAGCATCGCGCTCTATAAAACAGATATCGCCCAAGACAAACAGAACGATCTGCGGACGAAACTGCGCCAGGCCCGGTACCTGGGTAACCTGTTGAAGACGTTTTTGCTGTTTGAGACAACTGATTCACTGCTCGTCATTGACCAGCATGCCGCGCAGGAACGGATCAGCTTTGAAAAATTAAAAGACCAGATCGAACGATCCGCGGTCGAGGGACAGAAGCTTCTTGTGCCGATCACCTTTAAGGCGACCACGCAGGAGCTATTGGTGTGGGAAGGAATAAAAGACGTGCTGGAAACGATTGGATTCGAAACAACGTTGTTCGATAAAGAAACGATCGCGATCCACTCGCATCCACAGTTGATCACGGAGCCGGAGAACAGCGTCAGGAACCTTCTTGCCGGTGAGCAGATCGCAAAAATGGACCCTGAAAAGCTGGCGCGGCTGGCATGCAGATCATCTGTTATGGCCGGATTCGCGATGAACAAAGAACAGGCCGAATATCAGCGCAGCGCTTTACTGCAGGCGCGCGACCCGTTCACCTGCCCGCACGGCAGGCCCACGGTCGTCGAGATCCCCGAAAGCGCCCTCCGCAAACAATTCCTGCGATAAAAGGCTAAAAAACGAGGCTAAAAAACGGGGTCAGAATTATTTATTTGTTAGCTATGAGCAAAGCGGCAAATAAATAATTCTGACCCCGTTTTTTTAGCCTTTCCACGCTTTTATTTTAACTGCGCTATGCGCTCTTCTATCTCCCGCCGGTCTTCGGCATTGGGAGCAAGGACCAGATACCGCTCGTAGAATGCAACAGCCGCTTTTGCGTCCTTGAGATATTCATCGTTGAGCATGCCCAGGTTGAAACACGCCTCCGGGTTCCAGGGGTCGATGTCCAGCGCTTCCTGGAACGCGTGCGCAGCCCTGTCGAATTCCTTTTCGTACAAAAATGTCCCGCCGAGATTATTGAAATATTTCGCCTGCAGCCTCATATAAGCCTGCTTCAATCTGTCAAGATCTTCCCGGATCTTCTGGTCCTCTTTAAGCCGGGTCCGCAAAGACTCGATCTCTTTATCTTTGGCATCCAGCAATGACTGCATCTGCTCATTCCCCGCAGGTGAGGATGCCGGCGCTGCTGCTTCAGGCTGGACCGGCAGCGGCGCGGCCCTGGGCTTTCTGCCCGGCACCGGCTGTCCGTCGATCGTATCAATACTGTCCCAGTTGTAGTAAAGCGGGCTCGGCTTATAATCAATCTTGATATATTCTTTTGTCTTTTCGAGGATCTTGGCCTCGATCCTCTTGCCAGATCTCAAAACGATTGTTTCAGCAAACGCGATATTGCCTGTAAACACGATCGCCGCGATCACTGCCCAAAAAACTTTATGTATCATTTCGTTATCCCGTTCTGCTTATCCACAGAGTTATCCACTTTTAATTGTGTCTGACACCGATTTTTAACGCTTGGATTTGAGGTCGTGGCTGAGGATGATCGCTTCGGCGATGTCGCGCATTGATTTGCGGGTGTCCATGCTCTGCTTCTGGATGAGCCGGTATGCTTCCTGAGACTGGATATTTGCCTCAAGGGAAAGGATCTCTTTCGCGCGCTCGACGAGCTTGCGCGTCTGCAATGCCTCTTCTGCGCTGCGCGCGCGCACGACCAGTTCCGCATTCTCGATCGCAAGCGCTGCCTGGTTCGCCAGCGCAGTCAATATATTAAGCTCGGTCTTGGAGAACTCGTGTTTCTTTGACGTGTAACAATTCAAAACGCCGATGACCCTGCCCTTGACTGCCAGAGGCACGCTCGCCAGAGACACCAGGCCTTCATCACTGGCAATATCCTGGTTCAGATACCGGTTATCCTTTTGCAGATCAAGGACCACGACCGGCTTATTATCGAGCGCGGCAATGCCCGCGATACCCTGGCCTAATTTGATGTTCGGCTTCTTGTTATAGGCCTCGGAAACCGACTGTGTTGCCCGGATCACCAGTTCCTTCTTCTCCTCATCGAGCATCATAAGCGACGAGATCTTGGAATGCATGACCTCGGCAGTGACCTGCACGATAAGGCGCAGCAATTCATCAACATACATGCCCGACGCGATAAGATTGGCGACCTTCGACAGCGCCTCGATCTGTTCAAGGTATATGCGGTACCCGTCTTCTTTTTTCTTTGCCGCTGCTTTTTTTGCCATTGCTATTTCCTGTGCGTCCGGACAAACGTTTCCATGCGCAGCAATGCCTCTTTGAGCTTCTCGAATGCGGTCGCGTACGATATGCGGATGTTATCCGTGTATTCGTCGCCGAATGCCGTGCCCGGGACGACCGCGACCTTCTGCTCGGTCAAAAGCTTCTGCGCGAACGCAAGGCCGTTCATGCCCGTCTTCATGACCGACGGGAACGCGTAAAAAGCGCCCTGAGGCATATGGCATTTGAGCCCGATCTTATTGAGCCGGGTGACGACAAATTCCCTGCGGCGCTTATATTCGCGCTTCATGTTCTCGACAGACTGCTGGCTTGAATGCAGGCCTTCGCAGGCTGCCATCTGGCTGGTGATCGGCACGCACATGATCGTATACTGATGGATCTTGGTCATTGCCGCAATGAGGTCCTTCGGCCCGCACGCATATCCCACGCGCCAGCCGGTCATTGCAAAGCTCTTGGAAAAACCGTTGAGGTACAGCGTATATTCTCTTGCGCCCGGCAATGACGGGAATGCAGTATGCGTAAAATCATACGTCAGGTCGCAATAGATCTCATCGGTGATGCATAAAATCTTATGGCCGATGAGCACTTTCTTGAGCTGTTCTAGCTCTTTTCTCGTATAGGACACGCCTGTCGGGTTTGCAGGATAATTGAAGATGATCCCCTTTACCTTCGGATCGATGTGTTTTTTCAGGTTCTGGGGCGTCAGTTTGAAATCGTCCTTGCGCGTATCGATATACACCGGGATGCCGCCTGCAAGTTCGGTCATGGGCCCGTATGACACATAACTTGGCATAGGCACGAGGATCTTGTCCCCGGGGTTCATGATCGCGCGCAGCGCAAGGTCAACGCCTTCGCTCACGCCGACGGTGACAAGGATCTCGTCCTCTGCCGAATACGATATCCCGAAGGTGTTCTTCAAATAGCTATGGATCGCCAGCCGCAGCTTTAACAGCCCCTTGTTCGAGGTGTATGAGGTAAAACCCTGCTCGAGCGACGTTATTCCTGCCTCGCGGATCTCCCACGGCGTGACAAAATCAGGCTCGCCGACGCCGAGAGAAATAACGTCCTTCATGCCGAGCACCAGGTCAAAGAACGCCCTGATGCCTGACGGTTTCATTGTTTCGACTGTTTTTGAAATATAATTTTTCATCTTTTCAATACGAGATCGCGATCCGCTTGTCCTCTTCCTTCTGCTTGAGCATGACCCCGTCTTCTTTATATTTTTTGAGCATGAAATGCGTGACCACGCCCCTGACATTCTCCATGGGCGATAATTTCTCCGCGACGAACCGGGACACCGTATGGATATCGCGGCCTCTGACGATCAACAACAGATCATAGGTGCCTGAAACCAGGAAACAACTTGCTACTTCCGGGAATGAATAGATCCGTTGCGCGACCTTATCGAACCCGAGGTCTTTCTGCGGCACAAGATTCACCTCGATAAGAGCGCGCACCTCTTCATTGCGCACCTTTACTATCTCGCGGTTGATGACCGCCTTATATTTGAGTATTACGCCGTCTTTCTCATACTGGTTGATCTTCTTTTTGACGTCCGCGACCTTCTTCTTCGTCATTCGGGCGATCTCTTCAGGCGTCACGCGCGCGTCTTTTTCCAATATCTCCAATATCTCGTCCATACGAAACCTCCGGTCTTATGCGGCTATTAAGGGATAAAACAAGCCGCCTTCCTGCGTTTATGCTCGGAACAACGGATCAGTTTCTTGACTTTATCCACTTTCGCTTTGCTCAATCGCTGCGGCTTCTTTTTTTCGATCCTGCTGATGATCTCATCAAGTTCAGGATAGGTAATGCCCATTTCGCCTTCATCAGTCTGGCCGGGCCAGAGGCCGGCAGTCGGGGCTTTGTCGATTATTCCCCGCGGTATGCCTAATTCAACGGCGAGTTTGCGCACCTGGGTCTTCAATAAACTTCCTATAGGCAGGATATCGCTTGCGCCGTCGCCGAATTTCGTAAAATACCCTGCGGCTACTTCGGATTTATTGCTCGTGCCGCAGACAAGATAATTCATCTTCCTGGCAAAATAATACAACGCGATCATGCGCAGCCGCGGCCTGATATTGGCCTGCGTCATGCGGTCCGCCGCGGGCAAAGCGCGTATCAGGGAATCGTACGTCTTTGTAAGATCGACAATCGTTGTATGAATGCCAAATTTGCGCGCGACAATCCTTGCGTCAGCCGCATCTTGCGTGTGGCTGTGGCAGGGCATCAGAAGCGCCAGGACATTCCGTGCTCCAAGCGCTTTTTTTGCCAGCACTGCGGTGACGCACGAATCCAGGCCGCCGCTCAAGCCCAGAACGACCCCGCGGGCATGCGCTGCCTTGACCTGCCTGCGTAACCAGAGTATGATCCTTTTTTCCATAATAATAGGGAAATTATAACATATAACCAAGCGCTTCACAAGGGAAAGGGCTAAAAACGGGGTCAGAATTATTTATTTGCCGCGATGGAAAGCATGGGGACGGTTCTCAAAGAGAACCGTCCCCATGCTTTCTGTCGATCTCAAATAAATAATTCTGACCCCGTTTTTAGCCCTTGTTTTACAGTTCCTCGGTGTGGTGCTTGACGATCTTGCCTTCGACCATGTAGACGACGTCTTCGGCGATGTTGGTGGCGTGGTCGCAGATGCGCTCAAGATAGCGTGCGACGAGAAGCAGGGCTACTGCCCGGTCAACGGTAGACGTGTCTTTGGCCATATAATCGTTGATAAGCTCGCTTTGCACCTTATCGCGAAGCTGATCGGCTTCAGGGTCAGACAGCATCACGTTCTTGGCAAGCACGCTGTCCCTGCTGACGAACGCGTCAATGGAATCCTTGACCATTTTCTGCGCAATGGCGGAAAGTTTCGGTATATCGATAAGCGGCTTTAAAAGCGGCTTATCGACAAGTTCCACCACCCGCTGGCAGATATCCACTGCAAGGTCCGCAATGCGCTCAAGGTCGGCATTGATCTTCAACGCGGTCGCGATGAACCGCAGGTCGCCTGCCATGGGCTGATTCCGCGCAATAAGATCTATGCACTGCTCGTCGATAGCGTTCTCCATGCTGTCGATCTTTTTGTCATTGGCAATGACGTCCTCTGCCTGTGCCCGATCCCTGGCCTTTAACGCCTCGATGGACCGGAATATGGCCTCCTGGGTCATAACGCCCATTTTCAGGATCTCCTGATGCAGGTCTTTCAGCTGGTCATCAAAATGTCTTTGCATGCTTTACTCCTTGTGATTATCCGTATCGTCCGGTTATATAATCTTCGGTGCGCTTGTCCCGGGGCGCGGTGAACACCTGCGCAGTTGCGCCGAACTCGATCATTTCTCCGAGCAGCATAAAGCCGGCCTGGTCAGATACCCGCGCTGCCTGCTGCATATTATGCGTCACGATTATTATAGTATAATCCCGTTTTAACTCACGCATTAATTCCTCGATCCGGGCGGTTGCCTGCGGGTCGAGCGTTGAGCACGGCTCATCCATCAACAGGACTTCCGGCTTTACCGCGATCAAACGCGCGATGCAGAGCTTCTGCTTCTGCTCAAGGGACAATGACAACGCGGATTTTCTCAATCTATCCTTCAGGTCATCCCATAAAAGCACAGCCTTGAGACTTTTCTCAACAACAGCATCGAGTTCATTGCGGTCAGAGACCAGGCCGTGTATTTTCAAACCGAACAGGATGTTCTCGCTCACCGACAGCGGGAACGGGTTAGGCCGCTGGAACACCATGCCGACTTTTTTGCGAAGATCGATAAGATCGGCATCGGGGCCGATGATATTGACCCCGTCGATCATGATCCGGCCGCTGGTGCGCACGCCTTCCACCAGGTCGTTCATCCGGTTGAACGTGCGCAGCATGGTGGATTTTCCGCATCCCGAAGGCCCGATGATCGCAGTGATCATATTCCCGCGAAACGCCGCGTTCACGTCTTTTAATGCCTGGAAATCGCCATACCACAGGTTCAAACCCCCGGCCTCGATAACCGGCTTGCTGATCGTCGTATGCAATACAGTCTGCGTCATCCGAATTTTCCCCGTATGTAGCCGTCAGTGCGTTTGTCAGAAGGCGCGGTGAACATCTTGTCTGTTTTGTCCAGTTCGACGAGCTCGCCTGAAAGAAAGAATGCGGTCCGGTCGCCTACGCGCGCTGCCTGCTTGACATTGTTGGTCACCAGAACTATCGTATAATCCTTCTTTAAGATCATCATGGTCTCTTCTACCTTTGCGGTAGAAATAGGGTCAAGGCCCGAGCATGGCTCATCGAACAAAATCACGTCCGGACCCACTGCGAGCGTGCGCGCAATGCACAGACGCTGCTGCTGGCCGCCTGAAAGCTTGAACGCCGATGTATGCAGCCGGTCCTTGACCTCGTCCCAGATGAACGACTGCTTGAGCGACTGTTCCACGATCCCGGCTATTTTCTTCTTTCCCCTGACCCCGTGCATGCGCGGCCCGTAGGCAACATTGTCAAAGATGGATAAAGGCAGCGGCAGAGGCAGGGCGAATACCATGCCGATCTTTCTGCGCAGGACCTCGCAGTCGATCTTCTGCACATCCCGTCCGTCCATGGATACGGCCCCGGACATGCGAAATTCCGGGTTTTCTTCATTCAGGCGGTTGAGCATGCGTAAGAACGATGTCTTTCCGCTGTTCGACGGCCCGATAACGCTTAATATCTCGTTCTCGTGTATGCGCATGGTCACGTTTTTCAACGCCTGCGTTCTGCCGAACCATATATCAAGCGCTTCGATGGAGAACTTCACCATTTCTTTTTCTTCCTGAATTGATACCGTATGATGATCGCCACAAGGTTCATGAACAACACCATGACCAGAAGCACCAGCGCTGTGCCATAGCGGACCTTTTCATCGACATTGGGAACCTGTGTCGAGATGACATACAGATGATACGGTAATGCCATTGCCTGGTCGAATATCGACTGCGGCAGGCGCGGCAGATAAAACGCTGCAACGGTGAATAAGATCGGCGCGGTTTCGCCTGCTGCCCTTCCGAGGCCCAGGATCGTGCCGGTGATAATGCCGGGAATCGCATTGGGCAGGACAATATGCCTGATGGTCTGCCATTTGCTTGCCCCTAATGAGAGGCTCACTTCTCGGAATGAATACGGGACTGCCTCAAGCGCCTCGCGCGACGCAGTGATGATCAAAGGAAGGATCATAATGCCCAGGGTCAGGGAACCTGAGAGGATCGATGCCCCGAACTTGAAAAATACAACGAACAACGCAAGGCCGAACAGGCCGTAAACGACCGACGGCACGCCGGCAAGGTTCACGATGGCCAGCTTGATCGTGCGCGTGAGCATATTGTCTTTTGCGTATTCGCTCAAGTATATCGCTGCAAACAGCCCGATGGGCAAAGCGAATACAATAGCGCCGGTTACCAGATACAGCGTTCCGACGATCGCGGGGAATATGCCGCCTGCGCGCATGCCCTGGCGCGGCATCTCTGACAAAAACTGCCAGGTTATTGCAGGCCAGCCTTTCTGGATAATAACGACAACGACCAGGCCGACCGGGATGATGATCAGCAATGTCGAAAGCAAAAGGAAGAAAAAAGCGATTTTTTGCGTTCGTAAAGGATGTTTGCTCATTTATTTTTATGCAGGAACAGGTCCGCGGTCACATTGACCGCAAAACTGATGATAAACAGGATGATGCCGATCGCAAACAGCGCGAAATAATGCTCGCTGCCCACCACCGCCTCTCCCATTTCCGCTGCGATGGTCGCGGTCAATGTCCGCAGCGGCTCAAGAAGGCCGCGCGGGATGACTGCGGAATTACCCGTGATCATCATGACCGCCATGGTCTCTCCGATCACCCTGCCGATGCCCAGCATCACCGCTGCGACGATGCCGCTCGATGCCGCAGGCAAAAGCACGCGCCAGATCGTCTGCCAGTGCGTGGCGCCAAGGGCGAACGCGCCTTCTTTGTATGACTTGGGTACGGCATACAGAGCGTCCTCAGCGATGGAAACAATGGTCGGCATTGCCATGAATGCCAGAATAATAGAACCTGAAAGGCCGGTCAGCCCTGTTGACAGATGGAACACGTTCTTGACCAGCGGCACAAGCGTTACCATGCCGATGAACCCAAGCACCACGCTCGGTATCGCGGCCAATAATTCAATACCGCCTTTGAGCACCTCTTTGGTCCTGCCCGGAGCGATCTCGGCGATATAGACTGCGCATCCCACGCCGATGGGGACTGAAATAACAGCTGCGCCGAACGTCACCCAGAGCGACCCCAGGATCAAAGGCAGGATACCCAGCTGCGCAGGTTCTGAAATAGGATACCAGCTCCTGCCCGCCAGGAATTCTCCGGGCCGGACGAACTTGAACACGGACAATCCTTCTTTCAGGAGAAAAATAAAGATGAGCGCCACAAAAATAACAGAAGCCAATCCGCACAAAAGGATCAGCTTCTCGATGATGAATTCTTTGATCTTTCGCAGCATACGGTTACCCGGCTCAACGCCGGGCGCGTTATTTGATCGGAACAAAGTCTGTTTCTTTGACTATGGCCTGTCCTTCGGGCGATAATGCAAATTCGATGAACTTCCGGACCGCTTCGTCCTGCCGGCTTTCGACGCAGAAGAACAAAGGCCTGGAGATCGGATACAGCCCTTTCATGACATTGTCAATGGTCGGCTCGACATACTCTGATGTCCCGTCTTTGGCAACAGCGACCGTCTTTTGTTTCGGGGAAATATACCCCATGCCGTAATATCCGATCGACGACGGATTTCCTGCGACCTCATCCGCAATGGCCTGTGATGATGAAAGCATAAGCGCGCCTGCGGCGAATTCCGCTTTCGAGCTTGGATCGTTCTTTCGCAGCACATGCTCTTTAAAATACACATGCGTGCCGGAATTCACTTCACGCGACAGGATGACGATCTTCGCATCAGCGCCGCCTACCTGTTTCCAGCTCGCGATCCTGCCGCTGAAAATATCGGCCAACTGGTCGAGCGTCAGCTTTTCGACCGTGTTCTTCGGATGAACAACAACAGCGATACCGTCCAAGGCAACCTTGATCTCAACAGGATCATGGCCTTGGGCCTTTGCCAGGTCGATCTCTTTCTGCTTGATATTGCGCGACGACATGGCGATATCGCACGTGCCTGATATAAGGCTTGCCATGCCCGTGCCTGAGCCACCTCCGGTCACTGCGATGAAATCAGCGGGATTCTTCTCCATGTATTTCTCAGCCCATGCCTGGCCGAGATTGACCATGGTATCCGAACCCTTGATCTGCAAAGCGCCTTTTTTCCCTGCCGCAAGCGCCGGGACCGCTATGACCATTATTGCTGCCATACCCCATAATATCTTTCTCATCATATCCTCCTTGCGATCTTTGATATGTTTATACAACTACCCTGTTATGGCGCTATGAAGTGTATGTTAAATCTATGTTAAACTTTTACAGGGGAAGGGTGAACCAGAAGCGGGAGCCGATGCCTTCGGTGGATTCGACGCCGACAGCTCCGTTGTGGAGCTCGACGATATGTTTGACGATTGACAGCCCGAGCCCGGTGCCGCCAAGCTCGCGCGACCGGGCCTTGTCAACGCGGTAGAAACGCTCGAAAATACGCGGAAGATCTTTTACCGGAATGCCGATGCCTGAATCCTGCACAGATACCACAATCTTTCCTGCTTCTTCCCTGCAGGCAATGACCAATTCTCCTTTTTCCTTGTTGAACTTCACGGCATTGTCGATCAAATTGGTGAACACCTGTTCGATCTTGGCCTTATCTGCCAGGACGCTCATATCAGAAGGGATAAGGTTTTTGACCGCGATAGACTTCTTTTTGATCGAAACGCCAAAGTCCGAAAACACCTTATCAACCAGGTCTTTAAATTTCACTTGCTCTTTTGCAAGCGCTGACCCTTTTGATTCAAGATATGACAGGTCGAGCAGATCATTGATAAGGTTGTTCAGCCGGTCCGTGTGCTCCTGGATAATGTGCAAAAAATGCACAGCGTGTTCTTTATCCTCGAGGGCGCCTTCCCGCAGGGTCTCGACAAAACCCTTGATCGAGGTGAGCGGCGTTTTCAATTCGTGGGACACGTTTGCTACAAAATCCGTCCTGACGGTCTCGAGCCTGCGCATCTCGGTCACGTCATGCGCGACAATAAGGCAGCCGGCAACCGCGCCTGCCTCCACGATCGGCACCGCGTTCAACTGCAGGATCTTATGCACAGGCCAGACGATAGCCAGTTCGCGGGATACGATGGTGTTCGAACGCAGGACCTGGTGGATAACCTCGGCAATATCATTGTTCGGGATGATTTCCAGGAACGTTTTACCCTGCGCCCGGGACTGGGTGACGGCGAACATGCGTTCGATGGCAGGATTCACGGCAATGACCGCCGTTTCCTTATCGAGGACCATGATCCCTTCGACCATGCTCTGAAAAATGGCGCGCAGCTGCTGGTTCTGGACCTCAATGAGCCGGATCTTCTCCTCGATATGGCCTGCCATGCCGTTCAATGTCTGAGCGAGCCTGCCCATTTCATCAGGAGAATCAAGATGTATCCGGTGGCTGAATTCGCCTTTTGAGAATTTTTCCGATGCGTAGATGAAGCGGTTAACCGGCCTGATAAAGCTTCGCGCTAATAATGTCCCCAGTATGAACGCCGCTCCGAGACCCACCATGAGACTGAACAGGAGCGTCTTGCGCGTTGTTCCGAGGACGGCCTGTATCCGCTCCAGCGGCAAGGCAAGCCGCAGAACTGCCTGTATGGACCCTTCTGACTTGAGAGGAACGGCGACATACAGCATATCGGCCTTCAGCGTTGCAGAATAACGGATCTCGGATCCGGTAGCATTGTTCAGAGCGGCCCTTACTTCGGGGCGCTGGCCATGGTTCTCCATAGTTGGGATATCGGCAAATGCTTTCTGGGAATCAGCCAGCACAACCCCTGCAGGGTTAATAACCGTAATGCGAGCGGGGATCTTCGAACTGAACCTTTTGATCGCGGCATCAAGACGTACGGGGTCATGCAACAAACCGGCGCCGCTTATCAATGAATCCTCGATCAACATCGCCTGCCTGATCAGAGACGATTTAATATCTTCGAGGACGCTGTTTTCGAGTTTTTGATCGAGGTTGAAATAGACGAACGTGAACGGGATGACGAGGAGCGCGGCAAATGAAAGGATAAGCTTTGCCTTGAAGCTTCGCAGCCGCTGCATGCTATTCTTCAAACCGGTAGCCATAATTCTTGACCGTGACGATATGCCGCGCCGCTGTCTTCAGTTTCCTGCGCAGGGTGCGGATGTGCACGTCCACGGTGCGCGTCTGGATCTCCGTTGCGCGGTCATAGCCCCAGATGGTATCGAGCAGGTAATCGCGCGACAGCATTCTTCCCTTTGCCTTGATGAGCGTTTTAAGCAGCTCGAACTCTTTTGACGTCAGGGCAACGGGTTTTTTATTCACCGAAACGCTGATCCTCGCAAGATCGATGCACAGGTCGCCGATCGTCAGGGTATCGGGGATGCGCTCTTTTTCCTGCGTCCTGCGCAGGACCGCTTTGATCCGGGCCAAAAGCTCGCGCGGGCTGAACGGCTTGGTCATATAATCATCCGCGCCAAGCTCTAAACCAACGACCTTGTCCGATTCCTGGCGCTTGGCGGTAAGCATGATAATGGGGATCTTCGCGGTAGCAGACTCTTTTTTCAGGGCCCGGCATACTTCAAGGCCGTCCATAACGGGAAGCATCAGGTCGAGCACCATAAGGTCCGGGTGCTCTTTGCGCGCAGCCTCAATTGCATCCTCGCCGTCATAGCAGGCGACAGTCCGGTATCCCTCTTTCTTGAGGTTATACTCGATCATTTTGACGATATCTTTTTCATCGTCAACTATAAGGATCTTTTCTTTCATGGTTCTAAAAACGGGGTCAGAATTATTTATTTGTTAGCTATGCGTATTCCGGCAAATAAATAATTCTGACCCCGTTTTTAGCCTCCCTTGCCTACTGCAGGCCTTCGGTGACTGCCTGGGCGACGTTGTTGAGGTGGTCGCCGATCTTTTCGAGGTTGCTGATGGTATCGAGGAAGATAACGCCTGAGAGAACATTACAGGATCCTTGTTCAAGGCGCTTGACATGGTTGTTCTTGAGTTTATCCCGCAGGGTGTTGATCTGACATTCCTGCTGGAGAACTTTCTTTGCTTCGTCAAGATTATTGGAAGACAAAGCGGTGACGGAACAGCCGATCATCCTGTTGATATCGTCGCCCATGGCCTTCAATTCCGTCAATGCTTCAGCGGAAAGAGGCAGGGAACGCTCTATTTTCTGCTCGACCAGGTCCCGCAGATTTTCCGCATGGTCGCCGATCCTTTCCACGTCGTTGACCGCATGGATAAGAGCGGGGATCTTCTTGGATTCGGACGCGCTCAATTCCTGCTGCATGATCTCGACCAGGTAATTGGTGATCGCGGTGCGCAGCGAATCGACCGCCTCTTCGCTGCGGGCGATCTTTTCCATATTCCGGGCGCTGTTCTTATAGAGCCCGTCCATTGCCGTTGCGACCATTTTTTGCGTCAGGCCCAGGACCCGGACGATCTCTTTTATCGCAGCTTCGATGGCGATCGGAGGCGTATTCAAAAAATGCCGTTCCAGATATTTCGGCATTGATTCCATTTCCTCTTCTTCCTTGCCCTTGATCACTCTGGTCAGCAAAGATGCAAAAAGCGGGATAAAGGGGATAAAAATAACCGTGTTGATCAGCTTGAACATCGTATTGGCGTTGGCGATCTGCCTGGGCAAAGATCCGGATGTCAGGGTGGCAAGATGCTCGAACGCGCCGAGGAATGGCAGAAACATGAGCACGCCGATGATGTTGAACATGATATGGCCCATGGCAGCACGACGGGCTGAGACATTGGTGCCCACCGAGGCGATAAGCGCCGTAACGCAGGTGCCGATATCGCATCCGAGCATGAGCGGGATCGCGGTCCTGAGATCGATAAGATTTGCCATGGCAAGGCTGATGACCATACCGGTCGTGACCGAACTGCTCTGCACCACCGCAGTGACAAGAAATCCCGCGAAAATTCCCAGCAGCGGATTCTTCCCGAAAGTCAGGAACAGCTCGTTGAACCAGGCATAATCGCCCAGGGGCGCAATGACCTGGGTCAGGATATTGAGCCCGAGAAAAAGTATGCCGAATCCCAGCATGAACTCGCCGATATACTTGTGATTTTTCTTCCTGGCCAGAAGCAGGATGAGCATGCCTGCGCCGATAATAGGCAGGGCATAATCCGTGAGCTTGAACGCGATCAACTGGCCGGTAATGGTCGTGCCGATATTCGCCCCGAAGATGACGCCGAGCGCCTGCACGATGGACATAAGGCCTGCGTTGACAAAACCGACCACCATGACGGTCGTAGCCGATGAAGACTGGATAACGCTCGTTATTCCCGCGCCCACGGCCACTCCGCGCACGGGACTGCCGGTCAGGTTATGCAGGATCTTGCGCATCCGGTCGCCCGAGGCCTTATGGAGCCCTTCACTCATCTCGGCAATGCCGTAGATGAACAGGCCAAGACCACCGACAACGCCGAATATGATCTCTTTTACCATGAACGATCCTTTTTATTCATTTACCGATGTTTGTTCTTCGAGGATCTGCATATGCTGAGCCTGCGGCCTTTGCAGACATTGACGCACACGCCGCAGATATACTGATTGACCGTATTGCTCTTTTCAAAAGCCTGAAGCTTTTCAAAACAGGCGCGGTGATCAAAATCGCCGGAGCACTCTTTTATGGCCCCCGCAGGACATAGTACTACACACGCACGGCATTGTCCACAATCTTCTTTGACCGGCGTATCAGCCATCAAGGGCATATCGGTCAGGACCGTGACAAGCCGGATTTGTGCGCCGAATTCCCTCGTCACCAGCAGATTATTCCTGCCGATCCAGCCCAGTCCTGCCAGAACGCCCAGGTGCTTATGCGACAGATGCGCTGTCTGCCTTTTCCAATCAAGAAGCTGTGAGGCCGGGATCGGCAAGGCATAAAACCCCTTGTCCTGGATATAGTTGGACATCCTGAACGCGCACAGGTCAAGGAAGGTATTGGCTGTTTTATAATGATGCGAATACAATCTGGTCGGTTCCTGATGTATTTCCGCAAGGACTGCAGATGAAAGGCGCGTTCCCGCCACAATGGCATACCTGACCCGGGCAATCACATCCTTTGATAAGGCAAAGCCGGATTTGACATGGGCGATGTCCGCAACGCCGAAAAGATCCAGGCCCAGCCCTTTGCTCAATGTGCGCAATGCCTTATTGTTTGTTGTGGTCTTTTGCATTGATCTTCCTTAAATACACCATAAGTATCGATATTGCCGCAGGCGTAACGCCCGAGATGCGCGACGCCTGTCCGAGGTTCACGGGTTTGAACGATTTTAATTTCTCTCCGATCTCCCGCGATATGCCGGGGATGGCCGCGTAATCAAGTTCCAACGGCAATCGTATCTTTTCCAGATGCTCGAATTTGTCCACCTCGGCACGCTGGCGCTCGATGAAACCGGAGTATTTTATATCGATCTCGGCCTGCTGCGCAACAGCTGCAGGCAGATCAAGGCAAACGCCGGGAATGCGCGCAAGCAAAGGATACGTGATCTCCGGCCGCCTGAGAAGGTCCGCAAGCGTCGTTCTCTTCTTCAAAGGCGAGCTTTTCAACCCTGCCAGGTATTTCGCCACAGCCGGCGACTGCTTGACCGGGTGTTTGTGAAAAAATGCTATGGCTTTTTTTATTCCCCGGGCTTTCTTCCTGACCCGCTCGAAATGCGCCTTTGAAACGAGCCCTGCGGCATATCCGTGTTCTGCGAGCCGTATATCGGCATTATCCTCCCGCAGCACGAGCCGGTATTCGACGCGCGAGGTGAACATGCGATACGGCTCATTCGTCCCTTTCGTGGTCAGGTCGTCGATCAGCACGCCGATATAACTGCTTGCGCGGTCAAGCACGAGCAGTTCCCTCTTCTTCGCGCGCAGAGCCGCATTGATGCCCGCGATCAGCCCCTGCGCGGCCGCTTCCTCATAACCGGTCGTGCCGTTGATCTGGCCTGCGGTAAAAAGATTCCTGATGCGCTTTGTCTCAAGCGAAGGGAATATCTGCGTTGGCTCGACGACGGTATGCTCGATGCCGTAGCCGAACCGCAGGACTTTTGCGCGCTCGAGGCCTTTGATGGAATGGAGTATGGCAAGCTGCACGTTTTCAGGCAGGCTCGTCGAAAGGCCGTTGGGATATACCTGATCCGTATGATACCCTTCGGGCTCGAGAAATATCTGATGGCGCTCTTTGTCCCCGAAACGCACGATCTTGTCCTCGATGGACGGGCAGTACCGAACGCCGGTCGAAAGTATTTTACCCGTGAACAGCGGGGATTTATCAAGATTATCAAGGATGATCTGATGCGTTTGTTTGTTCGTATAGGTAATATGACAGGGGATCTGGCGCTGTTTCAGACGCTTCGTGGAGAACGAGAAGGGTTTTGGAGGCCGGTCGCCTTCCTGCACGATCAGCCGGCTGTGATCGATGCTTTTTGTATCAAGCCGGGGGCAGGTGCCTGTTTTGAACCGCAAAAGACCGAATCCGAGGCCTTTCAGGTCATCGGTGAGCGCCGTGCACGCGCGCTCGCCCTGCCTGCCGCCCGGATGAGACTGCAGGCCGACATGCATCAGTCCGGCCAGGAACGTGCCGGGGCATAACACAACGCATGCGGCCCGGAGTTCCGTCCCTCCCTCAAGCACAACCCCGAGCACGGTGGTATCTTCGACAACGAGCCCGGCGACCTCTGCCTGCTTGAACGCAAGGTTCTTCTGTGCTTTGACCGCGCGGGTCATATACCGTATATACAGACTGCGGTCTATCTGCGCGCGCGAGGATTGCACCGCTGCGCCTTTCGAAGCGTTCAGGATGCGGAATTGCATGCCGCAGGCGTCAGCCGCTTTTGCCATTTCTCCGCCGAGCGCGTCGATCTCCTTGACAAGCTGGCCCTTGCCGACGCCGCCGATAGCGGGATTGCAGGACATGTGGCCGATAGTGTCGAGCCGCAGGTTCACCATAAGCGTGGAACAGCCCATACGGCTCGCAGCCAAAGCCGCTTCGATGCCGGCATGGCCTGCTCCGACGACAATGACATCATGGGTATGCATAACGGGATTATTATACTATCCGCAGGCGTACTTGACAAGCAAAGGCAGTATCTCGCGGGCGCGCACCTCGCCCAGAGACCCTAATTTTGCGGTTTTTTCGGAAAATGACATGGACCCGTCGGGCTTGATGCTGCCGCCTGATATCAACACCGGCACCGGCAATGCGGAATGAGCCTTCATCTCGCATACGGTGCACAGGTCCGAAGTAACGCAGATGATATAGTCCTCGCGCTTTAACGTCGAGATCAAATTGCCTATGTAATGCGCATCGATCGCCTCGATGACCGCTTTTTTATCCATGCAGTCGCCGTCATGGCCCGGGTCATCCGGGCCCTTGATATGGACATACAAACAGTCGAAACGGTTCAGCGAATCCGCGGCGATCTTCGCCCATACCGGATAATCGACATCGAGAAGCCCGGTCGAACGCGGAACCTCGACGATCTCCATGCCGGTCAAAAGCGCGATGCCCCGCTCGACAGGCATCTGCACGAAACAGCCGCATTTCATGCCGTATATATCGGACACCTGCGGGAACCGAGGCAGGCGGTCTCCGGCTGAACGGGTCAATATGAAGTTTGCGGCAGGCTTTCCCTGGTCGATCCTGCGCCTGTTGACCTCTGATGCCTCCAGGACCTTGCGGGATTTCTCGATGAATTCATTGAGGACATCCGCCGCCTCCTGCGCCGCCGCGTCATCCTCGAAGCCGGGCATCGGGGCCGCCTTCCTGACCACGGCTTCGAAGCTGCGCGGCGCAATGCCGAACATGCCTTCGCGCACATATGCAGGATCGGTATTGGTGATACAGCCCGATAACGCGGCGCGGATGCCCCTGATGACGAGGACCGCCCGATGGCCGACGGTATTCTTGAACTCAAAAGTGGCGTTTACGAGTGTGACTTTTGTATTGACTTCTTTG
>JAGOOP010000010.1 GCA_017992455.1 Candidatus Omnitrophota bacterium | reverse complement strand
TGATCTCAGCTAATTCTCTTGAACAGGGAACAGCAGGCGAGATCATTATTGTCAGCGAAGGAACTGCTACATTTGACAGCTCAAGCTGCACTGAAGCCCGGGCAATGGGTATTGTGGGCAACGGCGGAAGGATCAATATCGCATCGAAACAGGCAAGCGTTTTTGTCAATAAGAACGCGAAAATAGATTTTTCAGCAGGCTCGGTTTCAGGTAACGGCGGCCTGCTCAGAATAGACGCTTTTGATCAATTGGGCTTTTACGGGATATTGAACGGCCGTGCGCCTCCGGGATATACCCCTGGCAAAGCCATCCTCGACCCGCTGCTCTCCGAGATCAGCGGTCAATTCTCCTCAAATACAGTTATTTATTCCCCGAACGATATCCTCATTGTCGGCGACATCTCTGTCACCACAGGTGAATATTACGATATTTACTTCGCTATTTTAGCAGACCATAACAGCGAGACTGTCGGCGATTGGCATGACGGCATAGGCGCCATTATCAATACCGGCGATTATGTGATCTATTTCTCTGAAAATACCGAATACAGCAGCCTTACCTTGCGCGCAGGGTCAGGTATCGGTTCGCTTGAGCACTTTATCCAGACATCAAACGCAGGCCATGTTTCAGCGGCTATTAATCCTAACGGAGACGGCGATATTTTCTTTGAAGAGCTTGGGTCTTACGGCCTGGCTGTTTCCGATGTGCGTTCTCCGGGCCTTGTGGTCATTAACTGTTCAGGCCCGGTCTGGGGCGAAAGCGAAGGCGCTGATGTTGTTGCTGACGAGTTATATATCACTGCTGAAGGCGGCATCGGCAGCAGTTATGATCCTTTTGAAGTGAATGTGCGTAATTTCGCAGCGGAAAACGTCGATTTCGGCGACATTTATATTTCCAGCCCGAATGACCTGACAGTTTTGGCTATTTCCAACCGCGTTTCGCAAGGCGAGGACGGCCAGGTTAATATCGATTGCGGAGGCACCCTGTCCATCAGATACGGGATTTACGCGTCTTTTGACGTATGGCTTTGGGCTGAAGAGAACATTATTTTGAGCACTTTCGCTGATATCGTCGCTCCGGGGTCATACGTCACCCTTTACGCCCTGGGGTATATCACCCGCAGGAACATGGAAGTCCTGGATTACGGCATGCGGGCGTACTGGAATTTCGACCAGGAGCCTTACTATTATTATTTCTATGCCCAGGATGTGAGCGGAAACGGCTATTCGGCATATGCCAGCGGCAACCCTGGAATCGTGCCCGGGCCGGACGGGTTCGGCCAGGCGCTTTATTTCAACGGCGTCAACGATTATATCAATATCGGCCGCGATTTTTACTTCGGCACAGGCGCGTTTACCTTAATATGCTGGTATCAGGGGGAACAGAGCAGGAACAATGTCGGCCTGATGGGCGTGTCCCCGTATCCGTATACTTCCGGCTATGCTATGGAAACGCAATACGGCGCGCTGCAGAGCTGGGTCAATAACGACATGGACGCAAGCCCCGTTACCGTGAATGACAACCAGTGGTATCGGCTCGCAATGGTCCGCGAAGGTTCTGAAGGCAGTATGTATCTGTTCCAGGAGAATGACCTGAATCCCGACACCGATGAGCTTCAATACGGCAGCACCTACGGGACCTCGCCGGATCCGGTCGATACCTACGGGAGTTTCTTCATCGGCGGCTGGGGCCATATGTACCGCCTCGCGCAGGGCGCGCTGGATGATGTGAGGGTTTATGGAACTGCGCTGTCCGGGCTTGAGATCTATGCGCAGACCATTCTCGCTCCCGGCACCGGCAGGATCAGCGCGTATAACGTGGAATTATATGCCAACAGCGGCGTTGATATGGGTTTGGGCACCGTAGAGACCATGCATGTTTCCAATAACACGGGTGCGATCGTTATCGACAGCCTGTCGGATATGACTATTGATGAGGATACGTTCTATGTGGGTGACAGCCAGACTATCACCGACGGCGATATTACCCTTATCACCGCAGGGAACATATATGTCAATGAGGATATCTACACCATCGGCGACTATGACCTGACACTTACCGCTGACGGCAATATCGTCCTCGCCGATCAGATCAACGTGTATTCCGACAGCGCCTACGGAGACCAGCCGGCAGTTTCTACCGCGCTTTCCGGCGATGTTTCTCTGACCGCTGGCGGCGATATCGTTTTAGGATATAGCGCAGGAGTTTATTCGTATGTCTACGCTGATGCTGATGAAGGCGATGCTTTTGCCCGGTCCGGGAATGTCCGCTTTTTCGCAGGGAACAATATCACCATGGCGCGGGGACATGTTTACTCGGACGCTTCCGCTTATGGTTATGGTTCCTGCACCGCTTATAGCGGTGATGTCGTGCTGGAGGCGGGCAATAACCTGACTGAAACCGGCTTCTTCGAACTTATCTATTCGTCGGCCAGGGCCGATGCTTATGAGAACCCTGACTCCAGCGCTTTCGCTTCAAGCGGCCTGGTCAGCTTATACGCGGGTAATTCCTTGACAATTGACGGCACAGAGGGTGCTGGTTATCCCTATTATGGCGCTGACGTTTATTCATCTGGTTACGCTACTGGCGGCTTTAGTGCCGTAGCGTATTCCTCCAGCGTCTCTCTTGCTACGGGAGATGGTGATATTACTCTATATTGGTTAGAAGTGCGTTCTGATGCCTATGCCCAGACTTATACGGCAGAAACTCCCGGAACGACATCTTCGGCGTATGCAAGGGGTGAGTATTACGATTACTACACCGGTGAATGGGTTTATACGGCTGTATCGATCGATGCCGGCGGCAGCATCCTGATGAACGATAATACCTCGATCTACGGCGCTGCTTCTGCCCAGGGCGATGCTTCATATGCTACTGCGCGGTCAGGGGATGTGACCCTTAACGCAGGGTTTGACATTTCCCTGGCCAGCCATGTGTACTCAGACGCGATGGCTACCGCCGAGAATCTGGCGGAAGCTATCTCCGGCAAGGTTGACCTGATCTCCTATGACGGTCCTATTACCGTCCCGAACACCGCGCTTGTCTGGTCGAACGCATCTGCCAACACGATATACGATGATTCCGAGGCTTTCGCCTATTCTGATGACGTGACAGTCCAGTGTTTGAACGGCCCGGTGAGTATAGCGATCGGCGTGTATTCCACATCCGAGGCATACGGCGATGCTGACATCAGCCCGCGCCTGCTCGAAGCAGTGACCGGCAATGTTCTGGTTTATGCATACGGAGATCTGTCTTTACCCGGCGGTTACGCGTATACCAGCGCCACGACCAGCAGCGACAATGCCCTGAGCTTGTCTCTGACTTCGGGCGACGTCAGTTTGTACGGCGCGAATATTTCGCTTACTGACGGCCGTGTATATTCGGGTCAAAACGATAACGACGAAGAATGGACCGCAGTGGACGAAGTGGACATCATTGCCGGAGACGTTCTTCTTTCAAGCCCGGGGAATATCGTGGTTTCGGGCTACGCGCAGATCACCAGCAGCGCACGCGCGTATTGCACCAGCATGGAAGCGTCTGAAGATACGGTGTCGGCTGTGGCAGGGGATATTGAGCTTTCAGCAGGCGGGGATATCACCCTTGATCTGGCTCTTGTGGATCTCATTCCTATCGAATCGTTCGGTTCTTATTCTTTTTACGAATCGGAAATGTATTATGCCTCCGGGACTGTTTCTCTTCTGGCAGATGCAGACTGGAGCGGTTCAGGCGCGCTCAGCCACACGGCGTATGGCGTGAATCTGGGCGGGGCCAATTTCAATTTCTCCGGAGCGCAGTCTTTCGATTTCTATGCGGGCGACGGGATCGATGTGTATTCCGAAGGATTTTTGTCTAATCTCGATCTGAATATCCCCGGATGGGAATATCCGGGCATATCCCTGGCATCGACGCTGGAAACCGGATCCGTAGCCGCGGACATTTATTATTACGAAGGGTATGACGCGGTGCCGTATATCCGTCTTTATTCCGCAGGTGATGTGATTGTTGACTCGGATTTGATCGCGGTTGATATCGTATTAAGGGCTGATTATGACCCGAATGACCCGCAGGGCATCGGCAACGGCACAGGCGATCTTGTTATTAATGGGATTCCCTATGGCGATGTCGCGGTGTTTTACCGGGATCCGTATATCCTGGCAGACAGCCACGTGATCCAGACAGCAGGGGCAATTCAGATTATCGGCGATAGTATCATGTGCGGAGATAACGAATTCGGCCTGGCGCTTGGCCCTGTCAGCGGCGAGTTATTGGGCGCGCTGACCGTTAAATCGACTTCCGGCAGCGTAACGGTCACAGAGAGCGAAGAGGGCGGAGAGTATTTAGCAAGGACCGGGGACGCAGCCATCGACATCTGGGCATCGGCAGATATAATTCTGGATGCGCCTGTTTCCGTGGGTGCGGGCGGGCTGTCTTTGATCAGCGATACAGGTTCTATTATCGCAGGCGCAGAGGATATGACGCATATCACTGCCGGGTCCGATGTGTATCTGCAGGCAGGGAATGAATATATTTCTGAAGGGACGAGCGTTATCGGCACTCTTGATGCGCCTTTACGTATTATGGTGGATGGCGGCTCAGTTACTATGCGGGTCTACGGCCAGATAGTGGATGAGGAACTGAATGAAGCGGTGAGCGGGAATCTGATCGGTGTGGTGAATGGATCTGAAGAGTCTGATGCTGTGCAGGTGCTTAACGACGCTCCCGGCCCGGTATATTTCAATAACGCGCCTGCGCCTGAACCTGAACCGGAACCGGATGAAACAGATGATGACGACGAACAGGATGATGATACGCAGCCAGGCCCTATTGTGCCGTCTGCTCCGGCCCCGGAAGCGCCTGACGCGCCGCTGGGCAGTATCATCTCCTATGAACCTTCTGCTGTAGATCCTGCTGCTCTGGAGACCATGCAGTTCAGCTCTCCGGTCGGCACGGTATTCGCGTATCATCCTATTACCCGAGCGGATATGGGCGCTGTCGAACCTTTATCTGTCGGCGCCGGCTCGTATGAACTTTTAGACGGAGAGATCCGCCTTTTCGGCAATGAAGGCCTTCTGCAGTTCTTCCAGGAATTCGACGAAAAATACAAACAGCTTTAAGAGGTGGCGTATGAAAAGAACATCGATCAAATTATTTGTGTTCTCATTGATTATTTTTATGGCTCTGGCCGCAAACGCGTTTGCCGCGATTACATGGGACGGCAATCATACCGTTGCGCTTATATATCCGTCGGAAATGACCTATGTCGATCGTGCGGATCCATTGGTTGATTTTGGTGATGAACCGTATTTAAAAGTCGGAGATGAGCGAGGTACATATAACGCGACGAACGGGAATTTTAATGCGGTCAATGCCACGCGGACCTATATGCTTTTCAGCAATGAGGATCTTGGCGAACTGAACGGTTATTCGATCACTGATGCGACGTTAAACATGTATCTTTCCAGCGTTATTGATGGTGCGGGGAATGCCACGACGTATGATACGATCAATGTGCGCCAGGTTGTTTCTGCGAACAGCCATACCTATATGACGAATCTGACATGGGATGGCCAGGCGGACCGGGGAGTTTCTTTTAGCGGCGGGACGTTGTTTGCAAGCAGGAACGTCAATACGACGGGCGAAGGTCCTGGTTTCAGAGAATGGGAGACGGCAGCTTCAGGCAACGGGACCATTTCATCCATGATACAGGGGTGGGTGTCGAATTCCAGTTCGAACTACGGCGTTCTTATCGAGAATGATTTTGATGGCGTATGGCAGGAGCTGGTCAACGGCACCCAATACAGCATTGATAATCCGACCCAGATGAATGAGCTTGAAGCGGTTTTCGCTAAAACGCAAGGGTCGTATCCTTTCTTGCGCGTTCAGGTCGTTCCCGAGCCGGTGAGCAGCGTGCTGATGATCGTGGGCGCAGGCGTGCTCGGTCTGGCGTCATCGCGGCGCAGAAAGAAGATGTCGTAATTTCGGTAACAGTATGTTTAGATTTCGACGGCCGGACATAGTCCGGCCTTTTTTTTGCCCGGATATGATAAAGTGCTTGCCACCGGCGGTATTATTGGTAGGATAGTAGTATGAAAAAAGCGGTTGTCATAGGGGCAGGGCCTGCGGGCCTGGCAGCGGCTGATACGCTTGCCGCAGCTGGGGTCGATACGGTTGTGCTGGAAAAAGACGTCTGTGCCGGCGGCTTGAGCAGGACCGTTACCTATAAAGGGTATCGTTTCGACATCGGCGGCCACCGGTTCTATACGAAGAACGATGCTGTCATGTCGTGGTGGCAGGGTCTTCTTGCGCATGATTTCAGGAAGGTCAAGCGCAGGTCCCGCATCTATTACAAGAACGGCTTTTTTGTGTATCCGCTGACTATCTCGAGCATATTTTCGCGCATCGGGCTTGCCGCGTCCCTGTCCATATTCTTCAGCTATATTCACTGCCGTATCTTCAAGCTAGCCGATGAGTCGGTGTATGAACAGTGGTTGATAAACCGTTTCGGCAGGAAGCTCTATGAGATATTCTTCAAGGATTATACGCACAAGGTCTGGGGCCTGCTCCCGGCGCGGCTTTCATCAGACGTAGGCAAACGGCGCATCAAAGGGTTATCGCTGTATGAGGCGGTGCGCAACGCCTGCAGCAGGGGCAGGGGCAATAGTACTGCGACGCTGATCAGGGAGTTCTATTATCCGCGTCTGGGCGCAGGCATGGTGTATGATGCGGCTGTACGCCGGATCCAACAGAAAAACGGCGAAATATTGTTCGGCCATGAAGTCGTTTCGATACGGCATGACGGAGCGAAGATCATTTCCGTTCTATGCAAAGATGCCCGGACCGGACGGATCAGCGACGTCGCGGGGACTGATTTTTGCTCGAGCATGCCCCTGACGCAGCTGGTGTCTTTGATGGATCCTGCAGCGCCCAAACCGGTCCTCGACGCGTGCCGCAGACTGCGCTACCGCAGCATTGTCATAGTCAATTGCATTATTTCGAAGCCGTCAATATTCCCGGATAACTGGATATATATCAACTCCCCGGATGTTATCGTCGCGCGTATCCAGAATTTCAAGAACTGGAGCCCTGACATGGTGCCGGACAGCGGCACAACGTCGCTGGCAATGGAATATTTCTGCGATGAGGCAGATATGTTCTGGTCTTTGTCGGACAGCGCGCTTCTTGACCTTGCCGCACGGGAGCTCGCAGCGTTGAAATTATGCGCCCGGGCCGATGTCGCCGACGGCTGCGTGGTCAGGCAGGCAAAGGCATACCCGGTGTATGAAAAAGGATACGGGGCGCAGTTGGATATCGTCAGGGAATATGTGAAAAAATTCACGGAGCTGCATTGCATCGGCAGGTACGGAACGTTTTGTTATGACAATATGGACCATTCTGTGATGAGCGGGTTTCTGGCAGCGCGAAAAGTTCTGGGCTGTGCTCCCGGCGATGTGCCAACGGCTGCGGAGGCGCTCGATGATTGAACTTGTCCTGCGTTTCAAGGAAACGAGCCATTTCTATATCTGGGCCGCGGTGGTCGCCGCGTGCGTCGTGTGGGCGTATTGGAGCAGGAAAGACGCATATCGGAAATTATGGCCATTGGTCTGCTTGAACTTCCTGTTATTCCTTGCCTGGGGCGCGGTGTCGAACTTCAGCCATGATGATATCGCGTTTTTACATTTTGCCTGGCTGATCTCAAAAGGGCTCGTGCCGTTTCGCGATTTCTGGGAGCATCATTCGCCGTTCCTGCCCGTTATAATGGCGCCCTTTATGAAAGCGGCGCCGCATTCACCGGCTATCTTTGATATGGCCCGCATTGCGTCCGGCCTCATATTTGTCGCAAACGCGCTCCTGGGCTGGCGGATCGCCGCGCAGGTCTGGCAGGCGAAGGCGCGATTGTCAGTGTATCTTTTGTTCGTGTCGGCTGCGGCCATTATCGGCCAGTATTTTATCCTGCGCGCGGATATATTCATGGCTTTCTTTCTGCTCGTCGGAATATCGATATGTCTTGATCTTCCCCGTAAAGGCCCGGCTGCGTGCGCGGTATGCGGGATGGCATTCGGCCTGGCAATGTCGTTCATCACCAAACAGTATCTGCTCGTATTTTTGCCGATCATTGCGATATTCCTCGGGCAGCGGCAGGGGCGGGCAGGGCGGGCAATGGCGTATGCGCTTGGGTTTTGTATCGGCGTTATACCGCTCGCATCGTATTTACTTGGCGCCGGCATCGTGAATGAATATGTTATGTGGGTCATGGGATTCAACGCCGCGGCTGTGAAGATGAACGTCAATTTACCTTTTGTATATCTTGTGGCTGGAATAGCGGCGGTTGTGGTCCTGGTCCGTCGGTATCGGGAATCGGGTGAACTGCGATATGCGCTTTTTGCGTGCGCGTTTGCCCTGAGCACGTTAAGTTCTTTGACCACGATGTCGGATCAGGACCCGTTGTTGTATTATCACGGCTTGTGGTATTTTCTTTGTGCGATAGCGGTGTGCGGGGCAGGGGTGTGGGAACGTTTATCGGATTTCCGGCCCCGATGGAAGAATGCGGTCGTTGCGGGTTGTGTATTGGGGGTCTTGCTTGCGCCGAACGTCGTGTCGGTATGGAAACATCGCGCGGGAGATTATGCGCGGGACCGCAAAGCTGCAGCTGAGTTGATGCGGTATACGGGCTCTGATACCTGCGTTGTCCTTCTTCCGGCGCATCCGGTCCTTGCGCACGATGCAACACGGCTGTATTCGAGCTGGCAGTTTTTGTTCCTCGCGCGCCATGCCGATGTCAGGAACGATGCGGCCGGGCCGGGCTTTGCGCGGCAGATATTTTCCCGCAGGCCTGCGGTCATCAGCGCTGAATTCGGAACGCGGGATTTTTTTCTTGAGCTTTACCACCGCCGGGTCATATCGGCCGATGAGTATAAGGATCTCATGACATTGATCAAGACGGATTACCGCAAGCGCCGCATCGGCCGCCAGTTCTACTACATCCGCGCGGACGTTTTTCGTAATTATTTATAATACAATAGGTTAAAACTTCTTTGTTCCGCGCGATATATTCAAATGAGGCGTTTTTGATATTCTGCCATTTTTTCTTGACCGGCTGAAAAATTTTTATATAATATTTTGTTGAAAAAACCATTACAACTGAAAGAAAAGGAGTAATTCCATGAGTGCCCAGCAATCCCAGACATTCGAATTCAAGGCGGAAATGAAGCAGCTGTTGAATATCATCGCGCATTCATTATATACGCATCCGGAGATCTTCCTGCGGGAATTGATCTCGAATGCGTCGGATGCATTGAACAAGGTGCGGTTCCGCAGGCTGACGGATAAGAATATCCTTGATCCTGAGGATGAACTACAGATCAAGATAGAGATCGATGAGAAGAAGCAGACGTTCGTTATTGAGGATAATGGCATTGGAATGACGCATGAAGAGTTGGTTAACAACATCGGCACGGTCGCCAGGTCCGGGACCCTTGAGTTTTTCAAGCGCCTGAAAGAAGAGGGCAAGTCCGTTGACGGCAATTTTATCGGCCAGTTCGGCGTGGGTTTTTATTCGGTGTTCATGGTCACCGATGAGGTCACGATCGAGACGCGCAGCGCCGATGTCGATTCGAAAGGATTGCGGTGGAAATCATCGGGCGAGGGGACGTTCACCATCGAGGAATTTGACAAAAAGTCGCGGGGAACGCGCATATCGTTCACCTTGAAGGAGAGCGCGAAAGAGTTCTCGAGCGAATACCGCGTCAAAGAGATCATTGAGAAATATTCCAACTTTGCCGACTTTCCGATCGTCCTGAAAGGGAATAAGATCAACAAAGTGACTGCGCTGTGGCAGCGCAAGGCGGATGAGATAACCGACAAGGATGCGCATGAGTTTTATAAATTCCTCACCAATGATATCGACGATCCGCTCGGGTATTTTCAGGTGTCGGTCGAGGGCGTTGTGAACTTCAAGGCGCTGTTGTTTGTGCCGGCAAAGGCGCCGTTCGATTATCTGTGGCTGCAGAAGGAAAAATCCCTGCATCTGTATTCGAATAAGATCCTCATACAGAGCGATTCCAAAGATCTGTTGCCGGAATACCTGCGGTTTGCAAAGGGCGTGGTGGATACGGCCGATCTGCCTCTTAATATATCGCGCGAGGTCACGCAGTATACCCCGGTCATGGAAAAGATCCGCGATATCCTGACCGGCAAGATCCTGGGTGTGCTCAAGGATTGGGCTGAGAACAAACAGGACAAGTTCCTGAAATTCTATCAGAATTTCGGCACGTTGTTGAAGACCGGATTGAACAGCGATTTTGTAAATCGCGATAAGCTCATCGAGCTGCTGCGGTTTGAATCGTCGGCGAAACAGGCGGGTGAAATGACGTCGTTGAAAGAATATGTGTCGCGGATGAAGGATTTTCAGTCCGAGATCTATTACCTGTCGGGGGAAAATCGCGATCTTTTGGAGCATAATCCCAAGCTGGAGTATTTCAAGAAGAACGGGGTGGAAGTGTTGTTCCTGACCGAGCCCATTGACGTGTTCACTGTGCCGTCGATCCATGAATATGAGAAAAAGCCGATCAAGTCGATCGATAAGGCTGATATTGCGCTCAAGCCGCAGGATCAGATCGTAAAACCCGATGATAAGCTGTCAGAATCTCTCTTGAAATTGTTCAAGGATGAATTAAAGGGCAAGGTAGAGGATGTGGTGGTGTCGAAACGGCTGGTGGAATCGGCTGCGACGCTGGTTTCGGCAAAAGATAGTATGGATCCGCAGTTCGAAAAGATGATGAAGCTTATGCACAAGGATTATAAAAGCGAGCCCAAGCGGATCATGGAGATCAACATCGAGCATGCGCTTATCAAGAATCTTTCGAAATTATATATATCCGATACGAACAATCCGATGATCCGCAAATGCATCGATCAGTTGTACGAAGGAGCGTTGTTTGTGGACGGCGACCTTCCGGCATCCAGCGATTTTATCAAACGCATGACCGACATCATGGTCCAAGCCACTTCATAAATAAATCGGACGCTTTGGCTAAACTTTTGGCTATCATCGGGTTACAAATAAATTCTTAATGCAATAATTCTATGGCAAATTTCTTAATAAAGAATTAAATTGTAAGTTATTGCTAAATAAAGTTTTAGCCAAAGCGTCCGCAATAAGGAGGGGAGATGAGTACGGGGTTGACGGCGGTGAATGAGAAGGTGGAGAAGGAGAGTGCGTTTGTCAGCGCGTTGAGCGCGGAAATGCGCAAGGTCATTGTGGGGCAGGATTACCTTATTAACAGGCTTATGGTCGGGCTGCTTGCGAACGGGCATTTGCTGGTCGAAGGCGTGCCGGGCCTTGCAAAGACTCTTTCGATCAGCACATTATCGCGTGCTATCAATACGAAATTCCAGCGTATCCAGTTCACGCCGGACCTTCTGCCGGCTGATCTTATCGGCACGCTCGTGTATAATCCGAAGGAAGGGACGTTCACGACAAAAAAAGGACCGATCTTCTCGAACATCATCCTGGCTGATGAGATCAACCGCGCGCCGGCAAAGGTCCAGAGCGCGCTTCTTGAAGCAATGCAGGAGCGGCAGGTGACGATCGGCGAGAACACCTATAAACTGGACGAACCGTTCCTGGTCATGGCAACGCAGAATCCCATCGAACAGGAAGGCACCTACCCGCTTCCCGAGGCGCAGGTGGACCGGTTCATGCTCAAGATCAATATTTCTTATCCGTCGCGGCCGGAGGAGCAGGCGATCGTGCGCCGCATGGGCTTTACGGACAAGAAGATCGCGGTGGATAAGGTCGTGGATCCCAAAGATATCATCCGCGCCCGCGCTGTGGTCGATGAGATATACATGGACGAAAAGATCGAGAAATATATCCTCGATATCGTGTTCGCCACGCGCGACCCCAAAGCATTCAAGCTCGATGACCTTTCGAGCCTTATCCAGTACGGCGCTTCTCCCCGCGCCACAATATACATGACGCTCGCCGCCAAGGCGTTCGCGTTCACGCAGGGCCGCGGCTATGTCACCCCGCAGGATATCAAATCCATCGGCCCGGACGTGCTGCGCCACCGCGTCATCGTTTCATACGAGGCGGAAGCCGAAGGCATGACCTCGGATGACATCATAAAGAAGATATTCAGCGAAGTCGAAGTCCCGTAACGCATCAGGCAACGCTGTATCCCGATCGCCTATGATACCGCGAGAAATCCTCAAAGATATACGCAGGATCCAGATCACCACTTCCCGGATGGTGACCGACGTGTTCGCCGGCCAATACCAGAGCGTGTTCAAGGGAAAGGGCATGGAGTTCGACGAGGTGCGCGAATACATCCCCGGGGACGAGATCCGATCCATTGACTGGAACGTTACCGCGCGCGCCGGCCGTCCGTTCGTGAAAAAATTCACCGAGGAGCGCGAGCTGACCGTGATGCTGCTTCTGGACATGTCCGCCTCGTCGTTCTTCGGCACGCGCGGCCAGATGAAGGCGCAGCTGGCGGCCAAGATCTGCTCGGTGCTTGCGCTTTCGGCAATCAAGAACAACGACAAGGTCGGCTTTATCGCATTCACGGACAAAATCGAGAAATTCATCCCCCCGCGCAAGGGCCTGCGCCATGTCCTGCGCATCATCCGCGAAGCGCTCTATTTCAAACCTTCTTCAACGGGCACGGATATCGTGCTCGCGCTCGAATATCTCAACCGCGTCACCACCAGAAAGACGGTCTCCTTCATCATGTCGGATTTTTTCGCGCCTGAATTCAAGAAAATGCTTGCGGTGGCGAACAAGCGCCATGATATCGTCGCGGTCACGATCACGGATCCGGCAGAGCTTGAATTGGCTGATGCCGGCCTTGTGAAATTGTTCGATCCTGAGACCGGCAGGGATATGGTGATCGACAGTTCCGATAAGAATGTGCGGCTGCAATACAGCGCGAATGCCCAAAGCCGTAATCAGCGCAGGGATTCGCTGTTTCGCTCGGTCAATGTCGATTGCATCGACGTGCGCACCGATGTGCCGTATTCAAAAAGCCTGATACGATTCTTCAAGGCGCGCGAGAGGAGAATGCGGTGAGGCCGATACGCCTGACAATTCTGAGCATTTTTATCGTGACAGCCATCAGCGCAGCCTGTTGCGCGCAGGATTTCCCGGGCAAGATCCTGGCTTCGGTCGATAAAAAAGAAGTGACGATCGGCGAGAAGGTTCGCTATACGATCGCCGTGTCCGCGGACCGCGGCATTGAAGTCCAATTCCCCGATCTCTCCGAAGCGTTCAAGGACTTTACGCTCATCGATTCGGGAGAGAGAACAAGCGGTTTCCTGAACAAGAGGACGCGCACGCTTTGGGCTGTGCTGCAATCGTTCGCTCCGGGCACATATACGATCCCGGGCCAGCGGATCAGATACAAACTGCCGGGTAAAGACTGGGCAGAGGCCGTGACCGGTGAATGCGGCGTTACTGTCATAAGCCTTGTTGAAAAAGCAGGCGCAGGAGCGCAATTGGCTGATATCAAAGGCCCGCTCGATATGAGGACGTTGCTGCCTATTGTCATAGCAGCCGTCATCCTGCTTGCGGCATTGTTCCTTATATTCAGCAAAAAAATATTCCGGCACAAAAAGAAGCAGGCAGCAGCCATACAGCCCTGGAAAGCGCATGAGATCGCGTATGCCCGGCTCGAGGATCTGCGCAAACGCGGGCTCATCACCCATGGCATGATCAAGCAGTATTACAGCGAATTGTCCGATATCCTGCGCCATTATCTTGAGAACAGGTTCAGCCTCAAAGCGCCTGAGATGACGACTGAGGAATTCATCAACTCCATGCGCGAATACAGTGAGCTGGCGCGGGAGCAGAAAGACCTGCTCAAAGAGTTCCTGACCAATTGCGACCTGGTGAAATTCGCACAATACATCCCGCCCGAGAACGAGGGAGAGGCGGCGTTCGATACGGCAAAGAGATTTGTGGATCGGACAAAAGCGGCTGAGCCTTCGGGCGCGGCAGCGGCTGAGCATCCAGGCGCGGCAGCGACCGAGCCGCGGCCACGAAACGCAGCGGCTGCCGGGTCCTCCGGCCGCACTTCGCCGCGAACAAAGAGCTGACATATGATCTTTCGCGATCCACTATTCCTGTTATTGGTCCCTGTTGCGCTGGCGGTTTTTTACATTGCCCGGCGCATGCGCCAGAGCCCGGGCTTCAGGTTTTCCGCTGTGTCCGCGCTGGAGGGGCTCAAGCCTTCGCTCAAGGCGCGTGCAGGGGCCCGGCTGCCGTATGTCCGCCTTGCAGCCATGATCTTTATCATCCTGGCGCTTGCCAGGCCGGTGTCGCCGATCGCTGACAGCTTTGTCGAGACCGAGGGGATCGATATCGTGCTTGCGATCGATTCTTCGACGAGCATGCTCGCCGAGGATTTTACCTACGGCGGCAGGCGGCTGTCGAGGATCGACGTGGTCAAGGACGTCGTGCGCGAATTCGTCAAGAACAGGCCGAGCGACCGCATCGCGATCGTCACGTTCGCCGGCCGTCCGTATACCATCTGCCCTTTGACCCTGGACCACGGCTGGCTTCTTGATAATCTGGAGCGCATCCGTTCAGGCATGGTCGAGGACGGCACTGCGATCGGGTCGGGCCTGGCATCGTCATTGAACCGCTTGAAGAACAGCAAGGCAAAAAGCAAGATCGTCATTCTGCTCACCGACGGCAGGAACAACGCGGGAAAGATATCGCCTTTGACCGCGGCAGAAGCGGCCAAAGCGCTTAAGATACGGGTATATGCGATCGGCGCAGGCTCCCGCGGCCCGGTCCCGTATCCGGTCAAAGACCTCTGGGGCAATAAGGTGTATCAGCAGGTCGAGGTGGATATCGACGAGGATACGTTGACGAAGATCGCGGATATGACCGGAGCGAAATATTTCCGCGCCACCGATACGCAAAGCCTGCGCAGTATCTATAAAGAAATAGACAGCATGGAAACGATCAGGATCGAGGACAAGGGGTATCAGGAATATAATGAGCTGTTTTTGATATTTCTCATCCCCGGCCTGATCCTGTTACTGGCAGAGATCGTCCTGTCGAACACGATCCTCCGGCAGCTGCCGTGATGAGCGGCAGCCGGCCGAGCACGAGGGTATAACATGCGGTTCGGGTTTTCGTATCATATGTATCTGATATTGATCGCAGTTGCTGCGATCGCGTTCATCATTTGGGCTGAGCGCAGCAGGCGCCTGGCGCGCGAGCGGTTCGCTCAAAAGGATCTGCTCAAGGAACTTTTGTCCCAGTTCGACCCGAAGCTCCATAAGGCCAAAACAGCCCTGCTGGCAGTTTCGGTTGTGTTGCTGTTGTTTGCCCTTGCGAGGCCGCAATGGGGCTTTCAGTGGCAGGAACTTCGCCGCCGGGGCCTTGATATTCTTGTCGCAGTCGATACGTCAAAGAGCATGCTTGCGACTGACGTGAAGCCGAACCGCCTCGAGCGCACGAAACTCGCCCTGCGCGACCTGGCCACGAAGCTCAAAGGCGACCGCATCGGCCTGATCGCGTTCGCGGGCACGGCGTTCCTCGAGTGCCCGCTTACCGTGGATTACAACGGGTTCCTTTTGAGCCTTGAGGATCTCAACGCCGATATCATACCAAAAGGCGGCACTTCTATCTCAAGCGCTATCGATGAGGCAATCAAAGGGTATGCAGGCCAGGCGAAGAAACATAAGATCCTGGTCATTGTCACCGACGGCGAGGACCATGAAGGCGATGCTTTGAAGGCAGCCGAGCGCGCCAAAAAGGAAGGCATTGTCATTTTTTGCATCGGCATCGGAACGCCCGAAGGGGACCTGGTCTTTATCGACGCGGGCAAAGGCAAAAAGGAATTTCTCAAGGACGCAACAGGCAACGCGGTAAAATCGCGGCTTAATGAGGAGATATTGCAAAAGATATGCCTTGCCACGGGCGGCGCGTATGTGCGCGCGACCGCTACCGAATTCGGCCTTGAACTGCTCTATAATGAAAAGCTTTCGAAATTCGAGAAAACCGAGCTTGAATCGAAAATGAGCAAGTTATATGTGGAACGGTTCCAGATACCGCTGGCGCTCGGCCTGCTTTTGCTCATGCTTGAACTTATCATCAGCGACCGCAGGGCGCAAAAGTCATGAAAAAATATCCGGTCATACTGATCCTGTCCGTGCTGCTGCCCGCAGCCATTGCATTTGCCGCCGGGAGTGCTACAATAGTGCGCAAGGGCAATGCCCTGTATAAGCAGGAGAAATATAACGACGCGCTGAAACTGTACGACCAGGCGCTTGAAAAAGAGCCAGATTCGAACGTTATCCATTTTAACCGCGGCGCATCCCAGTTCAAGTCAGGCGATCTCGAAGCGGCTGTCGGATCTTTTGAAAAATCCCTGGCTACGCAGGACCGGTCCCTTGAGGCAAAGGCGAGTTATAATCTTGCCAATGCGAAATACAAGCTGGCACAGAGCAAAAAAGAAAGCGATCTTTCTTCCGCGGCCGGCCTTATGGAAGAATCTCTTGAGCAATACAAGCGCGCGATCGAGCTCGACCCGAAGGATATGGATGCCAAGCTGAATTACGAGCTTGTTGAAAAGGAATATCAGGAATTGAAGAAACAGCTTGAGCAGCAGCCGCAGCAGTGCCCGAATCCTCAGCAGTCGAAGGATCAGAAGAGTGCGCAGCAGAAGGAGCAAGAGGCGCAGCAGCAGGAGCAGGAAGGTAGATCGCAGGAACAGCAGGCCGGGCAAAAGCAGGACCAAGAGGCTCAGCAGAAGGAGCAGGAAGCGCAGCAGGAACAGCAATCGCAGCAGCAGCAAAAGAAAGACGAGCAGGCTCAGGAACAGCAGGAACGGGAAGCGCGGCAGAAACAGCAAGAACAGGCCCGGGAACAACAGGAACAGCAGGCAGGCGAGGCCGGGGAAAGCTCGGATCAAAAAGAAATGTCCGAGCAGGAAGCGCAGATGCTCCTGGAAGGGTTCGGGCAGGAAGAGAACGCCCTCGGCAGAGTCGACGACCAGCGCAGGGGTAGAGAGATCGATGTTGAAAAGGATTGGTAATAACGCAATGGCCATGAAACGCATCCTTGTTCTTATATGCGCGTTTTTTCTGCTTCCGGCATTTGTATGCTGTGCGAAAGATATCAATTTTGAAGCGACAGTTACCCGCACCAGAGTCGCCGTAGGCCAATCGATCCAGCTCAACCTTACCTTTAATAATACCCAGAACATACCGGCGCTCGATCTTCCTGATATGGAAGGCTTTGTGAGCCGCTATGTCGGGCCTTCGACGAGCGTGTCGGTCGTCAACGGGGTCATGTCCAGCTCCATAACGCACATTTATATCCTTCAGGCGGTCAAGGAGGGCACATTCACGCTCGGGCCGCTCGAATTCGAAAAGGACGGAGATACCTATACGTCAAACCAGGTCACTCTGGAGGTCGCGGCGGGTTCGGCTCAATCACAGCTTAATGCGCAGCAGCAGCTCAATGCGCAGCAGCAGGACCGTCAGGCAGACCTGTCCCAGGATATATCCGACCGGGTGTTCGTGGTGCTTGAAGCGGGGAAAAGGACTATGTATGTGAACGAGACCGTTGCAATAACGGTCAAGCTGTATGTGAATCGGCTGAGCATCCGCGATATCCAGTTCCCCGAGATCGAGCATGAAGGGTTCTCCCTCGGCCAGTTCAGCCAGCCCAAGCAGTATCAGGACGTTGTCGCAGGCGCCGCGTATGACGTGATCGAGTTCAATACGACCGCGTTCGGCCTGAAGCCGGGAGAATCGAAGATCGGGCCGGCAACGGTGAAATGCAACCTTATTGTCAGGAAGGAAAGCAGGCGCAGGCCGTCATCGCTGTTCGACGACGATTTCTTCGATTCGAATGTCTTTGACAACTTTTTCGGCAGGTACGAGACGCATCCTTTGACGCTGAACTCACGGAGCTTTCCCGTGACCGTGCGGCCGCTTCCGCAGGAAGGAACGCCCGCGTCTTTTACCGGCGCGCTGGGCACATTCTCATTCGACGCGGCCGCAAGCCCGGTTGACGTGAAGGTCGGCGATCCCGTTACGCTCAGGGCAGTCGTCAAAGGCACGGGCAACCTTTCGACCGTCGTGATCCCGAAGATCGAGTCGACACCGGACCTGAAGACATATGAGCCGCAGATAAAACAGGAAGAAGGGAAAAAAACGTTCGAGCAGGTCGTCATGCCCATGCATGAGAATGTCAAAGAGATCCCTGCAATGCAGTTCAGTTTTTTCAATACGGATACGGGCAGTTATGAGACCATCACCCGCGGCCCGTTCGCCATTACCGTTACAAAACCCGACCGCGAAGAACAGCCGCGGATGATCGAGGGCGGGCAGGCGCCGGCGGCCGGCCGCGCGCAGGATGAAAAATTCGGCAGGGATATTATATTCATCAAAGAAACGGATTCAGGATGGCGCTGTAAAGGGGACCCTTTATACCGGAACACGTTTTTCTGGGTTGTGCAGGCCCTGGCATTGGCCGCGTACCTTTGCATACTCGGCGTGTATTCGTGGAGCCGGCGGCTTCGCGCAGACGTGCGGTTCGCGCGAAAACTGCAGGCTCCGGGTAAGGCGCGCCGCGGCATTGTCCAGGCGCAAAAACTGCTGAAAGCGGGCAAGCGCGGTGAGTTTTATGATGTTATATTCGGTACACTTCAGGAATATCTGGGCGACCGGTTCCATCTTGCGTCAAAGAGTATCACCGCTTCGGTCGTCGAAGATATACTCAAGCCGCGCAATGTCGGCTCTGATATCCTGGAAAAAGTCAGCGGTATTTTCAAAGACTGCGATATGGCGCGGTACGCGCCGTCCGGGCTTGACGAAGGCCGGATGCAAAAAGCCCTTAATGATCTGCAGGACGTCATCGATCATCTGCAGCGCAACAAGGCGTAGGATACCATGCCATCGATCAGGACATATATGCGAAGAGTTATCATAGCAGCGTTCCTGCTTGCCGTATGGCCGGGGCAGTCTGCGTTCGCGGGAAGTTTCCAGGACGCGAACCTGTTCTATAAGAACGAACAGTATGACCGGGCGATCGAAACGTACGAGAAGGTCCTGCAGGACGGGTTCGAGAGCGGCAACCTGTATTATAACCTCGGCAACAGCTATTTCAAAAAAGGCGATCTCGGCAGGGCGGTGTTGAACTATGAGCGCGCGAAGGTCTTTATTCCCCATGACGGGGACCTGCGGTCGAACCATAATTTTGTCAGAGGGATCCTCAACGTGCCCGCGCGCTCCGGCGTCGAGCCCTGGTTTTTCAGATGGCTTGACCGGTCATTCGACGGTTTTGCCCTGAACGGCCTGACGATCCTGGTTTCTGTGCTCTGGATATCGATCCTGGTCCTGCTGTCGCTCATGCTGTGGCTGGCCGGCTTGAGAAAGACCGCTGTGCCGCTGGCCGGCATTCTGGGCGTTGTTTTGATCTTGTGTTCGCTTGCGCTCAGCCGCAAGGCCGGCTTTTATGAGCGCGGGGCCGTGGTTGTCGCGCAGGGCGTTGAGGCGAAGTTCGAGCCGCGGCAGGAGGCGACGACGCATTTCAGCGTTCCCGAAGGAAGTTCCGTATCCGTTCTCGACCGTTCGGCAGACTGGGCCAAGGTGCGCAGGCATGATGCAAAGATCGGCTGGGTGCCTGCCGCAAGCATCGAGGCGATACGCCGGTAGGCACGGCGTTTTATTGCCCGCGCTCTTTACATTTGCCGCACATATGCTATAATCCTTTTGTTTGTCAATGACAAACCCCGCATGTTAACCCCGGTACCGACCTCTACGAGCAAACCTACATCAGGACCATGGATTATTTTATCCTCCAACACATCCGTTTCATTTTCGACCCGCTGAGCGTTTTCTTTCTGGCAGTGATCGCGGCCGTTTCGGCGCCTGCGCTCATATATTCGGCCGGATACCTGAAAGGGCAGTTCAGCCGGCCGCGCATTGTGCTTTTGCATGCGCTGTCCGTCGTTTTCATATTGTCCATGGCATGGGTCGTCACGAGCGCAGACCTTATCGCGTTCCTGTTCGCATGGGAGGTCATGTCGCTTGTCTCGTTCTTCCTGGTCGTTTTCGAGCACGAGCATGAGCAGTCAGTGCAGGCGGGCGTTATCTATGCCATCATGACGCATGTGGGCACGGGGTTCCTCATCGCCGCTTTTATGCTGATAACGCAATACAGCCGCGGCCTTGACCTCGATTCCGTCCGCATCGCGTGCGCGTCCATGCCTTCGGATGTGCGCAATCTTGTTTTCATATTCCTGCTCGCCGGCTTCGGCACCAAGGCCGGCATCGTTCCGGTGCATATCTGGCTGCCGTACGCTCATCCGCAGGCGCCGAGCCATATCTCATGCATCATGTCCGGGGTGATGATCAAAACGGCCGTCTACGGCCTTATCAGGTTCGTCATCGGCCTGCTCGGCGTGACCGAGCCGTGGTGGGGAGTTCTTGTCCTGATCCTCGCAATGGTCTCGTGCCTTGCGGGCGTGATCTACGCGCTCATGGAACATGACATTAAAAAGCTGCTGGCGTATCACAGCGTGGAAAACATAGGCATTATCCTGCTCGGCGTCGGCGCATGCATGCTGTTAACGGCCATGGGAGGGACGTACTGGGCGCTCCTGGCGCTTGTCGCGGGATTGTATCATCTGATGAATCACGCGGTGTTCAAGGGGCTGCTGTTCCTGGGAGCGGGGGCTGTATTTAAAGCAACCGGAACGCGGGATATGGAAAAGATGGGAGGGCTGATCAGGACCATGCCCTGGACCGCCGGATTATTCCTTCTGGGCGCAATGGCCATATCCGGCCTGCCGCCGCTCAACGGTTTTGTGAGCGAATGGCTGACCCTGCAGGCGTTGTTCCTCGGAGCGTTCCATGCGGCGCCGGGGGGATACCGGCTGTTCCTCGGCATCGCTGCGGCAGTGCTTGCATTCACCAGCGGCCTTGCGGCAGCGTGTTTTGTCAAAGCATTCGGCATCACGTTCCTTGCCGAGCCGCGCAGTCAACAGGCACGCGGGGCGCAGGAAGCGCCTGTGTCCATGCGCGCCGGCATGGCGGTCCTGGCTGTGCTGACCGTTGTGCTCGGCCTTGGCGCAGTGTGGATGATCAGGGCGCTTGTTGTTGTCGCAGGGAGCGCCGCATCGATCGACACCGCCGGGGTATCGTTCGGATTGAACAATCTCGTCATCAGCCCTGCGCCGGGCAGCGGGACGTATCTTTCGGTCCCGCTCATATTCCTGGCCCTGGCGCTGTTCGCGGCAGGCATTGCGGTCTATTATCAGCGCATCAACAAACGGCAGGTCACGGTCTTCAGGACATGGGACTGCGGTTATTACAGCCTTTCGAGCAGGAACGAATACACCGCGACCGCGTTCTCGAAACCCTTCAGGATCGCGTTCAGCTTTTTGCTTATGCCCTACCGCCGCACGCGCAAGATATGGGACACGTTCTATCAGGTTCGGTCTTTTAGCTACGAAACCCATACGACGCCGGTGTTCAAGAAATATTTCTATGATCCGCTTCTGCGGCTGATCTTCAACATGGCGGGCGTCATGCGCAGGATCCAGCCGGGCAGTATTCATCTGTATATCGGGTATATATTCGTCACCGTCATCGTTCTGGTCATCATGATGAGGAGATATTAGTCCGTGAAAGCCGTCGAGATGATGGTCCAATTCCTGTTCCTGTGCATAACCGCGCCTCTTGTCAGCGGCATTATCGCAAAGGTGAAGAATAACCTGCGCATGAGAAAAGGGGCGCCGGTGCTCCAGCCGTATTACAATCTTATCAAGCTCGTATCCAAAGACGAGGTCGTGTCTGCGACGGCGTCATGGGTATTCCGCATCGCGCCCGTTATCGTGCTCGCGTCGTCGCTTGCGGCGCTGCTGCTTGCGCCCGCGTTCGTTTCCGCAAACAGCGCCAACGCTGCCGGCGATGTCCTGGCGATCCTTTTTATTTTCGCGCTCGGCAGGTTCTTTATGGCGCTCGCAGGCCTTGATGCCGGCAGTTCTTTCGGCGGCATGGGATCGAGCCGCGAGATGTTCATCGCCAGCTTTGCAGAGCCGTGCGCAAGCCTGGCGGTCTTCAGCCTGTTTTTGCGTTCGGGCTCGACCAACCCGGAGTTCCTGGCGAGTGCAGGCACGCTGAATGCCGGGACGATATTCGCCGGCCTGTGCCTTATGATGGTCATCATCGCCGAGACGTCGCGCCTGCCCGTGGATAATCAGGAAACCCATCTTGAACTGACCATGGTCCATGAGGCCATGGTGCTGGAATATTCAGGCCGGGCGCTTGCGTTCATCGAGGCGGGTTCGTATATCAAGCAGATCGTCTGGTTCGGGCTTCTTGCGCATATCCTGCTGCCGGCCACGGTTTCGTTTTCCGCAGGCCTTGTTCCGGTGGTCACCGCGGTCATGTTCTTCTTCGGCAGGATCGTGGTGCTGGCGCTTATTGTCGCGGTCCTGGAGGTTGTGATCGCAAAGCTGAGGCTTTTCAGGGTGCCGGATTATTTCGGGTTTGCCGCTGTTTTCGGCCTGTTCGCCGTCATCAGCAGCCTTATGGGGATTTAAATGGAAACGTTGATCGTTACCGCCATCGTCATCGGCGCCTATTGCATGTGCATTGCCAAGCGCATCACCGCGCTCGTGCGCGGATTCGCCATGCAATCGTTCTTCCTGTGCCTGTACACGCTCGTGCGGGCATGGAAGGAGCACAGCCCGGAACTGTATATCGTCGCGGGCCTTCTGTTCTGCCTGAAGGTCATGGTGATCCCGTACTCGCTTGACAAGATATGCCGGAAGATCAAGGTCAACGATAATCTCGGCCTTTTCGTGAACACGCAGGTATCGCTTGTCTGCGCGCTTGCCTTTACCTATGGCGCATGGGTCTTTTCGAACATGGCCGTGCCCGGCCAGGACCCGGCCATGACGGCCGCGCTGACGGCGTCGCTCACGGTCGTTATGGCAGGGATGTTCCTTATGGTCTTCAGGATGAAGGCGCTGACCCAGACGATCGGCCTCCTCGTCATGGAGAACGGGATATTCCTGCTTGCGTCATCGATCGCGGGCGGCTTGCCGTTCTTTGTCGAGATCTCGATATTCCTGGATGTGTTCGTGAGCGTGATCATCCTGAATATATTCGTATACCGGATCAACAAGCTGTTCACGCATATCGACGTAACGAAATTGACGAGGCTCAAGGGCTGATATGAATTTTCAAAGGATCAGGGGGATCGGCATCGCGCACGCGATCGTATACGGCGTCATTGTATGCGGCGCGGCCGCGCTCATGCTGCGCACCGCGGCGGCAGGGAAGCCTGTGGTCGAGCCGGGATTTTTCCTGCTCGACGGCCTGTCCGTCTTTTTCATGTTCGTTATCAGCATCGTCGGGTTTGCGGCCGCGCTGTATTCCGCAGGATATATCAGCCATGACGTGCAGGAGGGGCGGGTCAGCGAGCGCAAGGCATTGCTGTATTATGCGTTGTTCGACCTGTTCCTGGCGTCGATGTTCCTTGTCGTGTCCGTCAACAGCCTGGGGATCCTCTGGGCCGCGGTCGAGATGACGACGCTCGTATCCGCGTTCCTGGTCGGATTTTACCGCACGAAACAGTCGATCGAGGCGGCGTGGAAGTATATCATCGTTTGTTCCGTCGGCATCATCCTGGCGCTTCTGGGCACGATATTCTTCTCGTACGCGATGTCATGCGCGGGCGGGCCGCGGACCCTCAACTGGACCGATCTGCATGCGTACGCCGCGCTCCTGGACAAGAACATCGTGCGCATCGCGTTCATATTCATCCTGGTCGGATACGGTACCAAGGCCGGCATTGCGCCGATGCACACGTGGCTTCCCGACGCGCACAGCCAGGCAGTCGCTCCGGCGAGCGCGCTTTTATCCGCGGTGCTTTTGCCCACGGCGCTGTACGCGATCATGCGTTTCGGCCTGATCGTCAATATCAGCCTCGGCTCAGTCGATTATTTTTCCCGCCTGTTGACCGCGTTCGGCCTGGCATCGCTCGGGATCGCCGCAGGGCTCTTGCTCGTGCAGAAGGACCTGAAGCGCCTGCTGGCGTATTCGAGCATCGAGCATATCGGCGTGATCTGCACGGGGCTGGGTATCGGCGGGCCTGTTGCCGTGTTCGGGGTTCTTTTGCATATACTCAATCACGCGGCGGTCAAATCGCTGTTGTTCTTCGGCGCCGGCGCGATCGTGAGCCGGTACGGCACGCATAACATGCGGCTGATCCGCGGGGTCGGCAGATCCATGCCGTTCACCGGCGTTCTGTGCGCCGCAGCCGCGTGCGCGCTGATCGGGTTTCCGCCGTTTTCGATATTCATGTCGGAACTTCTGATCGTTATCTCGGGCTTTTCAAAAGGCGCGTATGCTTTGACTGCTGCGCTTTTGTTCTTCCTGGCGGTTGCGTTCGGCGCAGTCATCTTCCATATCTGGCGCATGCTCTCAGGCAGGATGCCCAAGGGCCTTCAGCAGGCCGATGAGCCGCTGAGCATACAGGCCGCATATGTGTTTTTATTTATCTTCATCCTGGGGCTTGGCATTTGGGTCCCGGGGATCATACGGGACGGAATTACCGCAGCCGCACAGGTCCTGACAGGGATATAATTATGGATTACCGAGATCTCCTCACTGAGCTTACGCAGCAGCATGGCATTTCGATCTGCAAAGCCGAAGAAATGCATCCGGACGAGGTGTATATCCGGGTCGAGAGCCGCGATCTGCGCGCCGCTGCGGCATTCATGAACAAACGCCTGCGCGCGCCCGTATCGATGCTGTTCGCGCAGGACCGCAGGCTGCGGAATGAGGGTTTTGCCGTATATTGCGTTTTTCTGTCATCTCAGATGAAGAAGTGGCTGTTCCTGTGCGCGCCCATAAGCGCCGGGGACCCGCGTTTCGATTCATTGTCCGGTGTCGTATATTCCGCAGCTCTTTTTGAGCGCGAGATCAGGGAAATGTTCGGAATAGAATCCGTCAACAGCACGGATATCCGGCGCATACGTCTGCATGAGGAGGTATGGCCGCAGGGCCGGTTCCCGCTCAGAAAGGATTTCAAGGAAGAAGGCGGGGCTGTTCCTTCGCAGGTCCATTACGGGTTCACCCGCGTCGAAGGTGAAGGTGTTTTTGAGGTTCCGGTCGGGCCTGTGCATGCCGGGGTGATCGGACCGGGCCATTTCCGTTTCAGTTCAGCCGGCGAGCCGATCATCAACCTTGAGATCAGGCTCGGATTCACGCATCGGGGCGTTGAAAAGCTGTTCGAAGGCAGGCATCATGATGCCGCCGCTCTTGCCGAATGCGTTGCGGGCGACAGCGCTGTCAGCCATGCGGCGTCGTTCTGCCATGCTCTTGAAAAGATATATAAGATCCCTGTTCCCGTGCGCGGCCGGTATATCCGCGCGATCTGCCTTGAACTGGAACGTCTGTACAATCACGCAAACGATATCGGCGGCATCGCGGTCGATGTCGGATTTACTTTCCCGTCGGCTTTTTGCGCGATCATCAAGGAAACGGTGCAGTCCCTGAACCGGGAGCTCTTCAACCACCGTTTTCTCAAAGGCGTTCTGTGCTGCGGCGGCGTGACGAGGGATATTGACGATGAGCGCATGCGGCTTCTCAACAGTACGCTGAAAGCCGTCCGGCGCGATCTCGGGGAATTAAAGGAAATGCTTTTTTCAAGCGTTTCATTCATCGACCGCGTTGATACAACGGGTATTTTACGGCGCAAGACCGCCGAAGACCTCGGTGTGACCGGCGTTGCGGCACGCGCAAGCGGGCTTCCTGTCGACCTGCGCAAGGATTTCAATGATATCTACGAGATAGCGCGGTTCAGGATCGCGCAGGAATCATCAGGCGACGTTCTGGCGCGCCTGCGGGTGCGCATATCGGAGTTCGAGGAGTCGATGAGGCTTATCGATGAGTTCGCGCATAACATGCCGTCCGGCCCGGTCCGCGCCGAAGGGTTCAGCCCGCAGGCAGGGTGTGCCCTCGGATATACGGAAGGATGGCGCGGGCCTGTCCTGTACTGGATCGAGACGGACTCGTCGGGCGCGATCGACCGGTGCAAGATCGTGGATCCTTCGTTCCTGAACTGGCAGGGGCTGGCGTACTGCGTTCTGGGCGAAATAATCCCTGATTTTCCCGTGTGCAACAAAAGTTTCGACCTGTCGTACAGCGGCAGCGACCTTTAAACCATGATCACGATACTGAAAAACAGGATGCTCAAAGGGGTTCTGACGAAGAAGATCGCTTTGGCAGAGCCGCGCGTATATGAAACGGCGGGCGCTGAGCTCGAAGCGCTTATCGCGAAGAAATTCGGCAGGTCTTTGAACATCCGCGAAGTGGACGCCGGCTCATGCGCCGCCTGCGAATCGGAGATCATCGCATGCAGCAATCCGGTATATGACATCCAGCGGTTCGGCATAAATTTCGTCGCTTCCCCGCGCCATGCGGACTGCCTTCTTGTGACCGGCCCGGTCTCGAAGAATATGGTTCTGGCGCTCAAAAGCACGTATGACGCAATGCCCGGGCCGAAATTCGTCATCACCCTCGGCGATTGCGCGTTCGACGGCGGTCCGTTCAAAGGATCCTATTATATCGAGCACGGGGCAGGGTCGATCGTGCCGGTCTCGCTCCATATCCCCGGGTGCCCGCCGGACCCTGAAACGATTATTAATTCCCTCCTTAACTTCATGAAGATATAGTGCTATAATACCCGGTATGAAGAAATGGCTGGATACGGTCATCCCCTGGTGTGAGAAACAGTCCGCAGCGGGTATTGTGCTCCTGGGATGTGCCCTCGTCGTTCTGCTTGGCACCCTGGATTTTCTGTCAGGGCCCATTCAATTCCTTATTTTTTACCTGCTTCCGGTCTTCTTCGTCACCTGGTTTACGGGCATCCGGGCAGGGATCGCGGTTTCCGTTGTGAGCGCCGTTGTCTGGCTCGTTGACGAGCGTCTTGCGTCGGCAGACCCGGCGCATTTTATAACGCCTTATCTGAACCTTGCCGTATCGCTGGGATTTTTCCTGTTTGCCGTATTTATAGTTGACCGCGTCAAATCGTTGATCGTGCGTGAACGCGAGATCGCCAATACCGATCATCTCACCGGGGCCGCCACCAGCAGGCATTTCTCCGATATCCTGGAGCGCGAGATCGACCGGTCCCGCCGGTACGGCCATGTGGTGACGCTTGCGTATATCGACATAGACGATTTCAAGCAGGTGAACGACCGGTTCGGCCACAGCGCGGGCGACGCGCTTCTGTCCGCGATCGCAGGCAAGATCAGGGCGCAGATACGCACGGTTGACGTGCTCGCGCGCCTGGGCGGGGACGAATTCGCGATCCTGTTCCCGGAGACCGGCGCGCAGGGCGCCAGGATCGTCATCGACCGCATCAGGCAGAGCATCGACAGGACAGCGCACGGCAGGGACTGGCCTATCGCGATCAGCATCGGGGTTGTCACGTGCCCCAAGGTGCCCGTATCGATGGACAAGCTGTTGATGCTTGCGGACGAAACGATGTATATGTCAAAACAGGCGGGCAAGGACAGAGCGACGTACCGCGTGTACGCGACCTGAGGATGCTATGGCAGAGATATCCTGGATACCGGTCATCGAGGATACCAGACTGATCGAGGAGAGCGTTCGATTGGTCACGCCTAAAGGGCTCGGCATCCTTCTTATCAGGAAAAAGGGGAGGGAGATATATGCGGTTTCGAATAAATGCCCGCATATGGGCTGTCCCCTGCGCACCGGCATTCTCGAAGGGTATATCCTTACCTGCCCGTGCCATGACTGGCGTTTTGACATACGGACCGGCGCGTTCCTCGATGCGAAAGAGATCATGCTGCCGGTGTACCCGGTGAAGATCGTTGACGGCATGATCATGGTCCAATTATAAAGGAGGCCCCATGGCTGAGAAGAAAATAACAGTGTACGCGTTAAGCACGTGCCCCTGGTGCAGGAAAGCCAAGCAGTTCTTCAAGGACCATGCTATCGCGGCCGAGGAGATCGATTTCGATTTGTGCGACAGTCAGAAACAGCAGGAAGCGCTTGCGGTGATGAAGAAGCACGGCGGAGGCGATTCTTTCCCGTTCGTTCTCATCGGCAGCGATCCTGTCGAGGGGTTCGATCCGGAGCGGTATTGCGTGTTGCTCGGGATACAGCTATGAACGTGCAGGCGCGCAAGGAGGCATTGCGGTATTTCTTCCGGAAAGTGGTCGATCCGCTCGGGTATAAGTTCAGCCCTGATACGGAGCTCGTGGAGTTCAGCCTTGAGCAGGAAGTGGCGCTCGAGCGGAAATACGGCGTGCCGTACTGCCCGTGCAAACGGATATCCGGGAGCCGCTCCGAGAACATGAAGATCGTCTGCCCGTGCATCCCGTATCACCGCGAGCATTTTGACGCGATGAAACGGTGCTGGTGCGGGTTGTTCGTGCATAAGGACGTGACGGATCCGTCGAAACTGAAACAGTTCCCTGCGCAGCCGCTCAAGAAAGGTTGATATGTTCGTTCCTGTCGCTCAGACGCGCGAGATCGCATCCGGGGGAATGAAGGCGGTTGACCGGGGAGACCGCAAGATCGTCATATGCAATTTCAACGATACGTTTTATGCAGTCGAGCGGCAGTGCAGCCATCAGGGCGCGTCGCTCGACATGGGCACGCTGGACGGGTATATTCTGACCTGCCCGCTCCATTACGCGCAGTTCGACATACGCACCGGAGAGGCATTGAGCGGCCCGGTGCCGCCTGATCCCCGTCATCCTACCGGCGATCTTTGCTCCTATGCCGTCAAGGTCGAAAACGATACCATCCTCGTCGAAATAAAATAAGTGAGATTATCCGCGGGACTGCGTCTATTATCATAAAGGAGGCCTGCATGAATAATCTCGCTATTGCCGACCTGCCGCGCATTGCGCGGCCCAGGGAAAAACTTCTCAAATACGGTCCTGACGCGCTTTCAGACAGCGAACTGCTCGCCGTTATCCTGCGCACCGGACGCAAAGGCGAGAATGTGATCGCGCTTGCCGCGCGCCTCATGCGCCGGATGGATCGCGGCTGTTTATCGCGCGCCTCGCTTGCGGACTTTGTCCGGATCTCAGGTATCGGGCAGGTCAAGGCGTGCGAACTGCTCGCCGCTATCGAGCTGGGCAAGAGGATCTTCGAGGATAAAAAGGCGGCGATCGGCGAGATCTTATCGCCGCAGGACGTATTCGACAGCCTGCAGGACGTGCGGGAGAGCAAAAAAGAGCATTTTATCGTGTTCTTCCTTGACAGCCGGAACCAGCAGATCAAGCGCGAGATCGTTTCAGTCGGCACGGTCAATGCGAGCCTCGTGCATCCGCGCGAGGTTTTCGAGCCGGCGGTGAGGCATCTTGCCGTGCAGGTGATCCTGGCGCATAACCATCCGTCAGGCGGACTGGAGCCGTCCGAAGAGGATATTGACGTTCATAAACGGCTGACTGAGGCGGGCCGCATTCTCGGCATAGAAGTTCTCGACCATATTATCGTGACCAAGACCGGGTTTGTATCTTTTAAGGAAAAACAGTTTTAAAATTACGTTTTCAGTGTAAAATAAAGGATATGGCCGTAAGGATTTTTAAAGCGTAAGGAGCGCCCTATGAAAATATGGACAAAAAAAGGTTTTACGCTTCCGGAGATAATGATCGTGGTGGCTATCATCGCGCTGCTTGCCGCCATCGCCGTTCCGAACCTGCTGCGCGCACGCGTCACGTCCAATGAAGGTGCTGCCATCGCGACGATGAAAGCAATTTCGTCAGCGGCGCATATATTCCGGACTTCCAATTCGGGGTATCCTGCGCTTTTGTCGGAACTGTATGTCAATCAGACGCCTCCGTATATCGACAGCGTCCTTGCGACCGGCACGAAACAGGGGTATGCATTCGCCTTTGCGGGTACGGACGACGACGGCTTCGGGAATTTCCAGAGTTTTATCGTAACGGCTACGCCGGTGAATCCAGGGGTTACCGGGTACCGGTATTTTTTTGTCGATACTACGGGAGTGATCCGGTTCAATACGGCGGGCGACGCGACGGAGAATGACGACCCGATAGAGTAGCGGATAATCGTAAAAAGGAGGGGATCGTGAAACAGGGGACCAATATTGCATGGATCGCAGGTATCCTCGGTATTGTGATGCTCGCGTCTTTTACCGAAGGCGCGTTTGCGCAGGAAGACGAGGCATCGGAAGCGTCCGAGGCCGCTGAGTGGAAAGCCCAGCTTGACGCGGACAAAGCAGCGATCAGCGCCCAGAAGGAAGAGATGAAAAGCAATGCGGAAACGGCGCGGTCGGAAGAGAAGGCTTTACGTGAGCAGATCAGAACAGCCGAGCAGTCAGGGGATCACGAAACGGCAAAATCCCTGCGGACCCAGATGAGGTCCACGCATCGGGAAAACGTGTCTGAGATGAAATCGGACAAAGCCGAGCTGAAAGAAACCAAGCAACAGATGAAGTCAGACCGCAAGGCAGCGCAGAAGGACCGGGTTGACAGGAACGATGACGGCGCGGTTGACAGGGTCGAAAGAAAAGCTGCCAGAGGCGCACGGGGCGGACGTAAATAAGCGGTTTTCGGGATCATTGAATGCACAGAGATCATGAGAAGCGGATGGCCTCATTTTATGGAAAGGCAATAAAATGAGGCGCATCCGCTTCGCATTTTAACCGTATCGCTGCTCTCAAAGGAGAACCGTCCCTATGTTCTTCCAAAGGAGAACCGTCCCTATGTTTTTTGGGGAACTTTTAAAGGGTCTTCGTTGTCTAAGCAGGTAGAAGATATGGAAGACATCCCGCGCGACATTATAGAGCAGGCTCAGGCAGGAGATATGGCTGCTTTTGAGCGCATATATAAGGCGTCATCCGGCCTTGTGTACAGCGTCGCTTTGCGGATCACCAACAGCAGGCCCGAGGCCGAGGAAGTGGCGCAGGACGTTTTTATCAAGATATATCATAGTCTCAAGGATTTCGAGTTCAGGTCTTCGTTCAAGACCTGGGCATACCGGATCACGGTCAACACGGCGCTCAATGCGTGCAAAAAGACGGCAAATGAATCGCATCGGAGGCAGGATTTCGATACGATCATCGATTCGCAGGCCGCCAGCGTGGACACGCGCAATGATATCTGCCATCAGGAAGAGCGCGCGCAGGCAAAGGCCAGGATCGAGGCGCTGCTGGCCGTTCTCAATCCTGACCAGCGCGCATGCATGGTCTTGCGCGAGATAGAGGGATTGAGGTATGAGGAGATCGCGCGCACGCTGCGGATCAATATCAATACCGTGCGGTCGAGGTTAAAACGGGCCCGGATGGCGCTTATGGCGCATGCCGCCGGCCAGGGAGGCTGACATGAATTGTAAAAAGGTGCAGGAATTGATCCTGACGGATTATATCGATAATGAGGCTTCGGAAAAGGTACGGGACCTGATCAAAGCGCATATAGCTTCATGCGAAGCATGCCGTGTTTTTGAGCAGGCTGTGCGGCAACGCGCCGGCGGAGTATTTCGCGATACCGGACCAGTCGAGCCTCCGGCAGAGATCTGGTACAGGATACAGGACGCTTTGCGTGAAGAGCGGTTACAGGAAACGCCGTCATATCTTGAGCGCATGCTCAATGCGGCGCGCGAAAGCTTTTTTTTCAGAAGGCCGGCATACGCGTTCGCCACGGCTTTGACCGTGTTGCTGGTCATTGCGGCGTTCGGAGGGGTTCCCCTGCGCAGGCAGATGCTGGTCAGGGATTATCTGAATCAGAAAACATCGTTCATGATCGCCATGAACGATCCGGCAAACGGGGAAACGGACCGCGTGGTCGAGTTCGACACCGCGATAGAACGATATTTATTTTAGGGAACTTTTTTGCGCAGGGCATTGTCTAAGCAGGTAGAAAGGAGATACCCATGAAAAGATCGATGAGGTTTGTGAAATGCGGCAGTATAGCAGCCATCGCGTGTTTTCTTGCCTCAACGGCATGCGCTCAATTACCCGAGCCTGACCAGTCGAAAATGGAACAGAAATGGAACGCCAGGTTCGCCAAAATATCCGCGGAACTGGGGCTGAGCGCAGAGCAGCGGCAGGCAATGGCGTCACAACATTCGCAGGAAAGGAAGCTGGCGCAGGAATTAAGGCAGAAAACGAAAGCTGTGCGGCTGCAGATCACTGAGGAATTGAATAAGGAAAAGACGGATACGGCAAAAGTCAACGCGCTCGTTGCCGAGCTCAAGGCCCTGACCGGACAGCGTATCGACCAGCAGATCCAGGGCATCATGGAGCTTAAAAAGATCCTTACTCCCGAACAGTTCAACGCGCTGAACGAAAAACGCAGGCAGGACGGATCGCGCCGAAAAAGAGGAGGACGCCATGAATAAGTTTTTTATCGCACTGTTAGTCGCCGGGGCATTGGCTGCGGGCAGCGTGACGCCGGCTTTCGCAAGCGATTGGGACAAGGCAGGCAAGGTGCTTGCAGTGACCGAGGGCTTGAGGATCGTGACCGGAGGAGCGTTCGACCTCCTGGGCAGTATCACCGGAGTGAAGGAGCGCACGCATGTCAGAGAGACGCGCAGGGATACCCGCAGGGACACACGGTACGGCGGCCCGGCGTGCGTTGTCGTCCGTCACGAGCGCCGTCCTGCGCCGTGCCGGGTGGAACGGGTATGGGTGCCGAATCTCGTGTGGAAAGAAAAGTTCGTTCCCGAACACAGCGAATACCGCCCGGGTGAGGGAACCATCTGGATCGGCAGCCACTACGAAAAATACCAGGTAGAAGCAGGAGGGCATTGGGAAGAAGTGCGTACATGCCGGTAAAAGGTAGATAAGAAGAAAAAGGGATGGTTTATTTTTGTGCCTCTCCCAAAAATAAACCATCCCTTTTTCTTTGTGTTTAGCAGCTACGGATATATAATAAAGCCATACATCCGCTGAGGCCGCTATGAACGCAAGACGCAAAGTCGTTGTGGTGAATGATCTGATGCAGAAGAACTACCGGTACGAGCTTTCGGAGCCGGCCGGAAGGAACTTCGATCCCGGGTTCAAGCCGGAACTGACGCCTAAACAGATGCTGCGCATGGGCATTTTCGGCGGGAAATACATGACCGATTGCGCGAAAGAATTCCCTGCGGACTGGTTCGTGCATGCAAAACTTTGCCCGAAGCGCCATGATCCTGCGTTGAACTATTTTCAGGTGAATGCGAGCCAGCCTTTGTCCGTCTGGGTGCTCAAAGGCTGGATCCATCCCGATGACCCGCGCGGCTGGTTCCAGTGGTATTGCCGCTATTATATGGGGCGCAGGATCCCTGCTGAAGACCAACGCCAGATCAGGCGGTGGAAAGCGATACGCAGGCATATTTCGCAGATCAAAAAGCATTGCGCAGGCGCCGGCCCGCACTGCCGGCCCAGACAGCGCCAGGCGGTCCTGCATTGGGCGTATGACAGCAGAAATATCTGACGGATTTTTAACTTTGGATTCGCCGTGCGCGGCGGTATAATACCAGATATAAAATAAGGAGGTTCCTGTATGAGAATGAAAGCTATAATGTTTTTTGTGTGCGCCGCCGTGTTCCTGGGGCAGGCCGCGGCTGTCCGGGCGGCTGAATTTTCCGCCGACATGGTCAATACCGCAGGAGGCAGGACTTTCCAGGGCAAGATCTATATGGGAGGCAATAAGGTGCGGATGGAGACCGCCGAGGGCGTGACGATCACCCGCATGGATAAGAAGGTGGTGTGGATACTCATGCCGCAGGATAAGATGTATATGGAGCAGGCCTTCGACCGATCAAAAGCCCCGCAGACGTCCGAGAAGGTCGAGGGAGAGGTCGAGCGTAAAAAGATCGGGACCGAGTCGATCAACGGCAGGCAGACCGATAAATACGAGATCGTGTATATGGCCGATAATAAAAAAGAGACCATGTTCCAGTGGATCCTGCCGGAGATAAAAATGCCGGTGAAGATGATGGTGCCGGGGAAGAACGGCTGGTCCATGGAATACAAGAACCTGAAAACGGGCAAACAGCCTGATCCGCTGTTCGAGGTCCCGGCCGGCTACGAAAAGTTCTCGATGCAGATGCCGTCCATGAAGGATATGTTCAAGAAAGGATTCGGAGAATAGGAGGACCTTTTTCATGGTGGGAGAACGAAGATTTTTTGTCCGCTTTGCCATGTCAGGCGATGTTGTCGTCCAGACCGATCCGTCAAAAGGCGGATCGATAGACGGCGAGCTCATCGATCTGAGCCTTGACGGCGTCGGATTGTATTCGGCAAAGACGCTTGCCATCGAGTCGAAAGTAAAATTCCTTGTTATCAACCGCCAGCTGAATATCAATCTCGGCGGAATCGGCAGGGTGGTGTATTGTCAGAAGGTATCTGCCGATCACGAATATTACCGCGTCGGGCTCGAATTCGTCGAAGTCGACCGCGTGCAGGTCAAAGCGATCCTTATGCAGGTGCGCCGCATATCCGTTATCAAAGGCGTCAAGTGAGCCGCGCGGCAGATCAGGGAAAAGATCGTTGATGAATAAGGGGCTGATATATTCGACCGATCACGGGGCAATGTGCCCTGAATGCGGCAGGCCGGCGGCCAGATGCGAATGCAGCAGGATCAGGAAAGCGGCCGTGCCTTTGACCGACGGTATCGTGCGCGTGCGTTTTGAGACCCATGGCCGCGGCGGAAAACGCGTGACCGTGATCAGGGGACTGCCATTGAGCGAAGATGCGCTTGTCGAATTGGCCCGGAAATTCAAACAGCGGTTCGGGACCGGCGGGACCGTGAATGCGTCAGTGGTCGAGATCCAGGGAGATCACCGCGGCCAGATCGTGCAGGAATTGCGCAGTCAGGGGTATACGGTCAGATGAATAATCGCGCGCAAAAGAATATTATCGCTGCGGCGTTCCGGCTGGCGATCGGCTGTTTGTTCCTTGTATCTATCGAAGGCCAGGCGGCGCCGGGGGAGGAAAGTCCTTCTGCTTCGGGTCCTTCTATTGCGGAATTGACCCGGCAGATCAGGGCGAAGAGCGAAGAGCTGAAAGAGATCGAGGCGCGTATCAGGGCCTTGGGCAGAGAGCAGAGAGCTCAGCGGGAAGCGGAGCGGCTGAAGATAAAAGCCCGGAAACGGGAGGACCTTGAGGAATTAAGGTTAAAGGACCGGCAAAAGTATGAGGCTGCGGTCGCCGAACAGTTCGAGCGGGACAGGAAGCGCGAGATGTATCGCAGGCAGAAGGCGGATGAAATACCGGCGCGTCCGCGGATGACCCATTCCGAGCGGCTCGATCAGCTTAAAGAAAAGGATCCTGCGATGTACGATCTTGCGCTGAAGAAAGATATCATCGAGGCGGAAATAAGAACGCTGCGGCGCCTGCGTATGAGCCGATCGCAAAAACCGTAAAAAAGGGAGGGCCGTATGAAACGATGGGCATCGGTCGTTGTGGTATTGTACGGGCTCACCCTGGTCATATTTACCATGCCTGTTCTGATCGCGGCGTTCTGGGATGTTGCAAAGAACGAGCCCGATTTCGATTATAACGCGCTCAGGTCCGTGTATCTGCAATGGCCGTACTGGACCGGCGTCGCGGTCTTTGTTCTGTCCCAGGCGGCGCTTCTGGCCATACCCGTACGCGCGATGACGGGAAGGCCGGCAAGCAGGCGCTCCGTATGGCTGACGATCGTGACCTCCGCTTTTATGATGGCAATACTCGCCGGCAGTTTCGCCATGGCTGTCAGCGAGGTCATGCGGGGCAAACAGTTCACGGACGAGGATATATGGCTCTGGATCTCGTTGGCGGTCCTGGCAGCATCATGGGTCGTCTGGGGATATGTGTTCTACGGGTGGAGCAGGAATAAAGAGCCGGTCCATTTTCTGCAAAAGGTTTGCCGCGCGTTGTTCATCGGAAGTATCCTGGAACTGCTTGTCGCGGTCCCCACGCATATCGTCGTGCGGTACAGAAATTATTGTTGCGCGGGCATCGGAACGTTCTGCGGCATCACGGCGGGGCTTGCCGTCATGCTTCTGTCTTTCGGGCCCGGCGTGTTCTTCCTGTTTATCGAACGGCGCAAACGCCTGCAGCCGGCGGCACGGAAACGGTAATTCGGGGAATTCAAACCTGAACGATGATTGCTGCGCTTATACGGGAAGCTGCTGACTGGTGCAGGGGGAGGAACTGGCTTGTCCGGGCGCCCCTGCTGGCATATTTTGCGTACGCGTTCATGCGCCACCTGCATGACCCGTTATATACGAGCGTGATCGGCGCTTTGAATCTCGGAATCCATGAGCTTGGACATCTCGTCTTTGGTTTTATGGGCGAGGCGATGATGATCGCCGGCGGCACCATCGCGCAGCTGTCAGTTCCCGTTTTTGCCGTTTTCAATTTTTACCGCCAGCGCGATTTCTTCGCTATTGCGCTTTCTTTCGGCTGGCTGTCCACGAACTTTTTTAACGTTGCCGCGTATGCGGCCGACGCCCGAAGACAGGCGCTGCCCCTTGTCGGCATCGGCGACAGCGCGTATCACGACTGGGAATACATGCTCGGCAAAACGGGTCTCCTCGAATGCGACGCCGTGATCGCGGGGATCATCCGGCTGTTCGGGCTGATATCGATGATCATATGTCTTGCCGCAGGATCATGGCTGTTATGGCAGATGTCGAACGCTCCCCGGAAGAGGAATAATGATCTCTCGGAAAGTCTCTGAAGGCTTACCTGCTGATTTTGAACTGTCGCTTGAGTTCGCGCGCGCGTTCGACCTTATGGAACGCACGGACCAATGTATCCTTGTTACCGGCAAGGCGGGCACCGGCAAATCGACGCTTTTGCAGTATTTTCTCGAGAATACGGCCAAGCAGAAGGTGGTCCTCGCCCCGACGGGCGTCGCCGCCATCAACGTGAACGGCCAGACCATCCATTCTTTTTTCGGCTTCCCGCCCAAGTTCATCCATAAGAATTCCATCCGCCGCAGGCGCAGCCGCACATTGATCCGGCGCATCGATACGGTCATCATTGACGAAGTGTCCATGGTCAGGGCGGACCTCATGGACGGCATCGACCATGCCCTGCGCATCAACCGCGGCCGGATGGATGTCCCGTTCGGCGGCGCGCAGATGATATTTTTCGGGGACCTGTTCCAGCTTGCCCCGATCGTCGGGCGCGAGGAGGCCGCCGTTTACGCGGAGCATTACCCGACGCCGTATTTTTTCAGCGCGAACGTTTTTAAAGAGGTTATGCCTTCCCGCATCGAGCTGACCAGGATCTTCAGGCAGGCAGACGGCCGGTTCATCGGCTTATTGAACAATATCAGGAATAACGAGTATGACGAGCGGGATTTTGCGCTTTTGAACAGCAGGGTGGACCGGAATACCGGCGACCGTTTTGACCAGTGCGTTACCTTGACGGCGACGAACCGGGATGCGGGCGCCATCAATCAGCGCCGGCTTGCCCGGCTGCCCGGCAGGCATTTCGAATATACGGCGGATGTCCGGGATGATTTCGATGAATCGCTGTATCCGACCGACCCGGTCTTAAAGCTCAAGGTCGGCGCGCAGGTCATGATGCTCAAGAACGATCAGCAGAAACGCTGGGTCAACGGCTCGATCGGCGTGATCAAGGCGCTGATCGGAAGCACGGTCTGTGTCGAGATCGACGGTAAGGTCCATGAAACGGGCCCGGCGGAATGGCAGAAGATCGTGTACGAATACAATAAGGCGGAGGACCGGATCGACGAGAAGATCGTCGGGACGTTCACGCAGTATCCGCTCAGGCTCGCCTGGGCCATCACGATCCACAAGAGCCAGGGGCAGACGTTCGACAATGTCGTCATCGACCTGGGCGCGGGCGCGTTCACCCACGGCCAGGTGTATGTGGCGCTTTCCCGGTGCAAGGCCCTGGAGGGGATCACGTTGAAGCGGCCCATTACTGCGCGCGATATCGTTTTCGATGAACGGATCCACGAATGCGCCGGCGTCATTCCGGCAGGATGATCCACGGTTCCATCAACAACAGGAGGAGAAGGATGTTCAGGAACGCTGTCATGGTTTTGCTGTTGGTGCTGTGCGTTGCCGCGTGCGCGTCCGCGTCGGATGCGGTCGTCGAGTTCGAAGGCCGGTACTGGATGCCTGACCTGACCGCAAAGGCGCGCGTGACCGAATCGAATCTTGTCGGCACCGATGTCAATTTTAAGTCTGAACTCGGCCTGAAGGATGAGGATTTTCCCGAGGGACGGTTCACCTGGCATTTGACCCCGAACAGCAAGATCCGGGCTTTTTATACGCAGGCCGAATTCAACGGGGATCAGACCGTTTCGCGCCAGATCATCTTCGACGGCAAGACATATAACGTCGGAACACAGGTCAAGACAGATCTTGAACTGCAGTATTTCGGGCTCGGGTGGGTGTGGGAATTCATCGATGTGTTCGGCGGCAGGCTCAAGGCAGGGACGATCCTGGAGGCAAAAGGCGTCGCAGGCAAGGCGACCCTCGATGCCCCGGTAGCGGGGATAAACGAATCGACGGATTTTATCGCGGGTTTGCCGACCGTGGGCGCATCCATTGCGGTCAATCCGTTCAAGAACAATGCGCCGTATGTGTCGGATACTATCCTGTCGGACCTGAGTTTTTACGCCGAAGCTGCGGGGATGTCAGCCGGAGAATACGGCTATTTTGTCGATGCGGAAGCAGGCGTGCGCTGGACGCCCATCAAGTATGTGAGCGTCAGCGGCGGGTACCGGGTCGTTTCTTTAAAAGCCGAGGATGACCCCGATTACGCCCGCTTCGAGCTGAAAGGGCCGTTCGCAGCCGCGACGATACGGTTTTAAGCAGACGCAACCGATCATAAAGGAGCAGACAGATGCATGGGATCTATTGGGCGCTTAACAAGGTGTTCGGCAAAACTCAGGTATTTATTCTTATTCTTGCCTGGTTCCTGGTCATCACCGGCCTTTTCATGCTGTGGAAACCCGGTTTTGCGCGCAGAAGCATGGCCCGCAAGGGGTTTCGCATCATCAAGGCATACGTCCTGTTCCTTGTGCTGCTGCTGGGCGCTTTTTTGGTGTCCGCCACCAACAGGATGAGCGGCATTCTGGCGCTTGTCATACTGATCGCGGGCGTGGTCATATTGATCAAAGGATTTGTTTTCTTTCAGAGAGCGGCCGCTGCGAAGATCGATTCGTGGGCCGGTAACCTGCCGGAAAAATACGTGCGCGCATATGCCGTTATTCAGGTCGCGATAGGCATCGGCATGCATATATTGCAGCGGCGGATGATCGGGTATTGAGGAGATCGTGTTCGGCAGAAATTGCGTTTTCGGCGTCCTGTGTTCCCTTGTATGTTTCGCTGCCGCGGCAGCCGAGGCTCTTTCAGACCGGCAGGAATACGCCGCGCGGCTGGGCGATCTCTTGCGGGCAGGCCAGATGGAGCAGGGTGAGCGTCGGGTCAATGCGGTGCAGGAAGCGCGGCAGGAGTTCATGCGGTTTGCCGATGATCATCCCCGGAGCGTATACGCGGACGACAGCAGGTTCGTGTACAGCGTTATAGAATTCATGGGAGCCGCTCTGGTGCCGCCGCGCGACATGGACACTGCCCGGCAGATGATCATGATGATGGACCGGACGCTGGAGCGGTATCCGGACGGCAGGCTCGAACCGGAGACGTATTCCATATTGGAACGGGAACTGGGACAAGAGGGGCTTGCCGGCGTTTTTTACATGCCGTACGGCTGTGTCGTCGAATATATGCAGGCGCTGACATGCAGCGCGGCGAGGGATCATCGCAGCGCCATCGAGCGGTATAACAGGCTCAAACGATGCCTGGCGCCGATCGTCGACGAGCGCGTTGCCGCCGAGGTCTATATCCCGTTGTACCATGCGTATGTCAGCAGCGAGCGCAGCGCCGACGCGCAGGCGGTCGCAGACGAGGCCGCCCGGCTGTTCCCCGGTTCGGAGCTGGAAAAAATCTTAGGTAAATCTTAGGGACGGTTCTCTTTGAGAACCGTCCCTAAGATTTATTTGAGAACCGTCCCTAAGATTTTAAAAATAATTGTTGACAAAATAAGTTGCGGTGGTATACTTGGTGACAGTAGTGAATAAAGATTAGAAGTCAACAGCCGAAAAGCTTAAGATGTCTAGCCTTTCGGTTTTTTTGTTGACGGCTTTATTCGCTAAAATTCAAGAAGAAGGAGGTAGTGAGCAATGGTTAAGGGAAAAGTGAAGTGGTTCTCGAACGAAAAAGGCTACGGTTTTATTACTCCTGAAAACGGTAATGATGTATTCGTACATCATAGCGTGATTCAGGGTGAGGGATATAAGACGCTTGCCGAAGGCCAGGATGTTGAACTGGAAATAGTTCAGGGTCCTAAGGGCGAACAGGCTTCGAAAGTCGTAAAGCTCTAATCCGCGCGAGAAACACGGCCCGGCATAGGAATATGCCGGGCCGTTTTTTTTTACGTTTCGATTGATAAAAGGCGAAGATGGGAGTACAATACCATCCATGGCCATAAAGGATTTTTTAAAGCGCAAATACGATTATTTTATCGGTTTTATCGCAATAACCGCTTTTTTTGTCCTTCTTGTCGAAAAATCAGCATATCTGCAGCCGTACTCGTTCTTGATCGGGGAGTTCAATCTCGCGGTCAGCCTGATCTTTGTCTGCGATATCCTCATGCGTTATCTGGCTGCGCGCGACCGGAAGCGGTATATCCTTCGCAACTGGTGGGACCTGCTTGTTTTCGTGCCGTTCATCCAGCTGGTAAGGGGGTTAGACAGCACGCCGGCGTTCGTCATCGTCAGGCAGGTCGTCATCATCGCTATCCTGCTTTCCCGGATACGCAGATCCACCAAGCTGATCAATCTGCTCAGCCTCAAGCCCGCCCAGATGATGATCGCGACGTTCGCGTTCGCGATCGGCTTCGGGGCCATACTGCTGATGCTTCCGGCCGCGGCCAAAGACGGGGTCCCTACTTCGTTGACTGACGCGTTGTTCACCGCAACATCCGCGACCTGCGTCACCGGCTTGACCGTTTTCGACACGGGAGCGCATTTCAGCCTGTTCGGCCAGATCGTGATCCTCGGCCTGATCCAGGTCGGGGGGCTGGGCATCATGACATTCTCCGTCTCAATGGCATTGATCATGGGCAAGCGCATCGATATGAAGCAGGAGGCCATGATGTCCGACATACTCGACGAATCGTCGCTTGCCCGGGTCAAGAACATGGTGGCATACATCGTGAAGATGACGTTTCTGTGCGAGGCCGCGGGCGCGGCCGTGTTGTTCGTAAGCTGGATCGGCAGGACGGGCGGCGTTCTCAAGACCGCATATTTTGCCGTTTTTCATGCCATATCCGCGTTCTGCAACGCAGGTTTTTCGACCTTCAGCGACAGCCTTGTCCGTTTCCGCGCAGATGTCCCGACGAACATCGTCATATGCGGGCTTATCATCATTGGCGGGCTCGGGTTTACGGTCATCAGGGACCTCCAGGACCATTTTCGGATGAAATTCAACCCTGCGGTGCGGCGCAAGGCCCGGCTGAAGATGCATACGCGGGTTGTTCTCTGGATGTCGCTGGTCCTGATCGCCGGCGGCGCGGCGGCGTTCTATTTCTTGGAAAAGGACGCTTCGTTCGCGGGATTCGGCCTCAAGGGTACCATCCTTGCGTCCGTGTTCCAGTCAGTGACTGCCAGGACTGCCGGTTTCAACTCCTGCAGTATCGCACAGTTGACCGGCCCCTCGATGCTTTTGATGATGCTTTTGATGTTCATCGGCGGCTCGCCCGGCTCCACTGCCGGCGGCGTCAAGACAACGACCATGTCGGTCCTGGGGTCCATGATGATCAGCGAATTCCGGGGCAGGGAGCACGCGGAGATCGCGCGCCGTACGGTTCCTCCCGGGGTCGTGAGAAAGGCCATGATCATATTTTTTCTCTCGAGCGTATTGGTCTTCGTGTTCGCTGCGGTATTGCTTGCATGGGAGCGCGGGCCGTTCCTGCCCGTCGTTTTTGAAACGGTCAGCGCCTTCGGCACGGTCGGCCTGTCCGCTGACCTGACCGGATCGTTGAGCTCGCGGGGCAAGCTTTTGATCACCGCGCTCATGTTCATCGGAAGGCTCGGGCCCCTGACGATCGGATACGCGTTTTTAAGGCACCACGCCCAGCCGCGGTACGAATATGCCCGCGAGAGCGTTGCCATCGGATAACCTTTTTAACCAGGAGAAGCCATGCGTCAAGTAGCGGTGATAGGTCTGGGAAAGTTCGGAAGCACTGTCGCCAGAGAACTGACCGAACGGGGCGCGCACGTGATCGCGGTGGACGAGAACAGCGAGCGCGTCGAGGACATCAAGGAGGCGGTCACGTATGCGGTCGTCGTCGATTCGGTCGATGAGAACGCGCTGCGCGCGGTCGGCATCCAGAACGTGGACGTCGCCGTCGTCTGCATCGGCGAGGACGTGGAAGCCAACCTTTTGACGACGCTCCTTTTGAGGAAAATAGGGGTGAAGAAGATCTGGGCGCGCGCGATCAGCCCGCTCCAGCAGGAGATCCTCAAGACCATGGAGGTCGATAATATCATCAATCTTGAAGAGGAAATGGGAAGCCTCGTCGCAAATAGCCTGATCTCCCGCAGTATCTCCAAGTGCATTCCTTTGACGCCGGGCCACAGTATCGCCGAGATCCCCGTGCCGCGAAAACTGGTCGGCAGGAATATCAAAGAGTTGAGATTGCGCGAGAGTTACCGCATCAATGTGGTGGCGGTCAAAAAAAAGAGGCCGCAGATCAACGATCACGGCGAGCGGATCTTCGAGGAATGCATGGAGCACGTGCCGGTGCCGGACGCGCCGCTTGAGGAGACAGACGTCCTGATGGTCATCGGCAGCGATATCGATATCGAGCGGTTCTCGAACAGCGCATGAAGGAGACATACCGATGACCAGGCATACGATCAAGCTGTTGTGGCTGTTTTCCTTTTTGTCATGCGTTGCCGGCTATCAGGTGATCCTCGGCAGGGTGCAGCTGCCCGGACCGGCCGTGTACGCGTATTATGCTTTTTTCGCTGCGGGGATCCTGGCATGGTTGTATCTGACCCTGCGGATATTCTCGTTCAGCCGGAATCTTTCCCGGTTTGTCAGGCGGATAATCTCGAACGAATACGAAGCGGGGATAAAGGTGTCGAAGTTCTTCGACGACGAGGTGTCCGCGGTATCCCGCCGGATCAACGAAATGGCCGGCCAGCTGGTCGCGTATGACCGGCTGCAGCGCGAGCGTATATCGGTCCTGGCGCGTTCTCTGGATGTTGTCTGCCATACGGTCAAGGATTGCGTCATCATATTCGACGTCAAGGAGAAAGAGTTCAGGTTCAATCCTGCGGCGCAGGCCGAATTCGGGGTTGAGCAGGAAGCGTTCAAGTTTGACCCGATATCGCTGCGGCCGGGCAATGCGAAATTCATAGGCCTTCTCAGATCGGCGGTCGAAAATGGCGCTTTCGCGACGAATGCTGTGGTGAATCTGGAGATCCCTGTGCGGGAAACGCGGCGCGAGCTCGTTCTGAGCATAACGCCCGTGAAGAACCGGAACGAAATAGTCGAGGCGGCGCTTATTTTCTTTTAGGAAAGGATATGACCGGATGAAACTGCTTTGTCTGGGCATGCTGATCTTCATGGTTTGCGCGAATGCTGTTGCCGCAGATGTCCGGGAACAGCCGCGGTATGTCGTATTCGGCTGGAGCAAAGCGGGGGTTCATTTTTATTCGAGCGATTTTCAGGATATGGCGATCATGCCGCCGCATAATACCCTGTATGCGCAGGTCCTCAAGGTCGGAGAGCCTCCGCAGGTCGTCACCAAAGGCGTTATCGTCGAATACAGCTTCAGAGAGAATACGTATTCAGCAGGCAAGGATACCAGGCGGGATAAGACGAATTTCTGGAAATATGTCAGGCAATTGTTCGGCGTGGATGTTGCGGTCAACACCGGGCTTACGGGCAAAGGGCTGTCGGGCCGGATGGACCAGGTGAACGGATATTTTACTGCAGAGGGGATCCCGCTGACCGAATACCGCGACAGCTCTGCCGCCGATATCGACCGGGCATTGTGGGAACGCCATCCGTACCAGTTAGCTTCCATTGTCGTGAAAGACGAGAAGACCGGGGTCGAGCTGTGCCGCGCGAACGTTGTCGCTTCCGTATCGAACGAAATGAACTGCGGCACGTGCCACGGGGACGCGGGCATGGCGACCGAGCGCCATGGCATCAAGCCCACCGGCAAGCCGCAGACGAATATCCTGTCTTTGCATGATAAACTGAACCCGGACAAGTATCAGGTCCCGTTGATGCACAGCAGGCCGGTGCTGTGCGTTTCCTGCCACGCGTCCAACGCCCTTGGCCGCAAAGGACAACAGGGCATACCGAGTCTGTCGAATGCGGTCCACAGGCGCCACCAGTCCCTGACCGGGATCACGCCGGATACGCAGGGATGTTATCATTGCCACCCCGGCAGCCGGACCCAGTTTTTGCGCGGCACAATGTCCGTGAACTATAAGTTGAATTGCACGACATGCCACGGCGCCATATCCAACGTCGCCAGGAACCTGGAGCCGTGGAAGGTCGAGCCGCGGTGCGACAATGTCGCCTGCCACGGCCAGGGATACGCCCTTGATAAACCGCTGTATAATCAATCGCGCTCAAAGACGGGCGTGTATTGCGCGGTCTGCCATGACAGCGCTCATGCCATTGCGCCGAGCAGTCAGGAGAACGATCAGATCAAGTTCAAGGATATGCAGTCAAGCCCCGGGACGCTGCGCAAGTGCTCTGTCTGCCACGGCCGGGATGTGCAGCGCCCGTTCAAGCATTAATATATGTTGACAAATGCAGGATCGATGGTATAATCATCGGGTAGTATAAAGAGAAGAAGATTAGTAATCAGATGACCGTAAAGGACAGATGGCTAACCTTTACGGTTTTTTGTTCCAGAAGGAACATGGTGGCGCAATACCACGTCAGCGCCAGCCATGTGCCGGAGGGCACATGGTGGCGCAATACCACGTCAGCGCCAGCCATGTGCCGGAGGGCACATAGTTAGGAGAATACACAGTGAACAGCACAGGACATCCGCAGTCAGTGACACCGCAGCCCCAGAGCTTTTTCGGCCTGGGCATAGCGCCGAAGATACTGGAAACGCTCGAGCGCATCAAATTCAAAGTTCCCACGCCGATCCAGCAAAAGGCCATTCCGCCTGCCATCCAGGGCAAGGATGTTATCGGCATTGCCCAGACCGGCACGGGGAAAACGCATGCATTCGCCATTCCGATGGTCCAGCAGCTGGCGCAGAAGCAGGGGTCCGGGCTTGTGCTTGCGCCGACCCGCGAGCTTGCCATTCAGATCGAAGAGGCGTTCCGTGGCATCGCGGTGCCGTTCGGCATGAAGACCGCCTGTTTGATCGGCGGAGCGCCTATGTTCGACCAGACCGCCGCCCTGCGCAGGAGCCCCCGGATCGTCATCGCGACGCCCGGCCGTCTCATCGACCATATATCGCAGTGGAATTTCATGCCTGACGAAGTGTGCATGCTTGTCCTCGATGAGGCGGACAGGATGCTCGATATGGGATTCGCCCCGCAGATCGATAAAATACTGCGGTTCATACCGAAGAACAGGCAGACCATGCTGTTTTCCGCTACCATGCCCAAAGAGATCATGCAGATGGCCGCAAAACACATGAAACTGCCCGTGTGCGTCGAGATCGCTCCGCAGGGTACGGCGGCCGAGACCGTGACGCAGGAACTGTACATCGTCAAGCGGGAGGCAAAAGCGAAATTGCTCGGCAGGATACTGGCGCAATACCACGGGTCGATCCTGTTGTTCACGCGCACCAAGATCGGAGCGCGGAAGGTCACCCATGCCATTCAGCAGATGGGATACCGCGCAGCGGAGATCCATTCGAACCGGTCTTTGAACCAGCGCCGCGAAGCGCTCGAAGGGTTCAAGCGGGGATCGTACCGCGTGCTTGTCGCGACCGATATAGCGTCGCGCGGTATCGATGTCACCGGTATCGAGCTTGTCATCAATTATGACCTGCCGGAAGACGCGGGCAATTACGTTCATCGCATCGGCCGCACCGGACGGGCGGGCATGAAAGGCCATGCGATCTCGATCGCGACCCCGGACCAGAAGTCCGACGTCAAAGACATCGAGAAACTTATCCGCGCGACATTGCCGGTGGCCAAGCATCCTGAGTTCCCCCCGGAGCAGTTCTCCGAATTCTCTGTGCCGAAGCAGCCAGGGTATAAGGGCCGAAACCGGTCGGGTGCATCGCGGCCGCATGGTAACCGCGGATTCGGCAGCAGGCCTTCGGGGCAATCATCGCGGCCTCACCGACGCCCGAAGTTCCGCTAAAAAAAGGGGTCAGGCATAATAAAAAGTTAATAATTCTGTGGAAAACTAAGAGACGCATTCAGCGTCTCTTTTTTTTTGGGGGGGAACTTTTGTCAGTTGATCGTTGTCTAAGAAAGGAGAGAGCGTCCAGGGATCGTCTGCATTCCTGCTTGACATGATTTATATGATATGGTATGTTAATCATGTTAATATGATAAATCATGTATAGCCGGTTTTTTTAACAGGAGAGGTCTATGGATAAGCTTCCTCCGTTACCGAAGGTTTTTGGAACAGTCACGATGGGCGACCGGGGGCAGGTCGTTATCCCGGCGAAACTGCGCAAGAATTACAAACTAAAATCCGGAGACCAACTGCTGGTCATTGCCGGTGAGCACGGGCCCATCGGGTTCATCCCCATGGCGGATTTCAGCGCATTTCTCGCGGAGCACGAGAAACTATTGTCACAGATAAGGAAAAATGTCCCTGCATAAATTACTTCTCAATATAACCGCCGCAGCCGCGTCCGTTCTTATCGCAGGCGCGTTTTTCCATTGCGTTGTCGCGCAAGAGGTGCTGACGTGGGATGACTGCGTCAGGGAAGCCGCGAAGAACAATCCCGACCTTATATCTGCCGGCGAGGCGGTGAGATCGAGCGAAGCTGCCGAAAAGATATCCGCAAGCGGCCAGTATCCGCAGATCGACGGGCGCGTGAGCGGCGCGCTCACGAAATCGTCGGGCTCGGCCACAGCCGAAACGTATTCCGCGGATCTGTCGGGCAGTCAGCTCGTGTTCGACGCCAAGAAGACCATCAATGACGTCAAAGCGGCGCGGGAGGATATTGCCGCGTCAAAACAGAATTTCCGGTATGCATCGGCCGATGTCAGGCAGGCGCTGCGCCGCGCATTCGTGGACCTTCTGAAGGCGCAGGAGTTGATCCGGATCGCAGAGGATATCTATACTATCCGCCGCGGGAGCATGGAGCTGATCACGCTGCGGTACCAGTCAGGGCTTGAGCATAAGGGAGCTTTGCTGACATCGGAATCGAACCTTGCGCAGGCGCAGTATGCGGTGAACAGCGCGCAACGGGACCTTTCCGTTGCGCGGAGCAATCTTTCAAAGGATATGGGCAGGGGAAAGGCTGCGGAGATCGCGGTCATTGGCGATTTTGCCGTGCGCGATATTCCCGCCGGCGATATCGATATGGAGGCTATTGCCGCCCGTCATCCCCTGGTCCTGAGATCCATTGCAGAAAAGAATGCGGCTGAATTCAATCTTCGCGGCGCGTATGCCGATTACGCGCCGTCTCTTTCCGTGGATGCAAGCCTGGGGAAATCCGGCACGACATTCCTTCCGCAGAACACCCGGAAAAGCGCGGGGTTTACTTTAAGCATGCCTCTGTTCGAGGGCGGATTGCGGAATGCGCAGGTCGCACAGGCAAAGGCGTCGGTGAACAAATTGCAGGCGGATGAAACCAGCGTCCGTAACGGCGTTGCTGCCGCGCTTGAGCAGTACCGCGCGGCATTGCTTGAAGCGATCGACAATGCGGCAGTGCATGAAAAGGCGCTTGCGGCCGCAGAAGAACGCGCGCGGATAGCCGAGGCGCAGTATTCGATCGGGACCATGGCGTTCGACAGCTGGACGATCATCGAAGATAATCTGGTCAGCGCGAAAAGGGCTTATTTGAACGCCCGGGCCGCCGCCTTGCTTGCCGAAGCGGATTGGGTCCAGGCGAAAGGAGAGACGCTTGAATATGAACAATAAAACAAGGTTCGTGATCGGTATTGCCCTGGCGGTTGTCATTGCCGCGGCGTTCGCCGCGGTCAGGATCCTGCCCAGGCAGTCTGCGCAGGAAGTGATACGGGAGATATCGCCCCGGGTCGGATCCATCGAAACGCGTATTTCGACGACCGGAACGGTCCTGCCGAAGAACCGGCTTGAGATCAAGCCGCCTGTCGCGGGCCGCATCGAAAGCATCCTTGTGAAAGAGGGCGAAGCGGTGAAGAAAGGCCAGACGCTCGGATGGCTGTCCTCGACCGAGCGCGCCGCGCTCCTTGACGCAGCGCAGGGTCAGGGCGAAGAAAAGCTGAAATACTGGCAGGAGGTCTATAAGGCGATCGCGCTCGTTGCGCCGATCGACGGAGAGGTTATTGTCGCGACCGTCCAGCCCGGCCAGGCGGTTACCACGGGCGATGCCGCCCTGGTATTGTCCGACCGGCTTATCGTGCGGGCGCAGGTCGACGAAACCGATATCGGCAAGGTCAAGGTGGGGCAGGAAGCGGTCATCAGCCTGGATGCGTATCCCGACGCAAAGATCCGCGCAACGGTCGATCACATATATTTCGAATCGGAGACGGTCAACAATGTCACCATATATAAGGTGGATCTCCTGCCGCAGGAGGCTTCGGCGTTCTTCCGGTCCGGGATGAACGCGACGATCGACTTTATCATCTTGAAAAAGGATGATGCGCTGCTGCTGGCGGAAGAGGCGGTCATCGGCGAGAACAACGAGAATTATGTCCTGGTGAGAAACGGCAGGGAATTCGTCAAGCGGCCGGTCTCGCTCGGGCTGACGCAGGACAAGAGCGTCGAGATCGTATCGGGGTTGAGCGCGGACGATATTGTGGTGATCAGGTCGAAAAAATATTCCCTGCCCGGGGCATCTTCGGTCGGTAAGAATCCGTTCCTGCCTGCCAGGCCCAGCCGCGCGGCACGGACCGGACAGGGACCGGGCGTTTTCCGGTAAAGAGGCGCCGGCGGCCGGCATCCGGCAAAAAACGGGCGCACAGCATGATCGAGATCAAGAACATTCATAAGACATACACCATGGGCGAGGTGGACGTGAAAGCCCTGGACGGCGTTTCCCTTAAGATCGCGGAAGGCGAGTTTGTCGCGATCATGGGCGCTTCGGGATCGGGTAAATCGACGCTGATGCATGTGCTCGGCCTGCTCGACCGGCCTGATTCCGGGGAATATTATCTGCAGGGAAATGAAGTCACGTCTTTGTCCGATGAGGAACTGGCGGTCGTGCGCAACGGCCTTATCGGTTTTGTTTTTCAGCAATTCCATCTTCTTCCGCGCATGTCGGCGCTTGAGAACGCGGAACTGCCGCTCATCTATGCAGGCAAACGCCATCTGCGCGCCAGGGCCGAGAAAGAACTTGCGGAGGTGGGCCTTCAGGACCGGATATCGCACCGGCCGAGCGAATTGTCAGGCGGTCAGCAGCAGCGTGTTGCCATTGCCCGGTCGCTGGTCAATGACCCGGTCATCCTGCTTGCAGACGAGCCGACCGGCAACCTCGATTCGAAGAGCAAAGCGGAGATCATGGCGATCCTGAAAGGCCTCAACGCCAGGGGCAAGACCGTCGTGGTCGTGACGCACGAACCCGAGGTCGCGGGGCAGGCGCGCCGCGTCATTCAGATGCGCGACGGCAGGATCATTTCTGATGAGCGGGTCAGGCAGGCAGGTGCCGGGACAACGGCTGCCGGCCGCGAAACCGGCAGTTTCGTGAACGAAATTCTGCACGAACACCATTCCGCCTCGGGAAAGATCAAATTCGTCGATTATGTGCGCCAGGCCATGTCTGCGATGGTGTCGCACAAGATGCGGTCTTTGTTGTCCATCCTGGGCATACTCATCGGCGTGGCAGCGGTGATCGCGATGCTCGCGCTGGGCAGCGGGGCCAAAGCGTCCATCGAGCAGCAGCTCGCGTCGCTCGGTTCGAACCTTTTATGGATCCACGCTTCCCGCGCCAGAACGGGCGGCGTCGCCGTGCAGGCGACCGTGACCCGTTTCACAAAAGATACGGTCAATGCGGTGGCGCAGCAGCCGTCCGTCAAACGGGTGTACGGTTCGGTATCGAGCCGCGGCCAGGTCGTGTACGGCAGCAATAACGTGAATACGCAGATCGAGGGCGTGGACGTCGCATACGCTCCCATGAGGGCATCCGTGCCTGCGGTCGGGCGTTTTTTCACCGAGCAGGAAGTCCGCAACAGGGATAAGGTTGCGGTGCTGGGTACGACGGCAGTCACGAACCTGTTCGGTAACAGCAATCCGGTCGGAGAAACGATCAAGATCAATCTGATCAATTTCAAGGTCATCGGCATCCTGCCGACAAAAGGCGGCGGGGGGTTCCGGGACCAGGACGATATCGTCATCATCCCTCTGACGACGGCGATGTACCGGGTCCTGGGCAAGCAGTATATCGATAATATCTATGCCGAGGCCGTCAGCGCCGATGCGGTCGACGAAGCGCAGGAAGAGATCACGCAGGCCCTGATCAAACATCACCGCATCAGGGGCAAGAATATCAATGACGCTTTTGATATCAGGAACATGTCGGATATCAAAAGCACCATGGAATCGACCATGCATACGCTGACCATGCTGCTCGGCTCGATCGCGGCGATATCGCTTCTCGTCGGAGGAATCGGGATTATGAACATCATGCTCGTGTCTGTCACCGAGCGCACGCGCGAGATCGGCCTGCGCAAGGCCATCGGCGCCAATAACAGGGATATCATGGTGCAGTTCCTCATCGAGGCCGTGTTGATGTCCTTTATCGGCGGCGTCGCCGGTATTGTGATCGGCGTGGGCGCGTCCTCGCTCATGAAGATCATTGCCGGCTGGGCGGTCAAGGTTTCCGCATCGTCGATATTCCTGTCAACGGCGTTCTCCCTTATCGTCGGCATTGTTTTCGGTTTATGGCCCGCGCAAAAAGCCTCGCAGCTCAATCCGATCGAAGCGCTTCGGTATGAATAAAAGCAGGCTGTTTCACTTCTCAAATTACGCAGTCCGTAGTATAATAAGCCCGTATGAGAATTCCGTTGACATGTATCCGCCTCTTTTTTTTAACGGCCGTATTCCTGGGATGCCAGATGAACGATTCTGCCGGGCAGGAAAATCGCGTGCAGATCTTTAACACGGAAACGGGTCGTATCGAGACCGTTGCCCGCGTCGTGAAGACCGATGCCCAGTGGCAGAAGATCCTGACCCCTGAACAATACAGGATAACGAGGCGCAAGGGCACCGAGCCGCCTGCCGCAGGGACGTGCGATCTGCCGAAGAAGCAGGGGCGGTATGAATGCGTGTGCTGCGGGACCGGCCTGTTCAGCGTGGGGGCGAAATTCGAGTCGGGCACGGGGTGGCCGAGTTTTTATGAGCCGGTTTCGGCCTTGAACGTCAGGGAGCGGGAGGACCGTTCGCATAATATGCTCAGGACCGAGGTGTTATGCAGCCGCTGCGATGCGCATCTGGGCCATGTGTTCGATGACGGGCCGAAGCCGACAGGCAAACGATATTGTATTAATTCCATTGCGTTAAAATTCCGGGCCGCGGGGCACGCGCCGGCAGGTTTAGAAAAGGCGGCGTTCGCAGCGGGGTGCTTCTGGGGAGTGGAGGAAGCGTTCCGCACGCTTCCGGGCGTTGTTTCAACGCGCGCCGGATACGCGGGCGGCACAAAAGATAACCCGTCCTATAAGGATGTCTGCTCAGGCACGACCGGCCATGCGGAAGCGGTCGAGATCACCTTCGACCCCGGAAGGATCTCGTATCAAAAGCTTCTTGAAGTTTTCTGGAAAATACATGACCCGACGCAGGGTGACCGGCAGGGCCCTGATGTCGGGCACCAGTACCGGTCAGTCATATTCTATTATTCGGCTGAACAGGAATCCCTGGCCCGCGCTTCGATGGAAGCGATTCGTAAAAAACGGGCTTTTGCAGGCAGGATCACGACTGCGATCGAGCCGGCGTCCGTCTTTTATCAGGCAGAGGAGTATCATCAGCAGTATATCAAGAAAGGCAGCCGCCGATGAAGATCCTGCTTACCAATGACGACGGGATCTATGCCGGGGGGCTCCGGGCGCTCTATCATGCGCTCGAGGGATTGGGTGAGGTGTCGGTGGTCGCGCCTGACACCGAGCGCAGCGCCGTCGGCCACGCGATCACGCTTTCCGATCCCCTGCGCGTCAAGAACGTCGACCGCGGCGGAAGGTTCTTCGGCTATGCCGTGACCGGCACCCCTGCGGACTGCGTCAAGATCGCGATCCGCGCCATTCTCAAGGAACAGCCCGAGATCGTGGTGTCCGGGATCAATCTCGGCCCCAATGTGGGCTACAGCGTCCTGTATTCCGGCACGGTGTCCGGGGCGACGGAAGGCGCAATGCTCGGCATTCCGTCGATCGCGGTGTCGCTCGGTACTTTCGAGAACCCCGATTATTCGTATGCGGCGGAATTTGCCGCGAAAGCGGTCCGTCTTATTTTTGAGAATAACGGCCTGCCGAAAGGCACCCTGCTCAACATCAATATCCCTGCGGTCGAGCGTCGTCTGATCCGGGGCGTGCGCGTGGTCAAGCAGAGCGCGCGCGCGATCGAGGAACGGTTCGATAAACGGGAAGACCCGCGCAAACGCACGTACTACTGGTTGACCGGAGAGATCATCGAATCCGACGGCCGGGAAGACGCGGATCTCGAAACGCTGCGCGGGAATTACGTCACGATCACGCCGATCCATTGCGATATGACCGATTATCAGTTTCTCCAGCCGCTTCAGGAATGGAAGTTCGAGCTATGAAGACGCTGAAAGGATATTTTATCGCGATATGCCTCGCGCTGCTTGCGGGAGGATGCACCGTATCTCACTGGATCGGGAGCGGCCAGTTCGTGGACGAAAAGGGCATCGCGATCCACCGCGCCGAGGATATCGTCATCGCAATCCCGGACCGGCGCCTGCCGGATTACGAAATGCTGACGTTCAATCTGAAGTGGGTCGGGATCCCCGTCGGCTCCGTGACCCTGACGGTGAACGGCATACGCAATATCAACGGGCGCGACGCGTATCTGCTCGAGGCGCGGTTCAAATCAAACAGGTTCCTTTCCGCCATTTACAATATCGACGACCGGTTCGTTTCATATATGGACGTGGAGAAGCTCTATACCCTGCGCCAGGAGGTATACCGCAAGGAAGGCAATTACCGCAAAGAAGCCGTTACGGATTTCGATCAGGTGAACCATAAAGCGTATTTCAAAAACGCGGTGGACAAATCGGAGAAGGTCATTGATATCCCGCCTGCGGTCCAGGATACGCTCAGCGCATGTTATTATTTCCTGCTGCTCCCTTTAAAGATCGGGGACCGTATCGATTTCTACGTGTATAACAGCGAACAGACCTATCAGCTGATCGGCGTCATCGAAGAGAAATTGTTCATGCGGATCCCCGCGCTCGGCATGAAAGAGGCGTTCCGCATGCAGCCGTATGTCAAACAGGGCGGCAAGCAGGTCGAGAAGGGTACGCTCGTGGCATATTTCAGCTGCGATAAACGCCGGATCCCCCTTATGGGAAAGCTGAAAGGCGTGATCTTTACCGAAGCTGTTTTTACGCTCGGCAAGGTCACGTCTTCGCACGGGGCCGTGTCCGCGCGCTGACGGATGGAACTCTGCCCGCGGCTTTTACGCAGCCGCGTTTTTTCTATGCACAAATTACTCCGGTTAGAAAAGATCCTGTCACGCATGGGTTCGGTGCTCGTCGCTTTTTCGGGAGGCGTTGATTCGGCGTTCCTCGCGGCGGTTGCGCGCCGGACGCTCGGTGCCGGCGCGGCTGCCGTGACCGTTTCGTCCCCGTTCGTCCCTGCCGGCGTTGTCGAAAGGGCGAAAAAATTCTGCCGGGAGATCGATATGAGCCATGTTGTCGTGCGGGTTGCGCTGCCCGACGCATGCTGGAGGAACGGCATTGACCGGTGCTATATATGCAAGAAGGATATGTTTCGCCGCATTGCGGCGATGGCAAAAAAAAGAGGGTGTGCACACGTGGTCGAGGGGTCCAACCGCGACGATCGTAAGGATTTCCGTCCCGGGCGCCGCGCCCTGCGGGAACTGGGTGTTAAGAGCCCTCTCGATGCCGCGGGCTTTACCAAGCGGGATATTCGTCTCGCATCACGGCGCATGCGGCTGGCAACGTGGGATATGGAGTCTTCGCCGTGCCTTGCGACGCGCATACCCTGCGGCACGCGGATCGACCGGCGCGCTTTGTCCGTTATCGATGCGGCTGAGGCGTATGTGCGCGGGATCGGGATATCGTCGGTGCGGGTCCGCTGTGACAACGCCGCCGCGCGCATCGAAGCTGCCCCACGACATATCCCGCTGTTGATCAGGAAAAGAAAAGATATCGTGCGCAGGTTCGCCCGCCTCGGGTTCGCGTATGTCAGCGTGGATCTGGCAGGGTACCGCATCGGCGCCATGAACGAGGTTCTGTAATGGACAAGGAAAAGATCATAGGCCTGTTGAAAAAAGTCAGGCAGAACAGGCTTTCGGTGGAGGACGCGTTTTGCGCATTGCGCCATCTGCCGTACGAGGATCTGCGTTTCGCAAAGGTCGATCATCATCGGGCGCTGCGCACCGGCATGCCGGAGGTGATCTTTTGCGAGGGAAAGACGACCGCGCATATTACCGCCATATGCCGGGCATTGGCGGCAAAGAATAACGCCGTGCTGTTGACCAGGGCTGATGAGCGCGTGTACCGGGCGGTGAAGCGCATATGCCGCACTGCCGTGTATAACACGCCGGCCCGGACAATAACCATTCAAAAGAAGAAGATCGCGTTACACGGCAAGGTCTCGGTCGTATGCGCGGGCACCGCGGATATCCCCGTTGCCGAGGAAGCGGCGGTGACCGCCGGGATATTCGGCAGCCGGGTCGAGCGGCTGTATGATGTCGGCGTCGCGGGCCTGCACCGGCTGCTTGATTCCTTCGACCGAATAGCCGACAGCTCATGCATTATCGTCCTCGCCGGCATGGACGGTGTCCTGCCGTCGGTGATCGGCGGATTGTCGTCATGCCCGGTCATCGCCGTGCCCACGTCCGTCGGTTACGGCGCGAATTTCAACGGGGTCGCTCCGCTCTTGACCATGCTCAACAGCTGCAGTCCGAACGTGTCGGTCGTGAACGTCAACAACGGCTTCGGCGCAGGATTTATCGGGGCGCTGATCAACAGGCAAGCGCGATGAAAAGCCCAGGGGTCGAGGTGGTTTCTTTCGGAGGGGAACAGCGGTATCAGCGTCTGCTCGCCGGCGTTCCCGGCACGCACGGCATGAGATCCGGATACGTCGTTCTCCGGCCTCAGGAATCGGTCGGAGAGCACAGCACCGAAGGCAAAGAAGAGGCGATCATCATTCTGGAAGGAAGCGTGAATGTCGTCGTGAACGGGAAACCCGAATGTACGGCGGGGCGCGGCCAGCTTGTGTATATCCCGCCGCATACGATCCATGACATGATCAATGCGGGTCCGGTCCCTGCGCGGTACGTATACGTGGTCGCTCCGGTCCCGGGGAAAACAACATGCTGATCCGCCGTTTGAAGGAATGCCCCGAATTCATCGCCGGCGACGGGTCTATTCTGCGCGAACTGCTTCA
>JAGOOP010000009.1 GCA_017992455.1 Candidatus Omnitrophota bacterium | reverse complement strand
TTGCTCGCCGCAGACCTTCAGCTGAAAAAAGACCTTGCGCTTTTTACCTCTCCTGACCGGGCTGAGGGAAAACGGTATTGGGATAAGTTATACGCCAAAGCGGAAAGCCTGTTCGGTCAAGCGGACATGGAGATCCCGACATTTACCAGGCCCTGGATCGTGCCGGGCGAGATCATTATCCGCGAATCGCCTGACGGCGCGTATATTTACAAAGCCGGCTTGCAGGTCATGCTCGAGCAGGATTATCTGAAGGATTCGCCGTTCTTCTCAATAACCGATCCGAAGCAGAAAGAGATGAACGCATACTCATCTGAATTGTTGCGCGCCGAGATACTGCCAAAACTCACACGCGAAGTCAACTCGGCAAAACGATATGCGGCTTTGCGGCAGGTCTATTATTCGCTTGTTTTGGCGCAATGGTTCAAGCAAAAGGCGCAGGGTCAGGCGAACCCGTTCTCTCAAGCGATCGACACGAAGGATTTATCCGGCCTGACAGCCCTGACTCCATGGGACAAGAATACCTATTATAATGCTTACAAGAAATCGTTCAGCGAGGGCGAATATAAGAAGGAAGAACAGGTGCCCACGGCGTCGGGACTTGTGATCCGCACGTACTTCAGCGGCGGGGTCCAGATGGACGGAGGGTCGCTGCGTTTTGCCATTCCTTCGGGCGCAGGGATAGCAGAGTTCTTTGCTCAGGTGGATTCAACAAGCAAAATAGATAGAGAAGTGCCCCTGGAAAACAAGATATCGGGAGTTGATGCGCTGCGGTTAGGTTATCGAATCCTGCCGAGCGGGAATCCCAAACAAACATACAGTTCAAGTGACCCCATTAAACCGGAAGAGATGGAGCTCTATCGGGAATTATTACGGATGCGACAGGAGTTGGTGTCTACAATAAGCGCCAAAGACGGCGGCACGACGGTAGAAGCGTCGTTGACAGCGACTGTATTGCTTACTGCAGGAATAGTCGGGGTTTCTTTTGGACTCCTTTTTCTGAGATACGGCGGCCGCATTCCTCATTCTGTTGTTGCCAAATGGATGCTCTCGATGTTCGCCTTAATGCCGATATTGTATTCTTCGTTTGCCTTCAACGTATTCGACGCGACGATATTGAGCAATCCCGCGTTCTCCTATTTGAATATCGGCAGCCATGGCAACGTTGTTCCTGCACCGAATGTCGTTGAATTGATCCTGAACAACAAGGACGGCGGGGATTTTGAAGTCACGGTTGCTGATATGGAAGCGCTCTTAGACCCCGGATCAGCGGCAAGCGAATCATTGGCAAAGTTCATGGCTTCTGACCGGGTGCATTTCCCGAAGGGGATTCCCTACAGCCTGATACAAAGGGTGGTTGAAAAATGTGCAGCCCAATCTCGCATTGATCAGTTTTGGAACCAGCCTGCGGATGAAACGCGCGTTCACGGTTTACTGGTAAATTTTATCAAGAGCCATCAGCGCCTCTTTATTGAAGCCCGGAATGCCCGCGAAGCGGAGGCGGCTAAAGACGGCGGGACGCTGGAAGAATATATAAAAATTTCCGATCAATTGCTCAACGCCCAAGATGACGGCGCCAGAGCAAAAGCAGCCCAATCCCTTGGTCTGGAAGGGGTTGCGCAGGTTTTGGGTTCGCATTACGCGTTGCAAAAGAAAAGCCGGTTAGCGTGGTTTGCTATCCAAATAGCGGAGAAATCATTATCGCGAAAGGAAGACGCTTCTTATGGCGAGGAATTGAGCAAAACAATAAACCGCATGTTAGATGAAATAGAAGTTGCAAACGGAAGAACCCCTGAAAAAATAACGGGGGAATTTGACAGTATTGTTTTGGATTTGCTGGGGAAGTATGCCAAGTCTTCCCAGGATCGCATTGCAGTCCAATCATTACATTTAATGAGCATTCGGCCTGAATTAAGCCTTGCGTTACGCAAACAAGCGCGTCAGTTCTTCGAGGATTGCAAGAAAACCAAACTGCTGCCTCCTGCGGGCATACGCGGTCACCACTTGCAGCTAGCGTTAAAGTACTTATCCGAGAGAATCGGTGGCAGGTTCGACGGCCATGGAATTGCCAAAGACTCATATTTCGAACAGATAGCGAGCCTGGAGAATTTCCTCAAAAATGGCCCTGATCCCGATAGGGTTCTTTACACCTGCCTATTGAAAAGCAGCGGAGGGGTCTATCTAGGAGCATCGGATACGCCTCTTTCGAACGGCCTATTCATCATTCTTAGTGATATCGATGGATCGATAGGGAAGTATCCCATAACAGATGGTCCGAAAGGAATACGTTATGTATTAATCAACGATATGGGGTATAAAAGCGGAGAAAGAGACGAGCAAAAAATTAAAATAATCGAAGAAGTAGAAAGGCTGAAGAGAACTTATCCCCAAGTCGAATTCATACAAGCCAACCAGGCAATAGAAAGGCTTAATGCTATCGTGACTCAATATGATGATGCGGCTGGAAAACGAGACGGCGGTATAACGAGTATAAGCGATTATGTCGCAGCCTTTCGAAAATTTGCCGATGGGCTGACGCAGCAGGATACGGAATATTTGATGGAAAACGTGCGAAGCACAGTTCTTTTCTTGCATTCCCGCGGAGAAACGCCCACAGCAGCAGACGCCAGCATTTCGATATTAGAATATTCCAACATTGGAAAGGTGCGGCCGGATCGCGCTATTGTGAGCGATATCAATGGCTTCAATAAAGACGTGGCCCAGCGTATGCACGATAACCAGAATGCGAAAAACGCCGCGAACACGTTCTTTAATAAAGATGCCGCAGCCGCTGAAACGCACGCGGCAATGCAAGCCATCGTAGCCGAGGTTGCGCATGCCATGGAGATCGAATTGACGCAGCGCCACAATGCGGCTCTAAAAGACGGCGGGAACTCGAGCACTTATGAGGCGACATATTACGGCATCCAGCAGTACTACAAGGATAAATGCAGGGCATCGGGATCTGTTTATACTACAAGGTTCGAGGTGTCTTTAGAGCAATTCTTAAAAGAAACAGGCTTTGCGCAGGATGAAGCGGCATGGGCGTTGGCGAGATTTGCCCACGGAGAACAATACAGCGGTTTATTGGTGGGCTTCGAAACCACAACAGGCCAATTAACGTTTATGTACATTGGGTCAGGAAGACAAGACCCGATAACCCTGCGGATGAGAGAGGTCAATTGGATCCCAGAGCTCCGCCAGAAAATTGAAAATTACAAGTTAGAAGCGGCGAGTAAAGATGGAGGTCGTGCTCATGGCGGTATTGATTTCCGCACATTGCCATTGAGCGCGCAGACCGGCGTGAATCCTGCAGTGATGCAGCCGGCAATTGACATGAAAGCATTGCAAGTTCTCGGCCAGCAATCAAAAATGCAGGACCTGAACAAGGAGTGGGCGCGGATCGAGAAGCAGATCGCGGGAAAGGCCATGCCGTATGAAAAGATCAAAGAATATCTGGCAGTGTGTTCTGATCGCGAGGCGGCTGGAGACCAACTCTCCAGGGTTGAGCAGTGTTTAAGCAACATATTAAAACTGGAAGAAGCCTGCGCGGTATCGACCTCGGACCAGATGAAGGAGTTATTGCTCATTGTGGAAACCGTGAGAACATAATAAACCATTATAATACAATAGGTTGCGTGCCTGCGGCACAGAAATGTTCCGCAGGCATTTTTATTCTCCTGCCTGAAAACGGTTTCAGCTCGCTGCCCAAACACCCTTGAAACCCCTTATATATATGTAATACTATTAGTAAGGTTGATAAACCAAACTTTCTATTCTGCTAACAGCAGAGCTATTTTTACCCACTAAACAAAAGCTTTAAAAAATCTTATGCCACGGAAAATAACAGCTTTTATTATTAGCTTTTGCCTTCTATTTGAGCAAGCGGGCTTTGCGCAGGTTGCGCCGCAGCTGGGAGTTCCTGCGTATCTGCAGAATATTGCTCCTGTAGCAGATAAATTCCGGCCCATACATCTACGCTCGCTTTCCTTTGACCAGGCAACCAGTAACTTCAACCTGCTTCTGGATAAGGGCGATGTTAAATCGCTTCAGAAGCCTCAGATCGAAGAGACCACCAGGAAGCTTCTGGAATACTTCAAGATCGGATTAACCCTTCCCAACAGCATGTTCTGGGTGAACCTCAGGCCCGATGCTCCCCGCGACATCATCGACCCGTATGTTGAACAGACAGACCTTGGCAAGATCCTGCTTGAGGCAGATCTGCAGTTGAAGAAGGATATGGCGCGGTTTACCGCTCCGACAACGCCTGAAGGCAAAGCATACTGGGATAAACTGTACCAGAAAGCAGAATCGCTGTACGGCATGCAGGATATGGAGATCCCGACCATTACCAGGCCCTGGATCGTGCCGGGCGAGATTGTGATCGGTGAGGCAAAGGACCAGGCGTATATCTACAAAGCCACGCTCAAGGTCATGCTTGAGCAGGATTATCTCAAAGATACGATGTTCTACAGCTTTGACGATGAACGGGCAAAACAGCTCAACGACTACTCCTCGCAGATCCTGCGGGAGCTGATTATTCCGAGACTGACGCGAGAGGTGAATGCGTCCAAGCGGTATGCTGCGTTGCGCCAGGTGTATTATTCGCTGGTGCTGGCGCAATGGTTCAAACAGAGATACCAGGGCAAAGAGAATCAGTACGCCAGCCGTATTGACACAAAGGACCTGACCGGACTTACCTCGGCACAGAAATGGTCCAAGGACAAATATTACCAGGCATACAAGAAGTCGTTCAGCCAGGGTGAGTATAACCAGCAGGAAACGATCTACACGCCCTACGGCCAGACGATCCGTTCCTACTTCAGCGGCGGGTTGAATATTGATGTGGCGTCGGCGGCTCGCAATGGGGGCGTTTCCATAATCCAAGCCGGTCTTCTTTCATCTCTGCCGGGAATCGCGGTGTCGGTAACAATGGACGGAGGAGACATTAAAAAGGCGGAGAACGAGACGGATATGGATGCGTGGGAGGTCTTATCAAGAGCGCAAGCATACGCGCGCACGCCGGGGAAAGGCTCTGATGCGTTCATGAACGAACTCGAGGAGAATGATTCGGACCCCGTGCTTATCGCCGCTCAATATTTTTACAAAAATATTTCTTCCGAGGAGATCTATGAGAAATTGCAGGCTGTCGGCGTCGAGATAGCGGACAAAGGCAAATTCATCGAAGACCTCATGGCCGCAGGATATAAGCGGCTAAAGGAACGGATGGCTATGCCTCACGTGGGCGAGGAGGCCGCTTTTACGGGCTTTATCATCGGTGTGTCGCCCATGGGCTATCTTGTGGAATTCCTGAAAACTTTTAAATATACGGGCGAAGAGAGAATGATTGAATTCTCGTATCCGGCTCCAGGAGGGGGGTCTCTTAAGATCATCGTGCCCGCTTCCGTCCGGGCAAAAAGAAATGCCTGGCTTCGCGGGATGCCTGATGCAGAACGGGTCGGCGAGTGGATATACCGCAAGGACGGCGACACGATCCGGATCATGGATTATCATCCCTTGCCCTCCCTGACCTTCGATTCCCCCTATATGGTATGGGATGAAAAGGCGGGAGGTAAGTATATAAACCGAAGGGATGGCTCGTATACGAAGCTCGAGCCGGTATTGGATACGCTCTTTGAGAGCCGGGGAATCAAGAATATTGTCTGGGGCAAGTATAAAAACGAATTGCCGGCCATTAGACAAAAAGAAATATTCGACCTCGAGAAACAGAACTACATTCCGGAAGAACTGATGAAAATGTTGAGGGCGGAGATTAACGGCAAGGAATATGTAGTGTACAGCGAAGACCTGGCGGATGAAATAAAAGCATTGCAAAAGAAATCCGAAGAGGAAGGCGCGATCAAAGACCATTCGCACTTCATCGGTTCCGATTTCCCGGGGCCGTCTCCTACGGAAGCACAGGACAAAGTCCTTTCGTCAGTATACATCCCCACGCGGTCCGATGATCTGATTTTTTACGGCCTGGAGCAAGGGATGAGAGATGAGATGAGATATATGGTATACAGCGAGGAATTAGGCTCGCGGACAGAAGACCCATTCGATAATCCCAAGATCCAGGCGCTCAAAGAGAAGCTGGAAGCGGACCTGTTGCATCGGGGCGGAAGCTCGCAAAAAGACGGCGAATCTCACAGTGAGAAAGATGGCGGAAGGATCGAAGAAATCACGCAAGATGTAAAGAAACTGCTGGAAGCTCGCGAAGTTGACCCCGCAGGCATCGATGTTCAGGAATTGAGGAAACTGGCAGAACGCATTGACGCGGCGCAGCAGGCATCCCAGGGACCAGGGCAGGTTCTGGTAAACTTATCCGGAATTTCCATGCCCGGGATAGCCGCGGACAGCGTGTTACTCGGGTTCATGGGAACGGAAAGTGCGGATGCGGTTATCCTGGATGATCGCGCGGACACCGCGACGCTGGGAATGATCCCCGGGCTGAGAAATCTTTTTAATACTCTGCGATGGATTCCCCAGTATCGAGGACGAATAAAAGAGTTAATACAAGAAGTTCTCGAGCGGCAGAGCGAGTTATCTAGCCACGAGTTGACCGTGTATGTGGATACCGCGCTCGATCAGGAAGAATCGCTTTCCGCGTGGCTGCTTGACCTCGACCTCTTGTCGCTTTTGACTTCAGTCGGCGGCACACATAATAAGGACAGGATGTTCAAAAGTGTGCTGGCTTTTGCGCTTACCCCCGGCGCATCCGCCATCCTGTCTGCCGATGAAACGGTAAAGCTTATTGAAAAGCACGGAACGGATTCAATTCAAATATTATCCATGCTGAAAACCCTGATAGAATCAGGGGTTCTGACTGCGCAAGAAGAAGTCGCGACCCTTCTTGATATGATCGCGCAAAGCCGGCATGCGGACAGCTTTGCAACCTCGCTCAAAGCCCTGGCGGAGTCAAGATCAGCGGGCAAAGAAAATCTTTCCACGGTCATTGCCAAGCTGGAAAAGCTTTTTGGCATTAAAAGCCCTGCAAAAGGCGCAGAGGCATCAGAGGCTCAAGAAGAGACTATCGATCCTTCCTTTGGGATCCACAGCGTCATCACTGCGGCGAGCGGGAAAAAGGTCATTACCGCAGACAATATTGCCGGAGTTCTGGATAAGCTGATCGCGATCCGGGAAGGAGCCGGTTTCAGAAAAGGCGATGTATTCAGGCTGCTGGAAACCTATATAGAGAGCGGTTTTGTTTCCCAGACAAACTTCGGGGACGTTGCGCAAAAGCTTCTGGATGCCGCCAAGGTCTTGAATCAAAATCAGCTGTTGTTTCCCGAGAGCCTTTTAACGACTATCAACGGGCAGGACCAAAAACCGGTCAGCTTGTTTGATCAGACGCTGAAAAGCTGGGAGCGGCTGGTGGACGAAGTGGTATTGGATGCGGCGAACCGATGCATTACACTCCAAGGGGAAGAAAAAACAAACTACGCCATGGCGGTATACGGCCTTCTGGCGAATCTGGTATCGTTGGGGCTGGTCGATCGGGAAAATGTGTATACGGTCAAAGAACAATTACTGGAGCTTTTGACCAAAGACGTATTCCTGCCGTCAATACCCGAAGACCTCTGCAAAAGAGCTGCTCGGATGCAGTTCGAAAGCATTACAGAAATGTTTATGATCTTGAATTTCATGGGGTTGGTCGCCAACCGATGCTTTACAAGAGAATTGCGCGTGAAAATCCTCGATACCGTGGCTTTCCTGAGAACCGAAGGCATGCTCAATGACCGGACAAAAGATTTGCTGTTGAAAATTACAAAGGCCGCAGACAGCCGGCCTGTTGAACAGTGGCGCGACTGGTCTGCGCTGTCCGGCTTCTGGTTGAACCTTTATATACTCTGTCTGCGCCAGGCTGAATTTTCCGCGATCGAAGACGGCAGGGAGTTATACCTGCGGGTCGAGCAGGCGGTTCAGCGTTTTAAAATGTCCTATGAAGCGCAGATGAGCGAGCTATTTCAGGGAGGAAAGCCGGGAGAACATCCGGAGGATTACCTTGTGTATCTGTATTGGCTGGTCAAGGAATACGAAAGCCCGGAGGCGGCACGGACAATAACAGATAGTATAGCAAAAAAAATGGGCATTTCCGCATTTGACAAGACGACCGTGGCGATCCTTTTAGAGATCGATGCCAACCTTAAGACGTTTTCTCCCGCTGGGCCGGAAATCAAGGCGTTCGATATTAACGTGCAAAGCCGGTCTTTTGCCATCCCGTACAACCTGAAGGTTATTTTGCGGGACAGCATAGGAAAAGTTTTACGTAACGAGCTGGGCCTTGCAGAAGAAAAGCGTGCAGAAGCCGTCAAGGCGTTGAATGCGGCAAGTGCCCTGGTCACGAAGCTGCGGGCAATCCCCGCGGAGGATGCGGATAAGTTCATCGAAGGGCTTCCAGAGTTGCTCGGACAGGACCAGGTTGTGGCCGACCGGCAATCCATCGCGCTGATGATCGAAGAGCTTGTCAAGACGCGGCAAGAAGAGGCCGATGCGTTTTTTGCCAGACAGCAGGCGCTGCAAACGATGGAAGCTGCCCGGGGAGCGGAAAGAAAACCAGCCGCGGAAAAATACAGACAGGCAAAACAGCGGCATGAACAGATTCGCCAGAAGGCCAGGGCAGATTTTGCCAACGCGCGTAAAACGCTCAACTCTATTCTGGGAAAAAAGGTCTCGAATGAACTCGTGGACACGGCGGCGGCGCTGGTGCTGGAAAAAATAGAACCGCAGTCGTTATCCGCGTATTATGATCAAACCATTACCGGGACGGATGAGAATGCCTTGATGGCCCGCCTCGCCAATGCGGAAGGGGCGGATAATCTCCTGGACGATGCCATGGCAGATCTCGGCCTCGATCGCGCGTTCAAACAGCATATCATCGCCCATGCCCGATGGCAGATGGTTTTAGGACGGATCGTGCGCGACAAAGAGCGTTTCTTGAGAAATGAGCAGACGCGCACCAAAGGCATAAACATAAAGCTGGTCTTTAAAAAAATGAATCTTCTGACGGTTTTTCAGGGAAAATACGCGGGGACGTGTCTGCAGGATGATGTGTCGGATATGGTCGCGGATCCGTCAGGGAACCTCCGCCCCGGGATGTTTGTTGTCAATATCCTCGCCGATGGCAAGCTTGCCGGGGCTGTGTTGTTTGACGTCTTTGAAAGAAAACTGGTCCTGCTTGGCCTGGATCCTTCGGAATTTCTGGTCGGCACCTGGGCTGCGCCCGCACAGGAACTGCTCGTGGACGAAATCATGCCGCGCATCGCGGCTTTTGCCGAAAAGAACAATCTAGAGTTTCTTATCCCTCCTTCAGGCGCAGGCGGGCTGTCTAACCGGTCAGAGACATTCAAGAATCGCATCAGAGAATACATGGATACCGGCACGGCCGTGAAGCTTACAGCGCGGAGCTATCATCCCATCTATAAATACACCGTTGATTCGGCGCATCCCTATAAAGCGCGCGCGGCCGCCGGCCATCAGCTCGGTCAATCGGTTGCGCAGGCAGACGGCGGACAGGATTTATCTCTTATTGAAGAAAATCTCCTCGATGCTTATCAAAAGATCAAAAGCTATATAGAAAATAACATGTTGAGCGCCGAAGATATAATCAACCTGTTACAATTTAGAATATCGCAAGGCGATGATGTCGATGCCGCGATTATCGGGGTATTCTCTCAATTTTTTCAATTGCCGCTGAAAGATTTAAGCGGAAAGCGGCAACAGGACATCTGTATTATCAGCCAGAATGAAGACGTGTTCCTTTTCGGCGTTGCAATCGGCAAAAGAGACCGGGACAACACAATTATTTGGAACAACGAATATAATTCCGCCTTGATGAATAAGAACATGGCAGAATACTTTAATGCGCAAAAGGCCCAAGAGCTTCGCGCAAGGGTTAATGAAAATGTGGTGTTGGCCATGAGACAGCTTAATAATGAGCGAATTCGCAAAGACCTGGCCAGTAAGCTGTCTAAGAAAATAGTGAAGAACTGTGAGAAGGAAGTCCAGAGCAGTGGGATCGATGGAGATGCCTATCCCAAGGGCATTGTTGTGGAGTTGGAGAATTTTGTTAAAGAAGACTTAGGATTGCCCCTGCCCGGCATGGAATTCTTCAGATATTATGAAAAATATTTAGTGGCGGGGAGGGGACAGGCTTCACCGATTAATATTTTCGGAGTGAACGTAGGCTATATTGACTGGGAAGAAACAGGCGGCGAGGGAAGGATTAAACAACACGTGCATTTAATTCCTGAAAACGGAGATGCAAGTGAAAAAATAAATGCGATGCTGCAGCAAATTGCTCAGGTTATCAGCGAGCGCTCACATAGGCCCGGCTCAACAGCGGGCAGCCGGACAGATAACCCCGCTCTCGGCGCCCTGGACGGCGGAGATTCGGAAGACACGATCGCCGTGAAGTTGGAAGATGTGCATAGTTTTGACCCTGTGCAGGTACAGCGCATCACCGATGCTTTAGGAAGCGACAAAGATCGGCGTCTCTTAGAAAAGCTTCTCGGCGTCGACGTGGAACAGACTATCGGTCTGCGAGGCAGAGAGATCGGCTCAGTCATAGGCGGGGCTAAACCGGCTACGTATCTCAGCTTGTTTGAGAATTCCCGGGAACTGTTTTTGGATGAAAAGACGGGCATGCTGTTAAAGAAAATGGGGACAGAGATAGTTTTTCTTGATGAAAAACAGACCGCGATTATTTTCAGCCCCGATAGCGTGAACAGGGTCCTGCTTCAGAATAGAGAATTTTTGCGCACACAGCTTGGCATTGAAATCAATGTACCGGTTGATATCCAACAATGGCGCGATTTTATGAGCTCCATAAGGGAGAATAGCGTGCTGATGGGATTGTGCTTGGGGTATCCACAAAGCGCAGTGGCCCTTCAGCTCCCAGGAATTAAAACAGAAGAGAGCTCTATTCTGTCAATGCGCATAAAGGAACGGGCGCCGGATATCGCTGAGCTTTTGAAGCCTTTTGATATCTTTTTTGTGAGCAAGAACGGGGTTGACGATGGGATCCGGACCGCAGTTAAAATGCGCATAGGCTATAATAATGCCCTGAGGGCATTGGATTTAGCAACGGAGCGGATAGCTCCCCGCTTTGAGTTATCTGACGACGTCATAGCGCCATTGACAGCGGAACAGGTTGCGCGGCTCAGATCTGAAATTCACAAGAACATAGCAGAGATAGGCATTGAGGTGATCAGAGATGACAGCCCGGAGCGGTTTGCCAGAATGTTGACAGAAAAATTCAACTGTGGATTCTGCAATATAACTGATCAGAGAGACATTGAGCATCTCAAGACCTTGTTTAAACATGTAGGACAGGAAACGTCTGTTGAGCAGATCCAAGAGATCGTTGCCGAGCTTGCAAGCGCAGGCACCACTTTTTATGCCGCTCCTTCTTTGGGGATTGGAATCCGCGGGGAAAGCCGGGCAAGCGGGTTCCTGAGGGATCTTTTTGCGGCTGCCGGCCACGACGGTTTTATATTCTACCGGCCGTCAACCATGGTTGGCATGCAAGCAAGCGTCGTGCACGAAATGGCCGAGCTGCTCGCGATCAAATACGGCGGGGAAGATAAAGAATTTTCGACGGCATATCATCACGCCAATCCCATAGCCCTGGAGATGGAGCTGGACTTTGTCCAAACATATTATGGACTTACTGCGGCAGAAAACACCGTCGGGACCATGTCTGACGAGAAAAAGGTTGCGTATGCCGAACCGTCCGCTGCGGCCCATATGGGCGCATTGTTAATGAACGCCAGAGAGTTTATACGGCTCCAGCGGGATGAACAGGCCAAAGACGGCGGCATATCGGATCTTTTGAAAAAGAGCGAAGAGCAATTAAAAAAACTGCGGGAAGAGCGCAATAGAATCAATCGCATGCAGATGCCCCTTAATCCCGAACGAGCCAGTTCGCGCATAGATCAATTAGCTATCCTTAACGGCCGGATAGTGGATCTTGAAAAAGATCGACAGAGACTGCAGATACAATATTGGCAGGCGGCAGTTGATGAATATTACAAGGCTCTTCGATCGGCCTTGAGCTTGCAGTTGGAAGCCGCGCAAGACCAAGCCGTCATCGCGTATACGACGTTTATGCGGAAGATGTCAGATGCCCTGGGCGAGGATTTTACGTATATTTATCCGTTCATGGGGCCGGACATCGTGCCTGCGCTTTTCCGTAAGACCTACCATATAAATATCAATACAGAAGATTTTGCGCGCGGCGGGAAGATCATCGTGAAGGCGCTTAATTCGCATGATGCCGCCGCGGCGCCACAGACGAATATATTGGGGATTGAAACAGCGCGCGATGTCAAGAATGAAGCGGATTTCTATCTGCGCGAACTCGCGTCGCTTCCCGGGAAGAAAGTCCTGATTCTGAAAGACTATTCCAGAAACGCCATGTTCGGGTATGAACGCATCTGCGATGATGTCCTCGCAGAAGGCGATGCGGTGGTGATACTGAAGTCCGAAGATGAACAGTTTGCCAATACCATAATAAAGCATGGTTTCGAAGAACGTTTCCGCACGCGCCAGGGCGCATATAATTTTGAGAAAGGCGAACCCCAATGGGCGGAAGAAGACTTTAAAGTGCTCCTTTTTCCAGACACGCTGCGCATATTCGTGAAAACGGCTGCTTCTGGAGACAGAACACGCAAAGACGGCGGCACAAGCGAGAACCTTCAGATCGGCTCAGCTGAATTCCCTCTGGGCCAAGGGGCGCTGATGATCAAGGATCCTCAAGGTAACGAGCTGGGGAGGGTGTTCGTAACTTCTGCCGGCGCCCAAAAAGGGGCGTTTGTATATTTCCAGTCCTTCGTTAATATCGAACGCGTAAAATCGTCTCCATTATTCATGCGCGATGTGATCAAGATCGGACTCACCTATTCGGGAATAAACAAGAGATCCCCTACCACGCAGGAGATAAAGGACCTTATTGGTCTCGGCGACATTGATAATATTTTGCCGACGCATCTTGACATTGTTCACGTTCCCAAGCCTTATACAGAGACAGGGGTTTCTGCAGACTATCTGGTCGATCAGCTCGCTCCCGGACGGTTTGCGTATCTGGACCTGTCGCAAGATCCTCTCTATCCGACTCTGATCGAGCAGCTTGTCAAACGTGACAGAAACAGGATCTGGATTGAGGAAAAGAATTGGTTGGCATCCGGTTCGGTCCTATTCGATCGTCTTGCCGCAAAATTAACCAACAAAACCCGCAGGGACGTTGATGCGGGAAATAAAGACGGCGGCACGGGCGGTATTGATTTGCGCGCATTGCCAATTTCAACACAGCCGGTTGAAGCGATAGGCGCTGCAGGGGGCGTTAATGTGCCTGTAGCAGTTGATCCGAAAGTCATTGCTGCCCTGGACCAGGAATGGCAGTCCATAGAGCAGCAGATGCGCAAAGGCCCGATGCCCTATGGCAAGATAAAAGAATATGCTGCCAGCTGCAAAGAAAAAGGCGCGCGGCAGCAGATGGATGCGATGTTTTCGTGCATTGCGAACATGCTAAGGATGGAAGAAGACGCGGCAGTTGCGACGCCGCCGGAACTTAAGGAGATTTTGACCACAATTGGATAGATCACAGGGGCGCTGCGTGACGATGGTTTATCAACCTTAAAATAAACCAGCCAAATATCTCCACTATGTCCCGGCGCCCCTGTCCCATCCATCAGCCAAAGGTGCGAAAGAACCCATAAATCGATGTATAACAAAGTTTTGTCAAAAGTGTCCTGTGTTGTGATGGCGGCGTGCCTGATGTTCGAGCAGGCCGGGTTTGCGCAGGTGGCGCCGCAAGCGATTTCGCTGCCCGCGCTGCCTGCGTATGTGCAGAATCTCGCGCCTGTTGCGGATAAGTTCCGCCCCGTTCATCTGCGCTCTATTTCGTTTGACTCCGAAAATAATAATTACAATCTGCTGCTGGATAAGGGCGATACGCCTGTTTTGCAGCCGCACCAGACTCAGGAAGCTGCCCGGACGATCGTTGAATATTTTGAGATCGGCCTTCGGCTTCCCAACAGCATGTTCTGGGTGAATCTCAGGCCCGATGCGCCGGATCAGATCATCGATCCGTATCTTGCGAAAACCGATGTGGGCAGGATACTCCTCGAGGCCGACCTGCAATTGAAAAAAGACCTTTCCCGTTTTACATCGCCGGATACCAGAGAAGGCAGGAGGTACTGGGATGCGCTATACGCGAAAGCCGAGAGCCTGTTCGGTCAGGAGGATATGGAGATCCCGACTATTACAAGGCCGTGGATCGTGCCGGATGAGATCGTTATCGGCCAGGGGCAAGGCAATGCTTATATATTAAAGGCGACGCTGAAAGTCATGCTTGAGCAGGATCATCTCAGGGATGCGGCGCCATACGCGTTCACCGATGAACGCATGAAGGCGATGAATGCCTACTCGTCGCAACTCGTGCGGACCCTTATCCTGCCCCGATTGACGCGCGAGGTTAACGCGTCAAGGCGCTATGCGGGGCTTCGGCAGGTTTACTATTCGTTGATCGCAGCCCAATGGCACAAAAAACAATCCGCAAATATCCCCGACGCCATCGCCGAGAATGTCGATAGCCTTTCGCTGGATGATTATACGTCCGCTCGCGCGTGGTCTTCCGAAACGTATTATGCCGCGTATCGCAAATCCTTCTCCGAAGGGGAATACGACCGGGAGGAAAGGGTTTCGTGCGGGACCGGGGTCACGATCCGTCGATATTTCAGCGGCGGAGCACAGTTACAGGACCTTCATTCGAAGTTCGTGTTGATCCAAATGCCTGCGATGGCTTTCGACGGCGGCAATGTGGTCGCAACAGCCCAGCCGGCGCCGGAAAAGAATAGCCACAGGTTCAATTTGTTCATGAAGATCGTGGACAACGTTAAGAAAATTGAAGAGGGCAGGGCGCGGCGCGAGGGAAGAGCGCCGGAGGCATTCGATCCGGCGCATAATAATGAGCACCTGCGGATCCTCAGGGATCATATACGGAAGCAATATTGCGTCAATCCGGGATCAGATGAACCGCCCGAGGATCAGCTCTTTCGAACAAACAGAAATATCAGAACACTGGTAGGCACGAAACACGTCCCGAGTTTAGAAAAAGCGTTCTTGAAATTGTTAGGCGGCGACTTCTCGGAATATATGATCGATGGCCCTCTTTTAAGAGCCATATTTGTGCATAAACACTCCCTTCGTTGGCCTCTTAACGCGGAGCGCTTGAGAAATCAATACAAGATCAACGGAAACGGGGACAAATTCTTCCCTTTATGCGAGGTGCTTGAATATCTCGGGATCGCGAAACTGACAACTACTCCTCAGAAAGGCATTGTTGAGCTTGACCGGGAGCGAATGGAGTTGTGGTGGCCGAATATCCGCGAGTTCAGAGAATCTCCTATTCCGAGGCCTCCAACGGATAAGGAAATTTTCGAAGCGCAGTTCCTGCAGCGTATGGCAGAACGGCAGATACTGCCGGCAAATCAGGACGCGGTCACAAAGTTGCTTGATGAAATGCGTGTCCGGCGGCCCGACAACACCATGATCGAGGCCCGTTGGCTCGGGAAGCTGAAAAGGCCGTTTTATGACGCTGTTTGGCAAGGCAAACTTGTCGAATATATGAGAGAGGTATATAAGGATCGATACGGTGACGACCCTGAGAAACGCAACGGAGATCTTTTTGACACAAGGACTTCCGGGATCGGGCCGGTGCGTCCTTCGTTCGCCGGCACAAAACACCAGCCGCCGCGGTTAGATCCATCGCAGCCATCCAAGACCGACCAATTGTTCGACGCCCTATGGATGAACTGCCGTGATAGTCTTGATCTCGATCCGATTGAACGAGAGCGCACAGCCAACGGCTACACGCCGGATCAGCTGGAGTCGTTCAGGGGATTCATATACAAGACATTCGTGATCGCAACCCCGACAGGAGATAAATATAATTGGGCGGCCGGGAAAAGCATGTCCGAGGGCAAATCATATAATAATAATTTTATCCGGCAGATCAAGCGGATGTTATTCCCGTCCGCTGACGAGCCATGGGAAAAGAAGACGCTGGCGGTTATTTACAGTCTCGGCGACAAGGACGGGATCAGCCTGACGTTTGCGCAGATCCAAAAACAATTCCGTCAGGCAGGCGAGGAGCCGATCCATGTCAAGAATAATATCAATCTGGAATTTCTCGCGCGGCTTGGGCTCATTGATATAATCCGGGTCGGGCGGAACAAGTCCATTGCCATTACCCGTGTGTATAAAGACAGGTTTGAGCTTTTTTATCCCGATATTGCGCACTATGGTCATGCCGACGCGCAGGATAGCGATGTGACGTCCAGGAAAAAGTTCAATATCGCGCGCACCATCCTGGAAATGGTTGACGAGAAGCTGGCAGACGCGGCGCCGGATCGGGAAACGTTTCAACGCATTCTGAACGCAATCAATGCGGGCGAGGTGGCAAGCCGGCTCGGCGTTGATCCGCGCGATATCAATCCCGAAACAGTAGACGCGAGAAAGCGGGAAATACGCAAAATCTCCGACGCAGATATTGTCGCGCTCAAGAAAAGCGGGCCCGATGCCGTCAGCTTGTATCGTGACGGCGGCACAGACCGGAAGGTTGCAGGCATTGATCTGCGCAGCCTTCCTTTGCAGCAGGCGCCGGCGAGCCCAATGCGCATGCAACGCGCGCTGCCTGACGGAGCGGTTGATGCGCTGCGCTGCCAATGGCAGACAATAATAAATGACAGCAAGAAAAGCGCCGTTCACTTTGACCGCATCTCTGATTATGTTTCGGTGTGCAGGCAACAGGGCGCAGAGGGCGAGCTGGCGGGAGTCTGCGCGTATATCGCCGCATTATTGCGCTGCGAAGAAGATAACGCATTATCAACCCCGCAGGATGTGCGGTCGTTATTAGCAGGGATGCAATAACAAAACATCAATAACCTTGACAAAGGGAGTTTTGGATGGTATAGTTTATCAATAAATTAACAACCTTTAAGCTGGCCCTGCGAGGCCGGCAAGGTGGAAAAATGCACGCTGCAGCGACAAAACAGAACACAAGAGCCTGACCGAAGACACGGTCAGGTTTTTTATTTTATCGGACCGTTGCGCTGAGGCACAGCAGCGCACACGATAAGGATATGCGATGAAAGAAAAATCGATCGTGCTGGACCAGGAAACCGTGAGCCGCAGCCTTGTGCGCATGGCGCATGAGATCATCGAGAAGAACAAGGGCGTCGGGAATATCTGCCTTGTCGGCATCCGCACGCGCGGGGTTTTTATCGCGAACCGCCTCGCGGAGAACATAAAAAAGATCGAAGGCAGGGACGTTCCGGCGGGCACGCTCGATATCACGCTTTACCGCGACGACCTGACGCTTATCGCGTATCAGCCCGTGGTGCACAAGACCGAGATAGATTTCGATATTTCAGGCAAGGACGTGGTGCTTGTCGACGACGTGCTCTATTCGGGCAGGACGATCCGCTGCGCGCTTGACGCACTCATCGACCTGGGCAGGCCGAACACGATCCAGCTTGCGGTTCTCATTGACCGGGGCCACCGGGAACTGCCGATCAGGCCCGATTATGTAGGGAAAAACATCCCCACTGCCAAGGACGAAACGGTCCAGGTCAGGCTGTCCGAGGCCGACGGCAAGGACGAAGTGGTTATTATGGAGAAAAATGGCTGAACCGGCTGTCTGGACCAAAAAGGACCTGTTAGGGCTTGAATATCTTTCCGCGGAAGAGATCAAATTCATCCTCGATACCGCGGATTCTTTTAAAGAGGTCACCACCCGCGAAATAAAGAAAGTCCCTGCCCTGCGCGGCAAAACCGTGGTCAATCTTTTCTACGAACCTTCCACGCGCACCCGCATTTCCTTCGAGCTGGCCGCAAAGCGGCTTTCCGCTGACGTCATCAACATCGCAGCCGAAACCTCGAGCATTAAAAAAGGCGAAACTCTCATCGACACGGGCAGGAACATCGAGGCGCTCAAGGCGGATATCATCGTGATGCGTCACAATTATTCGGGTTCGGCTAACATGCTCGCCAGGCATCTGAATATGAGCGTGGTCAATGCCGGCGACGGATGGCACGAGCATCCGACGCAGGCGCTTCTCGATATCTTCACCCTGAGGGAAAAGCTTGGGAATATCGAGGGCCGCAAGGTCACGATCGTCGGGGATATCGCTCATTCGCGCGTTGCCCGGTCGAACATATGGGGCCTGACAAAGCTCGGCGTTCGAGTAACGGTCTGCGCGCCCAAGATGCTGATACCGGTGGGCATTGAGGCAATGGGCGTTTCCGTGTCGAACAATATCGACGAGGCATTGAAGGATACGGACGCGGTCAATGTGCTTCGCATGCAGTTCGAGCGGGACGAGCAGGGCGCGTTTCCCAAACAGATGGAATATTTCAAAAAGTTCGGCATTACCGAAGAGCGGCTGCGCAAGGCAAAGCCGGAGCTTATCGTCATGCATCCGGGGCCGATCAACAGGGGCATCGAGATGTCAAGCGAAGTGGCGGATTGCCCTCAATCGGTGATCCTGGACCAGGTCACCAACGGCATTGCGGTCAGGATGGCGGCGCTCTTTTTGGTGTCGCAGGCGCGGGATATCAACAATGAAAATACTCATTAAAGGCGGCAGGGTCATAGACCCGGCGAATAATATCGATGATATCAGGGATATCCTTATCGAGAGTACAAGGATCGCCCGGATCGGCAAAGGGTTGAACAATGGCGCGGACAAAACGATAGACGCAGCGGGCAAGATCGTCATGCCCGGCTTTGTCGATATGCACGTGCATCTGCGCGAACCGGGCCGCGAGGATAAAGAGACTGTTGCGACCGGAACGCAGGCTGCTTTGCGCGGCGGGATCACAACAATGCTTGCGATGCCCAATACGATCCCCACAATAGATTCGGAGGAGTCCGCGCGTCTTATTGCATCCATTATCAGGGATACTGCGCGAAGCCGCGTCCTGATTTGTGGCGCTATCACGAAAGGCAGGATGGGCAAAGTGCTTGCGGACATGGCCCGCTTGAAGAAGGAAGGGGTTATCGCGGTCAGCGACGACGGCTCTTCCGTGGATTCGTCCGACATCCTGCTCAAGGCCATGAAAAAAGCGCGCGAACAGAAAATGCTCGTCATCTGCCATTGCGAGGATAAGGCCATGAGCGCAGGCGGGGTCATGAACCTCGGCGCCAATTCGACCAGGCTCGGCCTGCGGGGCATCTCTAACGAATCGGAATACAAACGAATCCAGCGCGACATCATGCTTGCTCAAAAGGCAAAATGCAGCGTGCATATCGCGCATGTCAGCTGTGCCGAGTCAATCGAGATCATTGCCAAAGCCAGGAAAAAAGGCGTCACGTTGACCTGCGAGACCGCGCCGCATTATTTCAGCCTGACCGAAGAGGCAGTGCTCGATTACGACACGAACAAGAAGATGAACCCTCCGCTGCGCACGGTTAAAGACAGGGACGCCGTGCGCCGGGGATTGGTTGACGGCGTTATCGACGTTATCGCGTCCGACCATGCGCCGCATACCGTGGCTGAAAAAGAGATCGAGTTCGACCGCGCTGAATTCGGCGTGACTGGCCTTGAAACAGAGATCGGGGTTGCTGCGACCTATCTTGTCCACGAGGGTCTTTTGAGCTGGAGCGAACTTGTCAGGAAAATGGCGTTGAATCCGGCAAAGATCCTCGGCATTGACAAAGGAACGCTGTCCGTCAATAAAGACGCGGATATTATTATCGTTGATCCCAGCGCCGAGTGGACGGTCAATGCGGCTGATTTTGCGTCCAAGTCAAAGAATTCCTGCTTTTTGAACGAACGCCTGAAAGGCAAAGTCGTCAAAACCTTATACCGCGGAACAGTCGCCTATAGCGCGGATTAGCTGGCTCTCGCGCGGATGAGCAGTATGAAGTTCTTATTGACCAAAGAACTTGGCAGGCTTGCAAAATGGCTGCGTATCTGCGGCTATGATGCAGAATATTTCACGGATAACAAGCCGGGCGCAGTGATCGTTGCGGCATTAAAAAGCGACCGGATGATCTTGACGCGCAATCACCATATGCCCCGGGGCAGGGGCGTGGCGATCATGCAGGTCCGTGCCGAAGAGGTTCAGGAACAGTTGATCGAGGTGTGCCGCAATCTGCATATGAGCCCGGTGCCGTCGGACATGTTCAGCAGGTGCACCTTGTGCAATGAGGCCCTGCAGATTGTCGATAAGGCGTCGATCAAGGAACGGGTGCCCGCGTATGTGTTCGAGACACAGGACCGGTTCTTCTCGTGCGCCCGATGCAACAGGATCTACTGGCAGGGCACGCACTGGCAGAGCGTTGCCGAAGCGCTGCGCAGCGTGGCAGCCAATTAGAAAGAAGGCCTGCGTATGGAATTCATAGCCGATTTTCACATCCATTCAAAATACTCCCGCGCCACATCCAGGGACATGGACGTCAAGCATCTGGCCGACTGGGCGAAGTTAAAAGGCATCACGCTCATGGGCACGGGCGATTTTACCCACCACCTGTGGCTTGAGGAATTGCGGCGTAATCTTACAGACCTTGGTAACGGGCTGTTCAAGCATAAGGATGTGCATTTTATCCTTACCGCAGAGGTATCGAGTATCTATAGCAAAAAAGGCAGGACATACCGTATCCATAACGTGATCATTGCGCCGTCGTTCAAATCGGTGGAAAAGATCAATGACGCGCTCGGCCGCCGCGGAAATCTCGCATCGGACGGCAGGCCAATCCTCGGCGTGGATGCCGAAGAAGTCGCCCGCATCGTGTTCGATATCGACGAGAATTGCATGATCGTGCCGGCGCACATTTTTACCCCGTGGTTTGCGCTCTTCGGCTCCATGTCCGGCTTTGACAGGATCGAGGATTGTTTTGAGAAACAGACCGATAAGATATTTGCCCTGGAGACCGGCCTGTCAAGCGATCCTGCCATGAACTGGCGGCTGTCGGCGCTTGACCGGTTTTCCCTTATCAGCAATTCTGACAGCCACAGCCCTGCGAAGATCGGCAGGGAGGCAAATGTGTTCAACTGCGACCTCGATTATAAAACGATCCGCGAGGTGCTCAAGACCAAGGACAAGAAGCGATTCCTGTACACCATCGAATTCTTTCCCGAAGAAGGAAAATATCATTATGACGGCCACCGGTTGTGCGGGATCGCGATGTCGCCTGAAGAATCCATGAAGCACAACAATATTTGCCCGAAATGCCGCAGGCCTCTGACCATCGGCGTCATGAACAGGGTTTGCCGGCTCGCGGACCGGCCTGAAGGCTTTGTGCCGGAGAACGCGATCCCCTATAAGAGCCTGGTGCCGCTTTCGGAGATGATCGCTGAAGCAAAAGGGATCAAATCGGCATCTGTGGCATCGGAAAAGGAGTATTTCAACGCGGTTGCCAAATTCGGCACGGAATTCAATATCCTGCTCAAGGCATCGCGCGATGAGATCGCAAAAGGCCTTTCTCCCCGCATCGCAGACGGCGTGATGCGCATGCGCCAGGGCAAAGTAAAGGCAGTCGCAGGGTATGACGGAGAATACGGCAGGATATCGGTTTTCGGCAAGGATGATGATGCCGCTCCTCAGGCTGAACAACAGTTGAGCCTGTTCTAAAGACAAATTTTATTTCTCGAATAAAACAATTTGATGTATAATAGGTTACTCTGCACAACACAACGCAATCATCGATCAGGTCTTATATTTATGCGCCTGTAGCGCAATGGATAGCGCAATAGCCTCCGGAGCTATGTGTACAGGTTCGACTCCTGTCAGGCGCATTAGCTCTGTATACAAGACGGCTCGCCCCGTGCATAAGCAACGGGGCAGGGAATGATGCACGGGATGAATTCGGACATATAAGTTATGTCGCCACGGATTGTAACATGAACAGGCTCCATAACTTATGTCCTCATTCAACTCCTGTCAGGCGCACTGATTATATACAAAGAAAAGGTCATGTATGGCAATTGGAAAGAAAAAAGCCCGTCATAAGATCGTAAGCGTAATAGGAGGTCATAGCTGTAGTAAAGAAGTGGAGCAAAAAGCCATCGAATTAGGCAAAAAACTGGCAAAAGTGGTTGATTATCTATGCTGTGGAGGGCTTTGTGGAGTAATGATGGCTGTTTGCAAAGGTTTTAAGCAAGGTAGAGGAACCACGATAGGTATATTACCGGGGTATCACAAAAACGAAGCGAATAAGTATGTTGACCTTGCGTTTCCTACAGGGCTTGGGCTTGCGCGGAATCTATTGGTCGTTAAAACAGCTGATGTGGTGGTTGCTTTGCCTGGTTCAGCCGGAACGCTGTCAGAGATCGCGTATTGCCTGCAGTTCAGCATACCGGTGATCAGTATCGGTTCGTGGGACATTGACGGAGTGATCAGGGTCAAGACTGTTGACGAAGCTGTCAGAAAGGTAAAGGAACTATTACGATGAAAGCAATGCTGATGCTTGAAGATGGCAAGACATTTTCAGGCCATGGCCTGGGCGCATGCGTTGAGCGCATCGGAAAGGCCGTACTGAATACAGCCGTTGTCGGATACCAGGAAATGGCAACGGACCCTGCCAACAGCGGCAGGCTGCTCGTATTGACGTACCCGTTGATCGGCAATTACGGGATCGCCGAGAAGTTCAACGAGTCCGACAGGGCGTGGACTGCGGGCCTCATCATCAAGGAATATTCGCGCATATATTCGAACTGGCAGGCGCGGTCGAGCCTTGAGGATTTTGCCAAAGAGCAGGGTCTGTTCATCCTCGATGGCGTCGATACGCGGACGCTGGCAGTGCATCTGAGGCAGAAAGGCGAGATGCTCGGCATCATATCCCCGGAAGGCCCGTCTGCAAAAGAATTATCGTCAAAACTTGATGCGTTCCGGGCCCGGGCTGCGGAATCGGTCCTGCCGCAGATATCGGTCGGCAAACCGGTGGTTCTGCCAAGCGCGAAAGCGCGCGGCACAAAGATCGCCGTGCTCGATGTCGGCATGACCAGAAGCGTCCTGCGCCAGCTGCAGCGCCTTGGTTTCTCGACGACAGTATTGCCGTATAATACAAGGCCGGCGGATATTATTGCAGGCCGGTTCAGGGGATTGATCATATCGGGCGGGCCCGAAGAAGACCCGGGCCTTGAGGTCGTGGTCGATACGGCACGCGGGCTTATGGGCAAGATCCCCCTCATGGGCATTTCAGCGGGCCATCAGGCGCTTGCCCGCGCGCTCGGCGCAAAGATCGCCAGGCTCAAGCTCGGCCATCGCGGCGCGAATTACCCGATGCACAATCCCGGCTCTCAGCAGGGCGAGATCACCGTTCAGAACCACGGCCTTGTGGTGGATGCCGAGTCGCTCGCAAAGATCAAACAGGTCAAGATAACGGGATATAATTTGAACGACCATTCGGTCGAAGAGATGGAAAGCAGGGCTTTGCGGCTTTTGGGAGTCCAGTACGAGCCGGCAAGCCCGGGTTTTGACCAGGCCAATCCCGCATTTATCCGTTTCAAGAAGATGGTTGAAAGGAGCAATTGATGCCGCGCAGAAAAGATATCAAAAAAGTCCTGATGATCGGCTCGGGGCCCATTATCATCGGCCAGGCATGCGAGTTCGATTACTCGGGCTCCCAGGCGTGCAAGGCGCTCCGGGAAGAAGGGTATTATACGATCCTGGTGAATTCGAATCCCGCTACGATCATGACGGATCCGGGGCTTGCGAATGTGACGTATGTCGAGCCGCTGTCCATCGAGATGGTGACGAAGATCATCGCAAAAGAGCGGCCTGACGCGATCCTGCCCACGCTCGGCGGGCAGACCGGATTGAACCTGGCATTCTTCCTCATGAAAGAGGGCGTGCTCAGGAAATACGGGGTCGAATCCATCGGCTCGTCGGTCAATGCCATCTCGTGCGCGGAGGACCGGCTTCTGTTCAAAAAGGCCATGCAGGAGATCGGCGTCGACGTGCCCAAAAGCGGCATTGCCGGCACGCTCGAGGAAGGCATGAAGATCGGCGCATCGATCGGTTTCCCGCTTATCCTGCGGCCCGCGTACTGCCTCGGCGGCTCGGGCGGCGCCATCGTGTATAACCGGGAAGAATTGGAAAAAGCGCTGGCGAAAGGCCTTGAGACAAGCCCGGTGCATCAGGTCCTTGTGGAGCAGTCGGTGCTCGGGTGGAAGGAAATAGAATTCGAGGTCATGCGCGATTGCGCGGATAACGTCATCATCGTCACGTCCATGGAGAACGTCGATCCCATGGGCGTCCACACCGGCGACAGCATGGTCGTGGCGCCTGCGCAGACATTGACCCGCGAAGAGTACGTGAATTTCGTGAACCTGTGCAAGCGGATCATCCGCAAGATCGGCATTTCCGGCGGCGGCGCGAACATCCAGTTCGGCCAGAACCCCGACAACGGCCATATCGTCATTATCGAGGTCAACCCGCGGCTTTCGCGGTCATCCGCGCTTGCGTCAAAAGCGACGGGCCTGCCCATCGCGCGCGTTGCGACAAAACTTGCGGTCGGCCTGACCCTTCCCGAGGTCATGAACCAGATCACGGGCAAGACCACGTCTTTCTTCGAGCCGACGGTCGACTATTGCGTGTTCAAGATCTGCAGGTTCACGTTCGAGAAGTTTCCGGGCGCCGAGCGCGTGCTGAATACGTCCATGAAAGCGGTCGGCGAAGCGATGTCCATCGGAAGGAGTTTCCGCGAAGCGCTCCAGAAGGGCATCCGTTCGATGGAGATCGCGCGGTACGGCTTCGGCGCGGACGGCAAGGATCAAATTTGCGATGAAGCGCTGAAGCATCCTGACGCCGCTTTGCTCAAGGAGATCAGCGACAAACTCTCTGTGCCGAATGATGAGCGTATCTTTTATATGCGCTATGCCATCAGGGCGGGGATGACCAACGACGAGATATTCCGGCTTTCAAAGATCGACCGCTGGTTCATTGACAACATGCGCCGGCTCGTCGAGACGGAGGATATGATCAGGAAGCACCGCTGTCCGGGCAATGATGAAGGCATCCGGCTGCCCGTCGAGCTTCTTGAGCAGGCGAAGAAGGACGGTTTTTCTGACCGGCAGATCGCGTATCTGGTGAATTCCAAGGAGGAGAAGGTGCGGGAGTTTCGCAAAAAACACGGCGCCAAGGCGGTGTATAAATTAGTCGATACCTGCGGCGGCGAATTTCACGCAAAACAGCCGTATTTTTACTCGACGTATGAAACGCAGGAAGAAGGCAGGCCTTCCGCCAACAAGAAGGTCGTGATCCTCGGCGGCGGCCCGAACCGGATCGGCCAGGGCATCGAATTCGATTATTGCTGCTGCCACGCGGCGTACGCGCTCAAAGAAGAAGGCGTCGAGAGCGTCATGATCAATTGCAATCCGGAAACGGTTTCAACCGACTACGACACGTCGGACCGGCTGTATTTCGAGCCGTTGACCATCGAGGATATCATGAATATCCTCGATCTTGAAAAGCCGATGGGCGTTATCGTCCAGTTCGGCGGCCAGACCCCGATCAATCTTGCCGTGTCGCTGCGCAAGTTCGGCGTCAATATCCTCGGCACCAGCGCCGACAGCATAGACATCGCGGAGGACCGCAAGCGGTTCAAGGAGATGCTCCATAAGCTCGATCTGCTCCAGCCCGAGAACGGCACGGCGTTCACCTTCGCGCAGGCGAAAGAGGTCGCGCAGAAGATCGGGTATCCGGTGCTCGTGCGCCCCTCGTATGTGCTCGGCGGCCGCGCCATGGAGATCGTGTATGACGAAAGCCTGCTTGAGCGGTTCATCCAGGAAGCTGCAAAGGTCTCGGGCGAGCACCCGATCCTTATCGACAAGTTCCTCGAGGACGCGATCGAGGTTGACGTGGACGTTATCGGCGACGGTTCCACCTTCGTCATCGGCGGCATCATGGAGCATATCGAAGAGGCGGGTATCCATTCGGGCGATTCGGCAATGGTCCTGCCCACATACACGCTGTCGCCGGAATTGCTCGCGAAGGTGCGGGAAGCGACCTATAAAATGGCCAAAGAGCTCAATGTCGTCGGCCTCATGAACGTGCAATATGCCATCAAGGACGAAAAGGTATATGTGCTGGAGGTCAATCCGCGCGCATCGCGCACCGTGCCGTTCGTTTCCAAAGCGATCGGCGTGCCGCTGGCGAAGATGGCGACCAAGATCATGCTCGGCAAGACCCTTAAGGAACTCGGGTTCACCGAGGAGATCATTCCGAAGCACGTGGCGGTCAAGGAGTCGGTGTTCCCGTTCAACCGTTTCCCCGGGGTCGACGTGATCCTCGAGCCCGAGATGAAATCCACCGGCGAGGTCATGGGCATCGACAAGGATTTCGGCAGGGCGTATATCAAAAGCCAGATCGCCGCGGGCCAGAACCTTCCCAAAAAAGGCAACGTGTTCATTTCCGTGCGCGACCGTGACAAGCGCGCGATCGTGTTCATCGCAAAGAAACTCACCGACCTTGGCTTCCATATCTATTCGACGTCCGGCACCGCCGCGGCGCTCGAGAAGAACGGCATCGAGGTCAAGACCCTGCCGAAGGTCGCCGAAGGCAGGCCGAACGTGCTCGACCTTATGAAGGACGGCAGGATCCAGCTTGTCATCAACACGCCGACGGGCAGGATCCCCCGCCAGGACGAGGTCAAGATCCGTTCGCATGTCGTCCTGTATAACATACCCTATACGACGACCATATCCGGAGCGCAGGCGACGGTCAACGGCATCGAGATGCTTGTGAAAAAAGAATTCGACGTGAAATCGCTTCAGGCATACCATGGCGGCATGGCTCGGCCGGGCAGGTCAAAGCGGCCGAAGAAAAAATGATGCGCCGGTTCAGTATCAGGACAACGCGCCGTATCGAGTTCGTGGATATCACCGATCAAGTGCGCGCGGCGCTCAAGGCCTCAGGGGTCCCTGCGGGAGTGTGCGTCGTGTTCTGCCCGCATACGACCGCGGGCCTGACCATCAACGAGAACGCGGATCCCGCGGTCGTCAAGGATATGTCGGCTGCGCTGTCCGGCCTGGTCCCCGCAGATGCCGGTTACGCCCACGCCGAAGGCAATTCGGACAGCCATATCAAGTCGTCGCTTTTCGGCCCGACGCTGTCCGTGATCGTCGAGGACGGCGATCTGCGGCTGGGCGCGTGGCAGGGGATATATTTCTGCGAATCGGACGGCCCGCGTCAGAGAGAATGCTGGGTCAAAAAAGTCAGGGGATAGATATGGCGTGCCGGCGGGACCGGATCGCTGCCCTGCGTGCAGGATACCGGCAAAACAAGCAAGAGATATCGCAAAGGATGGCGCAGTTCCGCCGCGCCGGCAATGCGCCTGACCGGGACATATTCGCGGAACTGTGTTTTTGCATCCTGACGCCGCAATCCAAAGCGCTTGCATGCGACAGGATCATCAGCGGCCTGAAGGCGTCAGGACTGCTCTTTGACGGCAGTGCGGCGCAGCTGCGGCCGCACGTGCGGCACGCGCGTTTCTACCGCAACAAAACAGCGTATATCGTGGCGGCGCGCGGCGCATTGACAGCGGCAGGTTCGCTGAGGATCAGGGATAAGATCGATGCGTCAGATCCGCAGGCGTCGCGCGAATGGCTCGTGAAACATATCAAGGGCATCGGATATAAAGAAGCGAGCCATTTCCTGCGCAATATCGGCATGGGGTCTGACCTGGCGATCCTCGATATCCATATTTTGCGGAATCTCGAGCGCCTGGGAGTCATCGAAAAGGCGCCGCGCAGCCTCACGCGGAAAAAGTATCTGGATATCGAGGAAAAACTGCGCGCGTTCGCCCGCAGGGTCGGTATCCCTGTCGGGCATCTTGATCTGTTGTTCTGGAGCATGGGAACAGGCGTGATCTTCAAATAGCCCGCGGTGATGGAAAAAAAGATAACGAAACTTATCTCGCTTCTTGATAAAGCGTATCCGGAAGCCCGGATCGCCCTTCGGTTCAAGGATCCGCTGCAGCTTTTGGTGTCGACGATCCTGTCAGCCCAATGTACCGACGCGCGCGTCAACATCGTGACGGAAACGCTTTTTAAGAAATACAGGACGGCGGCGGATTATGCGCGCGCCGATATCGCGGAGTTCGAGCGGGATATCCGCTCCACGGGTTTTTATCACAACAAGGCAAAGAACATCATCGCCGCGGCGCGGATGATCGTGCGCGATTTTGCCGGCCGGGTCCCGCAGACCATGGAAGAGATGGTCCTCCTGCCCGGGGTCGCGCGCAAAACCGCCAATGTCGTTTTATATAATGCGTTCGGCAGGATCGAAGGCATTGCGGTGGACACGCATGTGAAGCGTTTGAGCCAAAGGTTCGGTTTGAGCTGTCACAACGATCCGGCAAAAATAGAGCAGGACCTCATGCGGCTCATAGACAAAAAGCTCTGGGGGCATATCACGCACCTCTTGATCGAACATGGCAGGAAGGTCTGCGATGCGAAGCGGCCGCAATGCGGCGCGTGCGTTATCGCCGGGCTTTGTCCGTCCAGAACATGAGCGCACGGCAGATCAAAGCGAAAGTCAAGGCGAACGCGCGCATTGCGCAGGGATGTTACCTGCTTGCGATTGCGGCGCCGCGGCTGTGCACAACGGCGCAGCCGGGGAATTTCGTCATGGTCAGGGTTTCCAGCGAGACCGATCCCCTTTTGCGCAGGCCCCTGAGCATCCACCGGGTCGATGCCGCAGCAGGCACGGTCGAGTTGTTATATGAGGTCGTCGGAAAGAGCACGGAGATATTGTCCCGAAAAAAGATCAACGAAGAGATCGGCGTGATCGGGCCGCTCGGCAACGGCTTTTCGCATGACCCGCGGGCCAAAGGCGGCCCGGCTGTCCTGGTCGCCGGCGGTATGGGCGTTGCCCCGCTTCTGTTCCTGGCGCAGCGGCTCACGCGCGGCGCGGGAGAGGTGCTTATCGGCGCGCGGACAAAGGCGCAGGTTTTGTGCGCGCCGGAATTCAAAAAACTTGGCTGCGCCGTGCGTATCGCGACCGACGACGGCAGCGCGGGCTTTCACGGCCGCGTTACGGATCTGCTTGACGATGTGTTGAACCGCACTGCGGCGGAACAGCCTGTATTGTACGGGTGCGGCCCTCATCCGATGCTGCGGGCAATGGCAGGAGTTTGCCGCGCGTACGGCCTGTCTGCGCAGGTTTCGCTCGAATCGCATATGGCGTGCGGTATCGGAGCGTGTCTGGGCTGCGTGGTCCGGACAAAGCGCGGATTCGAGCGGGTGTGCAAAGAAGGCCCGGTGTTCCGGGCCGATGATCTTGCGTGGTGAAATCCTCCGGCGGGTGCCGGAGCAACGGAGGAGGGACATCGATGTCCAAATCGGCGTTTGTATCGATCATTATCCCGGTCAAGAATTTCGAGCGCACCATCGAGAAAGCCTTTGAGTATCTGCTGAACGTCGAATATCCGCATGATTCATGGGAATGGGTCATTGTCGACGGCGGCTCGACCGATAAGACCATAGAGATCATCCGGAACTGGCAGAAGAAATATCCGTTCATCAAGCTGGTGGAGGTGCCGAAATGCCCGTCGCCCGGGTTCGCCCGCAATAAAGCGCTTGAGGTCGTGAAAGGCGAATTCCTGCTCTTTACCGACGGAGATTGCGCGCCCGACAAGAACTGGATCAACGAGATGTTAAGACATTTCAACCGCGATCCGAAGATCGCCGCGGTCGGCGGCGAGGTCTATACGCTCAAGGTCGATCCGGATAACATGGTCGAGGCATGGTGCCAGCACTTCAGGTTCAACATGGTCGCGCCCCGCTACGGGTTCATCAAGGAAGGGTATTACCCTGATTTTCCCAGAGAGCCCAATGCGGTCGATATCGCCGGCCACAAGGGATACTTCTTCGGCACGTGCAACGTCGCCTACCGCCGGTCTGCGATGAAAGAGATCGGCGCGAAATTCTGGGATCTGCCCACAGGCGAGGATATGGATCTCAGCTATCAGCACCGCAGCAAGGGCTGGAAATTTTATTTTGCGCCGCTTGCCAAGGTCGACCACATGCACCGCGCTGACATCAAGGCATTGCGCAAGGTATGGGTTACCTACGGCCAGGCCCATCTGCCGCTCATCGACAAGTATGTGAAGCGCAGAGGGCTGGAGGTCATATTCCAGAATCTCAAAGGCGGGCCGTCGTTCCATATGCCGTTCCCCCTGCGGGGATTCGTGTATGTAGGGAATTTTCACCTTATGCACTTTTTCGCCCTGCTTTTTATCATCGGCGCGATCGTTTCCGTTTTTGCCGCAGGATGGGGATGGGAGATATTCTCGCTCATCTGCCTTGCATTGGCCATCCGGTATGCGGTAAAATACGTGTGGTGGAACTTCGACATGGAGCCCAAGTCGGAGTTCTGGACCTGGTGCAAGCTGAAGTATCTGACGAACCTGAGCTTTATCCAGGGCGGGTTGAAAGAATTCAGGAAATTCAAGATACTGTGCATTGAACCGAGTTTCTGACAACAAAGGATCCCGGAACGTTTATGGCTGAGCTGTCTGTCCGCATCGGCGCATTGAAGCTGAAGAATCCCGTGATGGTGGCATCGGGCACGTTCGGGTACGCGGAGGAATTCAAAGGTCTGTGCGATCTTAAAAAGCTGGGCGCGATCGTTACCAAGACGATCACGATCAGGCCCCGGCAGGGCAATCCTGTTCCCCGCACGTGCGAAACGCCTTCGGGGTTGATCAATTCAATCGGCCTGGAAAATCCCGGCATAGAGGGATTCCTGTCCGAAAAATTACCCGTGGTCCGTCAATTCGGCGTGCCGGTCATCGTCAGCATCGCTTCCGAAGAAGACCCTGATGAATTCGCGGTTCTTGCAAAACGGCTTGACAGGGTTCCCGGAGTCTCGGCGCTGGAACTTAACATTTCGTGCCCGAACCTGAAAAAGAAGCGGCTGGTCGCGCAGGACGCGCGCTCGACCGCTGCCGTTGTCAAAACGGTGAGGAGGGTAACGGGGAAAACGCTTATCGTAAAGCTCTCGCCGAACGTGACCGATATTGCCGAGATCGCCCTGGCTGCGCAGAACGCGGGCAGCGACGCGCTGGCGCTTATCAATACCGTGCAGGCCATGGCGATCGACGTCAAAACCCGCACGCCACGGATCGCCATGGGCATCGGCGGATTAAGCGGCCCTGCCGTACGGCCCATCGCGGTGCGCATGGTGTGGGAAGTTTACAACAAAGTCGGCATCCCGATCGTCGGCATGGGCGGCATCATGGACACGAACAGCGCTCTGGAATTTTTTATCGCCGGAGCGACTGCGGTCAGCATCGGCACGGCGAATTTCATCGAGCCGGGAATTGCAAATGAAATCATAACCGGTATTAAAAAATATTTAACGGATAATAAAATAAGCTCCATTCAAGAATTCACCGGGATGATGGCGTGCAAGACATAAAAGACAAATTAATAGTTGCATTAGATGTACATACGCTCAAAGAAGCGGAACGGTTTGTTAAAATTCTCGTTCCCGCGGGTGTCAGGTTGTTTAAAATCGGGAGCCATTTATTTACTGCCTATGGTCCGGAAACAGTCAAAATGGTTGGGAAAAGAGGGGGCAAAGTTTTCTTAGATCTGAAATTCCATGATATCCCCAATACTGTGCAAAATGCATGCTATACCAGTACCGGGACGGGAAGCGTTATTACATTTGCATCAGCCTATTCATATATAACGTCTCTGCTTGCTCAAAACGTTAAAAATGCAGTACAGTACCCGGTTTTTATGTTAACAGTGCATGCAATGGCAGGAATAGAGACGCTGCGAAACGCAAAAAAGGGCGCAGAAGAAAAAGCTAAAGAATTACATATCCCGAGGCCTCTTATTGTCGGCGTAACCGTATTAACCAGTGAGAATCTTGGAGGTGATACCTTAAGGGTGGTTTTAGAAAGAGCTCGTAATGTAAAAGAATCCGGCTTGGACGGAGTAGTTTGTTCGGCTCAGGAGGCACGCGCGGTTCGCGAAGCAATCGGTAAGGATTTTATTATTGTAACGCCCGGCATTAGAGCGAAAGGCGCTGATGCGGGAGATCAGAAGCGGATCGCTACGGCACAGGATGCTCTTGCCGCTGGTGCCAATTATATCGTCGTCGGCAGGCCAATACTGGGAGCAAAAGACCCGGTTGCAGCCATTAAGAATATAATAAAGGAATAGTTTAACGTCACAGGAGAGCGATATGGCAGATCAGATCAAGGAATTGCTCGATAAGATCCAGGCAGAAGGCGTCCAGGCGGCGCAGGATAAAGCCAGAGAGATCGAGAAAGAGTCTCGGGCAAAAGCCGACTGGATCGTGCAAAAGGCCGATGCCCAGGCAAAGAAGATCCTCGAAGACGCAAAAGAGGCTTCTGACCGCATGCAGGCAAGCGGCCAGGCGGCATTGCAGCAGGCGGCCAGGGATGTGATCCTGTCTTTGAAAAAAGAGATATTCGCGATGCTGGAGCGGCTCATCGCCGCGCAGGTATCGGCGGCGCTGACCCCGGAGGCGCTTTCAGCCATTATCTCGTCCCTGGTCCGGGCGTATGCTGATAAAAGCGACAGCGCGGTCATCGTGTATCTTAAGGAACAGGACAAAAAAACGCTTGAAGGCCATTTTCTCAAGGAGCTTCAGGATCAGTCCAGAAAAGGCGTCGAATTACGCAGCCAGGACGGTATTTCCGCAGGGTTTGTCATCAGTTTCGATAACGGCAAGTCGCAGTTCGACTTTACCGACCGGGAAATGGCGGTATATCTTGCGTCGCTGTTGAAACCGTCTATTGCGCAGCTGCTCGACGAGCAAAAACGCTGAAGGAGCGAAACGCCGTGCCGGAGTTCTATCCATACCTGGTCGCAAGCCTGCCCATGCTGCAGTTCGGCGCGCGGCCGCCGTTTGCGTTCGACCGGTTCATCGAGATGTGCCGCGACATGGTCCCTGCGCAGGATCTGGCGCATATACAACAATGCGGGGACGACGCGTATCTCGAGCAGGACGCGGCGCATCCCGCGCTGGCACAGTGGCAGGCGTTCGAAACAGGCCTGCGCAACGAACTGGCGAAGATCCGCGCAGGCCGCAGGAAGATCGACGCGCATAAGTATCTTCGGAAAAGCGCCGATGCCGATCAGGAACTTTACCACGCCGCTCTGGCGAGCCATCGCATGCCCTCGCCCCTGGAAGCGGAACGGTTTCTCGACCGGCAACGCTGGGATATGCTTGACAGGATCGCCGCGGGGCATTTTTTTGACAGCACCGCGCTTATCGTATATGCGTTGAAACTGCGTATTCTCCTGCGGTGGGACCGCATCGCGCGCGCGGATACGCAGGCATTGCTTGAAAGGATCCTTGTATGAACCGGTTACGCACAGGCAGGGTAGTGAAGGTGAGCGGCAATATGGTCACGGTCGCGGCCGACGCGACGGTCATCCAGAATGAGGTCGCCTATATCAAACACGGCGCGGAATCCTTGAAGGCGGAGGTTATTCGTGTCAGAGGCAACCGCGCCGAAACACAGGTTTATGAAAGCACCGCGGGCCTGGTCATCGGCGACGAGGTCGAGTTCACCGGCGAGCTTCTTTCCGTCGAACTCGGCCCCGGGCTTCTCGGCCAGATCTTCGACGGCCTGCAGAATCCCCTGCCGCATCTGGCCGAACAGCACGGATTCTTCCTCAAACGGGGCGCATACCTGACCGCGTTGCCGCCGGAGACCGTCTGGGAATTCACGCCGTTCGCTGCAGAGGGCGATATGGTGCGCGCCGGGGACAAGCTCGGCATTGTGCCGGAAAAGATGTTCAAGCATTATATCATGGTGCCGTTCTCGTTCCAGGGCGCATGGGAGGTCGTGCGCATCGCCGATTTCGGAAGGCATGACCTGAAGACACCGGTCGCCCGCCTGCGCGATCCTGCGGGCAGGGAACAGGACGTATATTTGAAACAGAGCTGGCCGGTCAAGATCGCGATCAGCGCGTTTGCGGAAAAGCTCAAACCTCAAAAGCCGCTCGTGACCAAGATACGGCTCATCGATTCATTGTTCCCCATTGCGCGCGGAGGCACGTATTGCATCCCCGGCCCGTTCGGCGCAGGCAAGACCGTGCTTCAGCAGTTGACAAGCCGCCATGCCGATGCGGATGTGGTCATCATCGCCGCGTGCGGCGAGCGCGCGGGCGAAGTGGTCGAAACATTAAAGACGTTCCCCGAATTGATCGATCCCCGCACGCAGAAGCCTTTGATCGACCGGACCGTTATCGTTTGCAATACAAGCTCCATGCCGGTCGCGGCGCGCGAATCAAGCGTGTACACGGCAGTCACCATCGCCGAGTATTACCGCCAGATGGGGCTGAATGTTCTATTGCTCGCCGACTCGACGTCCCGCTGGGCGCAGGCCATGCGCGAGATGTCCGGCAGGCTTGAAGAGATACCCGGGGAAGAGGCGTTCCCTGCGTACCTGGAATCCCGCATCGCGTCGTTCTATGAGCGCGCGGGCGTGGTCAGGCTCAACGACGGCGGCATCGGCTCGGTCACGATCGGCGGGACCGTGAGCCCCGCGGGCGGCAATTTCGAAGAACCGGTGACGCAGGCAACGCTGAAAGTCGTGGGAGCTTTCCACGGCCTGTCGCGGGAGCGGTCGGACGCGCGCCGGTATCCCGCCATCGATCCGTTGATATCGTGGAGCAAATATCCCGGCATCATCCCTGAAGAATACCGGCAGTCCGGCCACGCAATATTGGTCAAGAGCAATGAGGTGGCTCAAATGATGAAGGTCATCGGCGAGGAGGGCGTGTCGGTCAGGGATTACGTCGAGTATCTCAAGGGAGAGCTGTTCGATTCCGTATACCTTCAGCAGAACGCGTTCGATCCGGTGGACGAGGCCTGCCCCGCCGAGCGCCAGGAATACACGGCCGCATTCATCGACGAGATCCTAGAGGCGGAATTCGCATTTGACGGCAAAGACGCGGCATTGCGGTTCTTCCAGCAGATGCGCCAGTTGTTCAAGGGATGGAACTCGAGCGCGTTCCAATCGGCCGAATTCAAAAAGATCGAGGAGGAGATAACCTTGCTGTTCGAACAGAAACGGTCCCCGGCACAGGAGGCCCGCCATGCATAGATCATACACGGATATCATCCAGATCTCCGGGGACGTCATCACGGTCGAGGCCGACGGCGTCGGGTATAACGAGATCGCCCGGATCACGACCGGCCGCGGCGTATCGCTTGCGCAGGTCATCCGGCTTGACGGAAGGCGCGTTTCTCTGCAGGTGTTCGCCGGCAGTAAAGGCATTTCCACCGACGACAAGGTCAGGTTCCTCGGCCATCCCATGCGCGTGGCAAGCGGCGACGACCTGCTCGGCAGGATCTTCAACGGCAGCGGCATGCCCCGCGACAGCCGGCCCGCTTTGACCGACCATCTCGTCGATATCGGCACGCAATCGGTCAATCCGGTGAAGCGTATCATCCCGCGGAACATGATCCGCACCGGCATCCCCATGATCGACGTATTCAATTCGTTCGTCGAATCGCAGAAACTGCCGGTTTTTTCAATTGCCGGCGAACCGTATAACGAATTACTCGCGCGCATCGCGATACAGGCAGAGGTCGATATTATCATCCTCGGCGGCATGGGGCTGAAGAACGACGATTATCTGTTCTTCAGGGATACGCTCGAAGAGGCCGGAGCGCTGTCGCGTTCGATCTTTTTCATCCATACGGCCGCCGATCCGACGGTCGAATGCCTTCTCGTGCCGGACATGTCGCTGGCGGTCGCGGAGCATTTTGCGCTCAACGGCAAGCGGGTCCTGGTGCTCCTGACCGATATGACCAATTTCGCCGATGCGCTGAAAGAGGTCTCCATTACCATGGAGCAGGTGCCGTCGAACCGCGGGTATCCGGGAGACCTGTACAGCCAGCTCGCCGCACGCTACGAGAAGGCGGTCGATTTCGATACCGCCGGCTCGATCACCATTCTTGCGGTTACGACCATGCCCGGCGACGACGTCACCCACCCGGTGCCCGATAATACGGGATATATCACCGAAGGCCAGTTCTATCTCAAGCACGGCGTGATCGAGCCGTTCGGGTCTTTGAGCAGGCTGAAACAACAGGTGAACGGTGCCACGCGGCCCGACCACCGCACGATCATGGACACCATGATCCAGCTTTTTGCCAGCTACCGCGAATCCCTCGAGAAACAGGCAATGGGCTTTCAGATGTCCGCGTGGGATAAGAAACTTCTTAAATACGGCAGGATATTCGAAGAAGAGATGATGTCTTTAAAGGTCAATATCGCGCTTGAAAAAGCGCTTGACCGCGGCTGGCAGATCCTGGCCGAATGTTTCACCCCCGAAGAAACGGGCATCAAGCAATCGATGATCGAGCAATACTGGCCCAAGCGTTGAATCCATGATAAAGGTAAAATTCACCAAAGGCGAATTGAAGCGTCAGCGCGACGCATTGCGCCAGTTCATGCGGTATCTGCCCACGCTGCAATTAAAAAAGCAGCAGTTGCAGATGGAGGTGCTGCACTGGCGCGGCGTTGAACAGGAAAAAGCCCGGTTGCTCAACGCGAAAATGCTCGCGGCAGCCGCGTGGGCAGGGCTCCTTGCCGAGGATGCGCGCGTTGACCTGAAGCCGCTTCTGGTCCCGACGGAGATCGCAACGGGGACCCGCAACGTTGCCGGCCTTGACCTGCCGGTATTCGAGCGGGCGGTGTTCCCGTATGCGGAATACGATCTGTTCCTGACCCCGCCGTGGGTTGACGCCGGACTCGACGCGCTCAGGGAATTGATCTCTTTGCGCAGGGAGATCGAAGTGATCGGAGAAGCGATCGCGCTTTTGAAAAAAGAACTGCGCGTTACCGCGCAGCGGGTCAATCTGTTCGAGAAGGTGAAGATCCCCGACGCGCAGGAAACGATCAGGCGCATCAAGATCTATATCGGAGACCAGATGGCCAATGCCGTGGGAAGAAGCAAGATCGCCAAGCGCAAGATAGAAGAGCTCGAAGCTCTCGAGGCGGCGGTATGATCGTTCCGATGAAAAAGATCGGCGTCATATGCCAGCAGAAGGACTCCGTCGATACGGTCCGCAGGCTGCGGGCGCTGGGCGTGGTGCATGCGGCGCATGTCCGTCCGCCGCAGGGAGGGGATATCGCATCCCTGCAGGCGGATATCGGTCTTGCGACAGCGGCGCTCGACGTTCTGGCCCGCGGACAAGAAACAGCGCCGGTCCCCGCAGAGCCGCGCAAGCATTTTGACGGCTGGAAAACAACGGCGCGCCATATCGTCGATCTCGATAAACGGCTCGATCAGCTGGCCGAGTTTTCGCGCGGCCTCAAAGCGGGGATCGAAGCGTGGGATCCGTGGGGCGATTTTGATCCGGCGCAGATCGAATCTCTTTCGCGCCGGGGCATTTTTGTGCGGTTGTTCCGGATACCGGAAAAAGAGCTCGGCGCAATCGCTTCGACCGCGATCGTCAAAACCGTTTCGGTCCTTGCGGGCATAGCGAATTGTGTTGTCGTGTCGAGACATAAGGAGGAATTGCCTTTTCAAGAGGTCGCGTTGCCGAAAAGCTCATTGAGCGCGATGCGCAGCAAATCGGAGAAAGACGCGGTCCTTGAAATGACGCTGCGCGCGGAACTGGCAGGCCTGCGGCAGCAGGCGAAACCCCTTCAGGAGCAAAAGGCTTTGCTGGAGAAAGAGCTGGTGTTTCAGCAGGCGGTGTGCGGGATGGGACAGCACGGCATGCTTGCGTATCTGTCAGGGTATGCTCCGTTCGACAGCATGGATGCGCTGGAGCTCGTTGCCCGCGAGCATCAATGGGCGCTTTCGGTCTCGGATCCGGGCCCTGAGGAAGCAGTTCCTACTTTGCTGCGCAATCCTGCATGGGTCGACCGCATCAAACCGGTGTTCGGCCTTCTGGGGATCGTGCCCGGATACCGCGAGCTCGACGTGAGCATGATATTCCTTATTTTCTTCTGCATATTTTTCGGCATTTTGATCGGCGACGCGGGGTACGGCATTATGTACCTGGCGCTCACGGCATGGCTGCATTATAAGAACAGGCGCAATGCCGCGATCGCGCATGTTTTTTCGCTTCTGTATATATTGAGTTTGTGCGCCGTTGTCTGGGGCGTAATGACCGGGACGTTCTTCGGGCAGGAATGGCTGAAGAACAGGGGTTTTGCGCCATTGGTGCCGGAGCTCAACGACGTCAAGATAATGCAGACATTCTGTTTTTTCCTCGGCGCGTTCCATTTGTCCCTTGCTCATGCATGGAGGGGCGTTCTCAAACTGCCGTCGCTGTCGGCGCTCGCCGATGCGGGCTGGATCTGCGTGTTGTGGACCGCGTTCTTTCTCGCGCGGACATTGATCCTGAGCGATCCGTTCCCGTCGTGGGGGATCGATCTGGCCGGTGCCGGCGTCGCGCTCGTTGTCTTCTTTACCAATCCGCAGCGCAATATATTCAAGGCAGTGGCTGCGGGGCTCGGGACCGTTGCGCTGAGCCTCATGAATAATTTTACGGATGTCGTATCGTATGTGCGGTTATTCGCCGTGGGGCTGGCGACGGTCGCTATCGCCGAGACCACCAATACCATGGCCGCGGGCCTGGGCGCGGGCTCAGGCGCGATCATCGCCGGCGTTATCATAGCCGGGATCGGCCATGCGCTGAATATCGTTCTCGGGCCGATGTCGGTGCTCGTGCACGGGGTGCGGCTCAACGTGCTTGAATTCTCGAGCCATGCAAATGTATCATGGAGCGGGTTTGCGTATGAACCGTTGAAAGAATAATAGGGATGCCGGGCAGTCTCTTATCCGCGAGTTCCCGCAGAAGCGGGATACTGACGTAACACCTGTTTTACGTCAGGTATCCGCAGCCCCGCGTGAGCAGATCTCACGCGGGGCGAGGACTGTTCGAGCGGAAAGAGACTGCCCAGCATCCCGGATCATCCCAAGGAGGATCGCATGGAGTCGAATGTAATGATGCAGTTCAGGGATCTCGGGTTGGGAATGGTGCTGGCGCTGGCCGCGTTCGGGTCTGCGGCAGGGGCGGGCATTGCCGGCATGGCCGCGATCGGCGCCTGGAAGAAGAATTTTGTCCAGAACAAGGCCGCGTCGTTCATGCTGGTGGCATTTGTCGGCGCCCCTTTGACGCAGACGATCTACGGCATGATCGTCATGAACAGGATGGCCGAGCTCGCGCTCCAGGGGCAGTATCTCTGGGGGATCGGCGCGTTTGCCGGCGCTGCAATGGGCCTGTCCGCATACTGGCAGGGCAAATGCGCGGCGGTCGCCTGCGACGCCATGGGCGAGACCAACAAGGGCTTTGGTAATTATATCGTTGTGCTGGGCATGGCCGAGACGGTCGCGCTTTTCGTCATGGCTTTTACCCTGGGCGTGATCAATAAACTCGCCGGAGCGTAAGCGGGAATCTTTTTGCGAGATTCTCTTGACCAGTCCGACCCCCTGTATTACTATATACACATATGGGGGTTCGATAATGAAGGCGCTAAAAAGAGCACGCGCGAGAGCGCTGCGAGCCCAAGGTTGGTCTATTCGAGAAATATCTTTAAAAATCCATTGTGCCAAAAGTTCCGTGAGTGGATGGGTAAGCGATATTCCTCTTACATCTGCACAGATTGATCGATTGGATTCAAAACAGGACCGGGGGCGGGCTAAAGCGGCCAACCATCCTAACAGCCCCAAAGCTGTATGGTATAGATTTCGAGAAGATATTAAGCGTCGGGCGGCAAGAGAGATCCCGATTCAATGTAGTGCCGCAATGTTAAGAGTGCTGGGCGCGGGTTTGTATTGGGCCGAAGGATATAAACGGTCAGAAGCGATTGTAAATTTCAGCAATTCAGATCCTGCGATGATTGCATTGATGATGAAGTTTTTTAGAACAATCTGTAAAGTTCCCGAGACAAAATTTCGAGGCGTTGTCCATATTCATCCTCATCTTAATAGGTGCGCGGCAGTTAAGTTCTGGTCTCGGCTCAGCAAGATTCCGGTTAAACAATTCCATCAGGTTCAGCTTTGTGTAAGCAGGGCAAGTAAACAAAAAAGAGATACGTTGCCCCTGGGGACTTTTCGTATTATTATTTGCGATGTCAAGCTTCAATCGCGTATCAAGGGCTGGATTAAAGGCATTGAGCGATGGTCAAATATGGGGGCGGTTAGTTCAGCTGGTTAGAACGCGTGACTTACATTCACGAGATTCAGGGGTTCAAATCCTCTACCGCCCATTATTTATCCTCTGGTTGCGCCGGGCGATTAAAATTTGTTGCACAAAGGCGGTTTTTAGCTTACAATAAACATTCTGAAATTTGGGGTCGTAGTGTAGCCTGGTTCAACACGTCGCCCTGTCACGGCGAAGATCGCGAGTTCAAATCTCGTCGACCCCGTTGTTCTCAAGCCTCGCGGTCATGCGGGGCTTTTTGTTGTTTAAAACCGTTGATTTTAGCCCTTTTCTGTGATAAGGTAATAATTACTAAAAGGCTGCCGCTCCGCTCTATGCGCGAATAAAAAGGGGAGTTGTTCATGAAAGACGAAATGGATATTCTACGCGAAGTCAGCAGTATCGCTGCCGGCCACGGAAGCATTGCGTTATCCGAGATGATGGGCAGGAAGCTGAACCTTGAGCTTCCTTCTCTTGAAATGGTGCCGGCGCCCGCCGTTGCCGGCAGGATCCACGCCGATCAGGCCGTATTGAGCGTCGCGTGCAATATCTTAAGCGGTATCAAAGGAGAGATCATATTCGTCCTTGACGAGAAGAGCGCTTTCAAGCTCATCGACCTGTGTTACCGCGCCAGGCCCGACGATAAAAAAAGCGGGTTGTTCACGGAAATGGGGTTGTCGCTGATCAAGGAGGTCGGCAACATCATCATTTCTTCATATGTCGGCGCCCTGTCGATGATCCTCAAGACCGTCGTCATCCCGTCGACCCCGACGCTCGTCAGCGGCTCTCTCCAGCAGGTGTTGTTCATGGCGGTCTCGCCGTTCTCCCAGGACAGCTACATTCTGCTCGTCGAAGCGGTCTTTCTCGAGCCCCGGGAGAAGATCACTGGGAAGTTCTACCTTGTCCTGAACGCAGACACCATACGGACCGTCCAGGAAGCATGTAAAAAGATCCTCGACGGACTTCAATAATCCATGCGCGCCGCAGACGATAGTATTCTTCTGGTAGTGTCCGACGACGAGTCGCAGCAATTCCTTTCGGCGCTGTTGATGGGCGAAGGCTACCAGGTCACCATATGCAAGAACCAGACCGAGGGGCTGGCGGTCCTGGACCTCGAAGCGTTCAATCTGGTGATCATCGATTTTGCTTCGCCGGGGATCAGCGGCATCGAATTGTGCAAATACATCCGCATGTCGTTCGCCCTGCGCCATATCAGCGTGATCCTGCTCATGGAAGGCAAGGATCCCATGGCCAAGATCAAGGGCATTTACGCCGGCGCGGATGACTATGTCGAAAAACCGTTCGACCCGGCTGAATTCCTCGCCCGCGTCAAAGCCTCGTTCGTGCGCATGACGCGCGATCTGGATGCGAACCCGCTGACCAAGCTTCCCGGGAACATCTCGCTCATGAAAGAGCTGGAGATCCGGATCAAATCGAACCAGCTCTTCGCGGTCTGCTACCTCGACCTGAACAAATTCAAGGAATTCAACGACGTATACGGTTTCGCGGCCGGCGACAAGATCATCTCTTTTACCGCCCAGACGGTCATCAGGACATTGAAACAGTCCGGCGCGCCGACGGATTTTCTCGGCCACATCGGCGGCGACGATTTCATCTTTATCTGCTCGGTCGACAACTGGGAAAACCTCTGCAAGGTTGTCGTCGACGAATTCGAAAAGGGCAAACTGCAGTTCTATAACGAAGAAGACAGGGCCCGCGGATATATCGATGCCAGGAGCCGGCAGGGAGCGGTCACCCAGGTGCCCCTGATCGGGGTGTCGATCGCCGTGATCACCAATGAGATCAGGACCTTTACCCATGTCGCCCAGCTGAGCTCTATCGCCGCCGAGCTGAAGCATTATGCCAAGAGCCTCGGGGGCAGCGTGTATGTCAAAGACCGGCGCAAGGATTGATGCTGCGCCGTGTGGCGATGCAATGCTGCGGCACGCATAAAACGCACCTGAAGTCCCGAGGTGCTTTTTTCACTTAAGGGGGGAACACAATGGAAGATATCCCGGTCAGTCCGGCCGATCCGGCGTCAGCGCCGGAAAAGCCGTTGTTGACGATCGACGAATTCAAGAAAGTCGAGCTCAAGATCGCGCAGATCAAGGACGTGGCAGACCATCCGAATGCGGACCGGCTGTACGTCATCACGGTCGACGCCGGCGACAGGACGAGGCAGATCGTGGCGGGGATCAAGCGGGGGTATGCCAGAGAGGAACTTATCGGCAAGTTCGTCGTGCTCGTGAGCAATCTGGCGCCTGCGGTCCTGCGCGGGGTCGAAAGCCAGGGAATGCTCCTCGCGGCATCGGACGGGGATACGATCGCCGTATTGTCTCCTGACAAGCCCGTGAAGCCGGGCAGCGCCGTCAAATAAATGCTCGAGATCGACCAGATCATCACCGACGGTTTTTGCCGTACCTGCCGCGGATGCTGCCGGTTCTCCGGCCGCGCATCCGCCTGGGCGGTGCATCTTTCGTCGGACGAACAGCATGCGCTGGGCATTCAGGACGCACTGCTGCCGTTGTCAGGCCCGCATCCCGACGGCATGTGTACCTGCGCGTTTTTAGATATCCCGGCGAACACGTGCACCATTTATTATAAGCGGCCGCTTGAATGCCGGCTGTATCCGTTTTTGATCAACCGGCACGGCGTTGACGTATTTCTGGCGCTTGACATGAACTGCCCGTATGCGAAAGCCCGGTATGAAACGCAGCGGATGAGGGATCATATCGCGTATCTTGCGGGCATCTGCAATTCATCGGGGTTTATCCGGCTGCTGCGGGAAAATCCGTGGCTTATCCAGCACTATCCGGATGTCCTCAATGTCGCGCCGATATCAGTATGAGATGCAAGGGCCTGACGCATGCGGATAAAGGATCGATCGAGCGGGGATTGCGCGCACGTCAGCGGCACTTAAGCGCGTATTCGTTCGCGCAGTTCGCGGTCTGGCAGGGCATATATCGCGTGGAATGGATGCGCTGTGAAGGCGCGCTGTGCGTGTTCTTCAAGGACGCTCTCGGATCCTTTATGAACTGCGAGCCGCTCGGGCAGGATATTACGCCTGCGGCAGTGACAGCCGCTTTTGCCGCCATGGACCGATGCAACCCGAACAAGGCGTATTCCCGCATCGAGAACGTCGAAGAAAACCGCATCGGTTTTTATCGCGCGCTCGGCTACGAGGCAGTGGCAAAGGGCGGGGAGTACGTGTATGAGCGCGCGCGGCTGGCGCGGCTGGCAGGAGATCCGTACAAATCGAAACGCGCCGGCGTGAATTATTTCACGAAAACCTATGCGGCCGATTACGCGCCGTATCTGCCCCGGCACCGGCAGGCATGCCTCGATCTTTATGACCGCTGGGCCGAACAGCGCGCGGCAACGTCATCCGACAGGATCTACATCGGCATGCTCAAGGACAGCCGGTCCTGTCTCGATGTCGCTTTGCGCAGGCCGTCTGCGCTCGGGCTTGTCGGGCGGATCGTGGCAGTGTCGGGCGTCATCCGGGCGTTCACGATCGGGTATGGATTGAACGCGGATACGTTCTGCATTATGTATGAGACCGCCGATCTTTCGTTCAAGGGAATAAGCCAGTATATATTCCGGCGGTTCTGCCAGGAGATGGAGCAGTACCGTTTTATCAACGCCATGGATGATTCCGGGCTGGCGCGGCTGCAGGCTGTCAAACGGTCATACCGGCCGGCTGCGGTCATCCCGGCATATATCGTACAAAGGCCGCATGCATAGAGATATCGGGGATGTTGATTTTACGATATTCGATACGGAGACCACCGGGCTTGACCCGCGCTGCGGGGACCGGATCGTTGAAATAGCGGCCATGAGGGTCAGGGGAGACCGGGTGTGCGCCCGGTTCGAGACCCTGGTCGATCCGCAGCGGCCCATATCAGCCGGGGCATACGCGGTCAATCATATCTCCGGCGAGATGGTCCGCGGCGCGCCGGTCATCGGAGATGTGCTTCCGAAGTTTTTCGACTTCATAAAAGGCAGTTGCCTGTGCTCGTATAACCTTCCGTTCGATCTCGGGTTCCTCAAGAACGAAATGCCCGCGCGCAGCAACGGATCGCTTGAGAATATACCGCTGGTCGATGTGCTTGCGATGGCGCGCAGGCTTTTGCCAGGCCTGGAACGCCACGCGTTGTCGTTCGTCGCGGCGGCGCTCGGCATCGAACAGCGCCAGGAACACCGGGCATTGTCCGACGTTGATATCACCTGGCAGGTGTTCAGGAAGCTTACCGCTGCCCTGCGTAGTAAAGGCATCACGGACCTGGGCCATTGTATCAGCCTGTTCGGCGTGGACCAGCAGGTCCTGCGCGATATGACGGCGCAGAAGATCTCGAAGATCCAGGAAGCGGTGGATGACGCACTGCGGCTTAAGATACGGTATATATCGAACGCGGACGGCTCGATCACCGAACGGACCGTTCTGCCCAAAGAGATCCGCCAGGACCGGCGCCATTTTTATATGATAGGATTTTGTTGTCTGAAGAACGAAGAGCGGATGTTCAGAGTCGACAGCATTCTCGATATGGAGGCCGTTTCCGAAAAATGAAAAAAACGTTCATCGCCTGTCTCTGTCTGGTGTTGTGCGGATGTTCCGGCCAGGGTTCTGTTACGCGGGCGCAGCGGTATGCTGCCGAAGCGGAGGCGCGATTCCATGCCGCCGCGGACCTGTACGAGAAGATCCTGGAAAAAACGCCCGGGTCGTCGCCGCTGCGTTTTGCCGCCGGAACATTATATTACCGCCATGGGGATTTTGACCGCGCGATCAGCCACTTGCGCCAATCGCACGAGGCGTCCGCAGCGAAATATCTGGCAATGGCGTTGTATCGGTCCGGCGATTACACGTCTGCATTAGAAGCATGCGGCACGCAGGCCGGCGCGGATGACGAATTCAGGTATTATCACGGCCTTATCTGCGAAAAACTGAATCTTTTCGACCGGGCGCTCGATATATACCGGGGTATCACGGGCGCCGGGTTCCTGCCTGCCGCGCGCGCGCGGATTTCAGCAATCGAAAAAGAGGTCAATCCCCATACGATCAAGGATATCGATCCCGGGGTCGCGGCGATCCTGTCGCAGTGCCCTGCGCCCGAAGCATATCCGCAGGCCGGAGCCCTGATCCTTCTGAGCGACGAAGAGGCCGAGGTGACGTCCGATGACAAAATGGTGTACCGGCTGCATTATGTCGTGCGCATCCTCAATGAGCGGGGCAAAGAGCGGTTCGCCGAAGCGCCGATCGAATACGATTCTACCGACGAGAAGGTGACGCTCGAATATGCCCGGACGATCCGGCCCGACGGGACCGTGGTCGATGTCGGCAGCCGCCATATACGGGATGTTTCCAAGTATCTCAACTTCCCCCTGTACAGCAATGCGCGCGTTTTTATCATCTCGTTCCCGGAGATCGCCGAAGGCGCGACGATAGAATATAAAGTCACCCTGTCCCGGTCCCAGCTTATCAACAAAGATGATTTTGTCATCCCGCTGACGCTGCAGGCGCAGGAGCCGGTCATTGACAGCAGGTTTTGCCTGACAATGCCTGCGGGGCGCACGGTCAAAATGCGGACGATCAACGAACGGTATAATACGTTCGGCGCTGACCTGGCGCCGGCCGTGGCCGAACAGGCTGGTTTCCGGACGTACCGCTGGAATTGTAAAAACATCCCCCAGATCATTCCCGAGCCGCAGATGCCGCCTTTCCACGAGGTCGATCCGGCAATACTTATTTCGTCGTTCGACAGCTGGCAGGAGTTGTACGGCTGGTGGTGGCCGCTCGCAAAGGATAAGATACGTTCAGACGAAGCGATCAGGCAGAAGGTGGCTGAATTGACCGGGCGCGAATCGGATGAAGCGCGCCTGCGCGCGATCCATAATTTTTGCGCGCAGAAGATCCGGTATGTCGCTGTCGAGTACGGCCAGGCGGGGTACGAACCGCATCAGGCAGCGGACATTTTTCAGAATAAATACGGCGATTGCAAAGACCAGTCTGTTCTGCTCGTCACCATGCTTCGCGAGGCAGGATTCGATGCCTGGCCGGTCCTGATACCGACGCGCGATTCGTTCGCGATGGATCCGGATTTTCCGGCCATGATGTTCAATCATTGCATTGCCGCCGTTGCCTGGAACGGGAAACTCATTTTTATGGACCCGACCGCCGAAACCTGCTCGTTCGGGGATCTGCCTGCGGCTGATCAGGACCGGACGGTCCTGGTTATCAAGGAAAACGGATATGAGATCGCGCGCACGCCGCTGTATCCGGCAGGCCACAATACGGTCAGCCAGCGGCTTTCGCTTGTGATCGGAGCCGATGAAGGCATTTCGGGCGAACGCGCCGTATCGAGCTCGGGCGTATATGACCAGGCGCAGCGGTACTGGCTTTTATACACCATTCCGGATATGGTCAAAGATACCATTGCGGGGAAAATACAGGAATTTTCCATCGGAGCGCGGCTTGACGGCTATGTCGTCGAAAATTTGAACGAACTGGATACACCGCTGGTGCTGCGGTATTCGTTCACCGGACCGGAATTCATGATCCCCGCAGGCCCGCTGCGGATATTGCCCGGGTTCGCGGGGATCGATATGTCCGCAGTCACCAAGGCGGCAAGGACCTACCCGATCTTCTACCCAGTGCTTGATCAAAAAGACGTTGAAACAACAATATCTCTTCCCCCCGGATATGAGGTCCGGTATGTGCCCAAACCCGTCCATGAAGAGAACGAATGGATCTCATACAGCGCGCGCTACGACACACAGGGTCAGAAGCTCGTATTCCGCCAGTCCTCGGTATTGCGCAGGCGCACGATCACACAAGAGGAATATCCCGCATATAAGGCGTTCATCGAACAGATGGGTTTGCGCGTCAAACAGCGCGTGGTGCTTGAAAGGAAAAAGTGATGGCTCGTCCGCCTGACCGGAACTCGGAACGACGGAGGTATATCAGGCTGGATTCCGTATTCCCCGTCCAATTCAGGCTGTATTCTCTCGACGGAGCGGTTCCGCTTTCCGACTGGCTTCAGGGGTACACATCCAATATAGGCAAAGGGGGCATCCTGCTCCATGTCCATGAATTGTCGGCGGACCAGCAGCTTCTGGTGAAAACGCAGCAGGTGAGGATCGGGCTTAAGATCGAGATGCCGCTCGACCGGCCGAGCGTGGCCGCGCAGGCCGTTGTCGCGTGGATGCAGGAGAAAACAGGCCGGGAGGAAAAATTCGGCATCGGATTGTCCTACGTGCAGATCGATGCAGCGCATCGGACGCGGCTGGTCCGATATGCGGCGGTGAAGAGAGCCGCTTTGCCCGTTGCGGTCGGCGCGATCGGTATTCTCGCTCTGGCGCTCGGGGCGGATTTTTATATCAACATGAAACTGATGGAAGGGAATAAGGCGCTTATCGCCCAGCTGGTGGAGATCTTGCGCGAGTCGACGAGCGCGAAGCAGAAGATCAAGGATATCAGCCGGGATAAAGAAGATGCCCAGCGTTCATTGCAGACATTGCAGGTCCGCATCGAGGCGCTGGAAGAAGAGCGCAGGGAGCAGGAGCTTAAGGCGCAGGAGGCCGAAAAGGAAAAGACGGTGCTTGAAGAACGCGCGCGGGAAGAATTGGCGCAGGCCGCGGACCGTGTCAGACAGCTCAATGATATGATCGCGCAGCTCACGCGGGACAAGGCCGGTTTCCAGGACCGGTTGATCACCTTACAGGAGAAGGAGTACACGGTCACCGAGGAGCTTTTGCGGCTTGACCAGAAAAAAGCGGACCTGGCAAAAGCGAATTTCGATAAGATGTACCGGTGGCTGGCGGTTCATCAAAACCCGCGCACGGGGCTCGTCATGTCATATGAAGGGGACCGCAATCTCCAGGATATGGCGTTCATATACGATCAATCGCTCGTCGTCCAGACCTATATCAACTTTTCCGATTTTGAACGCGCCCGGAAGATCCTTGAATTCTTCAGCCGGCGGGCCCGGCGGGTCGACGGGCTGTTCGTCAACGGCTACTATGTCAATGACGGTTCCCCGGTCGAATATATCGTCCACAGCGGCCCCAATATCTGGCTCGGCATCGCCGCGGTGCGGTATGCGCAGAAAACGTCAGATACCCGTTTTCTGCCGCTTGCCGAAGACATCGCGCGGGGTATCATCAAGCTCCAGTCCCAGGACAGCGACGGCGGGATCCGCGGCGGCCCGGCAACATCCTGGTATTCCACCGAGCATAATCTCGACGCGTACGCGTTCCTTAATCTCCTGTACGCGGCGACCCGGAAAGAGCAGTACCGCCTGAGCCGCGATAAGGTGCTCGGGTGGCTTGCGGCGCACAGTTATGACAAGCCGGAAGTGCCGGTCAGGCGGGGCAAAGGCGATTCGACGATCGCCACCGATACGTATGCCTGGTCCATTGCGGCTTTGGGCCCGGAGGTTTTGACGGATCTCGGGATGAATCCGGACAAGATCCTGGAGTTCGCGCACGATAACTGCGCCGTGGAGGTCGAATATAAAGCCGTTGACGGCAAGCAGATCACGGTCAAAGGGTTTGATTTTGCGCCTGCGAGGCATCTGGCGCGCGGGGGCGTCGTATCGACGGAATGGACCGCCCAGATGATCATTTCGTACCGCATCATGGCCGATCATTACCGCACCCGGGGCGTCGTGACCAAGGCCCAGGCGTATGAAAAGACCGCTGACGAATACCTGGCGTCGCTCTGCACCATGATCATCTCAAGCCCGTCGCCGACAGGCCAGGGCGAAGGATGCCTGCCCTATGCAAGCGCAGAAGCGGTCGATACCGGCCACGGATGGGTAACTCCCGGCGGCAAAACAACCGGATCGGTGGCAGGCACCGCATACACGATATTCGCGTATTACAATTATAACCCGCTCGGTTCAGAGGGAACACGGTGAGCGGGCGGCAGTTACAGCGGATATACAAAGTACTTTTGAAACATTTCGGACCCCAGCGCTGGTGGCCCGGCGATTCGGCATTCGAGGTTATCGTCGGCGCGATCCTGACGCAGAACACGAACTGGTCGAATGTTTCCCGTGCGATAGCGAACCTCAAGCAGGCAGGCGTCCTGTCGCCCGACCGGCTGTACCGGCTGGACAGCAGGACGATCGCCCGTTTGATCAGGCCGTCGGGATATTACCGGTTAAAGACAAAACGGCTGAAAAGTTTTCTCGAAGTGCTGAACGGGAAATATGGCAACAACTCTGCGCGGATGAAAAAGCGCCCGCTTACGGCTTTGCGGCAGGAATTGTTAGCCATCAATGGCGTCGGCCCCGAAACGGCGGATTCGATCCTGCTGTATGCGTTCGATAAGCCCGTTTTTGTCGTCGATGCGTATACCAGGAGGGTTTTTTCGCGCCACCTGCTGCTCGCGCCCGATGCCGCGTACGATACCGTTCAAAGGTATTGCATGGAAAGGCTTGCGGCCGATGCAGCCATGTTCAATGAATTCCACGCTTTGATCGTCCGTCTGGCCAAGGAATACTGCCTGAAGAATAACCCGCGGTGCAAGACCTGTCCGCTGAAAAATGAGAAATAGAAAAGCCGCATATATCGTCTCGGCCGTCGTCTGTATCGCAGGGTTATTCGGCCGTCCGCCATCAGGCTTTGCCGCCGAGCCGCCGCGGTATGATATCAAAGCCGTGCTCGATCCCGCGCGCCATTCGCTTTCCGCAACGCAGACCGTCACGTTCACCAACAATTCCAAAGCCGCGGTGGGAAATCTGTATTTTCATATCTATCCGCACCGCCGTTATACCCGGGCGGAAGTGCGGAATATGAACCGGTATGCCGGATACTTTAAGGTCGATCCATACCCCGAAGGGTTTCAGTCAGGGGACCTTGCGGTTTCTCTGGTGCGCAGCGACGGCGCGGACCTTTCCTATATAATAGAGGGCGATGACGGAACGATCCTGAATGTCGCCCTCGGCAGGCCGCTTGCGCCCGGAGGATCCGTGACGGTCGAAATGACATTTTCCGTCAACATACCTCATTCGTACGGAAGATTCGGCTGGCATCAAAACATCATCTCGTTGACCCGGTGGTATCCGATATTGTGCGTTCTGGACGAAGCGGGCTGGCATACCTATCCGTTCTATATCTACCATCAGCCGTTCTTCAGTGATGCCGCCTATTATACGCTCGCTATGACCGTGCCTCAGGAGTATGAGGTGGCAAGCGGCTGTGTCCAGGGCGTGCCTGATTTGCACGCGGATGGGACCAAGACAGTGACGTTTCGCCAGGACCTGCCGATGCGCGACCTGGGCGTCGGGATTTCTCCGGATTTCAGATCGGTGGATGTCGAACAGGATGGGTACACGATCAAGGCGTATTATGTCCACGGCAACCGGGCCGCCGCGCTCAAAGCAGCCGGGAACGCCGCGGCGCTCATGCGTTTTTACGGCGCGCGTTTCGGGCGCTATCCGTACCGGCAGTTCTCGATCGTGCCGTCATACCTGGGGTTCGGCGGGGACCAATCGTCGGGGCTGGTGTTTATCGATACGCGGCTGTACCGGCTGCCGGGCCTCCTGGCAAGATATTTCGATTTTCTGGTGTCCCATGAAACGGGCCACCAGTGGTTCTATAATATCGTCGGTTCGGATGAATACAACGAGATGTTCCTTGACGAAGGCATGAATTCATACTGGATACTGCGGTATCTTGAGGACCGTTACGGCAATAACGCCGAGGTTATGGTCTTGCCGAAGCCTCTCCGATGGTTCATCCCCAATTTTACATTCCGCGATACGACGCTGTCCCGCTATACGTATCTGGCAAAAGCCGGTTTTGACCGGCCCGTGACCGGAGCCCTGGCGAGTTTCAAGGAGCCGTCGTCGATCTTTTCCATCGCCTATGGCAAAGGCACGGCGATCTTGATCATGCTTGAAGCGGCCGTCGGCAGGGATGTCTTCGACAGAGCCGTTGCCCGGTATACCGAAGAGTTCGCTTTCAAGAACTTCAGCCTCGAAGACCTGCGCCGTATTTTCAATGAAGCGGCGGGCAGGGACCTCGGCGCATTCTTCGACCAATGGTTCAAGACGGGGAAACAGTGCGATTTCGCAGTGCGCAGCATCCGCCCGGGATCGGTGCAGATCGAGAACCGCGGCGCTTTGCGCATGCCGGTCGAGACGGTCGTGGAATATAAAGACGGCAGCGTCCAGAGGGATGCGTGGGACGGCGAAAGCGCGCGCCGCAGTATCGCCACGGATCCCGGAAAGAAGATCGCCCGCGTTTCCGTCGATCCGCAGAACAATATCCCGCTCGACCTTGATAGGACGAACAATCACTGGCCCCGCCGCGCGACGCTGCGCCCGGCACCGCTCTATTTTTTTGCGTATGAAATGCCTTTTTTCTATCCGCGGGATTCCTATAACGCAGCCGCCGGCCCTGCGGTGGGCGGCTCGTCGCTCGGCGTCGCGTCGTCGGTCCAGAAACCTTATGAGTCCATTATGCGGCTGAGTTCCGTGTATGATTTTAACGGCAAAGCGTTCGATTCGCGCCTCGGGTATCAGGTCAACAATGTCTTCGGCAGACAGAACGCGGTCGGATTCGAGGTGTTCGATTATGATTCGAGCAAAGAGAAGTACGACGTGTCGGGCGGCAAGCTATACTGGCGGCGGGAATTGTGGCCGGCTCATTACGGCATGTTCGATGTCAATGACCACGCAACGCTGTATCTGATCCGGGACCAGCGGCTCGATTCGGCCGGTGGAATGAACGGCCGCGAGGATATGCGCAACCTTCTTTACCGCAGGAAAAATGAAGCGATCGTCGGCCTCACGGGATCCTTCGGCCGGTACGGGCCGTACGCAGACCCGAGTTACGGCTGGCGCGTTATCCCGACGCAGGAATTCGCCGGCCATATGCTCGGCGGGGATCAGGCGTTCTGGCGCGCGAGCATGGAACTGCAGCGGTACCTGCTTGTGTCAGCCCGCCATCAGCATAAGCTTGCCGGAAGGATCAAGGCCGGATGGGGGGAACATTCGGATAAAGCGCTGTTCGAGCTCGGCGGCGCGGACAGCCTGCGCGGCTACGACCGCAAAGCCGTCCGGGGAAGCCGGTGCGTGCTTGCCGGCGCCGAATACCGGTTGCCTCTCGCGCGCGACCTGAGGATATATCTGCTTGATAATATTCTCTGCCTCAACGCGATACAGGGAGTCGGGTTTTTTGATGCCGGCAAGTCATGGTATGCGTCGTTTCGCGGCAAAAGCTTTAAAAAAGATGCCGGCCTGGGATTGCGGTTCCATTTTCAGGTCGGCGGCATTCTGGAACGCGTCGTGGTAAGGCTCGATGCGGCCCATCCGATCAATGACCCGAAACAGGATACGCATTTCTGGCTCGGCATAAACCAGTCGTTTTGACAAGCACAGCGCGGAGACACAATGCCCATTTACGAATTTGAATGCAAGCAGTGCAAAGCGAGGTTCGAGCTTCTGGTGCGCTCAAGCGCGGCGCCAATGGCGTGCCCGGCGTGTAAAAGCGCGGACCTTGCGCGGTTGATATCCTCGTTCGCGTTCACTTCCAGGGACGGCAGCGGCGCAACGACTGCATCGTCGACGGCAGGATGCAGCGGCTGTTCCGGCGGAGACTGTTCGCATTGCCGCGGATAACAATCCTAATCTATTGACAAACAAAACGATTTGTGTAAGAATAACAGCCAATGATACTTAAGGGGCATTTTATGAGGTTTGTTTTTTGTTCGATTTTTTGTATCGCATGCATGTGGCCGTGGTCCGTGCGTGCCGCGGGAATCGATAATCTTGACTTTTTTCTTCTTGATGACGAAGAGAAGCAGGAACGCGCCCGGACCTATACCAACCAGTTTGAAAACGTCGACATCCGTATCGTTCTTCAGCACCTTTCTTCCGAGACCGGGGTCAGGATCATCGCTGACCCGACCGTCGAAGGCATGGTGTCCGGCAATTTTCAGAATGCGCCGGTCGATGAGGTTTTGCGATTTATACTGTCTGCCGGGAACTATTCGTTCCGTCTGATGCCCGAAGGATATTATTTGGTCGGATCATGCCAGCCCGGCGCTCCTTCCTTCAACCGTTTATCGGTCACGGATTTCTTCCAGCCGAATTATTTGAAAGCCGAGGAATTACATAGCCTGATGCCCGCGGCATATTCCCCGTACATCAAGATCAATAAAGATGTCAATATGGTCACGATCACCGCGTCGCCCGATATGGCCGCGCGCATCAAAGAGGATCTGGTAAAATTCGACCGGGCGCCCCGGCAGGTCATGATCGAGGCATTGATCATCGAGATATCCCAGGAGGACAGCAAAGCGCTCGGCATCAACTGGGGGCCGATGACGGAGGCGGGGCTTCATGTGAACGCGGCAATCAGGGAGGTCAGCTATTCCGGGAGGAAAGGCAGTTCTCCATCCAGCCGTACGACTATTTCAGGCTTATTGAGCGCCGACGCCATCGCGCGCATCAACGCGATGGTGGCAACGGGCAAAGCAAGGGTCAAGGCGAATCCTCGGGTTGCGACCCTTGAAGGCAGGCAGGCTGAGATATCCGTCGGGACCGAAGAATACGCTGCTATCGAAGCAGGGGCTCCCGGGAACCGGTATAGCACACTGCAATCGATCAATGCGGGCGTGATCCTCAAGATCACGCCGTTCCTTGATGAAAAGGAACAGATTACCGTACGCATAGCGCCCGAGGTCAGCGAGGTTACCGGCCAGGGTTCGACGGGATTGCCCATTGTCACCAAACGGACCGCGTTAACGACACTGCGGGTCGATGCGGGCCAGACTATTGCCATCGGCGGGTTGATCCAGGACCAGAAACGGGAATCAACGAACAAGTGGCCGGTTCTGGGCGGGATCCCCCTCATCGGCCCTGCGCTCTTCCAGCATAAGGTTTCGGTCGTCGAAAGCAAAGAGGTGATCATTCTTATCACCCCGCATATCCTGCAGGATACCGCGTTCGACCGGCTGCAGAAGATAGCGGTTTCGCTCGACGGGGACAAGCAGAAACCGGACGCCCCGCCGCCGCAGGACCCGGTGCAGAGATATTATTACGAGATCGGCAGGCTCGTCGAGTCGAATAAGAAGTTCCCCGATTTCATCAGGGCGCCGCGCCCGGGAGAATCCAAGGAAGTGGTCGTGGAATTCACGGTTTTTGCCGACGGCATGATCACCGGCGCGACGGTCGTCACCGGTTCCGGCAATTCATTCCTCGATGAAAACGCGATACACTCGATCGAAAATCTTTCCCCGCTGCCTCCTTTCCCCGCGGAACTCAACAAGACGAATGTGACGTTCACTGCCTCGATCCGATACGAATCCTGAATCCTCCGCGATACGAGCATGATAAAAAAAGACCGGCTGATCAGAACCCTCCAGGCATTGATCAAGATCGATTCCCAGAATCCGTCCGGGACCGAACAGGAGATCGCCCGCTGGGTGCACGGCTATCTGCGGCGCATCGGTATTGCTTCCCGCCTGCGCTCGTTCGCCCCGGGCAGGCCGAATGTCATTGCCCGCATCGCGGGCAGGGCCCCGGCCGACAACCGGCGTTCGCTGCTGATCACGCCGCACCTTGACACCGTTCCCGCAGGGCCGGGGTGGCGCCGCGATCCGTTCTCGGGCCAGGTGTGCGGCGACCGGATATACGGGCTCGGTGCGACCGATTGTAAGGGCAACCTCGCCGTGGCGCTTGAGACGGTGCACAGCCTGCGCGAAGAACGAGCGGCGCTCGATTATGACCTGGTATTTGCGGCGACTGCCGATGAAGAAAGCGGGTCCGGATGCGGGCTTAAGCCGCTGATCCGGTCGGGCATGCTGCGCGTCGACGCGGCCCTGGTGCTCGACGCGGATGATTTCGAGATCATCATCACCCAGAAAGGGTTGATGCATGTTACGGTTACGATAGAAGGCAAAAAAGCGCACGGCGCGTATCCATGGCGCGGGATCAACGCGATAGATCAGACGCTGGCGGTGCTGAGCGACATGAAGGTTTATATGGAAAGATTGTCCCGTTCCTCCGGCAGGAACAAATACCTGCGGCCGCCGACAATGAACATCGGGACCATTTCCGGCGGGGACAAAGTGAACGTTGTTGCCGGCTCCTGTGCGGTCGAGCTCGATTTCAGATTTCTGCCCGGCATGGACCCCCGCCGCATCATCGCCGCGTTGAGAACAGCCGCCGAGCGCCATTGCCGCAGATATACGGTCCGGATCGACGATCTGCAAAAACCGTATTGTATCCCGCAGACCCATCCTCTTGCCGCAGGGCTTGCGAAGGCGATGGCTGATGCCGGCGCGCGGCCGCGGATATCGGGATCAGAGGGCGCGACCGTGATCACTTTTTTCCAGGATCAGGGCATTCCGGCAATAGCGACAGGTTTCGGCTGCCTCGGCACGGCGCACATGGCGGACGAATATGCCCGGATCAGCAGATTATGCAAAGGCGCGGCCGTGCTTGAGCGGTTCCTGGCCCGCTATAAATTTTGTTAACCAAAGCGCGTATTTGCTATATAATAGCGTAACGCGAAAGGAAATATGGAAAGAATAAAATTTACCAGGAATCCGAAGCTCAAGAGCCCGCTGTTTATCGTCGCCTGGCCCGGCATGGGAGAGGTGGCGTTCAAGGCCGCGGCGTATCTGGTCGA
>JAGOOP010000030.1:11774-13398 GCA_017992455.1 Candidatus Omnitrophota bacterium | reverse complement strand
TGTATTCTCAGATAGTCTGCTAATTCTTCTATGTTTATTAGTCTTGTCATAATATATCGTTTTATATAACCTCAGCTGCGAACAAGAGTGATTACATCATATAAATATATTTTTGTCAAGCTTTATTTAATATAATTTTTTCTAAAGATATGAATTGTATAAAATTATCTTAAAGAAATATATAATCTTACTCAGACTTACTCAATATTACTCTCTTATGACACTAGTACCCACTTAGCTCCATACAGCGATCGAGCATACTTAAAATAAAAATGGATCATATATTCAATGGATAAATTTTGATTTAAAATTGTTATTATTTACAATAGCTAGAAATAATATTTTTATAATATTTTATAATAAAATTACTTATTATAAACATAAAGATACAAATTTAATTTAATCATTATTAAAATTAAATATAATAGAAATATAATAATCTTACGTAAACTTACTCGATATTATCATAAAGGATTATGCTGATGGGGTTTGAACGAATTATTACTGCGGAAGGATAAAACCTGACTGCGTGTTATTGCTGGTAGGTGTAGTTGACTGTAACTGTCAGATTCCTGGTCCCCTCTAATCCTGAACCAAGCGCTCCGACAACCACTGAAATATCGTTGATCGAACCGGGCAGATCAGTCTCATTGTGGGTGCATCCGGACCTGCATATGGTATACGTGCCTGCGCTCGACCACGTCGTATCGTTGTTGCTGAGCATCTCTATGGCATAGTTCATTCCCAGCTTCGCCGCATAATACGCCTGCACGCGGCTTACGCTGTGATGCGTCAATCTGCTCTGGCTCAATACAAGATTCAAGGACATGCCCGCGACAAGAACTGTCACGATAAGCACCGCAAGCACCAGATACAGGGCCATGCCCGAGCGCCTGCGCCAATACGATACCGTCAATCGTTCTTGCGTAAGCATGCTTTATAATCGCCGTTCGAATTCTGCAGGATCACATGGCCTTCCCGCGCAAGCCAACCCAGGGACATGAGTATCGTATCCCGCGGTTTATCTATGCTCTTGACGAGATCCGAAACAGTCGCCTCCCCGTGCTGATCAAGATGATGCCATATTTCCCCTGCAACGATGCCGATCGTAGTGATCATTGACCCCTCCTTAGAGATAATTGTATGGACAATGCTGCCGGGTGTCAAGCCTTTTTGTTGTACCCGCCGCACCGCGGACAACTCGAGATGACGTCGTCTTTCGTATTAATATAGGTATAGGTGCAGACGGTACAGAACCAGATATGTTTCGGGTCAAGGAACAGTTCTTTCGTGCGCTGCGGCCGCTGGATGAACCACAGAACAAAACACAACGCCACAACCGCTGTTTCTATGCACGTCAAAAGGATGATAAAGTCGATGGTGATCATTACGGGGAATGAGGAGAAAATTCGATCTTCACGGTCTGCCACGCATCGGCCGCAAACCGTGCCTGCTGTATAAAAAGGTAATGGCCGATATACCGCATGCTCAAAAGGTCCGCTTCAAGGTTGCCCGATGATATCTTCCTGCGCAGGGAAACGAAATTACGGCTCTGCGACCGGGTGATCGAAAATTCAAGCTCGATGTGCACTGCCTGCCGGTCCTTGAAATAAAGATCGAACTG
>JAGOOP010000030.1:0-11674 GCA_017992455.1 Candidatus Omnitrophota bacterium | reverse complement strand
GCACCTCGACCTGGACGATCGTACCCTGTACGGCGCGGCTCGTTACTGCGCGGGGAAGGCGCACGCCGAGCCCCGACGGGACGGACAGATACCCGAAACATACACCGCCGAAGATCAAAGCGAGGAATATGATGTTGACCAGCGGCACCAGGGCGATCGCATGCAGGCCCCTGGAATATTCGGCGTATTTTTTGAACCGCATCGCCCCTGCTCCTTCCCTGCTTTATTCGGACAGAAAATTGACCAGTTCCGTGGCGGACTGTTCCATCTCCAGGATGAACGCATTGACCCTGCTGACAAGGAAGTTATATGCGATAAAAACGGGAACGGCGATCATGAGGCCCGCCGCTGTTGCAAGCAGGGCCTCCATGACCCCGGCAGATATATCCGTTGCGGTCACCGGCAGGGCCGCCGCGCTGTGCGCGCGGATGACTCCGAAAACCCGCACAAACCCCAGGACAGTGCCCAGGAATCCGAGCAGCGGCGCGACATTCGCCAGCGTCTGCAGCGCAGCCAGGTTCTTATGCAGTTTGGGCAGTTCATACAGCGCGGCATCCTCCATCGCCTCTTTGACCTGGGAACGCGGGCGGTCGTATTTAACGATCGCCGCCTTGAGCACGTTCGCAATAGGATGATGCGCGCCGTCGCATAATTGCACGGCCTCTTTGATCCGGTGATGTTTGATCCTGTCAAAAAGAAGCCCCTGGAACTGGACCAGGTCTATGCGCAGTTGTTTGAGGAACCAGAGCCGTTCGATGATGAGCGCGGCGCCGGCTATCGAGATGACCGCCAGAGGCCACATCATCGGCCCGCCCGCCTGCCATATCTGCCATATGCTTAATGCCGATACGTCCATGATCGTCCCTCCGTGCACGATACGCTTATTGCTTCCTGCATGCCTCGATGCGTTCCGCCGCGAACTTTGCCTCAGGCACATCCATCGCGCGGATCCGCTCATACACCCGTATTGCCTCGGGGATATTCTCCTCGTCCTCGTATATCTTTGCCACCCGCAGCAGCGATCTCACTTCAAGGGCCTTGTTGCCCGAATACAGGTATAAGACCTTCAGATATTCCTCGATAGCCGCAGACGTTTTGCCCTGCGTCTGGAACACCTCCGCGGCCTTGAACTGTATATCCGCCATCTGGCGCAACGGCACCAGGGTCAATGCTTTTTTGTACAGGCTGATCGCGTCGTCATATCTGCCCTGCTGGAACCGGATATCCGCGATCTTGGGATAGATCAGATGCGCCAGATCCGGATAATCCTTCAGCTTTTCCTGATACATGGCAACTGCCTGATCCCGCTCGCCCTGGCGCACCAGAAGATCGGCAACCGCGATAGCCGCCTGCGCGGCAAGGTCCGACTTGCCCGATGCCATGACCTTTGAGAATTGCTCCTGCGCCTCCGCGAATCTCTCCTCTTCGGAGTAGATGGAACCGAGCGCGTAATGCGCGTCAAGCACGAGGGTGCTGTCGGGAAAATCCTGGATGAGCGACGTGAAATAGCGCACCGCAAGGAGCAGGTCGTTCTGCCGGTAATAATATTCGCCCAGCCACCACATGATCTCGGCGGTCAGGCCCGTATTCGGATACCGCGCCCGCAGGGCGTTGAACCGGGCAAGCGCCTCCTTTTCATTGCCCATGCGGTAATAGCAGTCGGCGATCTCGAACTCCGCTTTCTGGGCAAGCTGGGCATCCTGGCCGTACAGGCGCGCGACGCTCTTGAACACATCGATCGCCTCGTCATATTTCCCGAGATTATACAGGCTGGTGCCCAGCAGATACATCGCCTGGGGCCTGAGCGAAGACTCCTTATATTCCTGCAGGAACTGCTCCAGGGTCGCGCGCGCGGCCCCGTAGTCCTGCTTCTGGAAATACGCCAGCCCGAGCGCATACCGCGCCTCGTCGAGCATTTTCGAATTCGGGAAATTGCTCCTGACGCTCGAGAAACTGGCGATCGCGCCGTCATAATTCTGCATCTTGATCTGCACAAGCCCCAGCTGATACTGCACGTAATCCGTGTAGAAGCTGTCCGGGTGATCGCGCAGGATGGTATCATAGGTCTCGACCGCTTTGTCGAATTCGCCCGAATCCTGGTAGGCGTCGCCGATCTGGCACAGCGCGCTCACCTTGAAGATCTTATCCTCGGTGGAACGGACGATCTTCTTGAACTCGCTGATCGCATCCTTGAACTCCCCTTCTTTCAAATACGCCCATGCCATGCCGTAGTGCAGTTTATCGACGATGTCTGACGGGACGCCGTCCATAGAGCCGGATGCGGCACTCCGGTACGTCTCAAGCGCGGCTTTGTAATCGCCCAGATTATATAAAGCCTCTGCCCTGCCGATATGTGCCTGCAGGAGCGCGGCAGGATCTTCCGTGGTCCTGATCAGCTCGTCATACGCCGCCTGCGCCTGGCTGTGGCGGCCGGTCTGGGAGAACACCGCTGCCCTGCCCAGATACAGGACGTCAAGGCTCTTTTTCTCCAGCGTTTCGGGCTGTATCTGGTCGAACGCCTGCTGGGCTTTCTGGAAATCCTTCAGTTTCAGATACGACCATCCCTGTCCCAGCTTCGACAGCGCCTCCAGCTTCGGATCGCGCGCGCTCGATATGACCTTTGCGTACGCGTCGATCGCGGCCTGGAAGTTATCGAGATAATATTCCGACTCGGCGATATAGAAATTGAGGTACGATGACTTAACGATATCCTGGCTGAACTGCTTCAGGTACTGCCGGGAGCTTTCCCGCAGGGCGGCATGATCCTTCAGGTTATACAGGCATTCGAGGATCTTGAACGACGCCTCCTGCGTCTGAGCGTGCCTGGGGAACTTCTCCTCCATCTGCCGGAAATAATCCAGCGCTTCTTTATATTTCTGTTCCTGGAACATGCACCAGCCCAGCGAATAATACGCGCTTGCGGCATAATAGGAATCGGGGTACCCGGTGACGATCGCGCGGTAATACTCGGCCGCCTTGGTGAAATTATTCCCCCGGAAATGCACTTCCGCAGCCCAGTAATATCCGGCATCCTTGATGTCCTTTGCCGGACCCTTGATCAGTTCGTCGAATTTTTTCAGCGCCTCGAAGAACCTGCCCAGGTGAAAATAACACTGGCCCATAAGCAGGTTCGCATCGTTGATGCGGGGGGAACCGGGATAGTTCTGGATAAAACGCTCGAGAAGGTTCAGGGCCACGTCGTAAAACCCGTCGTCAAAAGCTTTCTGCGCGACGAACAGGGATTCTTCCTGGCGGGACTGGTCTTCCTGCTGGCCGAACGCGGGAATGGCCGCGGGCATAACGGCGGCAGCGCAGACCAATAAAACGATTAAGAAATTTTTGGCGATCATCGATATCCCTGGCGCTGGATCATATTGATGCGCATAACTATAACACTTCCCTATCTGTTTTTCAACACATTCTTAAGGTATTGGCCGGTGAACGAAAGCTTGACCGCCATGACATCCTCAGGGCTGCCGCAGGCGACAACGCTGCCGCCTTTGTCCCCGCCTTCAGGGCCGAGGTCTATGATATAGTCGCTGCACTTGACGACCTCGAGATTATGCTCGATCACAATGACCGTATTGCCCCGGTCAACAAGCCGCTGCAGCACTGAAATAAGCTTTTCCACATCCGCGAAATGCAGACCCGTCGTCGGCTCATCGAGGATATATACGGTCCTGCCTGTTGCCCTGCGGCTCAATTCCGATGACAGCTTGATGCGCTGCGCCTCGCCGCCGGAAAGCGTGGTTGCGGGCTGGCCGAGCTGGATATATCCCAGGCCCACGTCATAGAGCGTCATCAGGGTGTTCCTGATCGCGGGTATGCTCTCGAAAAGGTCAAGCCCCTCTTCCACGGTCATATTCAGGACATCCGCGATGGATTTTCCCTTATACTGGACCTCGAGCGTCGCTTCGTTAAAACGCCTGCCTTTGCACACGTCGCAGACAACATACACATCCGGAAGAAAATGCATCTCGATCTTCTTGATGCCGTCGCCGCCGCACGCCTCGCACCTGCCGCCCTTGACGTTGAACGAGAACCTGCCCGGCCGATACCCCCTGCTGCGGCTGTCCGGAAGCTTGCTGAATATGTCGCGCACAGGCGAATATACCCCCGTGTATGTCGCCGGGTTCGAGCGGGGAGTCCTGCCGATCGGTTCCTGGTCCACAAGGATCACTTTATCGATGAGGTCCAGCCCGGTAATTTTCTTATGAGCGCCGGGCTTGTCTTTTGCCTGATACAAATGCCGCGCCATCGCTTTATAAAGGATATCGTTGATCAACGTGGATTTGCCAGACCCGGATACTCCGGTAACACAGATGAACACGCCCATCGGGAATTGAACGTCGATATTTTTAAGATTATGCTCGGATGCGGCGTGGACCGTGATCGTCTTAGACTTTGACCATGCCCTGCGCGCCTGCGGCATCGGGATACTGACCTCATTGCGCAGATATCTGCCGGTCAGGGATTCCCGGGATTTCAAAAGTTCCTGCAAACTGCCGTTAAAAATGACCTCGCCTCCGTGCCTTCCTGCGCCCGGGCCCAGATCCACCACATGGTCAGAAGACATCATCACCGCAGCGTCGTGCTCGACCACGATGAGCGTGTTGCCCAGGTCGCGCAGGGCCTTGAGCGTATTGATGAGCCGCGCCGTGTCGCGCGGATGCAGGCCGATGCTCGGCTCATCGAGGATATACAGCACGCCCACAAGGCCTGAGCCCACCTGCGTGGCAAGCCGCACCCGCTGCGCCTCCCCACCTGAAAGCGTCGCGCTTTTGCGCTCAAGGGTCAGATAATCAAGGCCGACGTCAACGCAAAAGCCGAGCCGCAGGATGACTTCCTTGAGCACCTGGTGGCTGATCGCTTTCTGGCGTTCGGTCAACGAAAGCGACTTGAAGAACTCGCGCGCGTCTCTGATGGAAAGCGCCGTGGCCTCGGATATATTCTTGCCGTTGATCGTCACCGCAAGCGCTTCTTTTTTCAAACGGCTGCCGCGGCATTCGGGGCAGTCAAGGCTTGCCATGAATTTCGATATCTCTGTCTTGAGGTATTCGCTGTCCGACGTGTGGAACAGCCGTTCCAGATGAGGGATCACGCCTTCATAGGGCTTGCTGCCGTATAAAACCTCATCGCAGCCGTATAGAATGGATCTCTGGATATCTTTGGGCAATTTATTGAACGGCGTGTCGAGGTCGAACTTGAGCCTGCGCGACAGTTCCCTGATCAGCCAGCGGTAATACATGATATAGCCCCTGCCACCGCGCCTCCATGCGGCGATAGCACCTTCATTGATGGACTTTGTCCGGTCAGGGATGACAAGGTCAGGGTCGAATTCAAGCTTTATCCCTAAACCGTTGCATGCGGGGCATGCGCCGAACGGGGAATTAAATGAAAAAAGACGGGGCTCGACTTCGGGAATGCTTATACCGCACGAACTGCAGGCGAACTGCTCGCTGAAAACTTCATCAACGCTGCCGGAGCCCTGGCCCCGAGCCACCACTGCCATGCCTTTACCGACCTTCAAAGCCGTTTCCACGGAATCGGTGAGCCGCTTCTTGTTCTCCGGCTTGACGGTCAGGCGGTCCACGACGACCTCGATGATGTGCACCTTATACCGGTCGAGTTTTACAGGCGGATGAGGCAATTCATAGACCACGCCGTCGATGCGACAGCGCACAAAACCGGCTTTCTGGACCACAGCGAATATATCCTTGTATTCGCCTTTTCTACCCTTGACCATAGGTGCGAGGATCTGTATGGCAGTGCCTGCGGGATACGCCAGGATCTTCTCGACGATCTCCTGGCTGGTCTGGCGCTCGATGGGTTTGCCGCACTGATAACACGATATTGTGCCGATGCGGCTGAACAAAAGCCGCAGGTAATCATAGATCTCGGTCTGGGTGCCCACGGTCGAACGCGGGTTGCCGCCTGCGGTTCGCTGCTCTATGGCGATCGCAGGGGAAAGTCCTTCGATATACTCGACGTCGGGCTTCTGCAGCTGCTCGAGGAACTGCCGGGCGTAGCTCGAGAGGCTTTCGACATACCTGCGCTGGCCTTCCGCATAGATCGTGTCGAACGCAAGGCTCGACTTGCCTGAACCGGACAGGCCGGTCACCACGATCAGCTTGTTGCGGGGCAATTTTACGTCGATGTTCTTGAGATTATGCTGGCGGGCGCCTTTGACAAAGATTAAGTTTTCCAATTATTCGACCCCGGAAGGACGGTTATTTATATCGAGGTGGGGTCAGACACCATTATTTCAAGGAACACATCTCCGGAAATAATGGGGTCTGACCCCAACGTTCCACACCGTGCTATCTCTTCTTTTTCTTCTTACCGCCTCTTACCATCTTTGCGCAAGAGACGTCGCCCTGCTTGTCAATGAAATAGAGGTAACCCTCTTTTCTCTTGACGCCGACTTTCTCTACCTTCTTGGGCTTGCCGCCTTTTGACTTGCCTCTTGCCATCTTTGCGCAAGAAACATCGCCCTGTTTGTCAAGGTAATAAAGGAAACCCTTTACTCTCTTGACGCCGACTTTCGCGACTTTGGTTGCCATTGTGTTTCACCCCCCTTCACGGTTTAAAGGTGAGTCCTGGGACCGTTTCCCACCATGGAACGGATCCCGCATCATGTTCCTATGTGAGCCGGGTCGAGGATCTGCCTGATAAGCCCGGCAGCCGAAAGCACTGCCAGATAACTTGTCTTGGGATTATCAGGATGGATCACGTTCTCGGTCCGGGTGAAAATGGCTCCTGCCGTTGATTCGATAACTATCTCGTGGCTGTTGCGCTTTGCCTCCGGGCTTGCGACAATGCAAACCCTTGTCTTGCGCGGCCCGATGCCCGCGAGGCTTAATATGCCTGCGACATTGATATTCTGGGGAAAATGTTTCATTGCCTGCTCTGCGGTGCCGGAGAACAGCACCGTGTCTTTGCGGATAGCGTCAAGATCGATCTTTTTCGCAGCGATATACGGCACAGACCGGAATGAATGCGGCGGTTTACGGGTCGTGAGCGTCACGGACCGGATACGGCCTATCCGCGCCGCCTTGAGCGCGTCAATGCCGCAGATGGCGCCGCTGGGGATATAGATCCCGGCCCCGTGTTTCCCCGCCAGCTTTGTCAACGCGCCAAACCTTCCCGCCACACCCCCGACGGACATGACGAGGATATCCTTGCCGGCAGAGAGTGCCGCCGAGGCCACATCAAAAGAACATTTCGCCGACGCCGATTCAATGACCAGATCGCATCGAGCGATGGCAGACCTCAGGTTCTTGACGACGATAAGCCGATTGTTGGCTATTTTTTTTGCAACCGCCGATGCCCGGCCGGTGTCTTGATCATACACAGCCGTTAATCTGGCCTGCGATGAGAAATCCTTGACGATGATCCTGGCCAGCGATGTCCCGATAGCGCCGCAGCCGACAATAGCGATACGCAATACTTTTTTCATGGCCTGACCACCGTATTATCGATGAGCCGGGTTTTGCCGAACCGCACCGCGCACGCGACCAGGCACGGGCCCTGTATCCTCGCCACGGGCTTCAGATGCGCCGCATCGACGATGCTGATATAATCGATCTTCGCCGGTTTCTTCGCTTTGATCATGGCGGACATCGCAGCGATGATGCGGCGGGGATCGCGGATGCCTTTGCCGACGAGTTTGCGCGCTGCCTGCAGGGCGCGCGGAATAACGAGCGCGTCGCGCCGCGCGCTCTCGCTCAAATACGCATTGCGCGAGCTTAACGCAAGCCCGCTTTTTTCCCGCACGATCGGCAAGACTTTTATGGAAACCGGAAAATCCAGGTCTTTTGCCATGCGCTGTATGATGATTGCCTGCTGGGCGTCCTTCTGGCCGAAATACGCGCGGTCAGGCATACATGCGTTGAACAATTTGGCAACGACAGTGGTTACCCCGCGGAAATGGCCCGGCCTCGATGCGCCGCACAGCACGCCGCCGAGCTCCTGCACATCGATGTATGTCTTAAATCCTGAAGGGTACATCTCGGACGCGCCTGGATGGAAGACAAAATCCACGCCCAATTTTCTGGTGAGAGCTATGTCCTGGCTGATCGGACGGGGATATTGCTTGAAATCTTCAGATGGGCCGAACTGGATGGGATTGACGAATATGCTGACAATGGTGATATCGTTGTCTTTGACGCTCGCGCGGATGAGGCTGATGTGGCCTTCGTGAAGCGCGCCCATAGTAGGGACAAGGCCGACGGACTTGCCTCTGCGTCTTAACGCGAGGCAGGCCGTTTGCATCTGTTTGACAGTGCGGATAACGCGCATATGTGTTATGTGCTTCTGGTGCGCCTGGTTCGTTTGATTCGCTTGGTTTTCTTGGCCATGCGGCTGCTGCGCAGGACCGGTTTTGTCGCTGCTTTTCTGACTTTTAATATCTTCCTGGCCATCGCTATCGCCTTCGGCGCGATCTCGGCCAGCGGCACAAGGACGAATGTCCGTTCAAGCATGCGCGGATGCGGGATGCACAGCGCTTCTTCAGCCATACAAACATCGCCGTAAGTCAATATGTCAAGGTCGATGGTGCGCGGGCCGTTGATGATCGTCCTGATACGGCCCAGCGCCGATTCGATATTCTGCAACTCCGCAAGGAGCTGATACGGGCCCAGATCCGTCTCGAGTTCAGCCACTGCGTTAAGATACGGCCCCTGGACAGGCCCTCCCTGCGGCGCGGTCTCGATGGCCTTCGATATCTTGCGCACTTTGGTCCTGCTCAACTGCTTTAATTTCCGGACTGCGGCATTAATGTAGTATTGCCGGTCGCCGATATTAGAACCAAGGCCGATATAGCACACGACCATCTTACAGCACCTTCTTTAAACGCTCCAACGCGACAGCGATGCGTTCTTTGGGCACCGTGAGCGCGAACCGCACATACCCTTCGCCTGACGCGCCAAAGCCAACGCCGGGGGTCACCACAAGGTCGGCCTTATCAAGCAAAAGGCCCGCGCACTCGATCGAACCCTGCTTCCCGGGCGTCTTGACCCACACGTAAAACGTCGCTCTGGGTTTGCCGGCTTTCCAGCCGATCCTGTTCAACCCGTCAACGAGCACATCGCGGCGTTGTTGATACATGCCGCTCATCTCTTGCACGAACTTCGGATCAGCGTCAAGCGCGGTCACTGCGCAGACCTGGATCGCTGAAAAAATGCCCGAATCGATATTCGATTTGACCTTTGCAAGCCCTGCAACCAGTTTTTTATTGCCGCATGCCCAACCCACGCGCCAGCCGGTCATATTGAACGTTTTTGAATGAGAATGGAACTCGATACCGACATCGCGTGCGCCCTCGACTTCGAGGAACGACATAGGTTTGTAACCGTCATACGACATTTCCGAATACGCAAGGTCGGACAGGACGATGAGGTTATGCTTTTTCGCGAACGCGACAACGCTCTCGTAGAATGCCTTATCCGCGACAGCGCCGGTCGGGTTATTGGGATAATTGATATACAGGACTTTCGCTTTTTTCAACACATCGGCAGGGATCTTCTTCAGATCGGGCAGAAAGGCATTCTGTTCAAGAAGCGGCATGATATGCACATTGCCGCCGGCAAAGATCGTCCCTCCTTTATACGGAGGATAACACGGATCAGGAACGAGCGCATAATCACCGGGATTCAAGAACGCCAGAGGAAAATGCGCGATACCCTCTTTTGAACCTATCAATGGCAGGACTTCTGTTTCCGTATCAAGCGCCACATTGAACCTGTTCTTATACCATTTCGCGATCGATTGCCGCAGGACCGGCATTCCCTGGTCAAGCGCATATCGGTGGTTCGCGGGATCGTTCGCCGCCTTGTTCAAAGAGTCTATGATGTATTTCGGCGTCGGCTGGTCCGGATCTCCGATGCCGAAGTCGATGATATCCCTTCCTTCTGAACGCGCTTTTCTTTTTGCCTTGTCTATCTCAAGGAATAAATATGGCGGTAATGACTGCAGGCGTTTGGAAAACTCAAATTCCATTTTTCGCCACCTTCTCGACAACCGCTTTGGTCAGCTCGATGGCTGAATTCACGTCTTCGATATTGAATACGCCGGTCGGCGCGTGCACATACCGTGTCGGTATGCTCAGGACGCCGGTGGGTATGCCTTCGCGGTTCATATAGATGATCGCGCCGTCTGTCATGCCGCCTTCGATCACATCGATCTGGTATTTGATCTTGTTCTTTTTCGCAGCGTCCATGAACAATTCCCTGACCTGCTCGCTCACGATGACGCCCCGGCCTGCTGCCTCAAGCACGGTGATGGCAACACCGTTGCCCAGTTTCAGGGCAGATTCCGTTTCCTTAATGCCAGGCGTGTCGCCGGCAACTGTCGTATCGATAGCAATTGCAAATTGCGGGTCGATCTTGAAGGACGCGGTGCGCGCGCCTTTCAATCCGACTTCCTCCTGGACCGTCGCGACCGCATAGACTTCGGCAGGCACGCGCAGTTTTTCCATGATCTTGATAAGCGCGTAACAGCCGATGCGGTTGTCAATGGCCTTGCCGAAATAAAGGTTGCCGTGCAGCTGCCCGCATCCCGTATCGAAGATCACCGCATCAGCCACGGCAACGCGCTTTTCAGCGTCCTCTTTGCTTTTCGCGCCGATGTCGATGAACATATCCTCGTATTTGACCGTATGTTTGCGCTCCTCATCGCGCTGAAGATGCGGCGGCTTGCAGCCGATAATGCCGTGCACGTCGCCGTTCTTGCCTTTCACAATGACCTTCTGGCCGAGAAGGATCCGGTTATCGATGCCGCCGACCTTGATGAAATTCAAATACCCGTCCTTGTTGATGAACTTGACCATAAGGCCGATCTCATCCATGTGCGCCGCAAGCATGATCTTCTTTTTGCCCTTGCCCTTGCGCGCGATCACGTTGCCGAACGTGTCTATCTCGACCTTGTCGCATACCTTGCCGAGTTCCTGCTTCATGATAGCGGCGATCTCTTTCTCATAACCGGAAATGCCCGATGCCTCGAGAATCTTTTTTAACAACGAATCCATTTGCTCTCCTTATTTGAACAGAACATCCTGCATGGTATAGAGGCCTGCAGGCTTATTCGCTAGCCATTTCGCAGCGCGCAATGCGCCCACGACGAACAGGTCGCGCGTGTGCGCCTGATGCTTGATCTCGATGCGCTCGGAATTTCCGCAAAAAGTAACTGTGTGATCCCCGAATATATCGCCGAGCCGTATCGAATGCGTGGGGATCTCTTTATGAGTAACGTCTGTCACGACCTGGGCAAGTTTCTTCGCAGTGCCTGACGGCGCGTCCTTTTTCATCTTATGATGCGCTTCCACGATCTCAACGCTGTAATCCGGGCCGAGTATCTTTGCGATCTCCGGCAAAACTCGAAATAGCGTGTTCATGCCAATGGACATGTTCGGAGAAAAAACGACCGGGACGAGCTTTGACACTTCCTCAACCTTTTTGACCTGTGCTTCATTCAAACCCGTTGTTCCCAGCACAAGCGCCTTCTTGTATTGCGCAACATAATCAAGATGCGCCTCGCTTGCCTCCGGGATCGTGAAATCCACGAACACGTCGATCAAAAACATCCCGTCAGGGCTTGAAGAAATCTTGATCTTGCCCAGGTCCTTGCCGATCTCCGGTATCCCGCGGCGCTCAAGCGCAAGCGCGATCTCGAACTC
>JAGOOP010000029.1 GCA_017992455.1 Candidatus Omnitrophota bacterium | reverse complement strand
GGCGGATTCGAAGGATTCACCCTCGCGGATCTCGATCTTCGGCAATGTAATCAACTCCTTTCACGTTTAAATGATTTTTTGAGCACTTTAATATATCATCCTTTAACCGGCATGTCAACCAAAAACGCCCCGGGACATCCTGGTTTTGTTTTGTCCCCCGTTACGGGTGTGTCAGTCGCTCGAACAGGCGAAGCCCTCTTGCAATACCTCAAGAGGGCTTCGCAACTCGCTTTGTGACACACCCGTAACGGGGGACAAGAAAAAACGGGGATGTCCCTGCCGATGTTCAGACAGGAGCATCCCCGTTAACACACTCCCGGAGTCGGGGTCCGGGAATATGTTTTTAACTTATCGCTACCAGTATCTCCTTAAGCTCGGGAGCGGTCAAGACCGCAGCTTCTTCTTCGAGCTTAAGTATGCCGGTAATACAGACCGCAAGAGCTTCCCGCTGCTCTGCCGCATCCTTATTCCGGCAGCAGCCGAGCGCAAAGGCCATGAGCCGGTCATACGGCATGGGGCCTGACCGCATCTGCCGCTTTATCGTCTGCCACTGCGTCTCAAGTTCTTTGATGGAAACAAAAGGAACATTGGCGGCTGGTCCCGCTGCAGAAATCGCTCCGGCCGCCTGCGTATCAACAGGCAGCGCCCTCAAGTCAATACCGCCGACGTTTGTCGCAGATCCGCCGTCTTTGGCCTGCGTTTGTTCGTGTTCCGCAGCCGCCGCAGCCCTCAGCAGGATCTTAACACTCCTCGAATCCAATGGCTGACTCACGTTAAATCTTTTTTGATACGCTTCTGCTATCTCCCATTTATCCGGATACACGCTGCGCCCAACGTCAAAAGCATTCGGCGATTCGTACCATTCTATCAGGTTTTCCCAAGCCAGACCTTCCTCCGTAAATTCCCGGTACAATTGTTTTGCGACGCTTTCATCGTTACCGACAAAGATCCTGCCTGTATTATATCTCTCTACCCACCCCGGCACTTCGAACTGATCGCTATAAAACTTGGTATTACTTACGATAATCCTTAGAGTATAACCTGTCTTCTTCTGGCCACCTTCAGAATAGTGATCGGACCCTAATTCGACAAAAAAGTAACGATCCCACATTTTACCTTCTTTATAATAACCCGGCCTTGCATCTACATACATCGGCCCGCTCTGGTATATAATCCCGCCGTCGAACTGATCGGCTGATCGATTGATTTCGCCGCTCGATCTGCTGCTGGATTCTGCGGCGGGCCCCTCATACTGACTGTCCGCATTCCGCTTGACGCGGTTAACGGGATCGGAACCGTTTGTATCGTCCATCGTTGGCGTGCCGCCGTCAAGGCGCGACGGCGCACGGACGGGCCGGGGCTTCTTGACAGCCATTTCGATGAGCGCCAGCGGGGTTTCATACAAAACGATCATTTCATGCCAGGCCTGATATTGTTTTTCATATAATACCGCCTTGATCCTGCCTGCCTCCAGATCCGCGCATGCCTTCTCCATCCTGCGGCCGTATTCCTCATCACCCAGGACGATCAGACTCGCGTAATCCCAGCTGTATCCATCAACGATATTATGGACGAAATCGCCTGATCTCAGCGCGGCGACCGCCTCCTTAATCGAAAATTCCTTAACCTTCACAAAGGACCGGTTGATCTTCAGGAAACGCTCCTCCTGCTTCTGCCCGTATGTAACGGCAATGTTCCGCGCACGTCCCCATGCTCCGTTGCCGAGCGCTGTTCTCATATCCTTGATCGCCGGGATCACAAAGGACGGTTCGAGATATTCAATCGCGTCTTCGATCGTTTCGATCAAACGCTGCTGGTAATACGGCACTTTTTCTGCCGCCTTTGCCGATTTCTTACGCTCCGCCAGGTCTCGTTTTAACGCAGGGACGTATGCCCCTCCCAGATTCGTTAAATGACGGAACAACGATTCCGCATACATGTTTACGACACTTTCAGGATACCATAGATCAGGCCGGACTCTGTTCATTTGGGCCACAGACCTGTCAATAATTCCCTTCACCTTGGATGCTCTATCTTTTGCGGTATTGCCGCCGTCGCGGCTGTCCGATGGCTGTTGGCCTGCCTCTTCGACTGCGCCTGCCTCCATAACCTCAACGCTGATCCTGCCAGGGTCTGCATACAGGTGGAAGTCGACATCGACCGTGTGCTCATCCATAAAAAGCGTCCATGTGCCGATTTTCAGGTCAGCATCTGTTATGATGATATCGGAGGCCTTTAATCCCTCCTTCGCGCGATTATATAATTTTTTCATATACCCCTCATCATAAAGCATTTCGAGCGCCATATCCGCCGGCTTTATATCTTTTATAAGGGAGTAATGCGCGAGATCGCTATCGAATAACTCTGCCAGATACGTCCGGAGCTTGCCGGCAAGTTCCTCAGCACGGGCCCCTTCGTTCACGATACCGCCGTCCCGGGACAAGGATTGCCTGAGCATATCATTGGCAGGGAGTTTGATCTGATAAAGGGCCTCCTGTATCTTTGCATGAACGTCCCCTGACAGTTGCCGGTCATATAAGAAATCGATGAATGCCGCGCCTGCCATAGGATGCGACGTCTCAACAAGCGCTTCGATGATCGCGATCTTTACATCATCCGCGTACACATTACTAAAAGACTGTATCAAACCGCGCACTGCTGCATCATCCCGGATTGCCGCAAGCGACTCTACAGCAGCTGTCTGTGCCGCTTTATAAAGATCCGTATCCAGGATAACCCCTTGGCGGGACTGGGCAGGCCTGTTAATACTGCTCAACAGCGGGCCGATAGCATTGACCGAATGATATTTCTTGAGTCCTTTTGCGGCTATCCTGCGGACAGTCGGAGAAGAATCATCCAGAGCCCTGATCAGCGGCCAGAATGCGACGCCGCTCCTGTGCTTTTTCATATTGGCGAGACGCTTGACCGCATCAAACCGCTTTTGATGGTCAGGATCGTCCAGGTCGTTGCCCAATCCTGCCGCAATGCTGTCATTATCGAACTGCCCATAATCTCCATCGAACGATCCCCCGCCGTCCTTTACCAATCCCGTCTCGAATACCCTGCCGTTCTCGTCCGTAAGCAGCACGCCCGGAAAAATCCAATCTATTATGAACTGCTTGCCGTCTTCGCCCTTGACGATCAAATCATTACGATCTGTATCAACAATAGTGACCTTCTGGCCTATAGCAGCTCTATATTTCTTTTCCAGTATTTTAACCAAATCCGGGACCCTGGTCGATATGCCAAAATCCAGGACAGTTCCCTTCTTCAGTTCACCGGGTATCAGCGAAACGTTCAGGAATGCCGGCAGGACCGGCCGTTTAAACGGCTCGACGAGCAATTCATTCCGGGCCGGATATGCGCCGATACTTTCTCTGCCGACCCGGCGTTCAGGAACAATACGAGACGAAGATCGAGACCGCATGGAGTCTGTGTCGTCGATCAGACGGATCGCCTGCTGCGGACCCGGATATGCATATATCCTTGCGTTATCCGCATCAAGGGTAACCCAATCCCCGGACTGCAACTCCCGTCCTTCCAGCCAGACCTGATTGACCTCGCTCACGATGGGCTTTTGCTTATCCATACAAAACTTATAGGCATTGCTTGTCCAGCCGCCTTTTGCCTGAATAACCCCGTCAGCATACTCAAGCAGGCTTTCATAGTCTCCATCAGGGGTCCGGACATAGATAATAATGGGCAGATAATGACCTTCTTTCTTATACGCTTCGGGATCCAGCCCTTTTGCGCGTAAACCTGCTTCCTCCGGTTCAGAAAAAATCCCCGCTTTAAGAGCGCCCAGCTTCGCTTCGTATTCGACGATGTTAACCATCGGATCAATAACAAGCACATAGCCATGCAAAGCTCCTCTGCTTTCTATCAGGCCGATGGAGATGGGTTTTATGTTGTGCTCCCGGATATATCCCTGGTCAAGCTTCTTGTTCCAGAACGTGCCGCCGTCGCGGCTTGACTCGGCCCGCGCTAGATCGTCCAGCCCATCCAGGATATCCCTTGCCGCATACTCGCGGCAGATCCACCGGGAAACCAGACCTGATCTCTGCAACTCGGCCATTCTTCGCGTTTCATCCGTGGACTGCTTTAGAGCATCGTTCATGTCGACATCGGTCACGTAGAAGAACGCCGCCTGCGGGATCCTTTCGGCAAGCCAAATGTCTTCGGCAGGATCGCCGTTGACAAAGACAATATCCGGGTTTATTTTAAACATCTGCCAATCCGTATGCGCCGTGTTCACATCGACAGAGACAGATACGTTAAATCCCATCTTCTTAAACATGTTCACCCATGACATGCGCGAGTTATCGGCCTTGTCGACCACATGCACCGTTTTACCGCTCGCATAGGCTCCGATGCGCTCCTCAAAGGCATCGATCCAGGCTGTGCCCTCCAGGAAAGGGGGAGATTGAATCAGCGGGACCCATCCTTTAGATTCAAAATAAGAAACCATTCTCTTGAAATGATCCGGATCTATACCGCGCAAGCCTTCAAGCGGATAGCCTTGCTCCTGAAAACGCTTGATGAGCGACCTGCTGTATTCATCATCAAACTTTCCATCGCGGTCTGTCCCCCCGTCTTTGCCGTTTGACCACTGTTTGCCAAGCGCAGGCTGGCGTTTTGCTTTTACAAGCGCGGCGGTGATGAACTTCGCCTTTACGTCTTTCGGATATCGATTGCGATACTCTTTGGCGATCGCATTCAGATCAGCTGTAGAATACGGGCTCAAAACCGCGAAGACCTTGCCTATATCGCTCTTCTGAACCTCTTCAACGACCCTCGATATATCCTCGCGTGACAGCGTCCCGCCGTCTTTTTGTTCCTGTGCCTCCGCCTTTTTATTCATCAAATACCTTTTCGCGGACGTAATAAAATATAGCTCAGTCGCATCCAGGTTTTGCCCCTCATCCAGATGAGAAATAGCCCTTTCGAAGACCGCATGGGTGAAATCTCCGGGTTTATATCCATTTTGAAGATGCGGTAGCTGCGTTGCGACAAAGAGGGCCATTTCCTCAGGCGAAGCCAGCAGCGCCTTCAAGTCCTCGACTGTAACGCCCCCTCCGTCGCGGGCCTCAGCTGCGTGGTAGGCCTCGATACGCTCGATCGCCCGGCCGCTTATGCTTCTGGCATATTCAGACCAATCCGGAGATGCGGCAATGATCTGCAGATATGATACAACCTGATCAGCGCCCAGCTGTTGAGTAAAACCGCGCAATGTCTCGATCGCGTTTTTCTCGATCTCGCTCAGCATCGTATCCCGCGTGTCGGTATTTTGGGCGAACGCTGAATCATTTGCCGCGGCGTTCCATGCTGTTTCTGAATTATTCAAAACGTGGCCAATGAAAACCCTTGTATCCTGATGGATATATACGGCGTGTGTGCTCAAACTGGCTTCCCCTTTCAGGGCCATGTCAAGTAGTTCTCCTGCATGATACGCGTTCAAGCTGCGATTGATTCCCGTAATATAACCGAATGTGGTATTAATAATTGAATTGCGCGGATACGAATGGAGCAACGTGGATAATGTCTCTTTTTCCTCTTTCTGCCAGTTCTTGGTTATTGCACTGACATCTGCCCCAAAAGTGATCTTTTCAGCAGCCCACCACACCTTGAACCGCTGCCCCGCTGTCAGATCTTTGTTTCCGCCGTCCATTGCAGAAGCGGGCGCCGATACCGTTGATAATGCCTGCGCAGGCAACTGAACCCGGAGACTATTCGTTTCAGTATTTATGCTTCCGGGAATGACAGCCGGATCGCGCACGGCGTTTCCCGCTATATTTATTGCCTGGATAACTCCGGCGGAAACCGGGCGGATGCCTCCGCTGAAATATCTGCGAATAGTCAGGCCAGAGGCGCTGTTGACGGTCTCTTCCTTATTATACTCACCCTTCTCAAATGACTTCTTGTATGCCTGGTAATAAGTCTGCCTGGACCACTGTTTCTGAGAGGTAAGGCCGGTCAGGTCGCGGCTGTCGATCTTTGAGCCGAACGCTTCAGGCTTGCTCTGTTTATACCATTGCGCCAGGATCAGCGAATAATATACCTGGCGAAGGCCGGCGTATCTTTTCGCAGAGTTCACGTCCCTTGTCAAACGGGGAAGGATCTCGGTGCGGATGAGCTGCGACGAATATTCGTTCAATTCCCTCGCCCTCGGGTCTGCGAAGTCATACCCGGCCGCATCCTTGAGGTAGTCCTGTTCAAGCATGACTTTCAGCATTGCCTTATACACATACGCCCCTTCACCGGACTGAGCCATGATGATCTCGCCCGGAACGATCCAGGGCCTCGTGATGGTGGGTATCTCGATATCGGACTGGCCGAACAGGCTTTCTGCTTTGGCATAAAGCTTATTCCAGTAGCTGCGGCCTTCTTTTGTATCGGGGGACGTGCATGCGGACAGGTCCTTCTTTAATTGCAGGTCTGCCTCAAGCAGCACTTTGCCTAATTCTGTCTTCTCTAAATAGGGATCGATTATATTGGATGGATCATCGGGACGAAGATTTACCCAGAACATGCTGTTGGGCAGCCTTAACCCGATCTGGAAGTATTCGAAAAGCCTGCGCGTTGTCTCTTCAAGCTGGGACTGGCGCAGATCCTTTACGTCACCTTTATCCAAAAGAAGATTGAAGTTATGCGTGGCCTGGTCGAATGAGATACTGCGAAGATGGATGGGCCTGAATCTGTCAGGCGACAGGGCTCCGGCAAGATATGCCGGAACAGTGATCTGAGGAGCTACTTGCGCGAATCCGCTTTGTTCAAATACAAGGCAGAATATTACGAGTGATGCTGCGATCTTTCTTAACATTTCAAACCCCCGACTTTTGAAGTGCTTTTTTAAAGATCATTTTTTACGGATAAACAAAAAACCACGCTTCCTAAAGACATTTCGTCTTCAAGAACCGTGGCGTGCTAAAAGTATAGCACAGGATCCGGTATTTTCAAGGCAAAACGCCCAAAATCTTTTCTCCGCGAATTTCTTTCAAGCGAAACGAAAAAAGGCGGTTCTTAAGGTCTTTGCGCGATCTGCAGACGACTTTCAGATAATTGCCGGTAAAACCTTCCCAAATTCCTGCCTGATCCTTCGACCGTGTTTCGAAAAGCACCGGCATAACGCGGGACAGGAATCGGCGTTGATATTGCTTCGCGCATTCGCGCGCTTCGCGTTCCATCCGCTTAAGGCGATCCATGACAATATCCGCGGGCGGCCGGTTCTTCAGAAGATACGCGCATGTGCCGGGACGCGGGCTGAAAGGGAAAATATGCGTTTTGAGCGGCGCGATCTTCATGACAAGATCCAGGGTATTGCGAAAATGCCTCTCCTCTTCTCCCGGAAACCCCACAAGAACATCGGTGGTGATGGCAATTCCGGGACATGCCTTCTTAAGCTTAACGATAAGACGGATATAATCCTGCCGGGTATACTTGCGCCGCATTGCCCGCAGAATATCGTTATCTCCGCTCTGAATGGGGATGTGGATATGCCGGCACAGCTTGTCTGACTGCGCAAAAGCATTGATGAGCTGATCGTTCACGTCCTTCGCTTCAATGGAGCTGAGCCTGATGCGCCAGAGGCCATCGAGCTTCTCAAGGCCTTCGATGACCGAAACAAGCGAACCGGCAGGTTTGAGATCTTTGCCGTATGAACCAAGGCAAATGCCGGTAAGCACTATTTCCCGATAGCCGTTATCGACAAGCTTCTGCGCTTCGCGCAGGATATCTGCAAAAGGTTTACTGCGGGCTGCGCCGCGCACATACGGAACGATGCAATAACTGCAAAAATTATCGCACCCGTCCTGGATTTTCAAAAATGCGCGCGTGCGGTTCTCAAAAGACGATATCCCATGCCGCCCCGGCTCAGAGCCCTTGATGATACGGGAAACCAGTTTCCCCTTATCCTTATTTTCAATGACAAGGCCGACGCCGGGCTCGCGTTTCAATCTGCGGCTGTCGAATTCAGCCATGCACCCGGTAACGACGATCAAAGCGCGCGGGTTCTCCCGGTAACTGCGATGGATGTGATAGAAGGAATCCCTGTCAGCTTTCTGCGTGACCGTGCAGGTATTGATAATATAAATATCGGCCTTACGTCCATTACCTGCCTCGCGGCCGCCGGCCTCCAGCAGCCGCTCGCGTATCTCCTGCGAATCATACTGATTCACCTTGCACCCAAGCGTGCGTATTTTAAAAATAGGGTCAGACACAATTAAAAGTGGATAACTCTGTGGATAACTAATAAGCGTAGTTTAAGACACTGGCAATATAAACGCATGCTGTCTCGACACGAAATACGAAATCCCCGAATGACACAGGAACGAACCCGGCCTTGCGGGCCAGAGCGGTTTCTTCCGGAGTAAAATCCCCTTCAGGGCCTATGAGGACCAGGATGTGTTTTGGCCTGGCGCTGTCCAATACATCCTTGAGCTGTGTTCTGTCGCCGGGCAGCGTGGGAATAAGCTTCAGGTCGAAATTGCCGGATAATCCGATCACATCCCTGATATCCGTTATCTCGTCCACCGTAGCCACAGTATTGCGCTGGCTCTGCTTGCTGGCAGCCAGCGCGATCTTACGCCAGCGGTCGCGCCGCTCTGTTCTCTTTGCCCTGTCAAGCCGGACAATCACCCTTTCCGTCATCATCGGGATGATCCGGGAAACACCGATCTGCGTCAATGTATCGATGATATCGTCGATCTTCGAATGCTTGGGGATCGCGCAGGCGACAGTGATCTCCGGACGGCCTTCACGCTTCGGCTGGAGCCGCTGCTTGACGGCAAATACCACCTGTGTAAGCGTGATTTTGCCGATGACGCAATCGAATTCATGCGCCTTATCGTCAAAAACAAAAACGCGCTCCCCTTCCTTGAGCCTGATCACATCCCTGATATGGTGAACCTGCCCTTTGTCCTTGATGATGATCGAATCTCCCGACACGTCGCCGCTCGAACAATAAAACCTGTTCATACAAATGCCCTCCATACAAGCTGTCCGCCCATCGCAATGGCCATGATCCCGCTGCATATGCGCACGATCCGCGCAATAAGCCCGTGCCTGTTCTTGATGACGGCCGGGACAGCGCCGGCCGCAAGCGAAACGAGAACGAGCGGCGAAACAAATGTCCCTGCACCGAACAGCGCCGCGTACACGATGTTCTGCGCGATGTGATCCGATACAAGCCCGATATACGTCAGCACTCCGAGGAACGGGGCGCACGGCAAGATCCCGCAGGCAATGCCGAGCAATATGACATTCTTGGTATCGCCCTTGATGATATGCTGATAAATAAGGTTAAAAGGCTTTAATTGCATGCGTTTACCCATAAGGAAATATGCGCCGATCAGCATGAGGAAAAAACCTGCCATGATGAACAGATAATTTGCGTAATCTGCGATCAGATTCTCTAAGCCGATACGGCCGATAAAAAACACGCCGATGCTCAGGGCAACATACACCGCGATGCGCGAAACAGAAAAAAGAATGTACGCATTCAAACTTTCCCGCGGCTTTTTCTGCGTGCCGCAAATATAGGATACCAACACAGGCCCGCAGCTGACAAGGCACGGCCCTGCGCCAAAGAGTATGCCGGTAAAAAACAAACTTATTATAATGGTCATAGCAGAATCATTATTTGAAGACTTCGGCGGTGAAGATGTAGAGTTCGGTATTTTTGTCCTTCCACGCGTCAGGTGACAGGCCGGCTTTCTGGCTGCACAGCTCAGAAAGGAACTCCTCTTTGCTCCAGCCGGTCTCCGTAGCCACCTGCGGCAGGAACACCCCGGTATTGAATCCGCGGCGCACAAGGACCCCGTGTTTGCCCATTTCGATCTTATCCGCGGAATCGACGCGCTCCAGCGAAGACAGCACGGATATCTCGATCTCAATGCCCTTCAAGTCGCCGATCTTGACCGGGCTGAAACGCGGATCGCCTGTTGCCGCTTCGACAGCCATGTCGCGGATCGTCAGGTAAAGCGGCTGGCGGCCGACGATGTTCCCGATACAGCCGCGCAATCTGCCTTTTTCGTGCAGGGTGACGAACGCGCCCATTTCCCCGGCCAGAACCGGATCGGTCTCAGTAACCTGCAGTTTCTTTCCGGTTTTCAAATACGTCTCGATCGACCTCCGCGCAAGATCGAGCATTTTCTTCTGCTGCTCAGTGTTCAGCAACATCGCGTCCTCTCCTTTTTCCTGATCGATGACAACACTTGAATATCCCACAGTCCAGACGCCTTTTTTCATGGTATTGGTGACGAGGGCGGAATTCGTCTGGGCAAGGATCAATGCCTTGTCGTGGCCCATGCTTTTTGCAAGCTCAAGAAGCGTCACTACCGCTGTCCCGCCGCACAATTGGGCCGTTCCCTCGCGCAATCCTTTATACAGGCCATCGGCATCCATATCCTTCACGTGAGTAAGCGTCATATTGTCGATACGGCTGCACTCATCGTAATCGTAGCCGTGGTACATATCGGTTGACGCAACCACAAGCACGTCCGTGCGCGTTCCGATCGCCGCCTTCAACGCAGCGGCAAGCCTGCGGCACAGCGCCAGATCGCAATCACCCATCATGACCGGCACGATGCGGAAACCCTTCAGGACTTTCTGCAGAAAAGGGAGCTGGACTTCGATCGAGTGTTCCCGCTCGAATACCATCAACTCCGCAGATGCAGAGGGTTCCAGCGCGAGCAATTGCCCGGCAAACGGCCAGTCGATCTCGATATCCCCCAGCGGCGTCCTGAACGCGCCGCGCGGATAAATGGATACCCCGTTAAAACGGACCGAGTGGCTCGGGCCGAGGATGACGATTGTCGTATATCCCCTTCCCTTGATCTGATGATATCCGTACGCTGCGGTCTGCCCCGAATATTGATACCCTGCATGCGGGCTGATCAGACCGAATATGTCCGCGTTAATGCGCGCAGGGCCGGTTGAGGCAGCTTTGTCCAGCATTCCGTCTATCAAAGCCGCGAGCTCTTGCTCATCTGCCGGGTAGAACGCGCCGGCGACATTCGGCTGTTTCATTGACGGCTGTGCATCAACACGCATTGCACATGACACGAACATCGCAGCCGCGCAAACAACCCGCATAAAACCAAAAATGGGCGCTTTCATCGCCACACCCCCTTGACCGGTTCACCGCAATATTTACATCTGCCATCGACAATATCGAAATCGGAAACGATATATCCCGATCGCCTGATCACCGCGTTGCGGCACGCAGGGCAATACGTATGCTCGGCTTCATGGCCGGGGATATTGCCTATATAGACGTATTTCAGGCCGGCATCGAGGGCGATCTCCCGGACCGCTTCGAGTTTTTCGACCGGCGTCGCGATTAAGGCGAGCAGTTTATACATCGGGTAGAACCGCGAAAAATGCATTGGCGTATCGGCTCCCAGATTATCCCTGATCCACACGCACATCTCCCTGACCTTTTGCGGATCGTCATTATACCCTGAAAGCACCAGATTCGTTATTTCAAGATGCACGCCTTCTTCTCTGAGGACCTTCAGGCTGCGCAGGACCGGCTCGAGGCTGCCCTCGCAGATCTTCGCGTAATACTCCTGGGAAAAACCCTTTAAGTCGATATTTGCCGCATCGAGATACTTGCACAGCTTGCGCAAAGGCTCCCCGTTGATGAACCCGTTCGAATGCATGGTCACCCGCAATCCCGCCGCTTTGGCTTTTCGCGCGATATCGAGCATATATTCATAGAATATCGTGGGCTCCGTATAGGTGAACGCAATGCTCTGCGCCCCGCTGCGGCGCGCCTGCGTGACAATATGCTCGGCTGTCGCATACCCGGCCCGTGCATCCTCGGGCTTTGCCTGCGATATCTCCCAGTTCTGGCAGAAGGCGCAATTCATATTACAGCCGACGGTCGCTATTGAGAACGCCTCGGAGCCCGGCAGGAAATGAAAGAACGGTTTTTTTTCGATCGGATCAATATGTACGGCAACAGGCTGTCCGTAGGATAACGCGTACAGCACGCCTTTGCGGTTCTCCCGCACGCGGCAGTACCCCCGTTTTCCGTCAGCGATGACGCATTCGCGCGGGCACAAACGGCAATTGACAACAGTATTTCTTAACTTCTCGTAAAATGAAGCCTCATGCAAAGATTGGTCCGCCCCGATCGCCGGAAAAAGAACCGATAATAGAAGAATGAGAAGCAGGAGGGATTTTTTCATGGCCGGACATATTAATTACGAAATAGATTTTACCATACTTTCTGAGGCAGGGGAACTAAAAAAGATCCTGCGCATGGATCAAAGCTTCCTGATCAGATCTCGTGCCACTTTTCTTCCCGCAAGAAGCATGCCCCCGAATATCGGCCCCATGCGCGGGGCTCCGAACACGGCATTTGCACACATCCCGCACGCGTACAGCCCCGGGCATATTTCTCTGGAATTCGTTACGATGACATTCTCACCTGCCTCTGCCCACATAGACCGCTCACCGGCCATTTTCCCCGCCTTTGTATTAAGCCTGATTCCCGATTTTCTTTCCACGACCCGCGCCACTTCAGCGGGATGCCCGGTCGCATCAACAACGAATTTTGCCCGCATGGTAATCGGATCGACATGAAGATCGGCCATTTCAACGGATGTCCAGTTCAAAACAAGGCCGCAAACACGCTTCGCCCGTATCAGAACATCCTCCACGCTTAACAGGTTGAATATCTTCAGCCCCGCATGCACGCTTTGAGAACAGATCGTCGACACCGCATCGATGGAATCGGCAAGATAATACCCGTCCTCGTATTTCCTGTTCCTGACCCCGAATTCATCAAGGACCTTTTTTGCCTCTTGCTGGACCACAATCTCATTGAACATTATCCCGCCGCCCCACATACCGCCGCCCACGGAAAGCTTGCGCTCGAATAAAACGACTTTCTTCCCGGCTTTGGCAAGATAATACCCGCATATCATTCCGGCAGGGCCTGCGCCGGCTATTGCGACATCCGCATCCAGAGCATCGATCAGTTTGGTATGGTACGCTTCGATGATCGCCTTTGATATCTTTATCTCATCCAGTTCCATCATTCCCTCCTTTAAAAAAATAAGCCCTTATGCCGATTGCATAAGGGCTTTATACAAATCCACTCACCGTTCCCTCCGCTGGCATTATCCAGATCAGGTTATGAGGGTCATCCGCTCGATACAGGCGGAACTCTCAGGCCGCATGACGGCCTCCCCTGTGCTGCTTGAAAAACAAAAGAAAACTTGGTGGTGTGTCCTGGAGAAAGTTCGAACGTGTTTTCCAGGATCCACCGTTGTTAACGTTTAATTTCAATAGCCCCGCCCGCTTGGCCGCGGGCTTCGTTGTGCCCCGCGTCACCGCTTCGGCCTTGCTGGGGCAAGGCCTTCGCTGGGCGCTCGCTAGGCCGCTCGCTTCTTGCTAGTGTAGTGCGTGTGCGGCTCGGCCGGCTGGCGGCTGGGTGGGGGCAGCCGCCAGCCGTCGCGTCCAATTCAAGTAGTAAAAAAGAGCGGTTGGCCGCTATGCCGCTTACAACACGCTAAAATCTTACTTCGTGCGGCATTGCCGTGCCTCTTACGCGCTGTCCTTGAGAACGACCCGCTTGGGGCGGGCGTGGTGCGGGCACGCCCGCCCCAACACTTTCCCTTCTTCAGCAAAAGGTTATCCCT
>JAGOOP010000028.1 GCA_017992455.1 Candidatus Omnitrophota bacterium | reverse complement strand
CAGCTCTCATACGGCAGAAGCGGCTGTTCGCCGCACGGATTGGTGCTCTCGATCTTGCCGAGCTTCGGGGTCGGGTTATCGATATTGATCTTGTCGATGAAGATAATGCCCGGCTCGCCGTTCTTATGCGCTTGTTTGACGATCAGATCGAATATCTCCCGGGCGTTCTCCTTGCCGATGACCGCGTTCGAATGCGGATCGATAATATCATAGTCATCCCCTTTGGCAAGATGCTGCATAAAATCGTCGGTGATGGCGACGGAAATATTGAAATTGTTTATTTCCTTATTATTCTCCTTGCACGTGATGAACTCCCGGATATCCGGATGGTCGGAGCGCAGGATGCCCATGTTGGCGCCGCGGCGCGTGCCGCCCTGTTTCACCGCTTCGGTCGCCGCGTCATACACCTTCATAAAGGAGACCGGACCCGACGCGACGCCCCCGGTCGTCTTGACGACTGAGTTCTTGGCCCGCAGGCGCGAGAATGAAAAACCGGTGCCGCCGCCCGATTTGTGGATCATGGCGGTCGCCTTGAGCGTTTCGAAAATAGAATCCATGGAGTCCGCGATGGGAAGGGTAAAACAGGCGCTCAACTGCCCGAGCTCGCGCCCCGCGTTCATGAGGCACGGAGAATTGGGCACGAATTCAAGCGACGTCATCGCGTTATAAAATCTCTCCTCGAGCTGGGCGACCTGCTCGCCGGTCTTGCCGTAGAGTTTATCCGCCTCGGCAATAGCCCGGGCGACCCTGCGGAACATCTCTTCCGGGGTCTCGATGACCTTTCCTGCTTTATCGCGTTTGAAATACCGGCGCTCCAGGACCTTTATAGCGTTGTTCGAAAGACGTAACGGCATTGCATCCTCCTAAATAAAAACGGTTTGCTGCGACACGACACGCGCCATTGTGCCGATTCTCCTGAGATTATAAAACGCGGGAAGGGATTTGTCAACAGAAAAACACAATATATTGTATTCCATAATACGGTGGGCACTACCTGTTGTATGATTGTCGACGGAAGAACACGGCGCCGCCGGCACGATCGAAGGCTATCTATCCTTGTTCGCCGATACCGCCTGGCACGATTCCCTGATAATAAGCTCGGTGGGCAGCACGATCCTGCGCACCGGCGCTTTCTTCTTCAGATTCATGATAACGCTCAATTCCTTGACCGATTCCTGCGCCATTTTGACGAGCGGCTGGCGCACCGTCGTCAATGAGACCGGGCCGTACAATCCCGACGGGTTGTCGTCAAAACCGACGAGAGAGACATCCGCGGGGATCTTGATCCCGCGTTCGCGCGCGACGGTCATGACCTCCAGCGCCATGGCATCCGATGCGACGAAGATCGCGGTCGGCGGATCGGGCAATCTGAACAGCTTCTCCGCGGCGGAGCGCGCCTGGCCGCGGGAATAATCGGTCTTGATAACATACTCTTCTTTCAGCGGGATGCCTTTTTTCGCGAGCGCCCGTTTATATCCTTCGAACCGGTGTGCCGCCGCCTGCGTGAATAATTCGCCGGCGATATGGGCGATCTTGCGGTGGCCGAGGCCGATCAGATAATTGACCGCGTTCTGCGAACCGCCGATATTATCGACCGCGATGCAGTGGACGTCGAGATCTTCCACAAGATTGTTGATGACGATGGTCGGGATATTGCCCGCAAGGGCCTCTTCGACCTGCTGCCGGTTCTTGATGATATCCGCGAAGATAACGCCGCCCAGGCCGTTCAGGTTGAGCGACGTCCAGTCGTCGCTGATATGCAGCAGAAGGTCGAGCTTCAGCGCCGCGGCCATGGTGCCGATGCCGCGGATAAGCTCGAGCGCGTAGAACGAATAAAAAATGCCTTCGTAGCGGGGGATGACGAGCGCGATGACATTGCTTTTGCCCGTTGCAAGCCGCTGGGCGTTGACCGACGGCTTGAAATTAAGCTCTTTGATCGCGTCCTGCACCGCTGCCAGGTGCGCTTTTTTGACCCCGGGATTCTTATTGAGCACGCGCGATACCGTGCTGATGGAAACGCCCGCGAGCTTCGCAACATCCTTGATCGAAAGATTTTTAGAGGTGGATCTTCTCATATTTTATTTTATCAGGTCTCCGACCCGAAGCGGAGTATCCTCATCCTTGATATCGCAGGCGGCGATCCGATCTCTGGTCTGAATGACCTGCACGCTGCCGACCTGCTGTCCGTCCCGGTATACATTCAGCGTATCGCCGGTCTTGAGCTCGTGCGCCTGCCCAAGGTTCACGACAACGAAATTATTATCCCGGTCGACCGATATGATCCGGGCCTGTTTGCCGAAATCAGCTGCCGCGCCTGCGGCCTGCTGCTGCGGCCTGACAACGATCGGCGGCAACTGGATCGCTTCTTTGCGGCCTGATGTCCCGATCCGTTTATCTGCCTGCGGCTGCGGGCCGGTCCCCGCCTTGCTCGATTCCCTGGCATCGTCCATCTGAGCCCTGATATCGTCCATCTGGAACATCTGCTGTTTCACGTACAATTCCATGCTCGCAAGACTGCTTTCGAGCGCGGCGTTCTTTGACTGCATGTCGGAAAGCTTTTTCTCGAGCGACAGCCTGCGCTCGCCCAGCGACTGGATCTGCTGGCGAAGCTGGCGGTTATCGGCATTGACCGCCTTGAACCTTTTGGCTATTTCCAGTTTATCGGTCTTCTCGCGGGCAAGCTCCTGGGTCAGGGTATCGACCATCTTCTGATTATAATTCGAGGCATGCTGGATATCCTGCGTTTCGCGGGACATATTGTTGACCTCGAACACGAGGTTGTTCTTTTCAAGCGTGAGTTGATCGTTCGCCGCTTTCAGGTTCTTGAGCGTATCGCGCATCATCGAGACCTGGACCTCGAGGTCCGCTTTCTGTTTGAGGATGCCCGCCAGATACGCGTCGCTGAGCGTCGGAGCCGGGGCTGGCGCGGAAGCCTCTGCCTGCGGGGTCTGCTGCGCCTCTTTTAACTTCCCGATCTCCTGCGCGAGCGCATCCCGCTCCTGAACGAGCTTGTCGAATTCCTGCTGGATATGCGCGCGCTGGGCGTTCCCTTCATCGATGGCTTTTGTCAACTCGCCGATCTTGCCCTTCAGCCCCGCGTTATCCGCGTTCAACGTCGAAACCTGCTGGGTCAGGTCCGTATTCTGGTTCTGGAGGTCCTGGCGTTCGCGCTCGAGGGACTTGACTTTCAATCCCAAAAACATCATCACGATGAGGATAACGAACGCTGCCAGCCCGAAGACGATATACTTTATCTTATCCTGCATCGTACCTCCTCAAGGATCACCATAATTGGGCGAAAACCCTCTGCATCACGAGGCTTGCGGCGCCGAGAGCCACGGAATTCTCCCGCAGCTGGGAATACACGATCTTCAGATCCTCGGTCACTTCCCTGAATGCCCATTCCCTGACGGTCAATGTCACTTTATTGAGAAAATCCTCTCCCGCTTCTTCGAGGCCGCCGCCGATCACGACCATTTCGGGATTGAGCAGATTGACCAGATGCGCGATCTTGACCCCGAGCCTGCCCGCCGCTCTATCGAGCGCTGCCTGCGCAACGGGATCTTTGGCGCGGTTGGCGATAAAGACGCTTTTCAGGTCGATATTATCGAGGCGGGCCGATGTCAATTTAAGGAATTTCTCCGCTTTCTCTTTGTCCTGCGACAGGCGCGCCCTGACGTCGTCGACAATGCCCAGATCCATTTCCCAGCGCTTTAAAAAACAGGGATTGCCCGCTTCGCAGTTGAACGCGCCCTGTTCCTTATAATTATATATGGACACCTCGCCCGCATATCCCTGCATGCCCCGGTAAATGGACCCGTTGATGACAAGGCCCGAGCCGACGCCGGAGAACATATAGACAAGATTCTTGATATCGGTCTCGATGCCGAGCCAGTATTCGCCGAACGCCGCGCTCGTGGCATCGTTCTCGATCAAAGTCGGAAGGTCGAATTCCCGTTCGATCATCGCCTTGAGCGGCAGATCGACCGACGCGTATGTGTAATAGTTATCCATCTTCTGCGGCCAGTGGATGGACCCGTCTTTTTTGTTCACGAGGCCCGCGATGCCGACCCCGATCCCCTTGATGTTCTGGCTGTACTCTTTTGACCGGCGGAATATCTCGCGGATCACCTCGAGAAGGCACTCGGTGATCTCCTTGACCGAGGGCTTGGGCCGCGCGATCTGGGTCTTCGTTATGATATTGCCCTTGAGATCCACGAGCAGACCCACGATGTTCATGAGGTTCAAGCCCACGCCCACGACATACCCGCCCTGCGGGTTCAGGTCCAGGAGGACCGGCCGGCGGCCGCCTTCGGATACGTCGAGCTCTTTCTCGTACACGAGATTATGCTTGATGAAATCATCGATGTAATTGGAGATGGTGACGACGTTGATGCCGATCTCTTTTGAGATGTCGGGCCGCGAAATGGGGCCGCGCTTGCGGAGGATCTCGAGGATGTCGATGTTGCGCTTCTCTTTTTCGGTGAGATTATCTCCCAGCAAATTGGCAGGCTGCATCAGTATCCCTATTATGATAAATGTAGATGATATGCACCGGTATTGTTTTATTTATACTACGCATGAAAATATAAGTCAAGTATTTTTAATAAGTAATAGCGGTTTTTTTATTTCGTCCCATTATTTCTTCGCGATGCCATTGACTTAATCCGGAAAATTGCTATAATTGATGCTATGCTGGCGTAGCTCAGTTGGTAGAGCAGCGCTTTCGTAAAGCGCGGGTCGAAGGTTCAATTCCTTTCGCCAGCTTTTTTTCTTTTCTGCGCGCCTGGCCCATCCGGGCATCAACCGGGAAATGCATGGTGCATAAAGATTACGGCTTTCGAAAACTTTTTAAGAACCGCGACTTCTTTCTTCTGTGGCTGGGCCAGATCATCTCCCAGCTCGGGGACCGGCTGAGCCAGATGGCATTGATCGGCCTCGTGTACGCCCGCGAAGGCACGTCGATCCAGTTCGCGAAGATATTGTCGTTCACCATCATCCCCGTGTTCCTCATCGGCCCTCTGGCCGGCGCGCTGGTCGATAAATGGGACCGGCGCAAGACCATGTATGTCTGCGACTTCATCAGGGCGGGGCTCGTCGTGCTCATCCCGCTTTTCCTTTTTTATAAACAGACGTTTATCTGGATATATCTTATCATCTTCGCGGCATTCTCGATCGGGCGGTTCTTTGTGCCGGCGAAGCTGGCGATCATTCCCGAGATCGTCGACGCCAAAGACCTGCTCCTTGCCAACTCCCTGATCAATACGACCGGCATGATCGCCGCGGTCCTCGGTTTCGGCATATCGGGGCTCATCGTCGAACGATGGGGCGCGCGCACCGGCTTCTATCTCGACGCCGCGAGCTTCCTCGTATCCGGGGCCTGTATCTTCTTCATATCGAAAAAGATCAAGGCCCGCCTGGACCTGGCGGCGGTCAGCAAGGAGATCGTCAAGGTCATCAAACAATCGGTCTTTGCCGAAATGAAGGACGGCATCCTGTATTTTGTCAAAACCCGCGCGATCAGGCTGACGGCCGGCATTATCTTCCTTCTCTGGTCCGCGCTCGGCGCCGTATATGTCGTCATCATCGTGTTCGTGCAGAGAACGCTGCATTCCGCCACCAAGGACCTCGGATTTCTCATCATGTTCCTGGGCATCGGGCTTTTTCTCGGCTCCCTCGTATACGGCAGGTTCGGCGAGAAGATATCGCGGTACAAAATAATATTCATCTGCCTTATTGCCAGTGGTATAATGGTCATGGGGTTCACGATCGGGGTGCAGCGATATCCCTGCTTTGCGTTCGCGGCGCTGCTTGCGCTGCTCCTGGGGCTGTGTATTTCGCCCATCATGATAGCGTCGAACACCATCATCCATGATTCAAGCGCTCATCACATGCTGGGCAAGATCTTCAGTTCGCTCGAGATCGTGATGCACCTGGCATTCCTCATCTTTATGTTTGTAAGCAGTATCCTGGCAGACAGGATACCGCCGGGAAACATTCTTATCTCCGTCGGCATTATCGTCAGCATTACCGGAACGTGGTGCCTGATGGTCAATCCCCGCGCATGGCCCAAATAGCTGAATTCAAACATTACACGGAGCGCCGATCGTTAAAGACATTGCCCGCACCCGGGGTTGTGTATATCCCGGTCATTCAGCACCTGGGCAAACCCTGCGATTCGATCGAAGTGAAAGCCGGAGATAAAGTCCTTGCGGGGCAAAGAATTGCGACAGCGGGGGGCCAGCCGTTCGCTCCGGTCCATGCATCGGTATCGGGAACGGTTGCGGCTATTCAACCGTACCCGCATCCGGTACTCGGGTCCTGTAAAGCGATCGCGATCGAGAACGACGGCCAGGACGCCATGGACGCCGGCGTGCGCGCCCGGTCGGCCGATGAAATAAACAAGCTCGGGGCAAAAGAGATCCGGGAGATCGTTTTCAATGCCGGCATCGTGGGTATGGGCGGCGCGTCGTTCCCGACCCATATCAAACTGAACCCTCCGAAAAAGGTACACACCCTCATCATCAATATCGCCGAATGCGAGCCGTATCTGACCGGCGATTCCCGGCTGACCGTTGAAAAGACGGACCAGATCGTCGCAGGCATCGGATTGATCGGCCAATGCCTGCCTGACCTTCAAACGGTCATCATCGCGATCGAGGACAATAAGCCGGAGGCTATCGAAGCTCTCCGGAAAACGGTCAAAGGCACGCCGTATACGCTCTCGGTCCTCAAAACGCAATATCCGCAGGGCGGGGAAAAACAGCTTATCAAAAAGACCCTGAACGTCGAGGTCCCGCGGGCAAAACTGCCCTTCGACGTCGGGGTCAATGTCCAGAACGTTTCCACGGTCTTTGCCGTGTATGAAGCGGTATATTCAGGCAAGCCGTTATATGAACGCGTCGTCACGGTCACGGGCAGAAGCCTTGCGAACCCCGCGAACCTCCTGTGCCGCATCGGCACTCCTTTGCAGGAACTTATACGATACTGCGGGCCGCTCAGCGCGGAGCCGGCTAAGATCATTATCGGCGGGCCCATGATGGGCATCGCGCAGCATACCGATCTCGTCCCGGTCATCAAATCGACGACCGGCGTGGTGCTGCTGGACAGAAAAGAAGCGCGGGCCCTTGAGGAATCCGCGTGCATCCGCTGCGGCGCCTGTGTGCGCGAGTGCCCCATGGATCTTGCGCCGTGCCTTATCAATCAGGCGTCCATACACGGGGCCTGGAAGCAGGCAAAAGAGCTCGGCTGCCTTGACTGCATCGAATGCGGGCTGTGCAATTACGTCTGCCCCGCGAACCGCCAGCTCGTGCAGTCGATCAAGCGCGCGAAACCGGAGGCCAGATGAAGTCGGTCTTTTCTCTCGGATCGGTCCTGGGCATCATCTGTTTTGCGGCAGCCGCTTTGCTCGCAGTGGTCAACGCGATGACCTCGGACCGTATTCAGGCGCAGGCAGATGCAGAGCTTCGCCAGAGTTTGCAAGAGGTCATGGCTGACGGCGTCCGGTTCGAGCCGGTCAGCGCAAACGGACAGATCCTTTATTATAAAGTAACGGCGTCTGACGGCCGCGTGGTCGGCGCCGCGTTCAAGGCGTCTGCCAAAGGGTATTCGAGCCGCATCGATACGATCGTCGGCATGAAGCCGGACGGCACCATCAATGCGGTCAAGATCGTTTCCCAGCAGGAAACACCGGGCCTCGGAAGCAGGATCACGGAGATCGCCGACACCCTGTCGTTGTGGGAGTTCTTCCGGGGCAAGCGCCGGCAGGCAGGCTCGCGGCCGTGGTTCCAGGCGCAGTTCGACGGGAAAGCGGTAAGCGAAATCGCAACGGTGCAGGCGATCACCGGGGCCACGATCTCCTCACAAGCGGTCATCGATTCCGTCAAACATAAAGCGGAACATATACAGGCGGTATTGCGCAATGAATAACAAACTGATCGTCTCGACATCCCCTCATGTGCATACGAAAGAATCGACGGCCCGCATCATGTGGCTCGTATGCCTGGCATTGGCGCCGGCGGGCATTGCCGGCGTGTATATTTTCGGGGTTGCGGCCCTGCGCGCGGTTCTGATCGCTGTCGTATCCGCGGTCTGCACCGAACTGGCGATCCAGGCGGCGTTGAAAAAAAAGGCGACGATATCAGACGGGTCGGCGGTCCTCACCGGCCTTTTGCTCGGCTACAACCTGCCTGCGCACTGTCCCTTCTGGATACCGGCCGTGGGCGCATTCGTCGCGATCGCGATCGGCAAACAGATATTCGGCGGGCTGGGCCAGAACATTTTCAACCCTGCGCTCGTGGGCAGGGCGTTTCTGACCGCTTCCTGGCCGCAGCATATGACGCGGTTCACCGCGCCTCTGTCTTTCGACGCGGTGACGCAGGCAACGCCCCTGGCGCTCCTGAAAGAAAACAAACTGATCGACCATATTTCGTACCTGGACCTTTTTCTCGGCAACAAAGGCGGATGTATCGGCGAAGTATGCGTTGCCGCGCTTCTGATCGGAGGGATATTCCTTCTTGCGCGCGGGATCATTTCCTGGCATATACCGCTCCCGTTCATTGCGACGACCGGCTGTATGTATTTTATTTTCGGCGGAAAGGTTTTGTTTACCGGAGATTGGCTTTTCGCCGTATTATCGGGAGGCTTGTTCCTCGGCGCCATATTCATGGCGACCGATTACGTCACCTCGCCGCTTACCCGGAAAGGGCAGGTGATCTTCGGCGCCGGATGCGGCCTGCTCACCGCGGTCATCCGGCTCTGGGGAGGGACTCCTGAGGGGGTATCGTATTCCATCCTGATGATGAACGCGGCAGCGCCGCTCATCGACCGGTATACGAAGAAAAGGATATTCGGCACGAAATGAAGACATTGATCAAAGAGTTCGCCAAAGGCATCGTTAAAGAAAATCCGACGTTCGTGCTGGCGCTCGGGTTGTGCCCGACCCTGGCGGTGTCCGTGTCGGTCGGCAACGCCGTCGGTATGGGCTGTGCTTCGACGTTCGTCATCGTCTGTTCGAACGTCATCATCGCTTCGCTTAAAAAGCTCATACCCGACAAAATACGCATCCCCTGTTTTATCGTCGTGATCGCCGCCTTCGTCACCATCGCCGAAATGGTACTCAAGGCGTATTTCCCGCCGCTGAACCGGGCGCTCGGGATATACGTGCCGCTCATCGTCGTGAACTGCATCGTGCTCGGCCGCGCCGAGGCGTTCGCGTCAAAGAACACGGTCATGGCCTCTTTGTTCGACGGCTTCGGCATGGGCGCAGGATTCACGCTCGCCCTGGTCCTCATATCGGCGATCAGGGAACTTCTCGGCACGGGGAAACTGCTCGATTTCGTGATCTTCCCCGGGTTCGAACCGGCCCTTGCGGTCGGGATGCCCTCCGGGGCGCTGCTCGTCATAGGCCTGCTCCTCGGATTGTTTAACCTCGCAAAAAGGCGGGCCCGATGAACGCGACGCAATTCCTCGTCATTTTCATATCGAACGTTTTCATCTACAACGTCATCCTGTCACGTTTCCTCGGGCTGTGTTCGTTCATCGCGATCTCGAAAGAGACAAAACCCGCGCTTGCGATGAGTTTTGCCGTGCTTTTCGTCACGACCATGTCCTCGATGATAACCTGGGCAATTTACCGGTTCCTTCTCGAGCCGTTCGGTATGACGTATCTGCGCACGATCTCTTTCATCCTCGTCATCGCGGCGTTCGTGCAGCTCGTCGAAATGGTCATCCGCAAATTCGCCCCGCATTTGTACCGTTTCTTCGGGATATACCTGCCGCTGATCACCTGCAATTGCGCGGTCCTGGGAGTGGCGGTTCTGAACTCCGAGATGTTCTTCGGCAAAGATACTCCTTTGCTCGATTCGTTCGTGTATTCGGCGTTCCAGGGTTTTTGCGTGGGGCTGGGTTTCACGCTCGCGATGCTCTTGATGTCGGCGATCAGGGAGCGGCTCGAAACATGCGCGGTCCCCGAAGCCATGAAGGATTTTCCGATCGGGTTCATCATCGCGTCCATCATGTCAATGGCGTTCATGGGTTTTAACGGGTTCAGGTTCTGATATGGATATTTTCGTTCCGGTCATGATCATGGGAGCTCTCGGGATACTGTTCGGCGCGGGGCTCGCCATCGCGTCGAAAAAACTGGCGGTCACGGTCGATCCGCGGCTCGAGAAGATAGGAGGGCTGCTGCCCGGCGTCAACTGCGGCGCCTGCGGCGCCGCCGGATGTTTCGGGTTCGCCGAAGCGCTGTTGAGCGGGAAAATGACTGTTGACGCATGCAAGGGCGTGACCGACGACGCGAGAGCGGCCATAGCGAAGGTACTCGGGCAAACGATCGAAACAAAGATAAAAAAGACCGCTGTTCTGCATTGCAACGGCGGTTCGAGAGTGCGGGAAAAATACGACTATTCGGGATTACGGGATTGTATTGCCGCCAACGCACTCATGCAGGGGCCCAAGGCCTGTTCGTTCGGGTGCCTGGGATTCGGTACCTGCGTTTCCGTATGCCCGTTCGGGGCGCTGTCCATGTCGAAAGAGGGACTGCCGGTAGTGGACGCGCGCACGTGCAAGGCGTGCGGCAAATGCGTAACCGCATGCCCCAAAAAGTTGTTCACGATCGAAGCCGTATCCCAGCCGGTATATGTGGCGTGTGTTTCCCGGGACATCGGCAAAGATACCAAAGCCGTGTGCAGTGTCGGATGCATCGGCTGTAAATTGTGCGAAAAGGCGTGCAAATTCGATGCGATCCGCGTGGTGAACAACGCAGCGGCGATCGATTATCATAAATGCACTTCATGCAAGGCATGCGTGAAGGTCTGCCCTTCTCATACCATACTCATACGCGAGGACAAGCTATGAACATAGCGGTGTTCGCCTCAGGCACCGGAAGTAATTTCGCTGCTATTGCGTCGGCGGTCAGGCGCAAACAAATACCGGCAAAACTTGCGCTGCTTGTATGCGACAATCCACGCGCAAAGGTTATGAGCAAAGCCCAAAGGGCCGGCATCGAAGTATTTCTGATCGACCGGGACTCCTTCAAAGACAAACGAAGCTTCGAAAAAGCCATTATCGCGCGTTTGAAGCAGGCACGCATCGGCTGCATCGCGCTCGCCGGGTTCATGCGGATATTGAGCCCTGAATTCGTCCGGGCGTTCAAGAACCGCATCATCAATATCCATCCCGCGCTTCTGCCCGCGTTCAAAGGCGGCCATGGGATCGCGGACGCTTTTGCCTACGGCGTCAAGGTCACCGGCGTGACCGTGCACTTTGTCGATGAGCACATGGACCACGGCCCCATTATCATGCAGGAAGCGGTGCCCGTCAGGGAACACGACACGCTCGCGTCGCTTGAGGCGGCCATTCACCGGGTCGAGCATCGATTATATCCGCACGCGATACGATTATTCGTTCAGGGAAGGTTAAAGGTCCGGAGAAGGAACGTCGTCATAACGAGATAGGGCCGTCACTTCTTATTGGATTTGCTCCAGATGGCGGGATAGTCCAGCGTCACGTTCTTGTTCAGTTCCAGGTTCTTGAAAGAAACCTCTTCCACATCGGTCGCTTCATACATCCGCAGTGTTTCAGTGATTATCCGCGATATCTCCCGGTCTATATCCACGTTCTGCTCGACCTCGGGCTTCTGGAATTTGAGCGAAACCCGGTATTCTATCTGTTTTGCGATGAACTCGGCCATCGTGATATCCCGGTACGACAGATGCCTGCCGGTCCGGTCCCCGATCACCAGCGGGGAGACCTGGCTATCCTGTATGACCCGGTGCTGGAATTCCCAGATGGACATGAGATTATACGAGACTTTTTTCAGGTCCCTCAGGCAGAATATCTCCGTTACTTCGAAGCCGTTCTTGACGTCGCCGATGACCATGACGACGAATTTGATCGTTTCGCGCTGGGACGGTTCGATACTGAACACAACGCGCCGGATGACCTTCCAGAGTATGCCGATCTTTTCTGAAACCGCTTTATTGATCTTATAATCCTGCGATTTGTCCTTCGGGGGGACCGGCTTGATATGATATTCGCCGGTGAACCGCCTGCCTTTGATCGAACCGGCATTGGCGAGGACCCGGAATTTCTCCGGGTATTTCTCGGGCGCTGGATTTTTGATGAACAGGTCTTCGACCGGCATATAGACCCACAGGGTCGAACCGACGAGCCGGGCCGTAACTTCTATCTGATACTCGTTCTTGGCGAGATCCTTGAGGGATCGAGAGATATTCTCAGTGGTATAGGTGGGGGTGCCTGCGGAAAAAAAGCACCCGCTCAGCCACAGACAGGCAGCACCGACACAGATATTATTGAGCGCGGCTCTTGCCAAATTCCTTGAAGATCGTTTCGATCTCGTCATAATTGAGTTCTTCTTTGGCAACGAGCTCCTGCGCAAGCCGGTCCAGAAGCGCCTGCTCTTTCGACAGGACATCCTGAACGTCTTTCAGGCAGGTCTGCAGGATATCCTGGACATCGTCATCAAGCCGTTTCTGCATATCCGCCGATACCGGGCTGGCGCGGTGCGCGCCCGAGGCGTATTTGGTAAGAGCGTCGAAGTTTCCCAGCAGGCCCGATTTGCCCATGCCCCAGCGCCAGACCATATTGCGGGCGATCCCCAGGGCAACCGAGAAATCGCTGTCCACGCCTGCCGTCGTGATCTTGAGCTTGAGCTGTTCCGCCGCGTATGAACCGAGGCATATTTTGATCTGGTTCGAAAGATAATTCTGGTCGTGGATGAATATTTCCTCGCGCTCGGGGGTCCAGGTCACGCCGCCCGTGTGGCCGCGCGGGGTGATCGTGATCTTGAAAACGTCCTGCGTGGGCGCCAGCAGATACGTGATGATCGCGTGGCCCGCCTCGTGATACGCGGTCTGCCAGCGTTCTTCGGGCCGCAGTTTGATCCTGCGCTTGACGCCGAGGGCGATGCGCTCGCGCGCCGCGTCGATATCCTGCATGCCGATCGATTCCTTCTTCCTGCGGACCGTGATGAGCGCCGCTTCGCGCACGAGGTTGGAGATATCCGCGGGGCTGTACCCGACCGTGATGCGCGCGAGCCGCTCGATCTTTATGTCGTTCTCGTCATACTTGACCTTTTTGAGGTAGTATTCGAATATCTTGCACCGGTCCTCGAGATTGGGTTTATCGACGTATATCTTGCGGTCGAACCTGCCCGGACGCAGGAGCGCCGGATCAAGGTATGTCTGAGGCACATTGGTCGCGCCGATGATGATGATGTTCGAATCCTGTTCCTTCAGGCCGTCCATCTCGACAAGGAGCTGGTTGAGCGTCTGGTTGTGCTCGCTCGTGCCGCCAAACCCGCTGTCGAGGCCGCGGCGCGCGCCCAGAGCATCGATCTCGTCTATGAATATGATGCAGCCGCCGTCGAATTCGGCCAGGGTCCGCGCCCGCTTAAAAAGACTGCGGATCCTGCCGGCGCCCACGCCCACGAACATCTCGACGAATTCCGAACCTGACATGGAGATGAACGGGATCTTGGCCTCGGTGGCGATCGCCTTTGCCAGATACGTCTTGCCGCAGCCCGGAGGCCCAAGCATAAGCAATCCGCGCAGGATATGGCCGCCGATACGCTGCAGCTGCGCCCGGTCAGTGATGAGATTGACGACTTCAAGCGCCTCTTCTTTCGCCTCGTCCATGCCGATGACGTCTTTCCAGGTGATGCC
>JAGOOP010000027.1:9361-14179 GCA_017992455.1 Candidatus Omnitrophota bacterium | reverse complement strand
AAGGATGCGAGTTCTGCAAAGGCACCGGTTTCCGCGGCAGGACCGGCCTGTATGAATTGCTGGTATGCGACGATGAAATACGGGAGATGATCATTAACGGCTCCTCCCATACCCAGCTGCGCAAAAAAGCCCAGGAAAAAGGCATGCGCCTGTTAAGCGAGGACGGACTGACCAAGGCGCTTGCAGGCATCACAACCCTGGAGGAAGTGGCGCGGGTATGCGAAGAGCATATCGAACTCAAACCGTCGTCACAGGTCCTTGAACTGCAGCCCGCGGCTCCCGGCGTAACGGTCACGAAAAAGCCGGGCGTGGCGGGGAAGGTGGTCGTTAAACCGACGGACATGGATGATTATCAGAGAAAGATAGCGAACTGGCTCGGCAATAAGAAATAATCTTCGGGGAAAGGCGCGTATCAATGCCGTGGTATACCTATAAAGCCGTTGACAATCTCGGCAAGACCGTCAGGGGAGAGCTTGAGGCGGAAAGCGAGATAGCGTTGACGACGGAGCTTGCAAAAAAAGGCCTTTTGCCGGTCAATATCGCGTATAAGCGCGCCGCAGCCGCGCCTGCCGCAGCGGCAGGGGAGGCGCCGATCCCCCTGTTCAAGCACGGCGGCAGGGCCAAAGAAGAATCGATCGTCATTTTTTCGCGTCAGTTCGCCACCATCATCAAAGCCGCTGTCCCGATCCTGGAAGGATTGACCATCCTGGCTCAGCAGGCGGAAGATCCGGTGCTGAAAAAAGCGCTCCTGCAGATCATCAGGGATGTCGAGGCGGGCAGTTCGCTGTCAAAAGCCCTTGCCAGGCATCCCAACGTATTTTCGCAGTTGTATATCAATACGGTCGTCGCCGGGGAGGCAGCCGGTATCCTCGATAAGGTGCTGTATAAGTTATCGCAGGTCATGGCCGAGGAACTGGAGCAGAAGTCGAACATCATGACCGCTTTGCGGTATCCCATCATGGTCGTCGTCGCGCTGATCGCCGCGGTCATCGTGCTTTCGGTCTTTGTCATGCCGCAGTTCATCAAGATATACGGCGATGCAAAATTGAGCCTGCCCTTGCCCACGCGGGTCATGATCGCGGTCTCGGTCGCGCTCAAGGATCTCTGGTTCGTGACGTTCCCGTCGATCGCCGCCGCGGCTCTGGGACTGCGCTGGTTCTGCACGAAGACCCGTCAGGGGCGTTTCTTATGGGACGGCTATAAATTCAATATTCCCGTTTTCGGCAAGGTGTACACGAAGATCACCATGCTGCGTTTTGCATCCATGCTCAATGTCCTCTATCAATCCGGCCTGCCGGTCCTCAACACGCTCGATATCGTCGGCATGACGATCGGCAACGTCGTGCTCACCAGGGAGATCGAAAAGATCAAGCGGGATGTCGCCGACGGCAAAGGCATATCGGCGGGGATCCTGAACTCCCGGATGTTCCCCCGGCTCGTCGGATATATGATCTCGGTCGGTGAGAAATCGGGGCAGCTCGTCGGCATGCTTGATTCCGTGTATGAATATTACAGCATCGAGGTGCGGGCGTCCATCAAGAACCTGACCACCATGATCGAGCCGCTCATGACCGCGGTCCTGGGCACCGTGGTGGCGGGCATGGCGATGGCGATCTTCCTGCCCCTGTGGGACCTCATCAGCGTCGTGAAGGCGGGATAGGGACATGAGCGCTCTTCTTGAAAAGATCGTCGCGGCGAAGCTGGTAACGAAAGAACAGGCCAAGGCCGCCGAGCTGTGGGCTTCCGCGATCAATCGTTCCGTGTGGTGCGCCCTGGTCAAGCTCGAGTATGTGTCCGAGGAACAACTGGTCCGTTTTTTTGCGCAGGAGGCGCAGATCCCGTATGTGAATCTGCCGGATTACCGGATCAAAAGGGGCGCGGTGGAGATGCTGGAGGAGCATTTTTGCAAACAGAACACGGTCATCCCGCTGTGCCGCGTCAACGATACCCTGTTCCTCGCCTGCAGCAATCCGTTCAATGCCGCGCTTATGGATACCATCGGCAAGCTGACGCGATGCAGCGTGGAGCCGCTCGTCGCGACCTCGACCGGGATCATACAGGCGCTGGATTATTACTGGCATGAGCCGCTCGTCGATTACAGCATGGCTGACTTTCTCGTCAGGCAGGAGCCGGTCAAGGGCATGGCGTTCTGGCGGGAATCGGAGCGCATTGCCGTTGACTGGCCGGTGGAGCTGTTTCCGACGGGCGAGGCCTTGTCTCTGGCAGTGCCGTTATCGGGGCAGGGCCGCGCCGGCGATATTTCCCGCGACGGGTCCGCGATCGGGGTCCGGCTTTCCGTATACATGCCGCGCGGGGTCACGGTTGTCGTTTTGTTCGTGCCGTCGGCCGCGGACGTCATACGAGGGAGACGATTGGAGGCGCAGGGCGAGATCGTTCATTCGTTCATGCAGAGCACGTATGAATTTTGCGTCGGTATCAAATTCGTCGCGATCGAGCCGGATGTCAGGCGGGAGCTTTTGATGCGGGCCGGCGGCGCCGGAGGAACGGGAGCATGATGAATCCTGTCCGTGCAAACAGATTCTATATCGCGCAGGAAGCCGCGCAGATACTCGGGATATCAAAACAGACCCTGTGCCGCTACGAAAAAAAAGGCATCTTCCCGAAGGCTGCGCGCCACCCGATCAACCATTGGCGCCAGTACACGCAGGAAGATATCGCGAAATTGAAGGCGATCATGGGGTTGTGACCCCGCGATCAATTTTTTATTGCTATACCATCTAAATGTTTTATAATACAAGAGATATGCATATACGGATAAACATCGCCCTGATGTTAATGATCTGCGGCCTGGCGTGTGCCCTGCCGCCGTGCTGCGCGCAGGATGTCCCGTCTTCCGATCCTCTTGCAGTTCTGCAAAAAGAAAAACAAGTTTTGCTTGAACGTTTGCGCGCGGCGCAGATGCAGGAACAAATGATCGCGTACCAACGCAAACAACTCGATATCGAACAGGCCGAGATCCTGAAACAGCAGAAGATCATCGCGGATAAAGAGCGGCGGCTGCGCACGCGGCCGGGCCGGGACGTGCTCAAGCAACGGCTGGAGGCGCAGAGCGGTATGTTGGCGGAGGCGCGCCGTCAGATCGACGAGGCGCAACGGAACGTCGTTTCGCAGATCGAGACGTTGAAATTGGAGATCGCCCGGCAGGAATTGGAACGGAGGTCCTTTGCAGAAAAAGCAAAGGCGCAGGATATGAAACAAAGGCAGGACGCAATACAGCGGCGCGCGGAATCGAAGAAGAGCGCGCAGGAAAAAAGGCGTGCGGGGATCAAGGACCGTGAAGCAAAGCGCCAGGCCCGCGCCGAGAAAGAAAGATCGAAGAAGGAAGGATCTCTGAAGCGCAGGCAGGAATCGCGCGCGGCGGTTGTCCGCCGGCGCGAAGAGCGGAAACAGCAAAGGCAGGACGCAATACAGCGGCGCGCGGAATCGAAGAAGAGCGCGCAGGAAAAAAGGCGTGCGGGGATCAAGGACCGTGAAGCAAAGCGCCAGGCCCGCGCTGAGAAAGAAAGATCGAAGAAAGAAGGATATCTGAAGCGCAGGCAGGAATCGCGCGCGGCGGTTGTCCGCCGGCGCGAAGAGCGGAAACAGCAAAGGCAGGACGCAATACAGCGGCGCGCGGAATCGAAGAAGAGCGCGCGGGAAAAAAGGATCGCAGGGACTCGGGACCGGAAAGCAAAACGCCGTGACTACGCTGAACAGCGTGCTTTCGAAAAGGCAGCTGCAAAGCAGGCGGCACTTTTGAAAGAAGGACGGCACAAACGTATCGATCGCCGGGAAGAAACACGGCGTGCTCGTCTCGCTCAGGAGCAAGCTTTGCAGAACGAACTTGATGCATGCAGGCAGTCTCTCTCTTTGATGGAACGCGAGATCGATTCGCCCCAGCGGCAGACGTTACAGGAGCGTATCGACAAGCTGCTGGAAAGGCAGCGCGCGCTGCTTGATAACAGCCGCCAGGTCGAACAAGACCTGTTGGAACAGAAAAAGAGCGTTGAGATCCTCCTGGAACAGGCCGGAGCGACGTCAATGAACAAGGCGGTTGAATGAAAACGGCATATGTAGTGAGCGCCTGCATCGTATTTACAGCCCTGTGTCATACAGCCGGTGCATCCGGAGCTGGCAGTCAGCCCCGTATAGAACTCGAACAACGCCATCAGGCCTGGACGGCGCTGCTTAAGGAGCAAAAGGAAAAACGCAACCATCTGGAAAGCGAGATAGCGCATCAGCGGCAGAGCTTAAAAGATGCAAAACGGCTGTATGAACAGGTTCTTGCAGAAGAGTGCCTGAGATCCAAAGAAGCCAACCGGGAACGGCTGCGCAGGATCGCAGCGGAACGGGAGGAAAAACAGCGGGCTGCATTCGAACAGGCGCGTAAATTAGAGAAAGAACAAAGACGGGCAGCGGCGCAGAAGAAAGAAGCCGCGCGTTTGAAGCAAGAGCAGGAGAAGCGGGAAGCGGCGGCAGCGAAACAGGCAGCGCAAAAAGCCGCGGCAGATAAAAAAGCTGCGCAATTGCAGGAAGATCTTGATAAGAAAGAAGCGGAGAAGAAACAGCTTGAAGACAAGCTTGAATCAGCGAAGCGCGAGCTGGCGCAGAAGAAAGATCAAGAGCGTAAGGATGCCGCAGCTGCCCGGCGAGCAAGGGTAGATAAAAAAGCTGCGCAGCTGCAGGAAGAGCTTGATAAGAAAGAAGCGGAGAAGAAACAGCTTGAAGACAAGCTTGAATCAGCGAAGCGCGAGCTGGCGCAGAAGAAAGATCAAGAGCGTAAGGATGCCGCAGCTGCCCGGCGAGCAAGGGTAGATA
>JAGOOP010000027.1:0-9261 GCA_017992455.1 Candidatus Omnitrophota bacterium | reverse complement strand
GGATGCCGCAGCTGCCCGGCGAGCAAGGGTAGATAAAAAAGCTGCGCAGCTGCAGGAAGAGCTTGATAAGAAAGAAGCGGAGAAGAAACAGCTTGAAGACAAGCTTGAATCAGCGAAGCGCGAGCTGAAGCAGAAGACGGAAGATCTTTTGCAGAAGAAAGATCAAGAGCGTAAGGATGCCGCAGCTGCCCGGCGAGCAAGCGTAGATAAAAAAGCTGCGCAATTGCAGGAAGAGCTTGATAAGAAAGAAGCGGAGAAGAAACAGATCGAAGACAAGCTTGAATCAGCGAAGCGCGAGCTGGAGCAGAAGAAAGAAGCCGCGCGTTTGAAGAAAGAGCAGGAGAAGCGGGAAGCGGCGGCAGCGAAGCAGGCAGCGCAAAAAGCTGCGGTAGATAAAAAAGCTGCACAATTGCAGGAAGAGCTTAATAAGAAAGAAGCGGAGAAGAAACAGATCGAAGACAAGCTTGAATCAGCGAAGCGCGAGCTGGAGCAGAAGAAAGAAGCCGCGCGTTTGAAGAAAGAACAACAGCGCAGGGCAAAGCTTGAAGCTGTCCGGCAGGCAAAGGAAGCGAAACAGCAGGAAGTAATACAGAAGGAATCAAAACAGCAAGAAGCGCCGAAAACATTAGCGGAGCAGGAGGCTGCGTTCCGAGCAGAACAGAAAGAAAAACAGCAAAAGCTGAAGGAAGAAGAGCGCAAAAGGGCTTCTCTGGCGCGCGAAGAAGCGCGTGCATTGCGGGAAAAGCAGCGGCAGGAGCGTTTGAATGAGCAGCAGGCGCGTAAAGAGGAAGAACTGCGTATCATTCGCGAATCTCAGCAGGCAGCCCGGGAAGCGGAACGGGTTTCTGCAGAGCAGCGGCGCAAGAAACTGACGGCTGTGCCTGCAGCGGAAAAACCCGCGGTTCAGAAGCAAGCCGAAACCGTAACAGCCCCTGCGCAGGCAAAGATACCGCCGCCGGCGGTCAGCAGCGAAGAGCGCAGGCAGGCGCAGGCCGATGAGCTCCGGGAATATGCCCGGCAGATCAAGCTGGAATTGATCGAACAGGAATCCAGCAGGATACGCGGCGAGGGCGCATACGAAGAGGCTGATACAGAAGGAAGGCGGATGATGCCGGCGGATGCGTATGAAGACCGCCCTGCCGTACGCAAAGCAGGGCCGCGCCGCAGATCTGACCGTTCCCGGGCCGTCAATAATAAGCTCGATCAGATCGACGCATGGCTTGAGGAGAATCTCTGGTAAACGGACCGGCCCGAAAATACTTGACAAACCGGCTCGCTATGTTAAACTCGATTCATAAACCTAAAACGGAGGTGGTTTGTATGTCAAGAAAAGGTTTTACGCTCATTGAACTTGTTATGGTCATCGTTATCATCGGTATCCTCGCGGCAGTCGCCATCCCGAAGTTTATTAATCTGCAACAGGAAGCCAAGCATGCGGTCTGTTTGTCGAATGCAGGTGCGATCAGGACGGCGATCTCGAATTTTTACGCGCAGTGCAACCTGAACGCGACGTCCATCAATGGAAGCATCGCGTATGATACCGCAACGTGTTTTCCCAACACGACCGAACTCGCCACGCTCACCAGCGCGTTCGCTCAGAATTATTTTTCCGAACAGTCACTGCCCCCTGTTCCTGACGCGGTCGCTACATGGAGCGCCGCGTATGATGCAGCGACCGGTGTGATCAATACGAGCCAGTGCTGCCCGTAATTCGCCGGGTTCGGTAAGTTGTATATGGCCCTTGAGGGATCCAATATCCGTCAAGGGCCATTTTATTTTATATAAATATCGGATATTGAACAGGTTAGCATATATGGTCCGCCGGGATTTTACTTGACAGAACCCCAGAGTGCTTTATAATCTTTATAAAGGTATTCATTGATAAAATGCATAGGATCCTGGTCGTTGATGATGCCCTGTTCATGCGCCGGATGATCTCGGAGATACTCGAAGCGCACGGATACCGGATATGCGCGTACGCGGCAAGCGCGAAAGAAGCCGTTGAGAAATATAAGGAACACAATCCGGATCTGGTGACCATGGATATCGTGATGCCGATGATGGAAGAGCTCGACGGCATCGGCGCGGTGCGCCAGATCGTTGAGTATGATCCCCGGGCGAGGATCCTTATCTGTTCGGTCATCGGCCAGCAATCGCTCGTCGTCGAAGCGATCCGCGCCGGCGCGCGCGAGTTCGTCATGAAACCGGTCAAGCAGGAACGGTTGATCGATGCTGTTGCCAGGGCGTTGAAAACCTGATAGGAGCGGGCCGCATGGAAGGCGTCAATCTTACTGATTTGCAGAAGGATGCGTTGAAGGAGATCGGAACGATATGCGCCGGGAACGCGGCGACGGCGCTTTCTCAGCTTCTCGACCGCAAGGTCTCGATCGTGGTGCCGCGGATATTATTCCTGCCGATCGAAGAGGTCCCGCAGGCGGTCGGCGGCAACGACCAGCTTGTCGTCGGGCTCATGCTGCGGGTGCTCGGCGACCTGCCTTCGAGCATTATTTTTATTTTTTCACAGAAGGACGCATTGGCGCTCGCCTCCCTTATGACCGGCAAGGAGGTCTCTGAGACCGCGGTCATCTCGGAGCTTGAGCGTTCGGCGCTGAAGGAGGTCGGCGTTATCCTTTCGAACGCCTATCTCGGAGCGCTCGGCAGCTTCGTCGGCATGGGGCTGGTCCCCCGCGTTCCCGAGGTCATCATCGACATGGCGGGCGCTATCGTCGATTATATCCTTATCGAGCTTTCCTGTAAATCGCTGTTCGCGCTCCTGATCGAATCCGAGTTCAAGCAGCCCGAGTCTTCGATAACCGGGCATTTCTTTCTGATACCAGATCCCGCCGGATTCGAGATGATCCTGCGGGCCATCGGGGATAAGTAACCGCCGGAGCGGCATTACCGGCGGCTCAATCCGGGTCATACATTATGCAAGATAGTTACCGCGAACTATTCCTTTCCGAATCCCAGGAATACCTTACCAATATTTCCAATTGCCTTGTCAAGCTCGAAGAGAATCCGTCTGACAAGAATTCGATCAATGAAATATTCCGCTGCGTCCATACGCTCAAAGGCATGTCGGCGACCATGGGCTTTGACAAATTGTCTCACCTGGCCCATGAAATGGAGGATCTGCTCGATGAACTGCGGAATCTGCGTAAAAAGATGACCTCGGAGACGGTCGACGCGCTCTTCCAGGGCGTCGATATGCTTGAACAGCTTTTTGAAGAGATCAAGACGAACAAAGAATCGGCGATAGATATCGAGCCTGTCCTGAAGAACCTGAAAAGGTTCCTGGTCGATATGCCGGAAGAGGGCGCGGGCGCAGAGCCTGCGGCAGAGCATGCAAAGCCGGCGGCGCCCGTCTTTACTCCCGGGGAACATGCGTCCATCGGTGAATCCAAGAAACGATTTTCCAGCGTATTCAGCATCAGCGTTACGCTTATTAAAGACTGCGCGATGAAAGAGGCGCGGGCATTCCTTATCATCACGAGCCTGCGCAGGCTCGGGGAGGTCGTTTGTTCTCATCCGGACGTATCGGCATTGAAGGAAGGATCGTTCGATCTTTCCTTCGACGTTGTCCTGGCGACCAATGAGCAGCAGCAGGTATTGCAGCAGGAACTGAATACCCTTTCCGATGTCGAGCATATCGAGGTCCGCCCGATCGATGCCGAGGTTCAACCGGCCAAAGACGTTCATGCCCCGGAGGAAAAAGCGGGCGCTCCCCGGCAGGCCGCCGCGGCGCCGGCGTCAATAAAAAAGATCCAGAACATGCGCATCCCGGTCGAGCGCCTGGACAAGATCATGAACCTCATGGGCGAGCTCGCCATCGCGCGGATCCGCCTTCTGCAGATCGTCCAGTCGTATAAGATCGAAACGCTCGAAGAGGTGAGTTTTGCCCTTGACCGGCTCATATCGGCATTGCAGGCCGAGGTGATGCAGACGCGGCTTCTGCCCGTCGCGTATATTCTCGACGCGTTCCCGCGTGTCGTGCGCGATGTCGCCCGGAAGCAGGAAAAGGACGTCGAATTCTCGATTTCCGGCGGCGACATAGAGCTTGACCGTATCGTGCTCGACGAAATATCGGATCCCCTGCTTCATCTGGTGCGTAATGCCGTGGACCACGGCCTTGAAAAGCCCGAAGCCCGCCTGAAAGCCAAAAAACCGGCTAAGGGGAAGCTGTTCATTAATGTCAGCCGTCAGAAAGGCCAGATATATATCGAGGTCGGCGACGACGGCAAAGGCATCGACGTCGAGGCGGTCAAGCGGACCGCGGTGGCCAAAGGGATCGTTTCGGAGGCCGATGCGGCTTCGATCGACGAAAAAAAGATCCTCGACCTTATCACCATGCCCGGGTTCTCGACCGCAAAGACGATCACCGATATCTCGGGCAGGGGGGTGGGGCTCGACGTGGTCAAATCCAAGATCGAGTATCTCGGCGGCAGGGTCGATTTTGAGACCAAGGTCGACGAAGGCAGCAAATTCATCCTGACGCTGCCGCTGACCCTTGCCATCATCAAGGCAATGCTCGTTTCGGTCAAGCGTGAGATTTATGCGATCCCGCTTGTGAACATTCGGGAAACGATCAAGGTCGATCTCCGCGAGGTAAAGGTCCTTCAGAGCTTTGAGGTGGTCAAGGTGCGCGATGAGATCATTCCCATTATACGGCTTGATAAAGAGCTTGCGATCGCGAGCCTGCCCGGCGACAAAGAGGAGTCTCCGGACCGCATGTCGCTGGTGATCTGCGAATTCGGCAAGAAGGCATTGGGGCTTGCCGTGTCCTCGGTGCTCGGCGAACAGGATATCGCGGTCAAGCCCCTCGGTTCGCTCATCAAAAGGACCAAGGGTATCGCCGGCGCCACGATCCTCGGCGACGGAAAGGTCGCATTGATCCTGGATATCATGTCTTTACGGTAGGGGGGGAGTATGGAGAATATAGCTTTGAACAACGATCAGCTTGACGTGTTGCGCGAGATCGGCACTGTCGGATCGGGCAGCGCCGCGACCGCGTTGAGCCAGCTTTTGTCCAAGCGCGTCTCGATCACGGTCCCGAAGGTCAGTCTCGTCGCCGGGGACAAGATATCCCCCGCGGCGTTATCGATGAATGATGAGGATATCGGCCTTGCGGTCGATCTGAAGATCCTCGGCGCTCTGCGCGGCGGGATGCTCGTCCTGTATTCCCAGAAAAGCGCGCTCATGATGATCGATATCCTCATGAAGCGCCCTGCAGGCTCGACCCAGCTGCTGAACCTGCTTGAGGCGTCTGCGTTGTCGGAAAGCTCTCATATCCTGGCAGGGGCGTATCTGAACGCGGTCGCGCAGATGCTCGATCTGCACAATCTGATGCTGTCCATACCGCAGACCATCGTGGACCGCATGGACCGTCTCAATATCCTGCTGGGACGCCGGTTGTCCGACGGAGGCGTTAATTACCTTCTTCCTATCGAGAACAAAATGGTCATCGAGGATACCGAGGTCGACCTGTTCGTGATATTTTTGCTTGAGGTCGACAGCGTCACCAAGATGCTCAAGATCGTGGGGCTATGAGCAGGGAGATATTCGCGCTTGACATAGGCACCCGGAAGGTGATGGGGATCGTGGCCGAAGCGGTTGGCGGCAGCCTGCGTATCGCCGACGTGGAGACCCGGGAACATACGGCACGCCCCATGCTTGACGGCCAGGTGCATTCCATCCGCGAAGTCGCCGATAATGTCGCGCAGATCAAGGCGGCGCTGGAAAAACGGCTTTCGCGGCCGCTCACGGCCGCGGGCGTCGCGGTCGCCGGGCGGAATCTTCTGACGCACACAATGCGCATCGAGCACGCGGTCGATCCTTTCCAGGAAATAACCCAGGATATGGTGCGTTCGCTCGAGCTCGACGCAATAGGACGGATCATCTCGGATGCGGGCGCAGGGCTGTCCGATTTTTATTGCGTCGGGTACAGCCCCGTGCATTACGAGCTGGACGGGGAACGGCTCCAGGACCTTGTCGGCCACCGGGCGAGCACGATCGGCGTCGAGGTGATCGCGACCTTCCTTCCCCGGGTCGTCCTGGACAGTATTTTTTCGGTCCTGTCGCACGCCGGCCTTGAGCCCGCCAATATCACGCTTGAGCCGATAGCGGCCATGAACGCGATCGTGCCTGCCGAGATGCGCAGGCTCAATATCATACTCGTCGATATCGGCGCCGGTACGTCGGACCTGGCGCTGTCCCGCGACGGCGTCGTGTTCGCCTACGGCATGGTCCCTGAAGCGGGCGATGAGATCACCGAGTGCATATGCGGCCACTATGTCGTCGATTTTGCGACCGGAGAACATATCAAGCGGTCGATCGGCTCTCGCGATGAGATCTCGTATAAGGATATCTGGGACCGGAGCCATACGGTCAAGGCGCAGAGCGTCCGGGAAGTGATCGGGCCGGCAGTCCAAAGGCTTGCATCTTCCATTGCTGCGACCGCGCTGGAACTCAACGGAGGCGTTCCCCAGGCGGTCATAGCCGTCGGCGGAGGAGCGTTGACGCCCGGCCTTCTGAACGAATTAGCCGGAATGTGCGGCCTGCCGGCGCAGAAGGTCGGTATCAGGCTTCCTTCTGCGATCAAAGGTTTGCTCGATCGAACAGGCCGTTTGTCCGGCCCCGAGGCGGTGACCCCGATCGGGATCGCGTCCATGACCTCCGCGGGCCAGGGCATGCAGTTCATCAATGTAACGGTGAACGGCGCCAGGATCAAGATGCTCGATCTTTCCCAGAAAAAGGACGTTCTCGGCGCGTTAAGCCTTTCGGGCGTCATGCGCAACAAGCGCCTGTACCCCCGCATGGGCATGGCAGTGAGCGTCGAGGTCAACGGCGTTTTTAAGACGATCAAGGGCACCATGGGACAGCCGGCGAGGATCACGGTCAACGGCGCGCCGGCGGGGTCGCTGACCGTTCCGGTCCGTGACGGCGACTGTATCGAGCTCGTCGACGCAGTCGACGGCGAGGACGCGTCCGCGAAGGTTTCTGACGTCATCGGCCATCACCGGGTGCGGTGCATCCTGAACAACGAGCTTGTATCCGTCCCCATGCCGGTGACGATGAACGGCGCCGTTGTCCCGCATGATGCGCCGGTCGTCGACCGCGCCCGGATCGCGACGGAGCCGGTGGCGGTGCATCATGTGCTGCGGCACAAAGGTATCGAGGCCGGTCATTGCCTCGAGCGCCAGATCCTCGTCAACATCAACAATACCCCGCGGGTATTGCCTCAGCGCAACTATACGCTGACGATCAACGGCAGGGCCGCGGACCTCGATACGCCCGTGAGCCAGGGCGATGCAGTTTTTTTTCAGCCGCAGGAGCCCAGCTTTTACCGGGTCCGCGACGTCGTGGATATTCCCGAGGGCATCGACCGGATCACGATCAATGTGAACGGCAGGGATATCGATATCGGATTACGCAAGGCCCAGGTGTTCATGAACGGTCATGAGGTTTCGCCGGATGAATTTCTTGTTGACGGCGCGGATATTACCGTGTATTATTCAAAGCAGCATCAGGTGCTTTTGTCGGAGATATTCAATTATATCGACGTCGACGCGTCGCAGGCCCTGGGCAAGCGCATGCGTTTTTTCGTCGACGACGCTCCCGCCGGCTTCACGACCCGTGTGCCTGCCGGCGCCCAGGTGAGGATCGTATTCGAGGACAGGAATTAGCCAGGAGGCCAAAACCATGAAGATACAGAATTATATGGAAGACGTCGTCCAGGACGAGCTGGAGCTTTTATTGTCAGAGCGCGACGATATCTGCAAGTGCCAGAAATGCAAGTATGACATAATGGTCATGGCGCTCAACCGCCTGCCCCCGCAGTACGTGATCACCAACCGCGGACGCCTGTACACAAAGCTGACCGAGCAGGAAACACAGTTCAAGGCCGATGTCGTGAAGGAGCTGACCAAGGCGATCCTTAAGGTGGGGCGTAATCCGCAGCATTGAGCGCGCCGGGCGGCAACAACGGGGGCTATGATTGGAAGATAAAGTTCCGGGTATCAGGAGCAGGACGTTCGGGGACGAGGCGGACCTGGCAAAGGTCATCCCGTTCGTGAGCCAGCGCTACGGCATCGACCTGGCGTATTACCGCCAGAATTTCCTGTTCAGGCATTTGCGCAGCCGCCTGCAGGATACCGGCTGCGCCGGATCCGCCGAGTATATCGCCCGCATGAAGGCGGACCCCGAGGAGTTCAAGAAGTTCCTCGATACCCTTTCTATCAACGTCACGCATTTTTTTCGTGACGCGGAAGTTTTCAAGACGTTCGGCCGCGTCGTCATCCCGGAACTTATCAGGCGCAAGGATACGGGCGAACGCAATTGCATCCGTATCTGGTCCGCGGCATGCGCATCGGGACAGGAATCGTATTCGCTGGCGATCCTGTTCAGGGAGGCCATGGGGCCGGCAGCGACTTCCTTCAGGATCACGGGGACCGATGTCGATCAGGAAGCGCTTGACCGGGCGGTGAAAGGAGTGTATGATGAGCGGGATTTCCGCGAAACGGACAAGAAGCTGCTTGATAAATACTTCACTCTCGATTATAATAGTAAGCAATATCGCGTTCATGACGATATCCGGCAGTACGTCAGGTTCGAGAAGAATAATCTTATCACGGATGAACCGCTCAAGCATGTCGACGTGATATTTTGCCGGAATGTTCTTATATATTTTAACCGGGCGCAGCAGGACGTCATATTCTCGAAATTCTATGCCGCGCTCAACAATACCGGGTATCTGGTCGTTGCGAAGGTCGAGACGATCTGGGAGAAGGATAAATTCGACCCGGTAGACCTGAACGCAAAGATCTACCGGAAGATCGCCACAAAAGAGGCATAACGGTGTCTCGAAGATAATAACAGGGAGGTACGAATGGCACGTGTGTTAGTCGTGGACGATGCGCTTTTTATGCGCAGGATGCTTTCAGACATCTTGAAGAAAGAGGGAATAGAGATCTGCGGTGAAGCGGAGAACGGCAAGGACGCCATCGATAAATACCAGCAATTGAAGCCGGACCTGGTGACCATGGACATCGTCATGCCCAAGATCGAAGAGATCGACGGTATCGGCGCGGTGAAAGAGATCGTCAAGGCCGACGCGCAGGCGAAGATCATCATGGTCTCGGCCATGGGCCAGCATTCATTGGTGGTCGAGGCGATACAGGCGGGCGCAAAGGACTTTGTCACGAAGCCGTTCCAGCCTTCCCGCGTCATCGAGGCAGTGAAGCGGGCACTGGGAGGATAATGGAC
>JAGOOP010000026.1 GCA_017992455.1 Candidatus Omnitrophota bacterium | reverse complement strand
CTGCCCGTATTCGGCGATTTTTTCAGGGCGTTGTGCGTCGAGCGGTTTTCTTCGGAAATGTCGACCCTCGTCGAAAGCGGTGTCCCCATCCTGTATTCCCTGGAGATAACCGAAAAGAGCGTCGGGTCTGTTATCCTGGGCGAGATCGTCCATCAGATCAAAGAGGACGTTCGCGCGGGAAAATCCCTGAGCACGCCTATGGAACAGAGCCAGTTCTTCGAACCCATGGTCGTGCAGATGGTGACGATCGGAGAAGAGATCGGCGAACTTTCCCAGATGTTCAAACGGATCAATGCGTTCTACCAGGAGTATGTCGGCACGTTCCTGACCAGGATCCTGACTTTGTTCGAACCCATTATGCTGATCTTCATGGGGCTGGTCGTCGGCCTTATGGTCGTGGGCATGTTCCTGCCCATATTCCAGATGACCAAGATAGGCGGCACATAAACCGGCTTGACAATGCGGGATGCTCGTATATAATACAAGTATACGCTATGAATGGCCAGGGGGAGATTGCATGAGAAAAGCGTTCACGCTGTTGGAGCTGATGATCGTGATCATTATCGTGGCGATCCTTGCCGTCGTGGCGATCATACAGTATAATCTTGCCATCGAGCGGGCGCGCTCGGCCGAAGCGAGAGAGGTCCTCGGGAATCTGCGCGACTCCTGCGCCGTCATCTATGCCCGGGACCACAGCGTCATCAATTGCACGCCGCATAATCTCGGTATCGGCACGGAGCCGGGGACGATCCCGCTTGAGTGCTGCCGTTCGCATTATTTCAGTTACAGCGCGGAAGAATCACCGTCGTTCGAGAACGTCATGGTTTTTACCGCGAACCGGTGCATGAAATACGGACGGGCGCCCGATTCGAAAGAGCCCGGCGCCATCGCGATGACATTCGATTATGTGAACGGCACGCATTCGATCTCTGCCCGCGGGGCCTATTGATCATTTTTAACCAACGAAAGGAGCAGGACATGAAAAAGGGTTTTACGCTCATCGAGTTGATGATCGTCATCATCATCATCGGCGTTCTGGCCACGATCGGTATTGTTCAATACCAGGCCGCAGTCGAGAAATCCAGAGGTGCTGAAGCCAAATCGATATTAGGTTCCTTGAGCCAGCAGTGCGCAGGTATGTGGATGGAATTCGGCGGGACGACCAGCTATTGCGACGCGGCCAATATCACGACTCCCGCAGGCGTGCCGACGAACTGCGCCCAGACAACCCATTGGTTCAGGTATGCGCTGACCGCGGGGGCGAACAATACGACCATCGTGGCAACGCGCTGCACCGGCGCTACCGGTAAAAATCCCGGAGGCCAGGCAGGAAATCTGACGCTCGTTTCGGATTTCTCAACCGGAAGCAATGTGTTCACGTCGAACCCTGCAGGCAGATATTAAGGGCTTATTTTCTATGCGCGCTTTCAACGGCAAAGCGTCCCTCAATGCATTCACCCTGACGGAGTTGATGATCGTTATCGTCATCATCGGCATTCTTGCGACGCTGTCGATCGTTCAGTTCGCAGGGCCGAAAGAGCAGTCTCTTGAGAAGGAGGCCCGGGCGAACCTGAAACTGATCGCCGCGGCCCAGAAAATATACCGCATGGAAACCGGCTTTTATGCCAACGCGTCGAATGAAATAGAAATCAACTCCCTGCTGCGGCTTATGCTGCCGTCGAACGACACGACGAAGAACTGGGAATACAAGGTGACCAGTCCCGGCCCGTCGGAGTTCATTGCGAATGCGACGCGCACCAAAGGGCCGGGCACCATGATGTGGATCAATGAGACGGAAGAAGAGCCGATCAAAGAAGATTAGGAATCGGCGGACATCAACGTGAAGAAATCTAAAGACAGGATAGGCTTGACGCTACTGGAGATCATTGTAGCTATGCTTATCCTGTCTTTGGTTATGTACGGGTTCGTGAGCATTTTTACGGTCAGTAAACGGTTCGTGTACCACAGCAGTTCACGCGTCGTCAGTATGGAAGTGGCCAAATTCTTTTTCGAAGACGCCAACCTTTCGGTGAGCGCTGATGTGTATCCGGACAAAAACTGCCTGTATAATGAGACAATGTGTCAGGACGCCAATTATACGGTCAATAACATCCTGTATAATGTGAGCTATGTTACCGGCGCGGTCAAGAACGCGTCGGATGAAAACACGACGCTGCGCAAGGTGGTCATCAATGTCACGTGGACTGAACCGTCGTAGAACGCGCGCCATGACGCTTATGGAGCTTATGGTAGCGCTTGTCCTGCTGGGCATGATCGTCCTGGGGATCATGAACCTCGAGATCTTCTGCAAGCATGCGTTCACGACCACGGACCGTAAGACAAAGGTCATGAACGAAGCCACCTATGTGATCGAGCATATGAGCAAGCATCTTGGCGCTGCGATCGGCGACGGGAATGATTTTCCGATCGATGACGAGCCGGCCGTGGGCGGATGCGACCGCCTTATCCGCGCGTGGACGAAGTACAATACCAGCGCTGCGGGCAAGGCGTCAGGGGATCGCGAGGTCGCGTATTGCTTCGATCAGAATGCCCACACCGTGAGCTTTTACCCGAAGATCCGGGAATGGCCGGATACCGCGACCGAGGACTTGAGCAAAGAAATCCTGTCGCGCAATACGTTCGATTGGGCCGCAGCGTTCGACGATCATAAAAATTACGTGAATGTGACCGTGACCACCTGTTGGAACGCCGCTATCGAGTGCGGAAGCGTCGACAATCCCCGCGTCAAGCTGGATACCCGCATTATCATGCCGTCGGTATCGGTGAACGCAACCCCATAATCCATTGTCAGCCAATATCTTTGGTGGTATAATACCTCTCAATCATGCATAAGAGATATCCGTATATTCCCCTGCTCGGCCTGGGCCTGGCCATCGGTATCAACGTATTTTTCAGGTCTTTTCCCGTCAATTTCCCGCAACTTGCCGGTGAGGCGCGCAGCCGCGTCGAATCCCGCCTGTATCAGCGGTCCGCAGAACTGATAAATCGGAATTATTCCAATCTTTCCTCGATGGCGCGGGAATCCCTTGTCAACGTGGCAGTAAAGGAGTATGCGGCGCAGAATAAGTCCAAGCTTGTCTTAGAGGCCGCAGACGAGTACGCCCGTTTGAAAGACCGGTTCCAGGACCGGGCCGGCCAGACCTATTTGTTCGAGCTTGATTGCTGGCACTGGGCGCGGTATGTCGAGAATACCGTGCTTACGGGACAGCCCGGAGACACGGTGATCAACGGCCGGCAGTGGGACACGTTCATGAACCATCCTGACGGGATAGCGGTCAGCTATAACATGCTGGTGTATTATGTCAGCGCGTTCCTGTACCGGACGGCGAACCTTGTTATGCCGATGCGGCTGCACGCGTTTTTATTTTATCTGCCCCTGTTGTTCATCATCGTATTTCTCGGGATTCTGTATCTGGTGTGCTGGCGTTTTTACGGCGCTATAGCCGCATTCGTCTGTACGATGTTCGTCGGGTGCGCGCCGATCTTCCTGCCGCGCAGCTGCGCGGGCTGGTTCGACATGGATATCCTCAACCAGCTGTTCCCGCTTTTGGTGGTATTCTCATATCTGATGTCATACGGCAGGGTCCGGCCGGTCGCGCGCTTTGTGTGGCTCGGTGTGTCGGCATTGTGCGTCGGATTGTTCGCCTATACCTGGGTGTATTGGTGGTTTGTGGTCGTCATCGTTCTCGCGTATGAGGCGTATTCGCTTCTGGACCGGTTGTGCGAGAAATTACAGTACAAAGCCGCTGTCGGGGCGCAGGTGCGCAGGCATCTGGCAACACTCGGATTCTATCTGCCCGCGTGCGCGATCGCAGTGTTTGTTTTGTGCGGCCCGGATCCGTTGCGCGTACTTGCCCGACAGGCAATGAGCGCTCTGACGCTGAATGAGCCGATCAGCGCTTCTATCTGGCCGAACGTTTTTTCGACGGTCGGGGAACTGACAAAGCCCAGTTTTATGCAGATAGCGAATTTTTCGGGCGGCACCGTTTTGTTCCTGGTGTCATTGTGCTGTATGCTTGCCGTGGTCCTGCGGAATAAACGCTACCGCGGCGCCAAGCGGGAATCGATATTCATGTTCGTGTTGTGGTTCACGATCATCTTTGCCATCTGCTATAAAGGCACCCGTCTGATCGTTTTCCTGCTCATTCCCATGGGGATCTTCCTCGGCTGGGGCGCGCGCGAGGCGTGGGCCTATGCTATGCGGCGCAGAAGGAAAAAATGGTATTTCGTGCCTGCGGCGATCGTTTTATTCGTATCCCTGACCGGCACGTGCGTCTGGAACGGCCATCGGGTCGCAAAAGGGCTGTATCCGATGATGAATGACTCGTGGTATAAGCTTCTGACGAATATCAGGCAGAACACCCCGGATGACGCGGTGCTTAATTCCTGGTGGGATTTCGGGGACTGGTTCAAGACGGTCGCCGGGCGCAGGGTCATCTTCGACGGCCAGAGCCAGGACAGCCCCCGGGCGTACTGGATGGCAAAAATCCTGAAGGCGGATTCGGAGGAATACGCAATGCGTATCCTGCGCATGCTCAATAACGGCGGCAACCGCGCATTCGACGTCATACAGGCGCATGTGAAAGACCCGTTCGGGTCCCTGCTTCTTCTGGAACAAGTATTGGCCGTTGATCCCGTCCAGGCGGAAAGGATCCTGGCCCGTGCCCTGCCGCTGCCGACAATCGAGGAGTTACGACCCCTGTTGTTCGGCACGCCGCAGAGCGCGTATTTCATCGTCGATCATACGCTTGCCGCCAAGATGCACCCGATCTCGTACCTGGGCAACTGGGATGTCCTGCGATTATATATCGTGAAGAACATAGACCGGAAAAGCAAAGAGGATATTTGTGCGCAGTTATCGTTGTTCGGGGTCGAAAAGACAAAAGCCGAGACTCTGTACAGCGATGCCCGCCTTTTGCATCCGGCGCAGTACCGGCAGTGGATATCGCACCACGCGCGGTTTGTCACCGGAGCCATCCCGGGCAGGCGACAGGGGGACATCGTATTATTCGATAACGGGCTCGTGTATGACCCGAAGGACCGTTCCCTGTTCGTGTTTAATGCCTACGACGGGAAATATCTTGTTCCGCAAAGCCTTTTTTACGCCGAGGACGGGCTCCTGAAGGAGCATGTGTATCAGAAAAGCAATCTTCCGTTCTCCGCATTATTGCTTGAGGATGGCGATGCCTTCCGCATCATCGAGGTTGACCGGGAGCTTGCCGGGTCGTTATTTGCGAGGCTGTATTTTCTGCGCGGCAGGGGCTTGCGGTATTTCAAGCCATATACCGATAACAATGACGAACAGAATCATATCGGCGTGTTCGAAATAGACTGGACGGCGGATGAGCAATGAAGGTGTTGTCGAGGTGTCGGTCGTGATGCCGTGTTTGAACGAGGAGCGCGGCATCGGCAGATGCATACGCGTCATCAAGGATGTATTCGCGCGCGAGAACATAAACGGAGAGATCATCGTTGCGGATAACGGCTCGATCGACCGGTCCGTTGAGATCGCCCGTTCTGCGGGCGCGCTCGTCGTCCATGAACCCGTCAAGGGATACGGGGCCGCGTATCTGCGCGGCCTGCGCGCCGCCCGCGGCAGGTATATTATCATCGGCGACAGCGACAATACGTATGATTTCAACGATATCCCCAAATTCCTCGAGCCTCTGCGCCGGGGCTGCGATTTCGTCATGGGGTCCCGTTTCAAAGGCATTATCCATGCCGGCGCCATGCCCTGGGCCCACCGGTACATCGGCAATCCCATCCTTTCCGGAATGACGCGCCTTTTTTTTCACACGAAGCTTTCCGACATACACTGCGGCATGCGGGCGTTCAGCCGCGCCGCGTTCGAGAGAATGCGCTTACAGATGGCAGGGATGGAATTCGCGACCGAGATGGTCGTGTCCGCGATCAACAACGATCTTAAGGTGTATGAGGTCCCCATCCATTACTTCCGGCGCGAAGGTGTGTCGAAACTAAAATCGTTCGCGGATGCCTGGCGGCATGTGCGGTTCATGCTGTTGTTCTGCCCGGTATGGCTGTATTTTATACCCGGGATATCGGGGTTTGTTATGGGAATGGTCATTTTGCTGCTTTTGGCAGGGGGGCCGGTATTTTTCCTCGGCCATTTGTGGGATATGCACCCGATGATATTTGCGGCTGTCCTTTCGATCTTGTCCTATCAATTGCTGCATCTGGGGATCTATGCGCATACCTTTGCCGTGGAACAGGGGTTCTTGAAAAAAGACGCCTTTATCGCTTTTTTTCAGCGTCATTTTAACCTGGAGCGGGGGATAGCCGCCGGCCTGCTGCTTTTTTGCGTGGGTCTGGTAATCAATATCCTTATTTTTGCCGAATGGTTCCACAACCGGTTTGGAGCCCTGTACCGTATTCGCGAGTCCATCCTGGCCATGACCCTGCTGGTGATCGGCCTGCAAACTTTGTTCTCGTCATTTTTTATCAGTCTGTTATCGCTTCGCAGAAAAGAATAACGCGCGCGCATGAAACGGAACATCCTGATCACCGGCGGCTGCGGATTTGTCGGTTCCAACCTTGCGGTTGCGCTTCGCGCCGAAGGCAACAAGGTCGCCTGCTTTGACAATCTTTCCCGGCCCGGTTCGGAGATTCTCGCCCGCCGCGTCCGGGAACATGGCTGTATTTTTATACGCGGCGACATCCGGGACCGAAACGATCTGCGGAGCTGCACAGGCGGTTTTGATCTTTTGATCGATGCGAGCGCCGAGCCTTCGGTGCTTGCGGGGTCTGACGGCAGGGATGCCTTGTATGTCGTCGATAACAACCTGGCAGGGTCGGTCAATTGTTTTGAGTGGTGCCGGAGGAATAATGCGGGCGTCATATTTCTTTCGTCATCGCGCGTGTACCCGTATGACAGGATCAATGCCCTGTCGTATGAGGAATCGCGTGGCCGGTTTATCTGTACGGCAAAAACTGCCGGAGTAAACGGCAAAGGCATCGGATGCGGTTTCCCGCTGGACGGTTACCGCTCGTTATACGGGGCGACCAAGCTTGCCGCAGAATTCATCCTCCGTGAATACAGCTTGAATTACGGCATACCCGCGATCATCGACCGCTGCGGGGTGATCGCCGGCCCATGGCAGTTAGGAAAAATAGACCAGGGCGTGTTCACTCACTGGATGGTCAGCCATTATTTTAAAAGAAAGCTTTCCTATATCGGTTTCGGAGGCACGGGCAAGCAGGTGCGCGACATACTGCATGTGGACGATCTGGCAGACCTGGTAAAAAAACAGATCAGGGGTATCGGCCGATACCGGGGAGATATGTTCAACGTTGGGGGAGGCGCGGGCGCTTCGTTATCTCTGCGCGAGGCAACGGCGTTGTGCCGCAGGATCACGGGCAATACTATCCCGATAGGCAGGGAAGCGCGGAACAGGCCGGCGGATATTAAATGGTATATAACCGATAATCAGGCGGTTGAGAACGAATTCGGATGGAGGCCGCGCCGGTCGGCTGAAGAAACCCTTGCCGATATCGGGGCATGGCTTGCCGGCAATCACAAATTAGCCGGACGCCTATTCAAGGTCAGAAAATGAACATCGCGCTTATTACCGGTGCCGCGGGCCTGATCGGCTCTGAGGCAGTGAGGTTTTTCAGCAGCAGGAAATTCAAGGCCGTTGGCATCGATAACGATATGCGCCGGTATTTCTTCGGAGCAGAGGCATCGACGCGCAGGACGCTCGATGAATTGTTGGACGAATGCCCGGATTTTTCCAATACGGCCGTTGATATCAGGGATTATACGGCCCTCTGCCGGATATTTTCCCGCTACGGCAGGGATATCAAGATCGTCATCCATACTGCAGCACAGCCGTCCCATGACTGGGCTGCCCGCGAGCCGTTCACTGACTTTTCCGTCAATGCAGGCGGCACGCTCAACCTGCTTGAGGCAGCGAGGCGATATTGCCCGAACGCGGTTTTTATCTTCACATCCACGAACAAAGTGTACGGCGACACTCCCAATAAACTCCCTCTGGTCGAATTAGCGACACGCTGGGAGGTCAGAAAGTCCCACCTGTATTATAAGAACGGCATCGATGAATCCATGTCCATCGACCAGTGCAAACATTCCCTGTTCGGTGCCTCCAAAGCGGCAGCGGATGTCATGGTTCAGGAATATGGCAGGTATTTCGGCATGAAGACGGGCGTATTCCGCTGCGGCTGTCTGACCGGGCCGCGGCACTCGGGCGTGGAACTTCACGGATTCCTTGCGTATTTGCTCAAGTGCGCGGTGATCAAGCGCGAATACAGGATATTCGGGTATAAAGGCAAGCAGGTGAGGGATAACATACACAGCTTTGACCTCGTCAACGCTTTTTACCATTTTTTTCGAGATCCCCGGCCTGCCGAGGTGTATAACATGGGCGGCAGCAGGTTCAGCAACTGTTCGATGCTCGAGGCCATTCGGTTGTGCGAGCAGATCAGCGGCAATACGATGAAAACCCGGTATGTGGCGGATAACCGGATCGGCGACCATATCTGGTGGATCAGCGACGTGTCGAAATTTCAAGCTCATTTCCCGGCATGGAAGCTGTCCCGGGATATACGCGGCATACTTGAAGATATCTTTTTCGCAAACGCAAAAACATGGACGAAAAGAACGTAAAACGGCCACTGCGCGCTTTTTTAAAACCGGCTGTTATCGGGTCAGTCCTGTTGTTCGGCCTGTTCCTGCGCCTGCCCCAGCTTGATTTTCCCTCCATCGGCTACCATAACATGAAAGAAAATGAGTATATCAGCATGGCAAAGCATATGCTCAAGACCGGCAACCTTGTGGACCGCCAGGTATATTTTTATAACGCGTTCGAGCAGAAAAAAGATTTCAACCTGTATCCGCAGATCCCTTTTGTATCCTATCAGATCCTGGCCGGGTACCGCTTGTTCGGGGATCACCTCTGGTTCCCGAGGCTCGTGAACATTTTCTTGATGCTCGGCGCGTTTTTGCTGTTGTATCGTATTGCAGGCCTGCTTAATCTGGCCGCGTGGCCTCGTTTTGCCGTATTGTTCCTGCTCGCGGTCATGCCGCTGGGCGTTTTTTTTGCGAGGAACCTGCAGGCGGAAAGCGGCGCGTTCTTTTTCATGTGCGCGGGCAATGCGCTCGGCCTCCATTTTATCCGCAGCAATAAGAGGGGATACCTGGCTGTGTTCTCGCTTGCGCTTGCCGTTACCGCAGCCTATAAGCTTGCGTTCCTGATAGGTTTTCTTCCCGTTATTGCGCTGATGCCGTTCAAGGAGTACGCGCGCAGGAGAGGGATAAAGAGTATTGCGGCTGATCTCATGATCATTGCGGTCCCGATAACCGGTTTTGCGCTCTATTGTATCCTGACAGGCCAGACCACGTTCAGCGAAGCCGGGGACAGGGTCAGGCTCCTGCGCGTGTTCACGCCTCTGTACTGGCGCACGTCGGGCCCGGTGATCAGGCATTATTTGCTGAACGAAAATTTCACCGTCGTATATTCAGTGCTGAGCGCGGCAGGCCTGTTGCTCGCGTGGCTGTCTTTGCGCGCGGACCAAAGCATTTTCGCGCGGTACCTGCGGGCCTGGAGCTTGTGCCTGATCCCCTATATGATGGTCTTCAGCGATTATATCAACCAGCACAATTATTATCAGATGCCTTTTCTCGGCCTCGCCGTTTTCGCAGTTGTCTATGCGCTTGAGCGCGTCAGCGCATGGACGTCGGCATTCTTGAAAACCGGCCCGAACCCGCGCATCTTCGTAATACTCTTTATTGCTGCTTTTCTGGCAGCTGTGCCTGCGATGCGGATTGCGGTTGCCGGGCATTTCCGCATGATCTATCCCGGCGCGGATACGGCCGGGTTATATTTGAAACAGAAGATGGAGCCGGATGAAAAGTTCTTTATTTATTCCACATGCCAGGGGTATGCGCCGTGCGTGTATGCGCAGCGGCGCTGCGGTTGGCCCGTTGGATTGGAAGAGTTCAAACGCATCGAAGCTGAAGAACAGATCAGGTACGCGGTCATCTATCCGTTCGGATATATCAATACGATGCCGGCAGAGATGAAAGAATACCTCCTGCGGTCATACCGCGTCGAATCGCTCGGATTCCTGAGCGACGGGAAGAATATCGTCCCCCAGTCGGTTGTGTTAAGAAAAGGAGGGGTTGTCGATATCGACGGCTTTGTCAAAAAGAATCTGCTGCACGCACAGCGGGTGACCGTGTACCGGACCGCGCAGGGAAGTATTCCTTTTTACGAGATAACGGACGCGGAGGCCGGCCGATGAGTGTCCCCACAAGCAGCGGCACGGGCGCGCACACATCCCTGTTGTCCGTATTGGTCCCTGCCTGCAACGAGAGCGGGAATATCCCGCGCCTGGTCGCGGGCATAGAGGCTGTTCTCGAACGGGAAGCTATTCCCTATGAGATCCTCATCGTCAACGATCACAGCAGGGATGAAACGCTCAGGGCCGCGGGGCAAGAGGCGCGGCGCAATCCGCGCATCCGGCTGGTCGATAACAACGGCAGAAGCGGCTACGGTTTTGCCGTCAGAAAGGGGCTCGAGCATTTCAAAGGCGACATGGTGGTCATTGCCATGGCCGACGCCTCCGACAGCCCCGAAGATATGGCCGCGTATTACCGGAAGATGGAGGAAGGGTTCGATTGCGTATTCGGCAACCGTTTCTGCCCGCAGGCGCGCGTGCTGAATTATCCGTTTCATAAATTAGTCTTCAACCGCATCGCCAATTTTTTCATCAGGGTCCTGTTCCGGATCCATTATGCGGACGTGACCAACGCGTTTAAGTGTTATTCCCGCCAGGCGGTCCGGGGCATGCAGCCATTGATCGCATGCCATTTTAACCTGACCGTGGAAATGCCGCTCAAGGCGATCATACGCGGATACCGCTGGACCGTCATCCCGACGCACTGGACCGGCAGGAAACAGGGCATGTCCAAGTGGAAGATCAAGGAAATGGGGTCGCGGTATATGTTCATTATCATCTATCTCTGGCTTGAGAAAACGCTCAGCCGGGGCGATTATCACCGTTCGCTCAATGAAAATACTTCTTATCAATGAACCGTTCGTCAAGGATTTTTGCCGCACCCAGCGGTGGGCCGCGCGCACAAGAGGCAGGGTCCTGCGCGCTCCGGATTGGCTTGCGTATGCGACTGCGGTACTGGAACGCGCAGGCCATGACGCGCGCCTTTTCGACATGGTCGCCGAAGATCTCCGGCCGCTTGACATCGCCGGCCTCGCGCGTACGCATTCTCCTGATTTCGTCGTCCTGGATTCGACGACCCCGTCCATATATTCCGATATTGAATGCGCCCGTATGGTCAAGGAAGCGTCAAAAGCCCGGGTTATCATGGTCGGGCCGCATGTATCCGCATTGCCTGCAGAAACGCTCAGGGCCGCGGCCGGAGCGGTTGACGTCGCCTGCATCGGCGAATATGACCTGACGGTCAAAGATGTTGTCGAAGGATCCAGCAGGCTTGCAACGATCCCCGGCATCGCATACTGGTCGGACAATGCGGCTGTCGTGAATCCCGCGCGCCCCCTGATCGAGGATCTTGACGCCCTGCCGTTCCCTGCCTGGCATCATCTGGACCTGATGAAATATTTTGACGGAGGGAAATTATACCCGTATATCGATATTATTTCAGGCAGGGGATGCCCGAACCGCTGCATATTCTGCCTCTGGCCGCAGGTCATGCACGGCACGCGGTACCGCCTGAGAAGCCCGGCGAACGTTGTTGACGAGATCGAGCATGATATACGGTTGTGCCCGCGGGTGCGCGAAACAGGCGAATTCTTTTTCGAGGATGATACCTTTACCGTCAATAAACAGCGGGCGCTTGCCATATGCGATGAGATCCGTTCTCGGGGCCTTCATATCACTTTTTCCGTTAACGCCCGCGTCGATACCGCTGATAGGGAGTTGTTCCGGGCAATGAAACAAGCGGGGTGCAGGGAACTGCTGGTCGGGTTCGAATCAGGCAGCCAGCAGCAGCTGGAACGCATGCACAAGAACCTCAGAACGGAACAGGCAAGGGAGTTCATGGCGTGCGCCCGCCGGGCAGGGCTGGAAGTGCACGGTTGTTTCGTGATCGGTCTTCCTGGCGAGACGGAAGAAAGCTGCCGCCAGACCATCGATTTCGCCCGTGGCCTTGGATTGACCACCGCGCAGTTTTCAGGAGCGGTGCCTTTTCCCGGCACGGGGTTCTTTGAACTCTGCAGCAAACAGGGGTGGCTCACGGCAAAGTCCTGGTCAGACTGGCTGCAGGAAGGTGAACAGAGCGGGGTGGTCGATTATCCCGGACTGTCCAGGGAGAGGATCAATCATTATGTGGACCTCGGGCTGAAGAAATTCTATTTTCGGCCGGTGTACATGGTGAATTTCCTGCTGCGGACACGATCACTGAGCGATCTTTACCGCAAGATAAAAGGCGCATTCAATTTTGCCTGTTATCTCGTGCGCAGGAAGGGTCCGGAAAGGAAAACGGTTTAAAACTACATGGGCAGGAAAAGGGATTTTGTTCTGTATCATCTGTTCATATCCTGGCTTTGTTTTTTGGCCATGATCAGGTTTTTGTTCTTTTTTTGGAAATTTCAAGACACAAGGAAACTGCTGAAGAAATGCTGCCTTTCGCTGCTTGCCTTCTACGCTTCCGGCAGGAGCAGCCTGAATGATTTTCGGACGTCACGCTTCTACAAAAAAAGAGAAAGCAGATTGTGCTGGGCAGAGGTTTCTGCCTTAAATCCGACATGGGGCAATGTCCGGCCGGAAGAGGCCTGCATCCTTGCCACCCTTGTCAGCGAGTCCGCGCCCAAGACGATCTTCGAATTCGGGACGTTGAACGGCTACAGCACCGTTCATCTGGCCCGTAACGCCCCGCACGGCGCGAGGGTATACACGCTCGACCTTCCGCGCGACCATCGGATCATGTCGCCGGGGCAGTTGACTTCGCATCAGGCCTATGACGACATAAAGGCGATCAATAAGGCGCGGGAGATTAAAACCGGGCCGCTTTTCAGCGTCCCGGGCTATGAGAATGTCGTTCAGCTCTACGGCGATTCCATGACCTTCGATCTCAGCGAATATTACGGAAAGATCGACTTTTGTTTCATTGACGCCTGCCATTCATACGCCTATGTGCGCAAGGATACGGAGAACGCCTTCAAGATGGTGTCCCCGGAAGGGGTGATCGTGTGGCACGATTTCAATCCGGAACACCACGACGTGTTCAGGCTTCTGAACGAGATCGCCGCTGAAAGGAAGCTGTTCCGGATCGAAGACACTTCGTTGGCGGTCTATTTCAACAATGAATGATCCCGTGGTGAGCGTCATCGTTGCAGTGAGGAATGGGCAGGGAAGGATCTCTGCGTGCATAGAGTCCTTACTGGCGCTGGATTATCCCGCGTATGAGATCCTGGTCGTGGACGACAACTCGCAGGATGACACCGCGGTTATTGCAGGGAGATATGCGCCGCGCGTGCGGTTGATCGTCAACGAATCGCAGATGGGTCCCGCTGAGTCCAGGAACCGGGGCTGCCGGGCGGCACGCGGGGATATGGCCGCTTTCATTGACGGCGATTGCATAGCCGACAGAAATTGGTTGCAGGAGCTGGCCCGGGGATTCCGGGGGAACGATGCCGCCGGCGTCGGCGGCGCGCAGGACGTTCCCGTCGATGAAACGGGCTTCGGCAGAAAAGTCTCGGCTTTTTTGAAAACGTCAGGATTTATTTCCGACTACGTAAAGCATGACAGCCGGACGATCATCCGTGTCAGCCACAATCCGTCCTGTAATGTCATGTATAGAAAAGACGTTTTGATAAAGGAGGGCGGATTTTTGAATGGGCTCTGGCCCGGAGAGGACGTCGAACTGGATTACCGGCTGGGGAAAAAAGGATACAGGCTGTATTTTAATTCTCGGGCACGGGTAAGTCATTATCGGGCTGATACCGTCGTCAAGTTCGGGAAGATGATGTGGCGTTACGGCTGGGCCCAGGGATTTTTGGTCCGCAGATACGGTTTTTTCAGAAAGATCCAGTATTCCTCTTTCCTGGTGTTGATTCTTGCGTTTCTATTCGTTCTTGCGGCCCGATCCGGAGTTCCTTTGTCCATCTTGATCCTGGCGTTTTTCCTGTGCGCGTTTCTCCTCGCCGGGCTCTGGAATACCCTGCTGGGGATCTGTGCCGCTGTTTGCTGGAACTGCGGTTTTTTTTCAGGCCTTTTTGCCGGAAACC
>JAGOOP010000025.1 GCA_017992455.1 Candidatus Omnitrophota bacterium | reverse complement strand
GCTGTTGCGTTGAATATGGAGCAGATCTTCAGCGCTTTTACCGTGTTGATGCAGGCGCAGGATATGTCAAAGCGGTTGGATTCGATGCGGATACCGCTTGAGATAAGCCTCGTGCGGTTATGCCAGCCAAAGCAGGTTTCTGCTCCTGTAAAGCCGGCGCCGGTTGATGCTTCGGCGAAACCGTTGTCCGCTGCGACGCACAATAGTCCGCCTTCTCTGGCGCGGCCTGCACCGCAGCAGGCAAAACCCGTCGCACCTGCGCCAACGAGGCCCGTGCAGTATAAACCCGCGCCGCCCCGTCCCGGCACGGATGCCGTGCGTGAAAAGCCGCAGGAGCCGCGCGCATCCGCCGGCATGACGACTATGGATACGGTCTCCCTCGAAACCCTCAAAGAAGGTTGGCAGCGCATGATCGAGGATGTCAGCCGTATCAAGATCTCGGTCGCCTCTTATCTGAATGAAGGCGCGCCGTGCGATTTGAACGGCAATGAGCTGACCATCGTGTTCCCGCGGAACTGTTCGCTCCATAAGGAAACGCTTGAGGAAAAGATCAACAGAAATTTGATCGAGAAAAAGCTCGCGGAATTGTTCCACACAGGCCTGAAACTGAATTTCGTGCTGTCGCAGGAAGAGAAGAATCCGGAAGATTCCCTTCATCACCCGATCGTGCAATCCGCGATGGACATGTTCAACGCGCGGGTCATCAAGGAAGGCTGATGGCGCACTACACTGAATCCATAGAAAAGCTCATCGACCGGCTCGTCAAACTGCCGGGTATCGGCAGGCGCAGCGCCGAACGCATCATATCCTATATCCTTGATGCATCTGACGGCGACATCGAAACGTTGACGAGCGCGATCACGAAGGTCAAGGAGAATGTCCGCTCGTGCAGGATATGCCATAACCTGAGCGAATCGGATATCTGTGCCATCTGCGCTGACCAGCGCCGCAATCATCGCCTCTTGTGCGTTGTCGAAGGCCCCAACGACGTGACATCGCTTGAGAAAACAGGCACATATCAGGGCACATACCATGTGCTTCTGGGCGCCATCGCGCCGCTCGAAGGCAAAGGCCCCGGAGACCTGAAGATCGACACGCTCATCAACCGGATCAAGCAGGACCAGATCCAGGAAGTCATTATCGCCACCGATTCCGATACCGAAGGGTCCACGACGGCGCTGTATCTGACCAAGGTGCTCAAGCCCCTCGGGGTGCATATCAGCCGCATCGGCATCGGCCTGCCCGCAGGTTCTAATCTTGAATACGCAGACGCGGCCACGCTTTCAATGGCCCTCGAATCCCGCAGAACACTGTAATTATGATCGTTATCAATAATCTTTCCAAATCATACGGCAAACGTGTTTTGTTCCAGAACCTTTCCCTGACCATTAATCCGCAGGAGAAGATCGGCCTGATCGGCCCGAACGGCGCAGGCAAAAGCACTTTTTTCTCATTGCTCCTGGGCGAATCCGAATCGACATCAGGCACGATCCAGTGCAATAAAAATATCCGCATCGGATATCTTCCCCAGGAATCGAGCTTTCATTCGGAAAGGACCGTGATCGGCGAGTTGATCGAGGGCGACCGGACCATTGTCTCACTTACCAAAGAAAAAGAAGAGCTTGAGAACAACGGTCAGGCAGGATCGAACCAATACGGGGAGGTTTTGCATCAGCTTGAGACGCTGGGGTATTTCGAGCTCGAGCATAAGGCCGAGAAGATCCTCATGGGCCTCGGTTTCAAGGAGCGGGATTTTACCAGGCCCATCGCTCATCTGAGCGGCGGGTGGCAGATGCGCACGCTCCTGGCAAAACTGCTCACCGTGCATTACGACCTGCTGCTCCTGGACGAGCCGACGAACTATCTTGACCTGAACGCGGCGATCTGGCTCAAGGATTATCTTGCGGGTTTTCAGGGCACGTTCATCATGATATCGCATGACAAGGATTTTTTGACCGATGTCACCAATTACACGCTTGTTCTCGAGCACGGCATGATATCCAAGGTCAAGGGAAGTTACGAACATTACGAGCAGATCAAGGCAGAGCGCAGGCTGTTCCTCGAGCGGCAGTTCAAGGAGCAGGAGAAAAAGCGCATCCAGCTCGAAGAGTTCGTCGCGCGCTTTCACGCCCAGCCGAACAAGGCCGCTGCGGTGCGGTCCAAGCGCACGATACTCGAGAAGATGGAACAGGAGAAAATAGTTCTTCCTCCTGATCCGCGCGAATCGATCGCGGATTTTCATTTTCCTCCGTCGAGGCCGAGCGGACAGCTTGTCATGCAGTTGGAGAAAATATCGAAAGCATACGGGGATATACGCGTTTATCAGGATTTTGATTTTGAGATACAGAAAGGCGAGAAAGCGGTGCTTGTGGGCGAGAACGGCGCGGGCAAATCGACCCTCTTGAAGATCATGGCCGGGGTTGTGCCTATTGATTCCGGCGTGCGCAAGGCAGGATATAACGTCGATGCCGGATATTTTTCTCAGACGCGGCTCGATGTGCTGAATCCGGAGAACACGGTTTTGCGGGAGGCATACAGCGCCGCCCCGGGCTATATGGCAGAGTCCGCGGTGCGCAGTATCCTGGGCATGTTCCTGTTCACCGGCGATGATTCTGACAAATACGTCAAGGTCCTGTCCGGGGGAGAGAAGAGCCGCTTGATACTTGCGAAATTGTTGATCGATCCGCCGAATTTTCTTTTGCTGGACGAGCCCACGACGCACCTGGATGTTGACGCCGTGGATGCGCTTATCCAGGCGCTGTCAAAATATCAGGGCACGATGGTGTTCATCTCCCATGACATCCATTTTGTCAGGTCCGTTGCAAATGTAGTATATGAGGTCAAGGACGGCGGGGTGCGCAAATATCCGGGCGATTTCGATTATTACCAGGATAAGAAAGCCGCGGGCGAGACCGCGTATATCGAGATGAAGCGCAAGCCGAAAGCCGAGCATAAAAAGGTTGATGAGGAAAAAGAAAAAGCCAAAGAGCTTGAGCGCCAGCGTAAAGAAGAGGAGCGAGATCGTAAGGCGCATAATACGAACATACGCGCAAAGATCACCAGGATGCAGAAGGATATCGAGAAGCTGCAGCTTGAGCAATACGCGAAGTGCCGGGCGCTTGCCGACCCGCATATTTTCCGCGATGAGGAGACTGCCAGGGAATACGGCCGCAGGTTGAAGGAGATCGAGCAAGAATTGGCTGAACTCGAGGGTGCGGTAAAGGATCTCGAAGCGCAGATCAAATAGCGGCCGGCAGGAAAAATAGTGCTTGCCATTTAACCGGCTGCGGTACTATAATATGGCACGATGAAATACACAAATGTTGTCTTGACCATCATTGCATTGCTTCTTGCCGCAATTGCTTTGCGTTTGTTTGAGATGCGCATCGCGTTAATAAATCAAAGCCAGTCAGATCAGCAGCTTATGAATTCTCAGCAGGCAGTGATCAGCTCTAACCAGAAACTCGAACTGAGCCTGAACGAATTGCGCAGGCAGATCTCAGAGATCGGAAGCCAGTTACCGAAGAGGTAAAACAAAGGAGGGAGCATGAAGAGGTTGTTAGGGTTGTTGCTCGTAGTCCTGTTTGTGTCAGGATGCGCCACGCCGTATCCGTGCGGCATGCTGTATACTGAGGTCGGATTCCCTGTAGCTGCAGGCGAAGGCGCCCGCGGAAGCAAAGTAGGAACTGCTAAATCAACATCGATCCTCGGCCTGGTCGCGACCGGCGATGCCAGCTTAAAAGCGGCGATGGACAGCGCCGGGATCACCAAGGTGAAGCACGTTGATTACAATGCCAAGAACATACTCGGCATCTACGGCGAGTATACAACAACGGTTTACGGCGACTAATACAAAAAACAATGGGGACGGTTCTCTTCGAGAACCGTCCCCATTGTTTTAAAGGCTAAAAACGGGGTCAGAATTATTTATTTGCTGCGATGCGCGTAGCTGACAAATAAATAATTCTGACCCCGTTTTTTAGCCTTTTTTGCTTTATCCTGCCCTTGATTTGGTATATAATATCCCCGTTGTGTCAGCTGTTCTGATCAATATATGCGAAAGGACGTCCGATGAAACAGTTGCAGTTCGATTTTAACAATATGTTCGATTTTTCTGTCGGGGATGAACACGGTGTGACCGATCGGGATCTGGCAGGCATGAAGGCGCTTGTAAAAACATCGCATGAGCATTTATCCGCAATACTCGCCGATCAGAGGAACAGGGTGAATCTGTGCCTTGAGTGGGCGGCTTTGCCGGATCAGGATGAGAAATTGCTCTCAGGCATTCAGAAACTGGGCAATGGGATCGCCCGCAGGTATGATAATGTCATATCGCTGGGGATCGGCGGTTCGTATCTCGGTCTTAAGGCAGCGCAGGATGCGCTGTGCCCTCCGTATTTCAACGAATTTAAGGCTGTGCGCCCCGGCCGGGCGCGTATTTATTTCGAAGGGAATAATCTCGATCCGGAGACGCTATCCGTCTTGTTGAAAAACCTGGACCCGAAGAAAACATTTGTGATCGTCATATCCAAGTCAGGCGAGACCACAGAAACGAAGGCCGCATTTACCGTTGTTGAAGCATGGCTGAAGAAGACGGTCGGCAAAACATACGGCAGGCAGATATTCGCGATCACTGACCCGAAGTCCGGCACGCTGCGCAAGAAAGTCGATACGGCTCATGCAGCAGATCCTTTGAGCTTCCGCAGTATGCCGTTATTGCCCGGCGTGGGCGGCAGGTATTCCGAGTTGAACATGGGCCTTTTGCATCTGGCGATTGCCGGGGTCAAAATACGGGATGTGATGGCAGGCGCGCGTGCGATGCGCAGCCGCTGCGCCGGCGCTGATATTTTTAAGAATCCAGCATATATGTATGCGGTCCTGCAGACGATCCAATATCTGAAAAAAGGCAAACCCATATCGATCCTGATGCCGTTCTCCGAGCAGTTGAAGTCGACCGCGGATTGGTATTGCCAGCTGCTGGCCGAGAGCACCGGGAAGAAATACGGCCGCCTGATAAAGAAGGACGGCCTGGGCAAGGAATTCTGGCTGCAGGATAAGGATTGTGTCGTTAATGTCGGCCGCACGCCGGTGCCCAGCCGCGGCACCAACGATCTCCATTCGATCCAGCAGAACAATATCGAGGGAGAGAACGACAAGGTCGTCACGTTCATCCGGATCGATGGTTTTAAGAACGATATCGCCGTTGCCGGAACAGGGGACCTGTTGTCCGGGAAAAAATATTCCCGGCTGCTGTCGCTTGCCCAGGAAGCGACCGAGTGGGCGCTCGTGAGCGAGGCGCGGCCGAATTGCACGATCGTCATGCCGGAACTGTCTGCGTATTCGTGGGGAGAACTGATCTTCTTCTTCGAAATGGCGACCGCATTCGAAGGGGAATTATTGAACATCAATGCCTTTGACCAGCCGGGCGTGGAGGGATACAAGAATTACATGTATTATAAATTAGGCAAGCCCGGCCTGCCGCCGAAGATAGAGCAGGAGATCCGCAAGAACCCGTTGAAGAAAAAGAGCAGGTATATTATTTAAATGAAGACAAAGATCCTTGTCGTCGATGACGAACCGGATGTGCGGGATTATTTGAAGAAACGGCTTGAAGGCCGCGGATATATTGTCGAGACTGCTGCTGACGGCGATGAAGGTCTTGAGGCGGCACGGCAGCATGTCCCGGATCTCATTTTGCTCGATGTCCTGATGCCCAACAAAGACGGATTCTCGATGCTCCAGGAATTGCAGGCGGATCCGGCATTGCGCAGGATCACGGTCATCATGGCGACCGCAAAGAGCCAGACTAAGGATATTTATTACGGCCAGGACCTGGGCGCGACGGATTATCTGATCAAGCCGATCGATTTCGATGTGCTGTTGAAATACATCCGTAAGTATGCCAATACGGATGAGACCGCATAAACAAGGAGGGTGCGATGAAACTTCTTATGCGCGTGGTCATAGGACTGCTGGTGGCTGTGGTATTGATCGTCGTCGTGCTGGTCGCGGCGCGTAATCTGATCATAAAAGCCGGAGCAAGCGCGACCATCAAAGCGATTACCGGCGTTGAATTGAAGATCGGCTCCCTTGATATCGGTTTGTTCAAGCCCGTCATCCACATTAAAGATCTGAAATTGCTCAATCCTGAGAAATATCCGGAACCGATGATGATGAGCATGCCCGAACTGTTCGTGAAATATGACCTCCCTTCGATCATGAAAGGCACGATCCACTTGCCGGAAATACGGCTGAGCCTGAACGAGTTCGTCGTGGTCAAGAACATCGAGGGAAATGTTAACGTGAATGAACTGGCGGCGTTGCAGCCAAAGGCCTCAGGCGGGACCCAGCCGGCTCAAACAAAACCGCAGGGGCCGGCGCCGAAGATCAGGATAGACATTCTGGAGCTTCAGATCGGCAAGGTCGTTTATAAGGAATATCGCTCCGGCGGCGCGCCCAGGGAGCAGGTTTACAATATCAATCTGAAAGAGCGGTATGAGAACATAACCGATCCGAACGTCCTGGTTGGTTTGATCGTCAGCAAGGCATTGCGTAATACGGCGATCTCCGGAATATCAGGAACGCTCAGGAGCGCTGATCAACTTCTCGGCGGCGCGTCAGACCTTGTGATCCAGTCAGGCAAGAAAGTAACAGATGAAGCGATAAAGGCGACGAGCACGATCACCAACACCCTCGACCGCTTCATCAAATAGCAAGACGCTTTAGATAAGCTATTGCCCGACAAATGATTACAAAACAATTCTTTATGCGGTATTTTGGGGGAGAAAATTAGTAATAAAGAATTGTTTTGCAACTTGATGTTCTGCAGCTATTTAGCTAAAGCGTCTTCATTATGATTAAGAATGTTGTGGCGTTGTTGATCGTGGTGCTCGTGGTTCCGGGCATACAGGTTGATAAGTTCAGCACTGCGTTACTGGCTGCGTTGTGCCTGGGGCTGGTCAATGCGGTCCTTCGTCCGGTGCTGATCGCGTTCACCCTGCCGCTTAATATCATGTCGCTGGGATTATTCACGTTGGTCATCAACGGCGTTCTTTTCTTCGGCGTATCGCGGCTTATCCCCGGTTTTGTGGTTGCTTCGTTCTGGACTGCGGTATGGGGCGCTCTTGCGTTCGGCATCTTCAGTTTCATCCTGAACATGTTGATCGCGCCTTCGGGCAGGGTCCACGCCCGTTTCTACCACAGTTCCGGCAACGCACGCAAAGCCTCGCGCAGCCGCCGCGGGGATGTCATCGATATCGAAGGAAAATCCGAAGACGCCGGTGTAAGCAGAAAGCCCCTGCCGCGCGGATAAATCCCCTTGACCATTGGCCGCAAGCGGATAGAATAGTGATACACCTTTTAACGGAGGGAACACATGTACAAAGTGGTTTTACTGCGTCACGGAGAAAGTACCTGGAATAAGGAAAACCGGTTCACCGGATGGACCGATGTGGACCTTTCGGATAAAGGCAGGGAAGAGGCAAAGAAAGCGGGTATCGTTCTGAAGCAAGAAGGATTTATCTTCGATATCGCTTATACGTCGGTATTAAAACGCGCGATCCGCACGCTCTGGACAGTGCTTGACGAAATGGACCTTATGTGGATCCCGGTCATCAACAGTTGGCGGCTCAATGAACGTCATTACGGCGCGCTACAGGGATTGAATAAGTCCGAGACCGCTGCCAAATACGGCGAACAACAGGTTTTGATCTGGCGCAGGAGTTATGATACTCCGCCCACGGCGTTGACCAAAGACGACGAGCGGTTCCCGGGCCGCGATCCGCGATATGCCAGCCTCTCGGCGAATGAACTGCCGCTTACCGAATGTTTGAAGGACACCGTTGCCCGGTTCCTTCCGTACTGGCACGAGACGATCGCTCCGACCATCAGATCAGGCAAGCGCGTTATCGTCGCGGCGCACGGCAACAGTTTGCGCGCGCTCGTGAAATACCTCGATAACGTTTCAGATTCCGATATCGTCAATTTGAATATCCCGACCGGCCTTCCGCTTGTGTATGAGCTCGATAAGGATCTCAAACCCATCAAACATTATTATCTCGGCGATCCCGAGGAAGTGAAAAAGGCCATGGAAGCGGTCGCAAACCAGGGAAAAGCGAAAAAATGAGCGCGTACGCGACAAAGCGGCTTGAATCAATGGAATATAAAATACGGGAGACCGCGGGTAATCCCGTGCGCCAGCACGTGCTTGAAACCGCCCGCGATTTCAAATCGTCGTGGATAGAACTGGGACGCGCTTTGTATTCGGTGCACAAGGATAAATTATACAAGGAATGGGGCTTCGCGACGTTCGAGGCGTACACGTCAAAAGAGATCGGCATCCGCAATCAGACCGCGATGAAGCTTTTGCGCTCGTATTTCTTCCTCGAGAAAGAAGAGCCGGGGTATCTCAAGGCCGAGCCCGGCGCCGAGGCCGCGCCTGCAAAGATCCCGTCATATGAGTCGGTCAATGTCCTGCGGCTGGCAAAGAACAACAAAGGCCTTGATAACGACGATTATGAGAACCTCAAAAAAGGCGTGTTTCAGGAAGGCAAAGACGCGCTTGAGGTGAAAAAGGACCTGACCAGCCTTATCCGCGAGCGCAAAGAGCTCGATCCCGAAGAGGCGCGGGAGGAAAAACGCGCGATCGTCATCAGGCGCTGTTTATCGACGCTCAAGTCGCTGAAAATGGAGCTTGAATCGACCAAGATGCTGCCCGCGTCGCTCACCAGGGATATCGCAGCGCTCATCAAACGGGTGGAAGAGGAGATGGATTAAATGCAGAGCCTGAAAAAATACTTCTTTACGGGCCTTGTCCTGGTTGTGCCTGTCTCATTGACGATATACCTGCTCGTTGCCGTGTTCAGGTTCATCGACAGCATCCTCGGCAGGTTCATCAACGAATATCTTTATAGTGCCTGGGGATTCGATATTCCCGGCATCGGGTTCGTCTTGTTCTTTCTTATCCTGGTCCTTGTCGGGTTCCTCGCGTCGCGGTTCGTCGGACAGAAACTTTTTGTCGAGATCGAAAAATGGTTCGCGAACCTGCCGCTTATTAAAACGATATATCCGACGCTCAAGCAGATCGTGTCGTTCATCTCCGCGCAGAAGGAATTCGGCTTCAAGCGCGTGGTGCTCATCGAATATCCGGGTAAAGGCCTCTGGTCTCTGGGATTTTTGACCAATGAAGGGTTCAAAAAGATCAACGACGCCATGGGCATCGAGATGGCTGCGGTGTATGTGTCGACCGTTCCCGGGCCCCTGACCGGGACCCTGGTATTCGTGCCGAAAGACCAGATCAGGTTCCCCGACATCGCGATCGTCGACGCATTGAAGATCATTATATCGGGCGGCGTGGTCAATCCCGCGACGCTCGAACATCGTTCATTATAAGGAGGGATCCATCTATGTGGGGTTTTATCGTCAAGGGCGGCCCGGTGATGATCCCGATCATCCTCGGATCGATCATCGGCCTTGCCATCATCCTCGAAAAACTCTGGATGTTCAACCGCCTCAGGATCAATACGCAGGCTTTTGCCGATGAGGTGTTCCAGAACATACGGTCCAATAAGGTCCAAAAGGCGCTGTGGCTGTGCGATCATCACATCGAGCATCCGCTCGCCGCGGTCCTGAAGGTCGGCATCGAGCGCCGCGCGTCCGGCCCTGAGCGGCTCGAAAAGATCATGGAGCAGGCCGGCAATACGCAGATACTGCGGCTTGAGAAGCGCCTCGGCGGCCTTGCCTCCATCGCGAGCATATCCCCGCTCATGGGGTTCCTCGGCACGATCACCGGACTCATCAAGGCGTTCATGTCATGGGAAGGAGCGGGCGCCAATGTCACCGTGAGCCTGCTGGCCCTGGGTATTTACGAGGCGATGCTCACGACCGCAGCGGGCCTGATCGTCGCGATCCCGTATTTCCTCTGTTATAACTATTTCATCAGCAGGATCAAGTATCTCGCAACCGAGATGAACGAATATTCGATGCAGTTCATCGATATGCTCGCGGACGCAAAAGGGGATCAGGCGAAATGAAGATCGCCGGGCGGAAAAATTTCATGTCGAGCATGGAATCGGTCGCCATGACCGATATCGTGCTGAACATGTTCATTTTTTTCTTTATTTCCTTCAGCCTGCTTTACACGTTCAACCCCCAGCGCGTTCAGAAACTCGAGGTCAGGCTTCCCAAGGCCTCGCATACCACGACCATCGACCGGATGTCCCAGGTCAACATCACCCTCACGAACGAGGGCGTTCTGTATTTCGAGCAGGAGGTCGTCACGCTCAAAGAGCTCAAGGACCGTGTCCGGCGCCAGCACGAGGTCAATCCTGCCGTCGTGGTGGTCCTGCGCGCGGATAGACTGGTCAATTTCAAGACCGTTGTCAGCGTCCTGGATATGCTGACGGAGATCGGCATCGGCAATCTGAACATAGCGGCGGTGAAAGAATAGATGAATACCCTGGCGTTGAAACCCCGTGTTTTTACTCCGGACATACTTTCTTTCCTGGCACAGCAGGGGCTTGTCAGGCCGCTTGTTCCGACGTCCAATGTTCTGAGATGCCGCCGCGCAAGCGGGGCAGCCGGCACCGTCTATGCCTCGGCTCCCCGGCACGGCACGCATAAGCTGCTGTCGGTGCGGTGCACGACCGGCCCTATACGGCTCAACTATCACGAAGACCACGAAGAGTTCATCATTATCCATCCGCAGGCGCGCTTGTTCAATCCGCTGTTCATGATCATCGGCCTGCATAAATATGAAATCATGCGTTTCAGAGCGGATACAGGAACTCTCTCCGCGTCTGATTTCATGGCCCTGCGGCTTGTGTATAACGATCCGCTCCTGAGCATCTTTACCATGCTCAGGGATACCCCGCATTTTGAAATAGCCGCGTGCGGCCGTAAGCAGGCGCCGGTTTTCTTTGTGACCGAGCCGTCGCGGCTGAAATTATGTTCGGCGAGGATCCCCGGATATCGCCTCGCGCTTGAAGGGAACGGGACATGAGGCAGATATTCAAGAAAACAGCCGTGTTGTTCCTGTCACTCGTTATTCTGAGCGGAACGGGATATTTTTCGTACCAGGCGTATGCGAGCCGTCAGGAATCCCGCAGGAAACAGCAGCAGGCGCTTCAGGAAAAAAAAGCCGCGTGGCGCGCGCTCAAACGGTATGTCGGCAAGGAAACGATCCGTTTTAAAGGCAGATCAGGCATAATCATCAAGGATCTCGATACCGGATGGGAATATGCGCATAACGGGGAACGATTGTTCCCGTCGGCAAGCATCGTCAAGGTCCCGATCATGGCTGCGGTGTTCCAGGCGGTGCATGAGGGCAGGATATCGCTTGACCGGATCGTAACGATGAAATCTTCGGACCGGGTCTCCGGTTCGGGCATCCTCAAAACGCGGCCCGCCGGGTCGCGCTATTCGGTCAAGACCTTGATGCGGCTGATGATCACCCGCAGCGACAATACGGCCGCGAACATGCTCATCGATCTTCTGGGAAGGAAGTACCTCAACGCCTATTTCAAGCGTATCGGCCTGCGCCATACGAACCTTTCCCGCGATATGATGGATTTCAAGCGCAGGCGCAAAGGCATCGAGAATTATACGACCCCCAAAGATGTTTCGATACTGCTTGAGAAAATGTATAAGGGCAGATTCATCAACGGAAAGGTTTCGGGTCAGTGCCTGGCGCTGTTGAAGATGCAGAAGGTCAAAGATCGCATCCCGCGCAGGCTTCCCGAGGACGTTGTCGTGGCGCATAAAACTGGGCTCGAACGCTCGGTCTGCCATGACGCCGGTATCGTGTTCACGCCCAACGGAGATTTCCTTATCTGCGTTCTCACCAAAAGCAGCGGGAGTTTCAGTACGTCCAAAGAATTCATCGCGCGCATAGCCGCGTATACATACCACACCTATAAAATGAAAGGGAGCTGAGTATGTTCATCATAGTGAACTTCCTGGAAGCCCTGGGCCGGATCCTCGATATCGGGATCAATATCTATGTTTTGCTGATCGTTTTTCGCGCCGTCATCAGCTGGGTGAACGCGGACCCGCATAATCCCATCGTGCAATTCCTGCAGAAAGCCACGGATCCGCTGCTGGTTCCCATACGCAAATTTCTGCCGTTCTCCTGGAAATGGTCCATTGATGTAAGCCCCGTCATCGCCATATTGCTTTTGATATTCGTCCAGTCGTTCCTGGTGCGGACGCTCTTCGATATCGCCCGGAGGCTTGGCTAAAAACGGGGTCAGAATTATTTATTTGTTAGCTATGCGTAATGCGGCAAATAAATAATTCTGACCCCGTTTTTAGCACTTTTTTTTGTTGACTTTTGAAGGCAAAAAGCTTACAATCACTTTATATAAGGAGGTGACACGATGAAAAAGTATATTGTTGTCGCAAGTGTGTTCATGGGTCTGGCGCTCGTATTCTTCTGTATCGGCACATATTTATCCGCCCAGGAACAGACTCCGCCCGACAGCGTCACGCATGAAGGCGGTTCGTTCGGCAAGGTCACATGGTCCCATTCGGGACACACGGCGTCTGCCGGATGCAAGGACTGCCATCATATGGGAGAGTCGCCCGTCCAGAAATGCAATTCATGCCATACCGCGGACGCGACCCTTGATGCCAAGGCAGCGTATCACAAGAACTGCATCGACTGCCATAAGTCCAAGGAACAGGGCCCGACGGGCTGTATGGACTGCCATAAGAAATAAGTTGGAATTCTATAAGGGGCGGATCATGATTTTGTACCGGGCATCGCCGCGGCAAAATCAGTCCGCCCTTTTTCTATGACCGAGAACAAACCGTCTTTAACCCGCGCAAAACTCATCCTGAACCTGGTCATATCGATCAGGCAGATCGCTATTTATCCCGCAAATCATCCCACGGTCGTCAATTCCATACGCGCGGTCCTGGATTTCCTGAACGCGCTTTTTGCCGAATCGCCCGTTGTTGCCGTCAGCGTATCCCCGGACAATAATATCGTCGTCAATAACGAGGCGATGACCGACAAGTCCGTGGGCGACCTCCAGGGGTTTGTCCCCATCTTCAACAAACTGGGGATCGAAGGGCTTATGTTCACCCCGGATATCAAGGCATCGGAGGTGGCGGAATTCATCAAGATCGCGGCGCTTGACGCGGCGCAGATCAAACAAAACCCTGATCTCAACGCATTGTTCGCCTCGCGCGGCATCACCCATATACAGGCCAAACAGTTCTCATATATCAAGGTAGAGAAAGGCATGGAGGATGCGGTCGTGGGCGGTCCCGGCGGCGCCGGGGCAGGCGGCACCGCTGCGGTCAAGGATGAGCAAAAAGCGAAATTAAAGGATTATTTCTCCCATAAGATCACCGACCAGGCAGAGATCTCCGGCATAGAGGCTGGCATCTTCCAGGCTGTCGGTTCGGAACTGAAGGAAAAGGGCAAAGTCGGGGCTGCGTCAAAGAACCTTTTGAAGAAATTCATCACGCATGCTGGCCCGGAAGCCGATGCTGCGGGCCGGTTACGGGCGGCATTGGTCGATCTCGGGTGCCCGGCCGGGGATGTGGATACATTATTGGCCAGGATCACGGATGAGATCGCCAAAGGGCCGGCGGTGCGTCAGCGGGGCGGTTCGGACGGCGATACGGCAAAGCTGGCAGAGGAGAATCGGGCGCTCAAGGAGCAGCTCGCTGCGCTGGAAAGCACGGTCGCCGAGATCTCCGAGAAATTCGCATATGCGGAAAAGCAGAATAAGCGCATCAGTGACGAGAAGCAGCGCATCGACAATATCGTGCACAATATGGCAGAGGGCATGGTCGTGGTCGATGCCGAAGGCAAGATCGTGCTCGTTAACCAGACCGCAGAGTCTCTGCTTGGGATCACCAGGAACGACGTGGGCAAATATCTCAAGGATGTGGTTACCGATGAGCATTTGTTGACCGTGACCAGGAAGGTATCCGCAGGCCCGGAAGATGTGGTCGAGAAGGATATCGAGCTGGTGAGCGGGAATGAATCTACCAAGAGGGTCCTGCGTACGAGCTCCGCTGTGGTCGAGGACCCCAACGGCAATACCGTCGGTATGGTAACGACGCTCAACGATATCACCCGCCAGAAAGAGGTGGAGAAGCTCAAGGCGGGGTTTGTCGCCAGCGTATCGCATGAATTGCGCACGCCGCTGGTCGCCATCGAGAAATCGATCTCGATGATCATGGATCAGAGCGCGGGGAACGTGTCCGATACCCAGAAACAGTTCCTGACGATCGCGGACCGGAATCTCAAGCGCCTGTCGATCCTGATCAACG
>JAGOOP010000058.1:1582-3221 GCA_017992455.1 Candidatus Omnitrophota bacterium | reverse complement strand
GGTATACCTCGCATCCCAACATCCCCCCGCATAATCTCATCAGGTCGTTCGGCGCATTGCTGGCAGGGGTCCTCATGTTCCTGTTCGGATACGCCAGTTTCGCCTTTCCATTGTTCATCCTCTGGACAGGGGTGAGTTTTTTCAGGAACGAACCGCCGCTCATCCGCCTTCCGCGGCTGGTCGGCCTCATCGTGCTGATGCTGGCGATCAGCTCTTTGACGGGCCTGGCAACCATCCGCAACGAGACCATCAGTTTTTACCGGGCAGGGTTCTGCGGATTCATGGTATCGAAATTCGTCGTTTCGTATTTCGGCCAGCTGGGCGGGTATATCCTTTTTGCCGCTTTGACCGTTCTGTCGCTCGCGCTCGTCACCGAGGTCCTCATATCGACGTTCCTTATGCACACCGTGAACAATGCGCAGATAATGGTATCGTCGGTCCTGCCTGCGAAGAAAAAAAGCTGGTTCGACATTTTTGCGGTATTCAAGCGGCAGGACAGGGAAGGCCGCGGGCCGTCCGTCCGTGAAACTGCGAGGCCCCGGGTGAACCTGCACATGCACAACGGCGCTGCAGCCGCTCAAAATAAGAAAAAAGCAGCGGAAGAACAGGAAGAAACGCCGGTGCCGGTGACGTACGTCAAGCCCAAGATCAAGATCAAGGAGCCTGCCGCGAAGGAAGAGGCCGATTTGCCCAAGCCCCGTCAGGTCGTGACAAAGTCCGGCGAGTATCATCTGCCCGGCCTCGATCTTCTGGATTCTCCGCCGCCGTTCGAAGCGCGGCAGATCAAGGAGGATCTGACGAACAACGCGCGTATCCTGCAGGAAACGCTTGAGGATTTCGGCATCACGGTGAAAGTGACGGATATCGAGCGCGGGCCGATCATCACCCGGTATGAGCTTGAACCGGCGCCGGGGGTGAAGGTGAACCGCATCGAAGCGCTCGAGGATGATCTGGCGCTTGTCATGAAGGCGCAGTCGGTCCGTATCATAGCGCCTATTCCGGGAAAGGCGCGCGTGGGCGTCGAAGTCCCGAACATGCAGTCGAGCCTCGTGTTCCTGCAGGAGGTCCTGGCGACGAAAGAATTCCAGGATGCGAAACAGCGCTTGACCCTGGCGCTCGGCAAGGATATCGCCGGCAAGCCCGTTATCGCCGATCTTGCGCAGATGCCGCATCTTTTGATCGCCGGAACGACCGGGTCGGGCAAGACCGTGTGCGTGAACGGCATCATACTTTCTTTATTGTTCAGGTATTCCCCGAATGACATGAAATTCCTCATGATCGACCCGAAAATGGTCGAGCTTGCGCCGTATAACGGCCTGCCGCATCTGTTATGCCCGGTCGTCACCGAGTCCAAGAAGGCATCGACTGCGTTGAACTGGGTCGTGATCGAGATGGAACGCCGGTACCGGCTTCTCGCAGAGGCGTCGGCGCGCAATATCACCGGCTACAATGAAAAAGCCGGGGAGAAACTTCCCTATATAGTGGTCGTGATCGATGAGTTCGCCGATCTGATGGTCGTTGCCCGCGACCAGGTCGAGAACGCGGTCACGCGTCTTGCGCAGCTTTCCCGCGCGGTCGGCATCCATCTGATCCTCGCGACCCAGCGTCCGTCGGTCGATGTCATTACCGGCGTCATCAA
>JAGOOP010000058.1:0-1482 GCA_017992455.1 Candidatus Omnitrophota bacterium | reverse complement strand
GAACGGTTAAAGAAGATCCGGCTGGACAAAGGCATAAGCCTGGAAGACGTCGCCAAGAAAACGCGGGTGCCGTTGAACATACTCAGGTCCATCGAGGAAGACGGATTTATCAATCTCGAGCCTGTCTATATCAAAGGCTTTATCAAAATATACTGTAATTATCTCGGCGTGGCGCCCTCCGACTTCATCACCGAGCTGAAAGAGCCGCAGGTGACCATGAAACTTTCGGATGAGGAGGAAAAGGCATCGACGTTCCTCCGTCCGCTGCCGGCGCGCAGGGAATTTCCCTGGCGCCCGGTCCTGGCTGCTGCCGGCGTCATTGCCGCGCTGGTCATGCTTATTCTTATCGGGCAGGGGATCGCGCGGGCATTGAAGCAACGGGCTGCCAATGCGGATGCCAGGCCGAGGGTAAGGGCGGTAAAGACCGTGCAGCAGAAGAAAAAGGCCGCCGACGCTCCTGTTCAGCAAAAAAAGCCTGTACAGCAGGCCGCTTCGGTCCGCAGGGCCGCCGCAAGCAGCGCCAAGCCCGAACAGTCAGGGATCAGGCTCGGTATCCACGCAGCAGATGACTGCTGGATGCAGGTCAAGACCGACGGAAAGACCGTTTTTCAGAGCGTGCTCTTCCGCGGGAGGATGGAAAGCTGGACAGCCAGGGACAGGATAGATCTGTGGCTCGGGTCGGCAGGAGCGGTAGAGCTTGAGGTGAACGGAAGCCGCATACCATCCCTGGGCCGCAAAGGCCAGGTTTTGAAGAACATCGTTATCAGCAAAGACGGGCTCAAGGTCGGCAAGTGAAAAAAGCGCGTATCGGCATCGTGAGCCTTGGATGCGTGCGCAATCTGGCCGATTCCGAGACCGTTGCCGCACGGCTTGCGTCAAAAGGCTACCCGATCGTTGACATGGAGCATGCCGATATCGCCGTGGTCAATACCTGTGCCTTTGTCAACGACGCGAAGTCTGAATCGATCTCTGCGATCCTGGACCTGATCGAAGCGAAGAAAAAAGGCCGTATCCGCAAGATCATCGTGTACGGCTGTTTCGCCCAGCGGTACAGGGACATCGCGGCCCGCGAACTGCCCGAAGTCGATGCGTTCGTCGGCACGATCGCATTAGACCCGTCGCCGGAGCGGTTCTGCCTGACGCCGCGCCATTTCGCGTATCTCAAGATATGCGAGGGCTGCGTCAATCTGTGCAGTTTTTGCGTCATCCCCGCTCTCAAGGGCAGGCTGCGAAGCATACCGGTAGAGGCAGCCATGCGCAAATGCAAACGGCTCGATGCGCAGGGCATATCGGAATTGAATATCGTCGGCCAGGATATCACCGCGTACGGCATGGACCGCGGAGCGCGTACCGGTCTTTACGGGCTGCTTAAAAAAATACTCAAGAGTTGTCCGCATATCGGCTGGTTCAGGCTTCTCTATATGTATCCGTCGCGCATCAGCCCCGAATTGCTCAGGCTGATCGCGGATGAGCCCCGGCTGT
>JAGOOP010000008.1 GCA_017992455.1 Candidatus Omnitrophota bacterium | reverse complement strand
CCCGGATAAGCCACGATTCCTCGTAATATCCCCAGCCGCGAATAACGTAATAAAAATGATCCTTCTGCACATCCACTCCAGCCGTCAGTACCAAAACCTCATCCGGAACAACGCCCTGATCGTAATCGCGCGCTAGATTGCGCACCTTATCAACCGTGGTTTCCTCGATCTTCTCTTCCCAGACCTCGGCAAGCCACGAGTTGACGAAGTTCATCAAAAGTTCAACGTAGTCTTTTGATTTCAGAAACTCCGAGGCGATATCGCTCCATGTGAGCCACGGCGAATACAAAGAACTGACCCAGAAACCCCTGTTGCGGTTATGCTCACCTTTCTCCGAGATCCATTCGCCCGCCAGCATCATCTTCTGTTTATAGATATCATCGATACGCTTCTTACAATGCGCGCATTCATACCACGCTAACTGGTTGTTCTTGATCCTCTCAGGCGATGATTCTTCTTTCGGCCATTTGATCTGCCCGAAAAGTAAAACCTGCTTCTTGCCGCAATGCGGGCACGGTACATGAAATCTGCGCTGGTCGGATTTATCGTATTCCCGAAAGATATAGCCTTCGCGCGTGGTCGGGGTCGAAACCTTGACCGTCTTTTTGTTCCAGAAAGTTTTCTGACGCTCGGATGCCAGCTTGATTGGGTCCGCTTCCCGGCCCGAGAACTTCGGGTACTTATCGACCTCGTCCAAGAAAAGATATCGGATCGGCCGCGAGGCAAGGTCTGCCGGACTGTTGGATCCGGCAAAGTAAAGAATCATGCGGTCGAAATGATATTCGAGCTTCGTTATGTCATCCGTATTGATTGGGATGTACTTGCTCAAGACCGGCGAGCATTCGATCATCGGCCGGACACGGTTATACGACACGCTCTTGGCGTCATCCGCGCGCGGGGAAACCATCAGTGTCGGGCCCGGATCCTGATCGATGATAAACCCAAGCATGTTGTACATCGCCTCGGTCTTGCCGACCTGAGACGCCGCCATGACCGTTATCTCATCGACATAAGGGTCCGTAAACGCGTCCATGATGCCTTTAAGATAAGGCGTGCGGGCGGTCGCCCACTGCCCGGGCTCGGCCGATGTCTTCACATCGAGCCTGCGGAACTGATCCGACCATTCGCTCACCGTCATCTTGACCGGCAAGACCCATTCCACGGCCGCATACGGCACGACAGTTTTAAGGATTTCCCTTCCCAGCTTTATTGACATTCTGCTTCCCCGCAAATTGTTCGATGATGTACCTGATCTCCTGATCAAGCATTTCACAGATAACCTTCGGATCCTGCTGATAAAGTTTCGGCGCGATATGCTTCGGCAAACGAAGGAATCCGGCCTTGATACCCCGGATCTGGTTTTTGACGATTGAAACGTGATCCTCGAAAGGGATGACCTCCCCTTCTTTCTGCTTTAACTCGATTTCGCTCAGCTTCGCGCGGTTCTTGCGGTATTCCTTGTCCCAGTAATCCTTGCCGTTGTCCTCTTCCGATCCCTGCTTTTTATAGAACCACTTGAAAACATCCCCGACCTTAAACCGCGCGATCTCACCGACCGCGTCCCTGAAGACCGGCATGCCCTGCTGGACATACCGCCTGATCATCCGCGGGGATTTCTCGAGATAAACACATAAGGTCGGCAGATCTACCGTTCCATCGATAACCCCCGCTGGCCGCTGTTCGGATTTCTCAAACTCCTCAAGCTCTTTGAGTTCCTTGGACGAAAGCGAACCGCGCCCCAGCTTTTCGACAAGGGCGATGTAACGTTTCTTTTTGGCAATCTCAACAAGGTTGCGGTTCTTTTCATCCATTCGTTTCCCTTATCGCTTTTTTTCCTGTAAATTCCTCCCAGCGTCTGACCGCCACATCGCAGAAAACCGGCTCGATCTCCATGGCGAACACTCTCCGGTTCAGTCTTTCGCCAGCGATAATTTGCGATCCAGAACCGGAAAACGGCTCATAACAAACATCCCCCGGGGTAGTATGAACCCGCATGGGTATGGCAAAAACCTCGGTCGGCTTTACGGTCGGATGATCAAGGCCCGGATTGCGCTTCTTGCCTTCCCAGTCCAATTCCCAGACATCGGTGTGATATTCCGGCGTTTCCGGATCTCCCGTTCTTAAAAAACCGACCGTCCAGACACTGCCGATCGCCTTGTTTTTGGGCTTATACTCCGGCTTATGGCCTTTGACCCACATCAAAAGGCACGGCTCATGCCGCCACGAATAAAATGAGTAGGTCAAAATGACACACGGCTTGACCCAGACGATCTCCTGATGAATAAGAATACCGATCTCTTTGCAGAGGCCCTCAATGTCGGATCGGCGCTTTGAGGCATGCCACATATAGAGCGCGGTCTTTTCTTTGATAAAACCGAGACCCACGGTCAGAAACTTGCGCATGAAATCTACCGCGTCCGGAATATCGATCTCGTGATAAACATTCGACCAGTCCCGGCCGCCGTTGGGCCTATCCGCACCGGTATAATCCACGCAATACGGCGGGTCGGTTGCCAATAAACTTGCCTTATGACCGTCCATAAGCCGCGCGACATCTGCCTCGCTGGTAGAATCCCCGCACAAAAGCCGGTGTTCACCAAGGATCCATAGGTCGCCCTTCTTGGTAACCGGCTTTTCGGGCGGCTCCGGGATATCGTCCGGAAGCGTTTTTCCGCTCCCCAAATTCTCGACACCCATGTCCCCGACACTCTCCCGCAGGCTTTGAAGCCGCAAGTTGAGGTAATCATCACCGGCTTCTTTTCTCAACCTCTCCAAAAGCGGAATCAGCGCGGCCGTCCATTGACCGGCAATCTCGCTATTATTGAGCGTCACGTTCATCGCCTGCTCTTGGATTTCGTCCAGATCGACCATGATGACATCGACCTTTTCTACTCCGTCAGCCTGCAGTACCTTGTACCGCTGATGGCCGGACACGATCCTCATGTTCCGCTTATTAACGATCAACAGATCCACATACCCGAACTTCTCCAAGCTATGCTTAAGCCCCGCATAGGCAGGCTCGGTTATTTCCCGGGGGTTGTACGGCGCCGGTTTTAAGTCCTCCACCTTGACCTCAGCGATTTCCGGTTTAACATTGATTTTTGCCACGATTTTCTCCTTTTTTATGTCCGCTCATGTCCATCAAAATGCCCTTTTTTAATCTCTTGCAGACGTGTCTTTTAATCAAAAAAAGCCCGTATTCCCGACGGAAACAGCCCGTTAAGCCGTTTTTATGCATAGTGTGCAAAACCCCAAAAGTGATGGACATGGACATCGTTTTTTGAACCCCTCATCACTGAAGGCTCGCGCCTCGCCCGACCCTCGCCCGACACCCCCTTCCAAGGACCCGCCAGCCTACTCACGACGAGGAACGAACTGCGACAGCAACTGCCCTATCACAGCCGGTTCTTTCTTAAGTTTTTCGTGCTCCTTAAGCCTTATATCCATCAAGACCTGCCTCATCTGTCCGTCAATTGCCTTCTTAAACCAGCCCCAAGCGTTCTTTACCTTTGCCTTACCCTGCATGAACTGCTTACACAACGCGATAACCACATCCGGCTTGGGTGGGAATCCCTTGTCCGTACGGTATTCCATAAGCAACCTGTACAGATTGACTTCGCCTAAGAGCCTCTCGCACCATGAAGCCAGTTCCGCTACCTGCTCCTTGCCCGGAATTCCGTAAGGTAAACTTGAACTTATCCACAGCCCGGGCAAACAAACGTCCGTTTTGTTCGTTTCTTTTTGATCATTTAATTCTTGTTTGGGTGACACGGCTGACACCACCGGTGGTGACACCGATGTCACTACTCCGGTGCCGTGCGTGTCACCGGTGACACTGGTGTCACTACTTTTATCCACAGGCGAATTGAGCAATTTATAAACATTCGGCTTCCCTTTTTTTCGTTCAATCGAAACGATTTCGATCTTCTCAAGGACTTTGATCGTGCGCATAATCGTCCTGCGGCTGACATTGCAGTGATTGGCAAGCGTCCGCAAGGACGGAAAGCAATTTTGATTCTTGGCGTTGGCGTAATAACACAGCCACGAATAGACGGCGACGCCGCGGTTACCGGCCTTCGCACTGACCAGATTCAAAGCGGCTTTGTCTATCCATAGAAATTTCCCGTCACGTAAATCCCTGATATCGATATTGCCCATGACTTTCTCATCTCACCCAACTAATCCATCCCCAGAGCGCCAAAAAGAAGTACACAACGAACAGGAATGACTGCGCATACAAACGCTTCCGGAAATCAATCACTGCCCAACAGGCATTCGTAAACATCCACACCAGAAACCCGGCCGGGTCTTTATGCACGTTCAAGACAACACCGAAGATAGACAGGCCGGCGAGCATCCACATCGCCACCTCTTTAAACTCTTTCGGGTCCTTGCCGAACGGCCGGTTGGCTTCAATAAACTTTTGCCGGTTGTACCAGTTCATTTTTTTGTATAAATCCTTCCATCCTTTATTGCTTTTCATAGCTCGCCGCTCCTTCTTATTCTTTCCACCGTAAATTTATTTTCACCGATTTTGCGAGTCATTAATCCGATAAATATTTGGGCAATGTATTCTCCGACTTCACTAGAGGCATCGATAACGACTTTGTCATTTGTAGCCAAATAGGCGGCATGAAGTCTCACCTTAGCTTGTCCGAAAGCATATTCAGCCGTTTCAATGGCGCGGGCTATTTGCTTTTCGATGTTTCTTTTCCCGATTTTTTCATGAAATTTAAACTTACATACATCCGTCATCTTTATTGCCTCCATTGCGTGTATATCGCCTTTTTCTCGAAACTGTCACACTCATTTCAAATAATCTTTAAGCCCTTCTTTCTCAAACAACTCCCTGATTCGCATTATTTCTCGATAAATAATCATCCTGTGCTTGTCGAGACGTCTGGATGCTTCGCTTATATTCAAACCTTCTTCGCCCAAAAGCTCACATAACTTCTGCTGTTGAGGGGTCAGCTTTTGAAATACTCTGGAGATTTCTATCTTGAGTTCCGAATTGATCTGAGGCAGATCATCATTATTGGCAGATATTTTGTCTTTTAATACCGGCGCGTCTTCCCCGTCATTGATAGGCTGATCCAACGATAAACTCTGATAGATTGTTTTCCTTTTATCCGTTCTCGCCTTCTCGACCATGTGGCCGAGCACATTCGAAACAACCTCCGCCATATAGGTATTTTTTGACGCGCCGCGGCCGGGATCATACCTGTCACGAACATCCGTCCAATGAATAAGACATTCCTGTAGCAGATCATCGAACCCTTCCCTCTCAAGACATTTCCATTTTTTTCGATATGCATTAATAATTTTTTTAGCAACGGCAATCTCCCAACTTTCAAATAAACCCCCGTAATTGAGACTCACGAGACACCTCCTTTGTTTTTCTGAGGTGTCTCAAGCGAGCCCTAATCAACGATATGCATTTAACGTCGTGAAGTAAATCACGGAGGGCTCATAAACATTCACGGAGGTATCGCTATTTATGTTTTTTGTTCCTCGACAAATCGTCGATGCCCAGCAATTCCCTCTGAGTCGGCTCCCTCCCGAGAATTCCGGACAAAACCTTTGTGATTGCCTCGCAAAGCCTTGTTTTTAAAATCTCTTTTTCCGTTACGGTAGAATGCTCTGCGTAAATCACATGAATGCGATCTCCAAATCTTTTCTGAAAATTATTTTTTATCCGCTGCCCCATTTTTCTCACCTCTACCGCGTGTATATCGGGTTTCTTGAAAAACTGTCACAGCACGTTGTGACAATCCGAGAAAAAAAACGATATATACGCATTGAGGGCGAACTCTGAGGCAAGACGTAAAATTGACTTAACTCATTGATATAGCTTGACTTGCTTAATTTTTGTTATAGGGTTGGGGTGTCTAAAAATGAAAGGGGGTGACGACCGCATGACTGCAGAACAGAAAAAGAAAGACAAGGAGTTTTTGCATAAGCTTCATGCCAAGCATTACGGCAGGAAGAAATCAAAAACTCAAAAAACCAAAGCGCCGGTTACCGACGAACCATCCGCCAAGGAGCCGACGCGCAACGAGCTGATGCTCTTGGCAAAAGAGCGCGGCATTAAAAACTTCCGGGTAATCAACAAAGAAGAATTGGTTGAGATCCTTAAGGAAGGTGCCACCCAGGAACACATCAACGAAATCGTTTCCGGGGCAGTAACCAGATGGAAAGCCGGTTGGGGGAAAGGCAAAAACAAAAAAGACGTTCAGGCATAAAACATCTTTCATCCGCCGTGTAAAAAAATTCTTTTTACACGGCGGATGCCTGAAACAGGGTACACAAAATTAATGATTACGCCTAATACAAATACTCAAAAGAAAAAACGCTATGTCATCTATACGCGTTGCTCAACGGATGATCAAGCGCAAGGCGATTTTACCACTTTGGATGCTCAGGCTTATCACTGCAAAAACATGTTGGATGCCTTCGGATACGAATTGGCCGAGATCGGGAAAAAAGGCATAATCAAGGATGACGGTTATTCTGGAAAAGATTTGAACCGCCCCGGAATACAGTTAATCCTCACCAATGTAAAACAAAAGAAATTCGACGGTATAATATTCTTTCGGCTTGACCGGCTCACGCGTAACCCGCGCGATCTATACGCCCTCATAGATTTATTCCGCGATACCGGAATAGATTTCATATCCGTGCGCGAAAACTTGGACAGCTCGACTGCGATCGGCCGCGTGGTTATAGGAATACTCGGACTCCTCTCCGCGTTCGAACGCGAGCTGACAGGCGAGCGTGTCAAAGCTTCCTGCTTAGCTAGAGTAAGACAAGGCAAATGGGTGGGCGGCAATGTCCCCTTCGGCTACAAGTTAATCGATGACGGCGATCCCTTGCCGAACGGAAGACAGCCGCATAAAATAATCGTCGACCCTGAAAACGGCACCAAATTGCGTTTCATCTGGGAAATGGCGGCTGATAACAGATCTCTTTACGATATCGCGCAAGAGTTAATCCGCAGAGGTATAAAAACACCGAGCCAAAAAGTCTGGCGTAAACAAAGCGTCGCTTGGATTATTAAAAATCCATTCCATAAAGGCTATGTCAAATACGGAAATGAAATACATAAGGGCCATCATCCGGCTATTGTCGATGAACATCTATGGGAAAAGGCAAACAAAATTCTAACCGCAAAACTTCCCGGACATCGCTTTGCAAAGCAACCGCAGGAGTACATTTATCTCTTATCCGGAATCCTTAAGTGCGGGAAATGCGGCAGTCACTATGTCTGCGAAAGCGGGAACGGGCATTCCGAAAAATTCTTTTACTATGTCTGCGGCAGATCGAAACAAGGATTGGGTTGCGAAGCGTCACGGTTATCTGCCAAGGGATTCGATGATGCTCTCATCGATTATTTTAAGCGGGCTTCCCGCGATCAAAATATCATCGTAAAAGCTATCGGCGATGCTATCTTGGATTCGCAAATAAAGCTGGAAAACCTCGAAAAACTCATCAAACCTCTTCAAGAGAAACTCTTATCAGTTCAAAAAGAAGCAAACAAGCTTCTCGAACTGGCCATGAACAGCAAGGTATCGCAAGGAAAAACTTACAAAGATAAAATGGCAAAGCTGGATGAGGAAATTATTAGGCTGGAAGACGACTTGGAAAAACTACAAGCTAAGAAGAGTGTTGCCCAGATGTCTGCAAATTCGGGAGAGTTTTTACATTCTAACCTTCGATTTGCCATGCAATATCTCGATCAGGCCCCTCCTGATGCCCGAAAAGCCTTGATAAAAGCCCTTATCAAAGAAATCATCGTGTACCAAGACTATATCGAAATAAAAATGTACATAGATCAACCGACTGTAGACAGCCTATCATGCAGACTATCTGTTCCGGAGGCCCATAAACCGCCCCAAAACGACAAGCGCCCTGCAGGAGAAACCTGCAAGGCGCTTGTTACTGCATCGAACGCTCGATGTTCGCCTGAGCGTCAAGGTTGGCTGACCGAAGAATCCTTGGTGAACGACATGGCTGTCTTTGACAGATCAGACTGCTGTATGATATCCGGCAAGCCGTTGACTGCGCTCTGGATGAATGTCCCGTTCCCGGTCCACCACTGCGCGCCCGTCTCGGTCTTAAGATAATCCAGGACCTCGAGCAGTTGGGCTTTCTCAACAGGCTCGACGGCGAATCCATAGGCGTTATTTAAATAGCCGGTCATCCAGTTAAATTTAGACTGGTAATTTGCGTCTGACTTCTTTGCCACGCCTGTCATACTGCCGGAATCCCAGTTGATCTGCTTAGTGGTCATGTTGTACACAAAGATATATTTATAGCTCGCCGGCAACTGAACCGTCAGTTCCATCACATCGCCGGTTGTGGTAATAACCGCTGATCCGACATTCGCGTACCATTCCAGCTTCGCGTCGATATCCCACCCTGTGATGTTCGTGTCCAGCGCTTCGCGTATCCTGCTTGCTCTTTCAGGAGCGATTGTATCGAGCTTTGTCAGAACTGCGTCAAGCTTGACAGCGTCAGAGACCTTAAGGCTCTTCAGGAGCTTCACCGCTGTCGCAACGCTCATTTTGTCGCTTTCGACGATGTTCGCCAATCTTTCTGCGCTCACGCCAGCAAGGCCGTCTTTGATCTTCTGAATGAACTCCTGCGTGTATGAGTTCTGATCCATCGCGGAAACAGCTTCAAGGATGGCAGCGATATCTTCGTTCTTCATTGCCTTGAGCACTGCGAGGGTCTGCCCTGCGCGCGTCGCAACCAGCACCTTCGCGGATTGAGCAGGTTCCAGTGCTGTCAGGGCATTGGCAAAGGCCTGTATGCGGCCTGCATCCGTAAGATAGTCCCCGAGCTTATCGAATTCAGTCAAAACAGCCACGAGTTTAACAGGGCCCATCTCGGCGGCTATTGCGACTGCCACGCCGATATTGGCTGTAAAGCCGTCCCCGCTGTCCAGGAAACCCTTGAGCTCGATTGCAGCCTGTTCTGTGCCTAACGCCGCAAGATATCGGGCAGCTTCCTGAGGAGTCATTGTCCAGAACTCCACTTTGCTGCCGATTTCAGCCAGAGATTTCTTAGCGCCCGCTGCTACTTTCCAATACGATTTATTCGCAGGATCATAGCACTGGGCAAAACCAAGCTGGCTAATTACGGTGTTATATTCTTCCTTTGCCTTGTCATAATTCTTACGGGCCTTGTATATCTCGCCAAGCACGAAATGCGCAGTGCCAACATCGTTAAGGGCCCAGTAATCGGCTTCCTTCCCCTTAGGCGCGAAATCTTTCAAGGATGCCTGCTGTTCCAACGCCTCTTCGCTGTAACGCGATATGCATTCATTGGCAAACGCCTTTGCAGTATTATAGTCATTAGCAGTATAATACTCCCACGCTTTTGTCATCAGGGAAGCTGAATCAGGGCACAGGCTGATCTCCAGCTTGTTCGCAAAGGCATCGAAGTCTTTATCGCGCAGCTTAACTGCAGCATCAGTCACGGCTTTGGCCGCTAACTCTTTTACCAGGCTGTCTCTCAGACCCGGGATGGTGGCAAAAATATCGAGGAAATCACCGGCCACCTGCTGATCTTCGAGCAGGCCCGGTCTCGTATTCGCAAACTCCGTGACAAGCTCGGCAAGGACCTCGTACAGCCTTCTCTGATACTGCATTTGACGCATATCAAGCAGATTATTGCTGTCCGTTACCCAGTCTCTAATGTCAGATACGACGGCTTTGATGGCCTCGTCGCTTATATCGTTCGCGTTTTTCTGCAGATGCAGGGTTATGATATCAGCCATTGCCCGCGCGACCCATGCCTCATGGTCAGCTCCGCCGTTCTTCTTGATATTTTCGCGCGCTGCCATAAGGAACGCATTGACGTCAAAGGACCCTTCCATAAGCACCAGATCGCATAACATGACCATTGATGCATCGTTCTTGGCTGCGTAATGATTCTTTATGTTTTTCAAACAATTGATGACTGTGGATTGCAGGCTCTCATTGCCGCCGTCTTCAGCAGACAGCAGATAGTTATCCTGCGCAAACCCTATATACTCCTCAGCCAGGCCCTGCGCGTACTTGGTGTCTTTTTTATCCGCTGCGACAAGCGTGTTCAAGGCAGATCCTGCATGATGCATCAGATTATTTCTGAGGTGGGCTGATATTGCAGCCGACCCTGAATTGACCTGGGAAAGGAATCCGGACAGCAATTTCGTGGCTGAGGCAGCTACGGCATTCGTGATCAGCTCCGAGCCGGCAGCGGCATTCAGATCCTTCTGATGCCAGACCAGGTCAGCAACAGCGCATGCAATCCAGGCCCTAATATTAACGTCAAGACCGGTGTTATTGATATTGGCTGAGAATTCCTCCATTAAACCCTTTAACCCTCCGGGAATAACCAGAGCCTCTTTCAGCAGCTGTTGTGCCACAGCACGGTTGCCTTCCGCAGAGCCCCAGTTATCTGTTCGGAAAAGATGGAGCAGTTGAGTGAACGCAAAAGCTTTGACGTTGGTAGAGCTGTTCTCAAGTACGATCTGATAGAACTGGGATATCCTAGGATATAAAACCGAGTTCGTCTCGTTGAAGGCGCTTCGCCACGACAATTCCACGCCAAAATGCGTAAAATTGAGCGCAACGAGATCCTTATTGCCGTCACCCATGGATTTGAATGTATCACTTTTGACGAAATTCAACGCCGCAGCAAGGATGTCCGTCTGCGCCTTGGTGAAATCTATATTCTTATAGGTATCATCCTGATTTCTCCATTTTGTCTTGAGCTCTTGCGTAATGCTGCCGAGCACTTTGGCCATGGCTTGCGCGGTGATCAATTCAGGATGCGTTTTCGAAAGCTGCCTGATATCAGCGCCGAGCGCTTCCCATGCATCCTGTTTTGCAGCGGGCGCAAGCTCATTGATGTAAGCAATATACTCCGCGTAGTATTTCTGCCACACTGCCGGATCGATCACGGTGTCCCCGGGCCGCGCAGGCGGCAAGGCTGTCCCGTCCCGATACGAGGTTAATACTGCCTTGGTCCTGTTGAGAAACTCCTTCTGGCTTTCCGTAAGCGCAGACGCGCCGGAATTATTCAATGCGCAATCGACATCATCGATCATATTTTGGATCGCATTTTTATATTCCTCGGGATTACCCGCCCTGGTCAGGGTGACTTGTTTTGCAATATCATCCTGCGAATACGGATACGGGATATACGTGATCGCGCCTGTTGCGAGATTCAGATGGTAGGGCCACGTCTTGGCTGAAATTGCCACATCGTCCGTCGTTATCGTTGTTCCGTCATTCCTGACCGTGACCTGAACCAGGCCGTTCCCCGATGTCACTTCGTATATGGTGCCTGTTTTATAACCGCTCAACGTTTTCTGAATATCATTCAGGAACGCAGCCTCGCCTACTGAAAGAACTTTCCGGGCCTGAATTTCTGAAATAGTGCCGGCCATCTTATTAAGAGCGATCTCATATGCCTCAGGAGCAGACTCCTTGGTTATAACTGCAGACGACCCGTTCGCAGCGCCGACGGTGATCGTCCCTGTCTGCAGATTTAAGGTATACGAATCCGACCCCTGGCCGTTGACGGCCGTTTCCCGGGTGGTAATGGAATTTCCATCGCTGCCGACCTCCCGGACAATCGTGCCATCGGACATCGTCACCGCGGTGACCGTATCGGTTGTGTCGGACGCGGCTTCGTTCTCCGCCACCTTGACCTCTTCCTGCACGGGCTTCCAGGATGATTTCAGCTTCTTTTTCCGGGACGTAGCCGGCATGACCGTCGAGGTCTGATCATTGACAAGATCCTCGGCAAGAACAATACCCTGAAAACAGAATACCGCTGCGATAACAAATACGATCGATCTCATTTGTCCCCCCCCATTTATTTCCGGCCGCCGCAAATAAAAAAAACCACGAACCAACAAGCACCTGCTTGTTAATCCGTGGCATTACCGATTCTATATATAGTATACTGCAAGTTTACCCGATTTCAAGGAAAATCACCCCTCTTTGGGAAAACGTTTTCACCGCCTTTAAAGCGCTGCTTTTATAAAACTAAAAACGGGGTCAGAATTATTTAAATTAAATAATTCTGACCCCGTTTTTAGAATTTAAGGAGCGCCGACCTACTCTAGCATATCCTTACGAAAACACTACCATCGGCCCTGCGAGGCTTAACTACCGTATTCGGAATGGGAACGGGTGTGACCCTCGCGGTATGAGCACTCCAAAATTTTGCTATAATTAAGTAACGATTGCAAAATTTTGGTCCTTTTTCTAGAAAGAAAAAGGGCCAAATTTTTGCTATGATCTGGTATGGTTGTGTGTATCTACACACAACCATTTCGCCAAACATATATATCAATGATCTGGTATGGTTGCGCATATCTATGCGCAACCATTTCGTCTTATGTCATATTAATATTACATAAGACTCAACATCTGCATTATTATGGTCAAACTACATTATAACCTTGAGAGTTATAAAAAAAGTCAAGCCGGTTGGCAATTAGTACGAGTTAGCTGAAATCCTTACGGATCTTACACACCTCGCCTATCAACCCGGTGGTCTTCCGGGTGCCTTCAGGGCCTTGCGGCCCAGGGATATCTAATCTTGGGGTGGGCTTGGCACTTAGATGCTTTCAGCGCTTATCCCTTACGAACATGGCTACCCGGCCTTTGCCCTTGGCAGGACAACCGGAACACCAGAGGTCTGCTTCTCCAGGTCCTCTCGTACTGTGGAGAACTCCCCTTCAAATATCCTAACGCCCACATCAGATAGAGACCGACAATTATGTTACATCTACATTGTACCGTAGAAGGATTAAGCATTTCTGCTAATCTCTGCATATCGCTATGCAGTTCGGACTATATCTTAGATCCTCCTTGCGGAAGATTTCTGGCGTATAGTCTCTGAGGATTCCAAATAGGATAATATATCTACTATTTTCAGCTTGCGATATTTTCCACTGTCATTCATCGAGAATGCCAGTTTCAATATCTTTGCAAGTCCACTCTTATTCAGGTGTTCGCCTTTGTTCATCGCAGCCACAACTTCGTTAAACTTCTCAAAGTCCTGCTGCTTCGACGATATCAAAGGATATTTCTTAAAGAATGGCACAACTTTGTCTCGAATATCGGCTAAATTGCGCACAACATAAACCGAGGTAAGATCTTTTGGATTATTAGGATTATTGGGTTTAATATAGCCACATCCCAATCGTTCCTTAATCGCACAAAGAACCTCATCTCTTCGTTGATGTTGAGACACATGAAACTCGGGAATTACTTGAATCCCAAGCCTCACATTATTGCTTCTCTGAATTGTAATCGAGAAGCAGCCTTCTCCATCGACAAAGCCACTGATATAGTGTTCTTTTATCCCGCTTGGCCTTTCCTGCTGGTGATCTGCACTCATATATTTTCACTTCCGACGCCATAGTATCATATAGAGACTATATCGTCAATTAGTAATATGAGATACCCAGATTTTCCAGCAAATAGCCAGATTTAAAGACAGCAACGGTCAGTTTACTGTCTCACGACGTTCTGAACCCAGCTCGCGTACCCTTTTAACCGGCGAACAGCCGGACCCTTGGGACCTTATCCAGCCCCAGGATAGGATGAGCCGACATCGCAATCGATCCACCGTTACCGGTGGGATTAGACTATATCTTCATCCGCTTATGCAGTGTTGCGGAGTTGGCGTGTGATAGTCTCGTACTGACAACTATCTCATGTGCGTTGGTGACATCCGGATAGAATGTCCGCACAATCAGTCGTTACGGGGTCAGATAGAACATGGTTTTCTCAAGGCGATCAAAATACAGAAAGGTTGTCTAATGACGTTTGAACCATTTTCTAGAATATGTATTCGAGGTCAAAGTATTAGTTTCACCCATCATGCTTTTGTCACCAAGAGAAAAGACCACTGAAATAACTGCTTATTCTATCGACTTCCCACGGTATTATCCTCGACTTGCGTCAAGGACTCCACCGTTATTAGCCAATGCATGTGCAGGATCGCTCCTGCACCACCCCATGATGTTGAGGTGCCAAACCGGGCTGTCGATGTGAACTCTCGAGCCCGATAAGCCTGTTATCCCCAGAGTACCTATTATCCGTTGAGCGATGGCAATTCCACTTTTCACCACCGGATCATTAGCCCCTACTTTCGTATCTGCGCGTCCTGTCGGACTTGCAGTTAAGCTGGCTTATGCGCTTACACTCCTCAGCCGATTGCCGACCGGCTTGAGCCAACCTTTGGGCCCCTTTGTTACTTTTTAGAAGGGAACCGCCCCAGTCAAACTGCCCGCCTATCACTGTTCCCCCGGTCGATTCAGGCCGGAAGGTTAGAATTTTAGTCCAAATAGGGTGGTATTTCACATTGCGGCTCCGCCCGAGCTAGCGCCCGGGCCTCAAAGCCTCCCACCTATGCTACACAATTTAAACCAAAACCCAATAATAGGCTGCAGTAAAGGTTCTGGGGTCTTTTCGTCTTGATGCGGGTAGACGGCATCTTCACCGCCACTACAATTTCGCCGAGTCCCTCTTCGAGACAGCGATCAGGTTGTTACACCATTCGTGCGCGTGGGAACTTACCCCACAAGGAATTTCGCTCATGTTAATCCAATATTACTATTGGCATGGACTATATCTTCATCCTATTTGCATAGGAGCCAACGTGTAGTCTCTACGGGGTCACTGACGACTTCCCTCGGTATTGCCCTTCTTTTGCAAGAGTCGGGTTTCACCGATACAGTTGGTAATTATTCTTCAGCATCTCTGCCAAAGCAGGCTAGCGTTTGACGTTAACCTTAGGACCGTTCGTGTATGTTAACTTCCGATTCCTCGGAAGACCGGACTATATCATCTCCTGTTTGAGGAGTCTGGCGTATAGTCTCTGAGGATTCCTTCAGCTTACTGAGTATCTCCATTTCGCTGTATTTTCGTTTACCACCATCATTCATGTCTCTTCGTATCTCAAGTATTTTCTTTATACCTTCTTCTGTCAGATGATTTTCGTTCGTGATCAACTTGGCAAGTTCGCAGAATTTCGCGAAATCGCGTTTTTTCTTCGCTGATAGGAACGGATATCTTTTGAAGAAAGGTATTACTATCTCCCTGATTGCATTTAGATTATTCACTTCGAAATACCAAACACCGTCAGGCCTGCCGCGAAGTGTGCCGCAGCCCAAATAGCGTTTGTATAAAGCAAGAATAACTTTATCTTTCTGAGAGATATTGAAACACAAAGAAACTTTCCATGGTGATTTGTAGTCTTGCCTTGGGCGAAAGGACACGTTAAAGCTCCCTTCTCCGTCGGCAAAACCGGCAAGATAATAGCCGATTTCAGCTTTCATGGAGACCTCCTTCAGGTCTTTCCTGCTGATAATCCCTATCTGACAGATTGTCACGATCCCGATAATATTCGGGATGTACCATCAGCTTAACGGGATTTTCCAGCATATAGCCAGATTTTACAACTACATTTGGTCCAGCCTATAGTTACGGCCGCCGTTTACTGGGGCTTCGGTTCATCGCTTCGAAAGGATTGCTCCCAACTGACGAATTCCCTTAACCTTCCAGCACTGGGCAGGTGTCACTCCCTATACGTCCTCTTACGAGTTTGCAGAGAGATGTGTTTTTGCTAAACAGTCACCCGATCCACTTTACTGAGACCCCATCCCCTTACGGGGCAGGGCACCGCTTATTGCGAACTTACGCGGCTAGATTGCAGAGTTCCTTAAAGAGGGTTATCTCGATCGCCTTACCATATTCTGGTGGTCTACCTGTGTCGGATTCCGGTACGTGTAACCGATTGACTCCTCATGTGGTTTTTCTGGACAGTGTGGAATCGATTCACTTCCCCCTCGGAAACCTCAGGGTCCCTTCGCATCCTTCCGGATGCAAAAACGAGGACATCCAACACCTCGCAGACTCGTCCCTCCTGTGTCACACACAAGTGATAACGCCAATCAGTTAGTCAAGGAATATTAACCTTGTATCCATCACCTACGCCATAAGGCCTCGGCTTAGGCACGACTAACCCTAGGTGGATTAACCTTCCCCAGGAAACCTTCGACTTTCGGCGCGTCTGTTTCTCGCAGACGTTTTCGCTACTCATTCCGACATAATCCCTTGTCCAATGTCCACTGCTCCTTACGGTACAGCTTCACCCAATTGGACGATGCTCCCCTACCGCTCTATCTGCCCGAAGGCAGATCGAACCCACAGCTTCGGTTATAAGCTTGATCCCCGGTCATCTTAGGCGCAGACTCGCTCGGCCAGTGAGCTGTTACGCACTCTTTAAATGATGGCTGCCTCTGAGCCAACATCCTGGCTGTTATTGCGGATCCACATCCTTTACAACTTAGCTTATGATTAGGGACCTTAGCTGGTGGTCTGGGCTGTTACCCTTTTGACGACGGAGCTTGGCCCCCGTCGTCTTACTCCTTAGATAGTCATCGTAGTATTCGAAGTTTGGTTGGACTCAGCAAGTCGGTAGACTCCCGTAGTCCATTCAGCACTCTACCCCTCCGATGTAGTTTCTAAAGGCGAACCCTAGAATTGTTTCGGGGAGAACCAGCAATTTCTGAGTTTGTTTAGTCTTTCGCTCCAATCCACAGCTCATCCAAGAGTTTTTCAACGCTCGAGGGTTCGGGCGTCCATCCCGGTTTCCCGGAACTTCCCCCTGGCCATGGATAGATCACTCAGCTTCGGGTCTTATATTGCAAGCTAAACGCGCGGTTAGCACTCGGTTTCCCTACGCCTCCATGTTACGCTTTCACGCAACACTTAAACTCGCTTGCAACATAAACTCGTCGGACCATTATGCAAAAGGTACGCGGTCAGGCATTCCGTCAGCTTGCGCCAACGGCATAGCCCTTCCACTGCTTTGTAGGTATATGATTTTAGGTTCTATTTCACTCCCCTCCCGGGGTTCTTTTCAACTTTCCCTCACGGTACTGGTGCACTATCGGTTTAGGTGTAGTATTTAGTCTTAGACTGTGGTCAGCCTGGATTCCCACAGGATTTCCCGTGTCCCGTGGTACTTGGGATACCTCTAGACGTCATCAGAATTTCGCTTACGAGGCTCTCACTCTCTTTGGCTTGCCTTTCCAGGCAATTCTGCTATCCCTCTGACTATCACATCGAGGTCCCGCAACCCCGCGCAAATTTTCCTTGCGGAATTTTCGCGCGGTTTAGACTCATCCCTTTTCGATCGCCTCTACTGGGGGACTCTCATTCGATTTCTTCTCCTGGGCTTACTTAGATGTTTCAATTCGTCCCGTTCGCTCTCTACGACTATGTATTCATCGCAGAGTTACGCGTATTTCTACGCGCAGGGTTGCCCCATTCGGAAATCTCCGGATCAAAGCATGTTTGCTGCTCCCCGAAGCATATCGGTGCTTACCCCGTCCTTCATCGCCTCACCTAACCAAGTCATCCGTGCATATACCCTTAGTAGCTTGACAATAGTCGATAACTCACTCGGTTATAATTGTAGTTCTTCCATAATAATGCAGATGTCAAAGAGCATAATGTATCGCAAGCCCGCGCAGGAGAAGATTCCCGCGCGATGACCTTGCGTACTCGTAATGTATTATGCTTGAAATTTTGCGTACGTGTATGACTGGAGCACTTTCCTCGCTATGACGCTTGGCGCGTCATTTTACGCTCGTCAAGTGCACATTAATTTTTCCGTTGTCCGGAAAAATTAATGTGGAGCTGAGCGGGATTGAACCGCTGACCCCCTGCTTGCAAAGCAGGTGCTCTCCCAGCTGAGCTACAGCCCCAGAGAACCTAGGGTATCATGCCACCACGGGCCATTATAAAATAAATGGGCCCAAGTGGACTCGAACCACTGACCCCAGTCTTATCAGGGCTGTGCTCTAACCATCTGAGCTATGGGCCCGTTTTTGATATAACTTACCCATAGCAACGCAAAATTTTTTAAATAGCCAAGCCGGTAAGCCTTGTTGAAGGGCTTACCTGATTTAACTTGTCGCATGTTGGCTTGCCTGCGCAAACCACGCCTTCCAAGTCAAACTAATAATCTCCAAGGTATCGAAATTATTAGAAAGGAGGTGATCCAGCCGCACCTTCCGGTACGGCTACCTTGTTCACGTACTCCCTGTGTCGCCACAGAGCGTGGACTATATCTTCACTCTTTTGGATAAAAGCTTCTGCTTTCTAGGATGCCAGGATCCGATTTCTTTAACGAATTTATCGTAGGAATCAGCACTGACATAAAATCTCCAATAATCAGGATCGGTTACCTTGCTGGGATTATGAATTTTCCCGCAATTGATCCCTAATTCTTTCAGGAGATTCCGGACCTTCTCGATTCGTGTCTTATTTTTCTCTGCGAACTGCAGATAAAATCTGACCGTATTAACTCGGGAAGTGCCTCCTTCAGCATCAAAATAACCGCGTATATATGCTTGCTTTTCTTCGGTAGTCTCGAGAGAACAGGGATCAAAATCTCCGGATAAAGATTGGAAGGTAGTCTCAAGAACATATACGTCCCTGGATTTGCCTTCTTTATATATCCATCCTTTGATCTCCAACGACTGAAGCAAATTTTTAAGCATAAGCAACCATTCTCTATTATTCTGAGATATTCTATACGTCTTATGCAATTTGCTATACGTTGAATCTCCCAAGGTTCCTTGAAGATAAGCAACGGTTATTTTATCCAAGCTTTGCTCCTTAAGAGGTCGGCGTGTAGTCTCTGAGGGGTCAATTACGACTTCCCTGCTGATTGTCCGCACTCAAGAATTTTCACCTTTCGGTATCTTGAGATACTACGGATGTTCCAGCATACAGCCGAATTTCTCATTCCGATTTACATCGGAAGGTCGCAAACTTTACTTCACGACTTAGCGCCAGTCACCAGTTTTACCTTAGGACTCTATTGCTAGAGTACTTTAGGTACCCCCGGCTCCCATCGCTTGACGGGCGGTGTGTACAAGGCCCGGGAACGTATTCACGGCGGCGTAGCTGATCCGCCATTACTAGCGATTCCGGCTTCACGGAGTCGGGTTGCAGACTCCGATCTGAACTGAGGCTACTTTTTTGCGATTAGCTCCCCCTCGCGGGTTGGCGACGCTTTGTAGTAGCCATTGTAACACGTGTGTAGCCCAAGGCATAAAGGCCATACGGACTTGACGTCATCCCCACCTTCCTCTCGGTTATCCCGAGCAGTCTCTCTAGAGTGCTTTTCTCGGCCTTGCGGCTTTGAAAGTGGCAACTAGAAACAGGGGTTACGCTCGTTGCGGGACTTAACCCAACATCTCACGACACGAGCTGACGACAGTCATGTAGCACCTGTGCAGGCTCCTGACTTGACAGGTCTTCCACCTTTCAGCTTCATACTTCCTGCATGTCAAGCCTTGGTGAGGTTCTTCGCGTAGCATCGAATTGAACCACATGTTCCACCGCTTGTGCGGGCCCCCGTCAATTCCTTTGAGTTTTAACCTTGCGGTCGTAGTCTTCAGGTGGAGCACTTAACACGTTTGCTTACGGCGCCGAGGGTTTAACCCCCGACACCTAGTGCTCATCGTTTACGGCTAGGACTACCAGGGTATCTAATCCTGTTTGCTCCCCTAGCTTTCGCAGTTCAGCGTCAGATATTGTCCAGAGAGCCGCTTTCGCCACGGGTGTTCCTCCAGATATCTACAGATTTCACCCTTACACCTGGAATTCCGCTCTCCTCTCCAATCCTCAAGTAATGTAGTTTTGAAGGCAGCTCTCTGATTGAGTCAGAGGATTTAACCTTCAACTTGCAAAACCGCCTACCTGCCCTTTACACCCAGTAAATCCGAGTAACGCTCGCCATCCCCGTATTACCGCGGCTGCTGGCACGGAGTTGGCCATGGCTTCTTCTCTAGGTACCGTCAGCACCTGTCCTTACGAACAGGGAGTTTCTTCCCTATCGAAAGAGGTTTACGATCCGAAAACCTTCATCCCTCACGCGGCGTCGCATAGTCAGACTTTCGTCCATTGCTAAATATTCTCGACTGCAGCCTCCCGTAGGAGTAGGGGCAGTGTCTCAGTCCCCTTGTGGGTGACCACCCTCTCAGGCCACCTATCCGTCTTCGCCTTGGTAGGCCGTTACCCTACCAACTAGCTGATAGAGCATGAGCTCATCTCTATGCGATATCCTTGCGGGTACCTTTAGATAACACCCCTTATGGGGCATTGTCCACATCAAGCATTATCCTCACTTTCGCGAGGTTATTCTCGACATAGAGGTAGATTACTCACGTATTCCTCACCCGTTTGCCGCTCTGCTAAAAGTCAATTGGCATCTGCCTTGCGGCTTCAACCTCTCAACAAATAGCATCGCTCGACTTGCATGCCTAATCCACGCCGCCAGCGTTCACTCTGAGCCAGGATCAAACTCTCCGATATATATAGGAAAATTTGGAAAAAGGCTCTGTTTACTTATTGTTACCTCTCAACCCATTGATTGACTTTGGGTCTTTCTTGGCTTGGCTATTTAAATTGTCAAAGAACCTGGTGTTCCCCTGAATTTCGATCAGGACCGAAATTTAATAGGCGTCCCGACACATACGGGACGCCTTCATTTATATTACATAAAGCGTCATATGCTTCGGGCAAATCGGACTATCCGAATTTGTCGCTCTCGCTCATTCTTGTCACAGGACTAAAAGTATACCTGATGCACAGAATTTGTCAAGGGGAATTCTTTTCAAAGACCTTCGTGATGCGGCCCTCATTGCTTGAGGGTTAGTAACTATACCATTGGCATCGAAATTTGTCAACAACTATTTTTAATTTAATCGCTGAGCACAAACAACAATAATTACATAACTTATGGCGCCTGCAGAAAAACGCCCGCGCTACTTGCCTATCAATTCCGTTATCTTAAATATCGGCAGAAACAGGGCGATGACGATGCCGCCGATGAGGACGCCCAGCAGCGCGATGACGAGCGGCTCGATAAGGCTTGTCATGCCCGCGACCGCGGCATCGACCTGGTCGTCATAGAAATCGGCGATCTTGGTGAGCATCTTCTCGAGCTGTCCGGTCTGCTCCCCTACGCCGATCATGCGGCAGACCAGCGGCGGGAACACCTTGCTGCGCTGGAGCGGCACGGCGATCGGCTCGCCGTCGCGCACCGCCACGCGGCATTCCGAAATGGCTTCTTCGACGACCTTGTTGCCCGATGTCTTGCCGACGATGTCGAGCGCGTTCAGGACCGATACGCCGCTTCGCACAAGCGTCGAGAACGTGCGGGAGAATTTCGCAACGGCGACCTTCTGGAACAGGGTACCCAGCACCGGTACCTTGAGCTGGAACGCGTCGAATTTATACGCGCCCTTCGGCGTCGATATATACCATTTGAACGCATACCCGACTGCGCCCATGGCAACTATCGCAAGAAAGAAATATTTCCTCACAACGTCGGATATCATGATCAATATCTGCGTCGGCAGCGGCAGCTGCCCGCCGAGCATATCGAATATCCCCTTGAACGTGGGAACGACTTTGATAAGAAGCACCGCGGTGATCAAAAAGGCCATCGAGATGACGACCGCCGGGTACACAAGGCTCGAATTGACCTTGCGCTGCAATGACGCGGATTTTTCCAGGTACGAGGCAAGCCGGTCCAGGACCTCGTCAAGCATACCCGATGCTTCTCCGGCGCGCGACATGTTGATGAAAAGCTCGGAGAACACATGGGGATGTTTTGCAAGCGCGTCGCAGAAGGACATGCCCGCTTCGATATCCTGGCGCACGGTCAGGACGACCGCTTTCAACCCTTTATTCTCGACCTGTTCGGAAAGGATGCTCAACGCCTGGACAAGCGGGATGCCCGCGTCGATCATGGTCGCCAGCTGACGGGAGAACACGACCAGATCGTCGAGCTTGATCTTCTGGCCGGAGGCGGCAAGGGCCTTTGCCTTGACCTGCTTGAGCGAAAGGACGATATACGATTTATTCTGCAGGATCGCGGTGGCTTCGTTCTCGCCCGGGGCCTCGACCACGCCGACGACCGTCCGGCCGTTCATATCCTTTGCGCTATACTGAAAGACTGACATAGGAATCCCTCCTCCTATAAATTATGTGCCACCTGCATGAACGCGTCGACGACACGGGGATCGAACTGTGTTTTCGCATTCCTCGTTATCTCGGCGATCGCTTCGTCTTTGGTAAACGGGACCTTGCGGTATGAGCGCGGGGAGGTCATGGCTTCGAATGCATCGGCCAGATGGATGATCCGCGCGCCCAGCATGATATCGTCGCCCTTGCGGCCGGCAGGATAGCCGGACCCGTCGAAATGCTCGTGATGCTGGCGCACGAGCTCGATGACATCGGTCAAAAAAGTGAGCGGTTCCAGGATCTGCGCTCCCATCTGCGGATGCAGTTTTACGAGCTGCCATTCTTCGGGGGTCAACCCGGCGGGCTTCATAAGGATCGTGTCCTCGATGCCGATCTTGCCCAGATCGTGCAGTTCCGAGGCATCGCGGATGACCTCGATCTCCTTGACGGTCATGTTCATCTGCCGGGCGATGGCAACGGCGTATTTTGCGACATTCTCCGAATGATCGTGCGTATAGTGATCGCGGGCATCGATGGCATGCGCCAGGACGCGGATCGTGCGCATGTACACGACCCGCAGGTCCTCATATAAACGGGCCAGGTTCCGCGCGGAATCCTCGATGCGTTTGGCAAGGAGGATGTTCTGTTTCTGGAGGGATGTGTTCTGTTCCTTCAGGATCGAGACCGTGCGGGCATGGGAGATCTGAAGGGTGTGGAGCTCGATCCCTTTGCGTACAAGATTGAACAGCTTTTCCGCGTTGATCGGCTTGGTGACAAAGTCGTATATGCCCAGGCCTGCCGCGTCTTCCATCAGCTCATAGTTGAGCGTTTCGGCATACAACAGAACAACGCAGTATGGATCGACCGCCTTGATCTCCCGCAGGATCCTGGCCCCTTCGTAGCCGGGGATGTCGCTCGCCGTCAAAACAACGTCGAACGGGTTCTGTTTGAACAGCCCCAGCGCAACAGCGGGATCGGACTCGGCCGTCACGGCGTAGCCGCCGTCGATCAGAAGCTGTTCGCGAAAATACCGCAAGGTATCTTCGTTATGCATCAAAAGCAATATGCTGTTCGCGGGCATCATAACGTCATTCCTCTGTCGTGATGCGTATCGCCTCATCAAGCGTGGTCATGCCGTCCTTGACCTTAATAAAAGCATCATCCCGCAGCATCTTCATGCCTAATTTGGTAACGGCGTATTCCCTGATGGAATCAAGCGATTGTTTCTTGATGATCATTTCGCGGATCGTATCATCAATAAGGACGGCCTCCAGTATTGCTATTCTACCATAGATGCCGGTATTATTGCAAGATTTACAGCCTTCGGCCTTATAAAATGTCACGCCTTCGAACGGAAAACCGATCTCCTTCAAATAGGCGGCAGGGACCGTAACCGGTTTCCTGCACTTGGGGCACATCCGGCGGCACAGGCGCTGGGCGCAGACCATGACGATGCTCGTAGCCACGAGGAACGGATCCACGCCCATGTCCATCAGACGCGTGATGCTCGTGAGCGCGTCGTTCGTATGCAGCGTCGAAAGGAACAATTGCCCTGTCAGGGACGCCTTGACCGCGATGTCCGCCGTTTCCGAATCGCGGATCTCCCCGACCATGATGACGTCGGGGCTCTGGCGCAGGACCGCGCGAAGGCCGGCGGAAAAATCCAGGCCGATATCGTGGCGCACCGGGATCTGGGTGATGCCGTCAAGCTGGTATTCAACGGGGTCTTCGATCGTGACGATATTTCGCTGGGGGGTATTGAGCTGGTTGAGGACAGAATACAACGTCGTCGATTTGCCCGAACCCGTCGGCCCGGTCACCAGGATCATGCCGAACGGCTTGGCAACCGCCTCCTTGAATATACGCGCAGGCTCCGGCGAGAACCCGAGTTTGTCGAGGCCGATGGAAAGCTGCCCCTTGTCGAGCACGCGCAGGACGAATTTCTGGCCGAACGTGGTCGGCAGGCTCGACACGCGGAAATCGATCTCTTTGCCCTCGAACTTGACCTTGAACCTTCCGTCCTGCGGGATGCGGTTCTCGGTAATGTTCATGTTCGAGATGATCTTGAGGCGCGCCGTAACGGCGTTCTGGTTCTTTTTGGGAAGCTTGATGATCTCATGAAGCGCGCCGTCGACGCGATACCGCACCTTCAGGCCGTCGATCACCGGCTCGATGTGAAGGTCGGACGCGCGTTTCTTAAGCGCCTCGGTGAGCATGACATCCACGAGTTTCACGATCGAAGGCTTTTCGCTTTCGGAAACGGCGCTCGACAGATCGATATCCTCGTCCTTGACCACCTGGACGTCTTCTTTGCCCTGCTCCTTCGTATCGACCCCCGCGTCGATCAATTCCTGCATGTCCTTGGACTCGGCCACATAATGCGCCTCGATCGCGCGGGATATTTCCTCGATGGGGCTCAGCACGATATCGATATCGCAGCCGGTGATGACTTTGAGATCGTCGAGCGCAAAAACATTGAGCGGATCGGCCATCGCGACGGTCAGGGTGTTGGCGATCTTTGAAATGGGGATCACCGTGTACTGGAGGGCCATATGCGCCGGGATGATCTTGACGAGCTCAGGGTCGAATTTGTATTTGCTCAGGTGCAGCGACGGGATATACAGATGCGTCGAGAGGAACTGAAGCAGCTGCTCCTCCCCGATGATCTTTTCGTCGATCAGGACGCGGCGCAAGGGTATCCGGCGCTCGTTCTGTATCTTGACCGCGCGGTCGAGCTGCTCCTGCGTCAGAAGCTTGTTCTGCAGAAGGATCTCTATAAGGTTCTCTTTAAGCGCTTTCATGGTTATACTTCATCCGCTGCGGTGACCCGGATGATCTCCTCAAGCGACGTCAGGCCCGCCAGGGCCGCGCGGATACCGTCCTCGCGCAGGGTATGCATCCCTTCTTCGCGCGCATGCTGTTTGATGATGTGTTCCTGGGCCCGGTTCAGAATAAGGTCCCTGATCCTGGACGTCAAAAGCAGGACCTCGGCGATGCCGACGCGGCCGGAATACCCCAGGTTGAGGCACCGGGAACACCCTTTGCCCCGGTAGAACACGGCCTTCTGGCCCCGGGGCACCGCGATCTTGAGGTTCTTGATCACGCCTTCGGCGAGCGTGTCTTCGTGCTTACAATACGGGCAGAGCTTGCGCACGAGCCGCTGCGCGACGATGCACAGGACGGACGAGTTGATCATGAACGGCTCGACGCCCATGTTGACGAGCCGCACGACCGAACCGCAGGCGGTCGTCGTATGAAGCGTCGACAGGACCAGATGGCCGGTCAACGCGCTTTTTATGGCGATGTCGACGGTCTCGAAGTCGCGGATCTCGCCGATCATGATGATATTCGGGTCCTGGCGCAATATGGACCGCAGCGCGCTCGCAAAAGTAAGCCCCACATCGGCCTTGACCGTGACCTGGTTGATGCCTTCAAGCTGGTACTCGACCGGATCCTCGACGGTCACGATGTTCTTTTCCGGAGAATCGAGGAGCTTCAGGACGGAATACAGCGTCGTCGTCTTGCCGGAGCCCGTCGGGCCGGTCACCAAGACCATGCCATGGGGCATCTTTGCGACTTTGCGCAGCGTGGAAAGCGTATCTTCGGCGAATCCGAGTTTCTGGATATCGAGCATGGCCTGCGATTTGTCGAGGATACGGATCGCGACCTTTTCCCCGAACGCCGACGGCAGGACCGAAACGCGGAAATCGACCTCGCGGCCTCCGAGCTTCGCTTTGAACCTGCCGTCCTGCGGAAGCCGGTGCTCGGCGATATTAAGCTCCGACATGACCTTGATGCGCGAAACGATCGACATATGGAGATGCTTCGGAGGCGACTGTTCTTCCTGCAAAATGCCGTCGACGCGGAAGCGCACGCGCAATTTCTTCTCGAACGGCTCGATGAGGATATCGGACGATTTCTTTTTCACCGCCTGGTCGAGGATAAGATCGGTGATCTTGATGACCGGAGCGTCGGTCGAAAGCGTTCCCATGTCGGCTTCAACGTTGGCCTCCCGCTCTTCCTTGATGAGCTCGATGGACGAAGTGGCCGAGATCTCCTTAACGAGGTCGCCGATGGCGTCTTTCGACACGTCGGTGTACGACGTCTCGATCGCCTGCATGATGTCCTGAAGCGACGAGATGATCGGATTGATCTTATACCCGGTGAGGGACGCGACATGGTCGATCGCGAACACATTAAGCGGGTCGGCCATGGCAAGAGTGATCGTATCCCCGATCTTCGATACCGGGATGATCTGATAATGGCGGGCGATGGTGGACGGGACAAGCCGGGCGGTCTCGGTGTCGACCTTGAACCGTTTCAGGTCGATGAGAGGGAAATTCATGCTCTGGGAGAGCACGGAGATCAGATTGCTTTCACTGACAAATTTAAGAGCGACGATGATATCGCTCAGTTTGCCCCCCTTTATCCTCTGTTCTTCAAGGGCCTGGTTCAGCTGTTCGGGGGTGATCAGATTGTTCTTGATGAGGATATCGGTAAGACGGTCTTTGAGGGATGCCATTGTCTCCTGCTCGTACGGGCTTACGACAGCTTATAATGTTTCTCGATGGCCTTTTTGATGTCCGAGACGGTGCTGACGAATACCTGGACCATGCATCCCGTCACCTGCTCGACATCCTCGATGGCGGAGGCATTGAGCGGATTCGCCATTGCCAGGGTAAGGTTGTTGCCGATCTTGTCGATGGGAATAAGCATATACTGCCTGGCAACGCGCCCCGGGATCAACGCGCTGATCTCCGCATTGATCTCATAACTGGAAAGAGGCAGATACGGAAAACCGTATTGCACCGTGATCGCCTGGGCGATATCCTCCTCTTTGGCGAATCCAAGCTCGACGAGGAGCTCTCCGATGAGCCCGCCTTTTTCCTTCTGGGCCATGAGGGCTTTCTCGAGCTGGTCCGCGTTGATGATGCCGTGTTCGATGAGCAATTCGCCTAATTGTTTATTGATGATCTTTTTTACCGGCATAGGTCATGTTTTCCCGTCATGTTAGACATGGAGCATCTTATGCGCGCATGCCACAAGCTCTTCGGCGTTGGCGCCGTCGAGCGGGTTCTCGCTCGTTCCGATGCTCACGGTCAGTAATTTCCGGTGATCGAGCTTTGAGGCGAAATTGGATTCTATCCGCTCTTTTATCTCATCCGCCATCTTCTGCATTTCCCGCTTGTTTTTTTCAGGCAGGACGACCGCAAAGCCGTTCTTTTCAAAACGCGCGACGCGGTCGACCTCTCGCACGAGATCCCGGATAAGTGACGATATTTTGATCAGGATCGCATTCGCCTGCTCCTCTCCGACCGAAGCGAGCAGTTTGTCGAAACGATCGATACTGACGATCATGAAGGCGCAGGGGCGCTGGAAGCGGACCGCCCGCTTGATCTCTTCCCGCAGATGATTCAGGATATACGTCTGATTGTACAGGCCGGTAAGCTCGTCTTTGATCTCGAGCTTCTCGACCTTGCGCAAAAGCTTTTCATTCCCCATGGCAATCGTCGCCTGCTTGGCGAACACGTCGAACAACGCCTGATCGTCCTGGGTATATGAGAACCCTTCGGCGCGATTACCGACGCCGAGGACCCCGACCACCTCTCCCGACAGGTGGACCGCGATCGCCATGGTATTGCGCAGCCGCAGACGCTCCTCGAGTAACGCTGCCTGTTCGGCACTCGCCTGATTGACCGCGTCGAGCAGGAACACTTTGTCCTGAACGCTGATATCGGTGAACAAGGCATCGGGAACGGGAACGTGCATATCCTGAAGGCCGGCGGCATCGACGCCGAAAACTTTATGCATGACGAACGCGCCGGCCGCATCGTCACGGACCAAAAGATACGCCAGGTCCGAGTGCGCCAGCTGTTTGGCCTTCTCCACGATCATCTGAAGTATCTTATCCAGGCTCTCCCGCTGGGATATCAGCGACGTGATCTGCAGAACGCTCGCCAGGACATGCAGGCGGCGCTGGATCTGCGTGTTCATGTCATCGGTCTGCTTGCCGTAGACCTGCAGTTCTTCCATGTTCGTGCGCACCCGCTGAGTGATCTGGTTCAGGGCGTCCGACAGTTCCCCGACTTCGTCCTTCAGCTTGACATCGACCTTGCGGGCCATATCGCCGGCGGCGATCATCTTCACCTGGCCGGTGACCTTGATCATCCGATCGAAAACATCCTTGATAAGAAAGAACCCCGAGAGCGCGATGACCGCGCTGATACCCAGGAATATGATAACGTAGGGCCTCATGCCGGTCCTCGGAACGAGATAATTGCCCATCACGTAGAACGATACCAAAAGCGGAAGCACCGACATGAGGGAAAAAGCGACGCGCAGTTTATACGCCAGCCCCCTCGACGAAATGGAAACGACGTCATTTTTCTTCATGCTCTTCGCCTCTCTGCTTTGTATCGCAGCGAATATTATATCGCGTAAGATGCCTCATGGCAATAGTTTTCATTCTTCGGACTTACACGATATCGCGTTCGTGCCCGTTCATCGCGCGATACTCCTGCACAAGGACGCTCTTGGGAATACCCACATCGATAAAATCCCACGGCAGGACCTCATCGATACTGCGCCGGCGCACATACACGCCCGGATCGCATCCCGTCTCCTTGAACGCGTCCGTCCAGGCGGAAAAATTGAAATGCTCGCTCCATCCGTCGAATCTGCATCCTTTTTCGTACGCCCGCCTGACCACGGCGCTCAACCGCCGGTCGCCGCGCGAAAAAACGCCCTCGAGAAAGTTCATATGCCGGTCATGAAAACCGACCTTGATCTTGCGGCCGCTCATTTTCGACGCCAAAAACTTCTGTGTCTCTTCCATATGCTCGATCGAATCCATTTCGAGCCACTGGAACGGCGTATGGGGCTTGGGGATCACGGTGTTCACGCTCACATTGACCGCGGCGGCAGATCCCGCCGCCGGCTTGCGCGCTGCCGAAACGCGGCGGGAAAATTGCGCGATCGCCTCGACATCCGCTTCGGTCTCCTGCGGCAGGCCCGTCATGAAATACAGTTTGACATGCTGATACCCGGCGCGGTAAACTTCTTCGAGCATCCGGAAGAATTCTTCTTCATCAAAATCCTTTCCGATGACACTGCGCAGCCCGGCGGTCGCCGCCTCGGGCGCGAATGTCAGGCCCGTCTTCTTAACGGTCGCGATCAGCCCCGACATGCCTCCGAGAAATGTTTTGGGCTTGACCGACGGCAGGGAAACACTGACGCCGTATGGTTTGAATTCATTCACCATCTGCTCCATGAGCGCGGGCAGGCCGGGATAATCGCTGACCGATAAGCCGCAAAAGGACACCTCGTCGTAGCCGGTCTGGCGGTAATATTCCCGCGCAGCTCCCAGGACCAGAGGGGCCGGCCGGTGCCGCAGCGGAAAATAGCAGCTGCGCGCCTGGCAGAACCGGCACCGGTTCGGACAACCGCGGGACACCTCGACCGTCACCCGGTCGTGAACGACCTGAATATAGGGAACAAGCCATTCGCGGGGCAGTGAAGAACTGCCGAACCCTGCGAATATCCTTTTCTTGACCGTTGCGGGGACGCCCTGCCGGACCGGCGAGAAAACGCTGAGCGTTCCGTCGCTGCCATACTCCACGTCATATAAAGACGGGACATACACCCCTTCTATACCGGACAGCTTGAATAACAGATCCTGCTTGGTTATGCCGCCTGACCGGTATGCATTTTTCAGGCCGCGGTATGCATCGATCAACTCGACGACCGCTTCCTCGGCTTCGCCGATGACGAACAGATCGAAGAATTCATGCATGGGCTCGGGGTTCAGGACCGCAGGCCCTCCGGCAACGACCAGCGGGAATTCCCTGCCGCGCGCCGCCGCCTCAAGCGGCAATCCTGCCAGATCGAGCGCCGCCAGCACGTTGGTATAAGACAATTCATAGCCGAGCGAAACCCCCAGAATGTCGAAATCCCGCACCGGCCGCTGAGACTCAAGCGTCATCAATGGCATGCGCTTGTCTTTCAATGCCTGCGCCATATCGATATCCGGCATGAATACGCGCTCACAGCACACATCGGTGACCGCGTTCAGGACGGAATACAGTATCCTGACCCCCAGGTTGCTCATGCCGATCTCGTACAGATCGGGGAAACACAAAGCGAAGCGCAGCGCCGATCCGTCAAAGGATTTCTTCGACGCGTTCCACTCGCTTCCGATGTAGCGCGCCGGTTTGCGTACCCCTAACAGCATTTCTTGATCTAACATATGGTATCTACTTTCTTTTATTATTCGTTGATCCCTGGAGGGTGTGTCAGTCGCTCGAACAGGATACCTGACGTTAACTAGGTATTACGTCAGTATCCCGCCTCTGCGGGAACTCGCTTTGTGACACACCCTCCAGGGATCAACGCGACGATCCAAAAAACCTATCTTCATTAAGCATATGGTTCCTTTATTCGAATAAGAATCGCAGTCTGTCCCGGTAGTGTATCGAAGGGCGTTGGAGTCCCCGAGCGGGCACGGATTGCCCGCTCAAACGTACCGGCAAGAGCGAGGGGACGAAATCGAGCGAGTGCGGCCACGCCGGGGACGCACGAGCGCCCCTGAGAGACACTACCGCGACAGACTACTCATCTCCTTCGACCAGATAATCCGCGTTGATGATCGGATGATGCTTCCAGTGATACTCGACCGTCTTCTTATCGAGATCTGCCTTCAACTCCGCCAGATACTCCTGCTGCGGTTTGGAAAGGATGCCTTCCCAGAATGCCCGACGGCTGTTCTTTTCCGACGGTATAACGTAGATGGCGATATCCGGCTTCAGCCCTGCGGCAGCCAATATCCGGCGCATGAGGATACCGGATATGATCACATGCCCCTTCTTCCGCCCCGCTGCGGCTCCCGCAATGAGTTGCTGGGCATCGGCCGTATGATCGACCTCGATCAGCTGGCACGCGAACCGCCCTGCCAGCGTATCGGCGAGCGCTTTCTGCCCCGCCTGGGCCACTCCGTCAATACTGATAACGCGCCCCGGCGTTGACAGCCGTTTCTTCAATTGCAGAAAAAGATCTTCCATCCCCGTCAGTTCCATATTCATAACGCCCCCCTGTGCCGCTATCGCTCTTAGAAAACCGCGCGCGTCCTGTTGATGTTGGCCATCATGCCAAGGCATATATAGGTAATGATCATTGACGAGCCGCCGTACGACATGAGCGGCAGCGGTATGCCCACGACCGGCGCCAGCCCCATGTTCATGGAGATGTTGATGCAGACCTGGATCGCCAGCATCAATGAGATGCCGAGCGATAGAAGCCTGCCGTAATGGTCCCCGGTCCGCTCGGCCACGTTGATGCCCTGCTTGATCAAAAGAAAATACAATGCGAGCAGTATAATCCCTCCCACAAACCCCCATTGTTCGGTGAATGTCGCGAATATGAAATCCGTATGCGCCTCGGGAAGGAAGAACAACTGGCTTTGCGTGCCTCCCAGCCATCCCTTTCCCAGAAATCCGCCCGAACCGATGGCGATCTTCGATTGGATGATCGTATATCCTGCGCCGAGCGGGTCGATATTCGGATTCAGGAAAACGAGTATCCGGTCACGCTGATAATCGTGCAGGAAATGCCACGCAACAGGCATGACCGCGATCAGTATCCCGGCGACAAGCGCAAGGTACCTGAGCCTGACATTGCCCAGATACAGCATCGCGAAAAACAGGAAGAAAACAAGGGCGCCGCTTCCCAGGTCAGGCTGCTCTATGATGAACGCGGACGGCACGATGACGAACAAGAACGGTATAATGAGGCCTTTGACGATGCCGTAACGGCGGGCTTTGAGCCCCACATCATCCGGCGATTTTTTACTGCAATACCTGGCCATATAGATAAGCACGGCGAATTTTGCGACTTCGGAAGGCTGCAGATTGAACCACGCGATCCTGAGCCACCGCTGTGCGCCGAGCCGGACGATGCCGCTGCCCACCACAAGCAACAACAGAATGATCACCAGCGCATAGATGGCATAGGTCCAGTCCCAGATGCGCCGATAGTTGATCCTTGAAAAGATCGCGTATACGACAAGCCCCAATGCGACCCACAGGATCTGGCGCTGGTACAGCGACTGCCAGAATTCCCCCTCCTTCATATAGGTGCTGCTATAGATGGTGACAATACCCATCATGGAGATCAACAGCGCGATACCGGGGATCTTCAGGTCCGTCCTCATGGCAAAAATCCCTCCTCCGCCATCGAGTCTATGATCTGTTTGGCCACGGCGCTTGCCGCAGAGCCCGAACCGCCCCGCTCGAGGAATACGCAGATGCAATACCGGGGCTTTTCATACGGAAAAAAACCGGAAAACCACGCATGCGTCTTATCATCGGAGGTCTGCGCCGTCCCCGTCTTTCCCGCAACGGCGACGGGCGCTCCGGCCAGAACGCGCGCGGTTCCGGCATCTCCGGAAACGACCTGACGCATGCCTTCGCGGATCCGCTCGATCGTACTGCGGCGCAGGCGCACCGAAGAAACCTTTTGGTGCGATCCCGAAACATCCCTGCCGTCGATCGCCTTGATGATATACGGCGTGACCAGGTTCCCTCCGTTTGCAAAAACCGCGGTAAAACGGCATAACTGCAGCGGCGAGGTCAAAAGCGCTCCCTGGCCGATGACAAAGTTCGCCGTATCGCCGTCATACCAGCGCTGGAATTTATATACCCTGTTCCAGAAGGGATTGGGCACGCTGCCCGACGATTCATACGGCAATTCGATGCCGGTCCTCCTGCCCATGCCGAGTTTCAACGCATAATCGTGTATCATCTGGGCGCCGACGGCGAGCCCGAGCTTATAGAAAAAAACGTCGCACGACTGCGCGATCGCCTGTATCAGGTCCTGGCTGCCGTGCGTGTTCCAGCATTTGAACGCGCGGCTTCCGACCAGGAGGCTCCCCGGGCAATAATGCGTCGTTGCCGGGCTGACCCTTCCCGATTCCAGGCCGGCCGCGGCGCCGACCATCTTGAACACCGAGCCGGGAGGGTACGTCCCGGCGATCGCGCGGTTCATAAGCGGCGCATTCGGGTCGTTGAACAAAGCGCCCATGACAGAATAAGTTTTTTTGACGAATACGGACGGATCGAAATCAGGAGCGCTCGCGCAGGCAATGACCTCGCCTGAAACCGGATCGATGATCACAATGGCGCCCTTGGCGTCCTCGAGCGCGTCCTCGGCCAGCTTCTGGATGCGCCCGTCGATCGTCAGTTGTATATCCTTGCCTTTGAGCGGCGGGCGGAACCCCAGGACACGCATAAACCTGCCCTGATGGTCGACCTCGACCGAAAGGCCGCCGTCCTCCTGCCGCAAATAATAATCGTATTTTTCCTCGATGCCGCCGAATCCGACTATATCCTTGGTCTTGTATCCGTAATCCTGCAGTTTCGTGAGGCGCCAGTGATCTATCTCGCTCAGATACCCCACCACATGGCTCGCAAGCCTGCCGTGCGGATAGTGCCTGACCGGCGTCTGCTGGACGATGAGGCTGTCGATATCAAGCTTCATTTCCTCGAGGGTCGCCGCGGTCTGGCGGTCGATGTTCTTCAGGACCGGCACCGGCATGCTCGGGGAGGAATAATTCCTTCGGTACGTCTTGCGCAGCTGTGCGAGGGGCGTATTGGTGATGCCGGACAGGAAGGCAAGGATCTGCTCGACGCGCGCCGATGTCTGCGGAAGGACCACGACATCATATGAAAGCACGCTGCCGACGATGACAACGCCGTTGCGGTCCAGGATACTTCCCCGCATGCCGGCATGGGGCACCAGCCTGATGCAATTCTTGTTGCTCATGTCCCGGTACCTGCCCCCCTGCATCACCTGCATATTAAAAAGGGCGATACCGAGCATGATGAAAACAGCAGCGATACAAACACTGAAGATCTTTGCGCGCATGATCACCACAGGGTAGAAACGGCGACGCGCCGCAGCCACGGGCTGACGCAGGCGAATACAACGGCCGTATAGACCGATTCGATAACGGCGATATGCATAAACGCCATGAATGAAAGCCGGCCGGTCGAAACCGGCGGGATACTGCGGATGATGACCGCATTGACGAAGATCATCACCGCGAGAAAAACGGCGCTCACCGCGGCATGATCGAACGATATCCGTTTCGAAAGGCTCCTGACCGCCGCGGCCCACAACGGCAGAAACAGAGTATACGCCCCGAAAGAAGATATGCCGAGGACATCTTTGAGGATCCCGGCTAAAACCGCGCAGATGACCGCGTCGGAAAAGTCGAAATACAGCGCGGCGGCCATGACCATGACCCATACGAGGTCAGGTTTGACGCCGAGGATCCTCATGCCGTCGGCCAGGGTCGACTGGACAAGCACGGCGGCAAGCACAAGCCCCAAAAAGATTATCTTTCTCATTCCGCGATGACCAGCACTTCCTCGAGGCTCGCAAGGTCCACGCTCGGTTTGATGACCGCGTACATGCTCAGCCCCGAAAAATCCCGCGCAACAGTACTGACCGTGCCGATCAAAAGCCCTTTGGGATATATCTGCGTCAATCCCGATGTGACGACCGTGTCGCCGGCGGCGATATCGCAGTCTTTGGGCAACAGCTTCATAAGGAGCGCGCCGCCGAGCGACCCGCACACAAGCCCTTCCTGCCTGCTGCGCTGGACGCGGGCGGAAACGCTGATGTTCGGATCGTTGATCAAAGTCACCGTGCTCGTATCACCCCTGACATCGGTGACCCTGCCCGCCAGCCCGAGAAAACTGACCGACGCGGCCCCCGCGCGCACCTTGTGCGACGAACCCTTGTCGATGATCACCGACGAGGACCAGTTCGACGGGTCCCTTCCGATAACGCGCGCCGCGATGACCTTATACGGAAGTTCCTTTTTCAGGGAAAGAAGATCGGCAAGACGGGTATTCTCGACCGACAGCTCGTTCATGGCAGCGAGCCTGTTGCCGAGAAAATCGATGCGGCGCGCGAGACGATCCCGGTCGACATAATTACGGTGATAGAAGACGATCCCGCGCACCTCCCTGCCGGCGGCATTGAACACATACAGCGGAAGCCGCAGGACGGCAAGAACAGGGCGCCGGATGACCGGCACCAATGCAGAAAGGATGAAAAGGGGTATTATAAAACCAAGAACGGAGAGCAGGGATTTTCTGGTAAGCCTAAACACATTTGGGATTCTCTATGAGCGCATCTCTGACTTGATCGGGACCGTGACTTTTTTGAGATACTTCATCTCATTGAGGACTTTGCCCGTGCCGCATACGACGCCGGTCAGAGGATCGTCGGCAACATGCACCGCCAGGCCTGATTCCTCCGAAACGAGTTTATCGATGCCTTTGAGCAACGATCCGCCGCCTGCCATGACAATGCCCCGTTCGATGAGGTCACCCGAAAGCTCGGGCGGAGTGCGCTCAAGCGCGATCTTGGTGGCTTCAAGGATGGCGCGCATCGGCTCCTGCAAAGCTTCTCGCACTTCTTCGGACGTGATGGTCACGGTCTTGGGCAGGCCGGCGACAAGGTCCCGCCCTTTCACATCAAGCGTCAATTCCTCTTCGAGCGGATAGGCGGAGCCGATCTTGATCTTGATGTATTCGGCGGTCCGCTCTCCGATCATCAGGTTGTACGTTTTCTTCAGATATTCGATGATGGCGACGTCCATTTCGTCGCCGCCGATCCTGATCGATTTGGAAAATACGATCCCCGCAAGCGAGATGACCGCGATCTCGGTGGTGCCGCCGCCGATGTCGATGATCATGTTGCCGATGGGTTCCTGGATCGGCAGGCCGACGCCGATCGCCGCCGCGACCGGTTCTTCGATAAGGAATACCTCCCGGGCGCCTGCGCGCTCGGCGGAATCCTTGACCGCGCGTTTCTCGACTTCCGTGATCCCCGACGGGATCGCGATGAGGATACGGGGCCTGACGAGGACGCGGCGATGATGCACTTTCTTGATGAAATACCGGAGCATCGCCTCGGTTATCTCGAAATCGGCAATGACGCCGTCTTTCATGGGCCGGATAGCCACGATGTTGCCGGGCGTCCTGCCGAGCATGCGCTTCGCCTCTTCGCCGACCGCAAGCACGTGGGACGTGCCTTTTTCTATGGCAACGACCGACGGCTCGCACAGCACAACGCCCTCCCCCTTTACATACACCAGGGTCGAGGCAGTGCCCAGATCTATACCCATATCGTTCGAAAACAGCCCGAAGACATAATTGAACATTTTCGTGGCAAAATCCCTGAACTTACCCATGTCATTCTCCTTGGGAGATAGGCGAGCGCTTTGTAAGAGATACCGCTACCGCATTGTTTTTCAATTCTATCAGGAATTAAAGTGTATGTCAAATGAAAAGATACGAAAACCGGCCCCCTATTTGACCATGAGGGGCTTGAGGACTTTCAGAAAGTCAGGGAAGGATTTTGAAATGCATCCGATATCATCGATCGAGGTCCGGCCTGATGCAGCCATTCCCGCCACTATCATAGCCATGGCGGTCCGGTGATCGCCGAAACTGCTCACCGCAGCTCCCCGCAGGCCTCCGGCGCCGCGGATAACGATATCCTCCGACCGTTTCCTGCGCACGACCGCAAGGCGGCCGCCCATTTTCGCCAGGTTTTCGGTCATTGAGCGGATCCGGTCAGTCTCCTTCACACGCAGTTCTTCAACACCTTTGAGCGTGCTTATGCCTGATGCGCAGCATGCAGCAACCATGAGAGCCGGGAGCTCATCGATCAATGACGGGATCTCTTTTTTCTGGATCGTAACTCCATGCAGCGCTCCTGCTTGTACCGTGATATCTCCCCAGGGTTCTGCTCCGCCTTTTTGCCTGACCGTAATTGCGGCACGAGCTCCCATTCTCGCTAAAACAGCCAGTATGCCGATGCGCGAGGGATTAAGGCTCACGGTCTTGATCTGAATACGGGAACCCGGAAGCAGGATAGCGGCAACGATCAGGAATGCGGCGCTCGATATGTCCCCGGGTATGGTGATGGTTCCGGGCGACGTAAGCCGGCACGGGCCGCGCAGATCGATCGTTCGGCCCTGCCTCGATATGCCGGCGCCGAAAAGGCCGAGCATGCGCTCGGTATGGTCGCGCGTGGCCGCCGGTTCGATGACCCGTGTCGTCCCCCGCGCATACAGTCCTGCAAAAAGCACTGCGCTCTTGACCTGAGCGGACGCAACAGGCATCCGGTACCTCAATGCCCGCACCGGTCCCCCCTCTATTGTGATCGGCGCGCATTCCTCTTTTCCGCAGCGCCGGCCGCTGAGATTGACTCCCATGGCGCGCAGCGGTTGTATGACGCGCAGCATGGGCCTGCGCGACAATGAGGCAGCGGCGTGCAGCGAAACCTTGAACGGCTGGCCGGCAAGTATGCCCAGAAGCAGGCGCAAAGTCGTCCCCGACTCGTTTACGAAAAGCGGGCCGCGGGGCGCATGCAAACGCGACAGCCCTCTGCCCTTGATGATGACCGTATCTTTCCTGCGTGTTATGGTGACTCCGAGAGACCGGAACGCGTGCAGCGTTGCCGCAGCATCTTCATGGGGGGGGAAATTGCGCAGGCGGGTGGTTCCTTCGGCGACGGAGGCGAGCATCACTGCGCGGTGCGCGATCGATTTATCGCCGCGCAGGCTGACCGTGCCTTTCAACGCGCGGATACCCTGCGTTACAAAAGAAGCCATTTATTTTTGGATGACCGAGTCGCCTTCGATGATCTTATCCTTGAGCTCAGGCGTCACGAAACCCGCGGCGGACATCGTATCGTGGACCTTCTCGACTTTCACGTCGCCGATCTTCTTGCCGTTGTGTATGACGGAGAACGCGGCGCCGGCCGTTATGCCGTCCTTGCTTCCGAGGTTGATCACGGCAAAACGATAATCCTTGTTGACAACCAGGACTTTGCCTTCGAGTTTTTTGGCTGACGGTTTCACAGGTTCCGGAGCCTTCTCGGCCTTCTCGGCTTTCTCGGCTTTCTCGGCTTTCTTTGCGGGCTCAGGGCTGACCACGATCTTGCCGAGCTCGACGCTCGATGTCTTTTCTTCGAAGGCTTTTACCTTTTTCTCGAGATCGGCTTTCTTGGCCTCGGCGGATTTAAGCTGTTCTTCCATCTCCTTCAGCCGCTTATCGAATTCCTTCAACGCTCCCTGGGATTCGGCCAGCTTCTTCTGAAGGTCGCCGCTCAGGCTCGATTGTTTCGCCAGTTCGGAGCTCAAACTCTCCAGTTTCGACACCGCTTCCTGACGCGCCGTCTGCTCCTCGCTCACCTTATTGTTCAATCTTCGGATCTCGCTGTTCGCATTATCAAGGCTCGACGTGAGGCCGGTGATCTTGTTGCTCTGGGTTTCTATCTCTGCCTGGGCCTGGCGGTATTTGCTTTTCGTTTCGTTCAATTCCGTTTCGAGCTGAGCGCTGCGCTCTTTTTCCTTTGTGAGCATGAAATATCCGCCGCCGCCCAATGCCAGGGAAATGACAACCAGAAATACGACAAGGAGTTTTAAACCAGTGTTCTGTCCGGCCATCTTAAGCCTCCTTCAGGAAGTTATCGAACTGACCCTTGTTTTGCATTACTATACCAACTACTTACGTAAAAATCAAGAACTTTCTTATCAGGCGACCGCATTGAGGAATTCTTCGGGGATCGGGGTCTCGAATTCGACGAATTTGCCGGTTGACGGATGCACGAACCCGATATACCGGGCATGGAGCGCCATGCGGGGGAACGGCACCTGTTTGCCGTATTTGACATCGCCCATGATCGGATGTCCGATATATGCGCAATGGACGCGCAGCTGATGCGTCCGGCCGGTATACGGCTCCAGTTCCAGCAGGCTGACCTTGCCGGCGCGTTTAAGCGTGCGGTAACGGGTCTTCGCATACCGCGCGTTGATCCCGGAATGGACCGCCATATGTTCGCGCCTGACCGGATGCCGCCCGATGGAAAGCTCGATGACGTTCTCCTCATATTCGACCCTGCCCTTGACCACTGCGACGTATTTGCGCTTGATCGAATGATCGGCGAATTGCTGCGCGAGCGCATGATGCGCGGTATTGTTCTTTGCGATGACGAGAAGGCCCGAGGTCTCCTTGTCAAGACGGTGCACGATCCCCGGGCGCTGCGGGTTGATATCGGACAGGTCCTTGAAACGATGCAGCATCGCATGGACCATCGTATGCGCCGCATTGCCCGGCGCCGGATGCACGACAAGCCCCGGCGGCTTATTGATGACAGCCAGGTCCCGGTCCTCATATACGACGTCCAGAGGGATGTCTTCTGCAATAAGGGCGCTCGGACCTTTGCGCTCCGCCTGCTCAAAAACGATATGCTGGTTCGCGGAAACCCTGGAACTCGCCTTTTGGACGATCGTGCCGTTCACGGTCACCTGTCCCGATGCAATACACTCCTGTATCTCCGTGCGGGACAGGCCGAGGCCCGATGCTGCCGAAAATTCCATCAGGAACCGGTCGATCCGCCCTGATGCGTCCTCCGGAACGATAATGTCGTGCCGTTTCATTTTTTCTCCGGGATCGCCTGACGCAGCAAAAGCCATCCGAGCATGCATGCGCCGACGGTAATGGCGGTGTCTGCGACATTGAAGACCGGCCAGTAGAAATACGGGTCGATATGTATATCGATAAAATCGACGACGTGGCCGTATAATACCCGGTCGATGAGATTTCCCGCTGCTCCCGCGAGGATCAAAGACAGCGCGTATTTCTCAACGGCCGTGCTTTTCTTCATATGGAAAAGGATAAAAAAGACCGCGATGACGGACGCGAGTATAAAAAAAAGTGTCTGGCCCCGGAGCATGCCGAACGCGGCGCCGCGGTTATGAACGAGGGTCAGATGGAAGAAACCTTTGATGACGGGAATAGAGCCTTCTGCGGCGAGCAGATGCGAAAAAAAAGCCTTGGTCATCCGGTCGCTGACAAGGATGAGCGAAACGATAAGAACGACCATGAAAGAAGGTCCTATTTCTTCTCTCTTTTCTCCTGGCACTTCACGCAAAGGCGGGCATAGGGGATCGCTTTCAGCCTGGTCTTGGCAATGGGCGATTGACAATCTTCGCAGATGCCGTAACTGCCGTCTTCGATCTTCTTCATCGCAGCGCCAAGCTCGAACAGCATCTTGCGCTCGCTTGACACCAGGCCGAGCGAGAACTCCCGGTCATAGGTATCGGTGGCGACGTCCGCCATATGGTACGTATATCCCGATATGTCCCCGGAGGCGTCTTTCTGGGATTTTTTCATGGTCTCTTCGGACGCATGATCGATGGCGTCAAGGACTTCTGCCTTGCGCTTCTGCAGCAGTTTTTTGTAATCCCCGAGTTCTTTCTTATTCAATTTCTTTCTCAATGTACTCGCCTCCTTGGATGGCAGCTACACACTGATCGCACAACCGCGCATGCGACGGATCTTTCCCGACGGACTCCTTGTAATTCCAGCACCGCTCGCATTTCCCGCCGTCGGCCTTGCGCACATCGAGGGCGACATCAAGATGCTCCGCATCGAGCGGCGCATACGGCTCCAGCGAATCGGTCTTCGTAACGGAAACATGGGAAACTTTGAAGATCTCGGGCAAACTCGCCCGCAACCCATCTAAGTAATTATACCGATTCCGGTCTTTTGTCAATATATTTATTTTCGCATCGAACGAACTGCCGATAAGGCCCGCGCTGCGCTTCTCTTCGAGCGTTTTTGTCACCGCGGGAATAAAACCCATGACCTCGGATATGCCCGAGATGCCCGCCGGATCACTCCCCGAAAGGCATGCGGCGTCCTCATGGGGCCAATCCAGAAGATGCACGCTCGGCGTCTGTTTGTCCGCAGACCGCCGGGGGACATACTGCCATATATCCTCGGCGGTGAACGCCAGGATCGGCGCCATGAGCCGGACCAGCGCATACAGGGCCTCATACATGGAAGACTGCGCGCTGCGGCGCTGAAGCGAATCGAAACGGGCGGTATACAGCCTGCCCTTGACCATGTCAAGATAATACATGGACAGAGTCTCGTTGCAGAAATCATAGATGCCCTTGAACGCCTTGTGGAACTCGAAATCATCGTAGGCCTGCGTGACCTGCCGGATCACCGCGTCGCATTCGGCCAGTATCCAACGGTCGATGAGCGCACGGTCCGCATATGCGACCGTATCGGGATCGGGGTCGAAATCATAGAGATTGCTCAGGATGAATTTCGCCGTGTTGCGGATCTTGCGGTACGCCTCGGACAGGCGCTGAAGTATCTGCTGCGATATGCGGATATCCTCGTTGTAATCGCTCGATGCGACCCACAGCCGCAGGATGTCCGCCCCGGAATTCTTGATGATATCGTTGGGCGCGATGACGTTGCCGAGCGATTTCGACATCTTCCTGCCGTCGCCGTCAACGACGAACCCGTGCGTGAGGACCGACTCGAACGGCGGCTTACCGTCGACCCCCATGGAAACCCACAGCGACGCCTGGAACCATCCGCGGTGCTGGTCGGAACCTTCCAGGTACAAAGAACACGGCGGCGGCATAAGGTCCGGACGTTTTTTCAGCACGGACTGGCTGCTCGCACCCGAATCGAACCAGACATCGAGGATATCGGAGCCCTTTTCGAATTTCGTGCCTTTGCACTTTCCGCACGCGAATCCTTCGGGGATAAAATCATCCACCGGCCTGATAAACCAGCAGTCAGTCCCCTCGGTAGCGACAAACCTCCTGAACGCGTCGATGACCGCCGGCTCGAGGAACTCATCCTTGCATTTGGCGCAGACCAGAGACGGTATCGGCACGCCCCAGTACCGCTGGCGCGACAGGCACCAATCGGGGCGCAGCCCTACCATCGACGAGATCCGCTCCCTGCCGGACGGAGGCACGAACGTTATATCGGAAGCGATCACCCCGAGCAGTTTCTTGCGCAGGCCGTCATGATCGATATTGAGGAACCACTGGTTGGTGGCGCGGAAGATGATCGGGTTCTTGCACCGCCAGCAATGCGGATAGGAGTGCCGGATCGTCTCGGCCAAAAGCAGCGCGCCCTGCGCCCGGAGCTTGTCGATGATAACCTTGTTCGAATCATAAACATTCATCCCCGTGAACTCTCCGGTCGATGCGTCGAAATTGCCTTTGGCATCCACCGGCATGATAATGTCAAGCTTATGCTTCAGGCCTGTCAGATAATCATCGGCGCCGTGGCCCGGAGCAGTATGCACCAGCCCCGTCCCTTCTTCCGCGGACACATAATTCGCCGGAACTACGGTGCCCGTGCGAAGACCGAACGGGCCGATATAGACAAGGCCTTCCAGGTCCCTGCCTTTTATTTCGCGGACAACCTCATACTTCTCTATGCCCATGCGCTCAAGGACCGGTAAACGCACGTTGGCAATAATGAGGTTCCCCTTGCCGGTCTTTATATAGGAATAGACAAAATCAGGATGCACCGCGACAGCGACGTTGGCAAGCAGCGTCCAGGGCGTGGTGGTCCAGATGACCAGGGATGCGTCGTCGGGAAACCGCGTTGACCGTTCCAGCTTGAATTTGACAAATACCGACGGGGATGTATGATCCTCATACTCCACTTCCGCTTCGGCAAGCGCGGTCTCGCAGCGAAAACACCAGTTCACGGGCTTTAATCCGCGGTACACATACCCTTTTTTCACAAGATCGGAAAGCGCGCCGACGATGCCGTCCTCGTATTCGCGGCTGAGCGTGAGATACGGATTTTCCCAGTCGCCCTGCACGCCGAGACGTTTGAACTCCTCTTTCTGCAGGACGACGAACTTCATCGCATAATCGTGCGCTTTTTTGCGGAAACTGACCTGGTCGATCTGGTGTTTTCTGATCTTGAGCTCTTTGAAAAGCGCATGCTCCACCGGCAGGCCGTGGCAGTCCCATCCGGGAACATACCCCGAATCAAAGCCCCGCATGGTCTTGTACTTGACGATGAAATCCTTGAGCGTCTTGTTCAGCGCATGGCCGATGTGGATGTTACCGTTGGCATACGGCGGCCCGTCGTGAAGGACATACTTGGGCCTGCCGGCAGACTTCTCGCGCATGAGCCGGTACAGGCCGAGGCCCTCCCATTTCTTCAGGAATTCCGGCTCGCGCCGGGGCAGGTCCCCCTTCATGGGGAAATCGGTCTTGGGCAGGTTTAAGGTATTTTTATATTCCATGATCGATGTTCTCTATTGAATGTATTTGCCGATGACCGGCGCAAGGTCCTTTTTGAGCTTTTCCGGGATCATCGACCGGTCGGTGACGATCGCGTTCTGCAAAGCCGCGCCGCAGCCGCAGGTGCGTTCGACGGGCAGTTCCTTGATCATCCTGCGCACGATCGCTTTTGACCGGTCGACGTTCTTATGCAGGTTGTCGATGACCATCTCAAGGGTCACCTCTTCGGCGGACTGATACCAGCAGTCGAAATCCGTGACCGCGGCGACCGTCACGTAGCAGATCTCCGCTTCGCGCGCAAGCTTTGCCTCGGACATGTTCGTCATGCCGATGATATCCATGCCCCAGCTGCGGTACAGGTTCGATTCCGCGCGGGTCGAGAACGCAGGCCCTTCCATGGTGATGTAGGTCCCGCCGTCATGAACTCCGAAACCGAGCGATTTGACGCTTTCATACACGCGGCGGCGCAGATCTGCGCATACCGGGTCGGCGAGGCTCACGTGGGCGACGATGCCGTTCTCGAAAAAGGTCATCTTCCGGGCCTGGTTGGTCCGGTCCACGAACTGGTCGGGAAGCACGAAATCAAGCGGCTTCATTTCGGCGCGCAGGCTGCCGCATGCGGTGAGCGAAATGATCCGCTCGACGCCGAGCTTTTTCATGGCAAAGATGTTGGCCCGGTAATTGATCTCGCTCGGATTGATCCGGTGGCCCCTGCCGTGGCGCGGAAGGAACACGACCTCCTTGCCCTCGAACATCCCGCACATGAACGCGTCCGACGGGCTGCCGAACGGAGTCTGCACCTCGATCTCCTGGACATCGGTGAACCCTTCGATCTTATACAAACCGCTGCCGCCGATGATACCTATCTTTCCCATATGATCAATTCCCTCCGGAAAGTTCCTCTGCCCGCTGCGCCGCTGCCTTGACCGCCTGAACGAGCGACCGCGTGCGCTCGAGCGCCTCCAGACCCGCCTCGGTCGTGCCTCCCTTTGACGTGACCTGCCGGCGCAGCGCCTGCGGAGAAAGCCCCGTCTGACGCAGGAGCGCGATACTGCCTTCTGCGGTCGCAACGGCAAGCGTCTGCGCCTGCTGCCGGCTGAACCCGATCTCACGCGCCGCTTCGATCAAAAGCGGCGTAAAAATATTGGTCCCGTATACCGCCCATTCACTCTCGGGCTTGCCTTCGATGAGACCGAAGAAAAAACCCGGGCCGCTGCCTGACACTGCGGTCACCGCGTTCATCTGCGATTCTTCGACGACGAGCGTCTTGCCCAGATGCCCGAATACCTTTTGCGCGAACGACAGATCGGTCTCAAGCGCATACCGGCCTTTGCACAAACAGATCATGCCCATGCCGACTTTCGCGGGAAGATTCGGCATAACGCGGATCACCGGGACGTCGCCGACGCTTTCCTCGATATATCCGGTCGAAATGCCGGCGGCGATGGAAACGACGCGCCGCTGGCTGATCTTGCCGCGCAGTTCTTCAAGAACATTGTCGAAGTCCTGCGGCTTCACGGCGATGATGATGGTCCCTGCGGCATCGATGATGTCCTCTATGCCGCCGAGGATCATGACGCCGCCGCTGTTCTTCAGCTTATCGATGTCCTTTTCGAAAACATATACCTTATAAAAACCCCTGAGCCTGGACGCGATCGCGCTGCCCATGTTCCCGAAACCGATCACCCCGATGCTTGAGCTCTTTTTCATGTATCCTCGAATAATGCCCTGCCGATACGCACGATCGTCGCTCCTTCCTCGACCGCGACCTCGAAATCATCGGTCATTCCCATGGAAAGAACGGCGTGCCCGAAACTGCGCATGGCGCGAAAATACGGGCGCGCCGATTCCGCGGCTGCTCCGGCAGGCGCCATGGTCATCAGCCCCTGCAACCGCACGTTCTTCAACCGCGCGATCTTTTCGACCAGGCCGGACAGAGCGTCCGGGTCAATACCGTATTTGGTCGCTTCAGGCGAGGTCTTGACTTCAACCAGAATATCCTGGACCTTGCCGATCTTTGCGGCCTGTGTATCTATCTCCTGCGCCAGGCGCAGGCTGTCGACCGAATGGATAAGGTCGAACATGCGCACCGCGTCCTTGACCTTATTGGTCTGCAAATGACCGATCATATGCCATCGCACCGGAGATCCCTGCCGCAGCCGGCCGCTGACCGCTTCATATTTCGCCGAAGCTTCCTGGACTTTGTTTTCGCCGATATCCGATATGCCCGCATCGAGCGCCTGAAGGATATCTCCGGCAGGCCTGCCTTTGGTCACTGCGACAAGCGTTACGCCGGCCGGATCCCTGCGGACCCGGACGCACGCTGCCTCGATCCTGGCTTTCACATTCCGGACATTATCGCTGATCATATCTGTGGGCTAATATATTATACACACGGAACCCGGCGGGTCAATGGGAAAAAAGCTTTGGAAAGCATGGGGACGGTTCTCATCTCCAGGAAATAATGGGGACGGTTCTCATCTCCACGCGAGCGGGCTCGCCGGGGGATGAGAACCGTCCCCATGATTTTAGAAGTATTCCTGGTAGACTTCTTTGAACTTGTGGAAGATTTTGAGAACGGGGTGATCGGGGACGCCGGACAGCGGGTCGTCTTTGCGCGGCTGGAGCTCCCTGAGCTGGCCGGAGACGATCCCGAGCGTGGTCAGATAGGTCAGGTATTTCTGTCCGGACAATACGTCGTTCTTGTTGACGAACGGTATGATCCGGGGATCGGTGATCCTGCCGCAGGCGACCCTGATGCCCAGCGACGATTCTAGCATTTCCAGCAGGCCGTCCTGGAATATGGTCCTGCCGGTCACGACGAACGAATCTATCTTGGCAAGCGGCATCTCGTTCTCCGCCGCTTCTTTGATCGATTGGCCCAGGGTCCGCGCCGCGGCGCTGATGATCTCGCACACCTGGCGCTGTTTGACGGGCCTGTATATGTTGTCTTTCTTGATAAGGACCTCTTTATCCTCGGCAACGCGGGACACATCCCCGATGATCCCGTACGAAACCTTGATGTCCTCAGCCAGGTCCCAGGGGATCGCCAGCGTATCCGCAAGGCCGGCGGTCAGCGCGTCTCCGCCGGTCGTCAGGACGCGGATGTTCTTCAAATATCCGTCCTTGAAGAACAGCAGCTCGGTGACGTCGCTGCCGATGTCGCAGAGCACACGGGTCCCTTTTCGTGAATCCTCGGGGAACACGATGGCGGCGCCCGCAAGTCCGGAGAAGAACAGCCCCTTGACGTCGAAGCCCGCCTGATTGACCACATGCGTCACGGTCTGGACCGCGGCGAGATTCGCGCACACCAGGAACAGGTCTACTTCCAGCCGGTGGCTGTACAAACCCAGAGGATTGACGATCGCGGCATCCGAATCAATCGAATAACCGAACGGGATCGCATGCACGATCTCCTCTTCCATGCGTGCGCCGAGGATCCGGGCCTGTTCGTTGACCTTGTTGATATCGGATACGGTGATCACCTTATTGCCGCGCGGGGCAAGGGGTATCACCGCCCTGGAATGCCGTGTCGTGATGTGTTTCCCCGAAATATTGGCGAACAGGGAACGCACGGTGATCCCTGAGGACGATCTCAGATTCTTCATCACCTGCGTGACCGCATCGACAAGATCGACGGAATCGACGATGACGCCCTTGCTTATGCCGCGCGCAGGGACCGTCTCAAGGGACATCCTGGTTATATGGCCTTTTTTCACCTGCGCGGCGACCGCGGCTATCTTCGAGGAACCGATATCCAGAGCGCATATGCAATTCTCAAGCATGTGCCGTCACGCCTCCTTGCCTTTGAATCGTATGACCGGGTCTTTGAACCGCAGGTCGATATATTCGATGTTCGAGACGCCGTTGCCGACCTGGCTCAACAGGCTGCCGAGGATCTGCAGCGAATCATCGAGCTTATTGGCGCCGATGCGCACTTCGAGCGGGCCGGAAAGATACAGCGACGCGTTCGCGGCATCGTGCACGACGACCCGTTCGACCGCATACCGCTGCAGAGCCCTGTTCATCTGTACGCGCTGGATCAGGCGGGCCGCAAAAAGCACTCCGGCGTGGCCGGCGCGCATGCCCGGCCTGAAATTCCTGTTCGTCGTGTCTATGCCGGAAATGACCGGCAGTTTCTTCCCGGCGGCATCGCCCCCTTCAAAAAAGATCATGCGGTCGTCGATAAAAAGCGGCGGCTGTGAATTGAAACAGGCGACGGCATTGCGTTTCAAAAGGTCCAGGCATATCCGGTTCGGCAGGAATTTGACCAGGCGCGCGGTCCGGTACGCCGGATACATGGACTGGATGAACTGTACGTTCTTCTTCAGGTCGAGCGAAAGAATATTCTTGCCGATCAGGAATTTGAGATCATTGCCCCGGTCATCGCGTATGAAAGCCCCTTCGCGGATGATGACGTCCTTGATCTTAAAAAAATCGTGCGTCCTGAACGACCTGAGCGCATATGCCGCCACGGCCAACAGGACAAGCCCGAAGACCAGTCCCGGGATCAATGCCGCCGGGCGGCGCTGGCGCGGCCGCGGCGGGCTCTGTTTATTTCTTCTCATAGATCGAACGAAGCATGGTGATACACAAATGGTCGAAGTCGATGCCCGCGCACCGGGCCGCCTTGGGCAAAAGGCTTGTCTGCGTCAGCCCGGGAATATTATTCAACTCGAGGATATACGGCGTCCCTTCGGGGGAAAGGATAATATCGACGCGCGAGTATCCCGAACAACCGAGCGCCTGGTGAGCGCTCACCGCCGCTTTTCGGACCAGGGATGCGACCCGTTCATCGAGCGCTGCCGGGACGATATAATCCGTAAACCCGTTCTGATACTTCGCCTCATAGTCGAAGAATTTCCTGGTTGTAACGATCTCGATGACCGGCAGCGGCCGGCCGTCAAGTATGGCAACGGTCAATTCCCTGCCGCGGATATATTGCTGCACCATCACGGTATCGTCTGATCCGAACGCGAGTTCGAGCGCCCTGCGCAAATCCCCGGCGCCCTCGATGATGGACAGGCCGATACTCGAGCCTTCCCGGCACGGTTTGACGACCCACGGCAGCGGGAACGGCATGTCCGCGCCCTCATTCCGTTCATACGCTGCCCGCTCGATGCCGACATATGCGGGGACGCTCAATCCCGCACGGCGGAACACGTCCTGTGAAACGACCTTATCCATGGCGCGCCTGCTCGCTTCAACGCCTGAACCGGTATACGGGATACGCAGATCTTCGAGTATCTTCTGTATCTGGCCGTCTTCCCCGAACCTTCCGTGCAATGCCACGAACGCGCAATCGATCTCATTCTGCCGTATCAATGCCGCGTTGGCGGCGAAGTCGTCGGTCGTTATATCAAGGGGCACCACATCGAGCCCCTGGCGTTTCAGGCTTTCGCATACGGCAGCGGCCGACCGCAGAGAAATGTCGCGCTCCCGGGACGGGCCTCCCATCAACACCCCGATCCTGCCGAAACCGGTTTTTGCTTTCATCGCTATCGCCATATCTTTATCTCGGGCTCCAGCAGTATGCCGAACCTTTTTTTGACCGTTTCCCTGATGCACCGCATGAGCATGAGCACATCCGACGCGCGCGCCCCGCCTTTGTTCAGGATGAAATTCGCGTGCACGCCGGAAACAACCGCTGACCCGCAGCGCCTGCCTTTCAATCCGCAGGCGTCGATGAGGCGGCCTGCCGATGTCCCGCGCGGATTCTTGAAACAACACCCTGCGCTGCGCCATGCCGCGCCCTGTCCCGCGCGCCGCGCAGCCGCGTACTCCGCGATCCTGCGGCGTATCGCGCCGGGATCGCGCCCCACAAGTTTCAAGCATACCTGCAGGATAATAACATTCTCAAGGCCCGAACAACGGTAGGAAAAACCGATATCCGCAGCGGACCGCTTCGACACCCTGCCATTATAGTCCATAACGATGACAAATTCAACTAAATCCCCGATCGCCGCATCTTTGGTGCCGGCATTCCCCGCCACTGCACCCCCGACGGTGCCCGGGATGCCGTGCAGGAACTCGACGCCCGACAACCCCTGCCGGCTGCAAAACGCGACGAGCCGCGCAAGCGGCGCGCCCGCGCCAACGATAACGCGTTCTCCCGCGCGCCGCACGACGGTGAAGCCCGGCGCGCCCAGCCGCGCGACAACGCCGGACACACCGCGGTCCGCAACAAGGATATTGCTCCCTGCGCCGATCACGCGCAGGCGCGTGCGGTTCTTTTTACACCATGCGGCCAGGTCCGCCAGTTCCGACACATCCCCGGGTTCTGCCCAGAATTGCGCAGGGCCGCCGATGCCGAACGTCGTGTGGCGGCAAAGGCGTACTCTCTTTTTAATGGGTACGGGAAAGTTCGACCGCAAGTTCATCGCTGATCCTCGTAATGTCGCCTGCGCCGAGCATTAACACGATATCCCCGGAAGCAATGATCCGGCGCACATATCCCATCAGCTCGTGTTTCGGCACGACATCGACCGGTTTATCCGGCGCATAACCCCTGATCGCAGAAGCAACAAGACCAGCATCCACGCCGGGGACCGGCGGTTCGCTCGCAGGGTAGATATCGGTCAGGACCACCCGGTCCGCGTCGCCGAAACAGCGGGCGAAATCATCAAGCAACAACTTCGTGCGGGAATACCGGTGCGGCTGGAACACCGCGACAAGCCTTTTGCACGAAAGATGCCTCACCGCGGCAAGCGTCGCCCTGATCTCCGTCGGATGATGTGCATAATCATCGATGATCATGCAGTCCTTATCGTGCCATTTGATATCGAGCCTGCGGCCGGCGCCTTGAAAGGTCGCCAGAGCCCGGCCGATGGTTCCGGCATCGATCTTGAGCTCTATCCCGAGCGCGATCACGGCGAGCGCGTTGGAAATGTTATGGAGGCCTCCCGCTGACAGATGGAAGCTTCCCGCCGGCGCGCCCTCATACACGCAGTCGAAAACGGAAGACAATCCCTCGATCCGGATATTGCGGGCCGTCATGCCGCATGCCTCGCCGAACCCGAACAGGACATGCCTTCGCTTTGATGCCCGGCACAAACGCACCAGGTTCTCGTCGTCGCCGCAGCAGAACAGGCACCCCTGCGGCCGCGTCCTGCTCATGAACTCGCTGTATGCGGCGATGACCGCGTCGAACGTCCGGTAATGGTCCAGATGCTCCCGGTCGATATTGGTGATGACCGAGTACAGCGGTGAATAATGCAGGAACGACCCGTCCGACTCGTCCGCTTCGGCGCAGAAGAACTCCCCTGCGCCGGCAGCGGCATTGGCGTCGATGTTCTTCAGGTTCCCGCCAATGACCACCGTCGGGGACAACCCCGCCTCGAGGAGCATGTGGGCTGCGAGTGATGTCGTCGTCGTTTTGCCGTGGCTGCCGGCGACACAGATGACTTTTTTGTCACGCATCAACTGCGCAAGCGCCTCGGCCCGCTGAATGACCGGGATGCCGCGCCTGCGCGCCTCCCGGATCTCGGGATTATCCTCTTTGACCGCGGATGAATAGACGACGTAATCCGCGTCCGGGACATTCCGGGCATCATGTCCTATGAAAATACGCGCTCCCTGCTTCGCAAGAAGCTTTGTCATCGCGTTCTCTTTTGCATCGGACCCGCTCACCCGGCAGCCGGCCCCAAGCAATAGCCGCGCAATGCCGGACATGCCGATGCCCCCGATCCCTATGAAATGATACCGTTCACCCATGATGATGGACCTGAAATACCGTATCGACAAGCGATGACGGCGTCCCGTTATTGACACGATCATACGCTGCGCGCATGGAATCCGCCGCCGTTTCGGTCGCGGTCGCGGCCTCGAGCGCGCGGGACAGAACGCCCGAATCGATCTGTTCATCCGCAACGACGACAACGCAGCCTGCCTGCGCGAGGACCCGGGCGTTTTCGTCCTGATGCCGGCGCGCGTACGGATACGGGATCAATATCGCGGGAAGCCGGTATGCGGTCAATTCCGCAACGGTCGTTGCGCCCGCGCGCGATATTGCCAGATCGCTGGCGCTGTAGGCGTATTGCATCTCGTTCAGGAACGCGATGAGCCGCACTTCTGCCCCGCACCCCGCATACGCTTTCTCAAGATCGTCCTGATCCGCCTCGCCGCACAAATGGATCACCTGGTAACGCCGCCGGTGCGGCAGGACCCTGAACGCCTCGACGAATCCCGCATTGATCCTGCGCGACGCCTGGCTTCCTCCCATAACGAGGATCGTGCGTTTATCCGGATCGAGCTTGAAATACATACGGGCATCGCGCCGGTCGATCGCAACAAGGCTTCTGCGGATGATGTTGCCGGTCCAGACGACCTTCGTCCGGTTCCCGGCAAAAAAATCGGCGCTTTGGCGGAAGGAAACGGCGATCCGGCCGCTCACATGCGCAAGGAACCGGTTTGCGCGGCCGGGCAGAACGTTCTGTTCATGGATGACGACCGTTATCCTGAACAGCCAGGCGCACAACACAACGGGAATACTGGCGATACTGCCGAAACCGACGACGATATCCGGTTTGAACCGCGACAGAAGCGTGATGCTCTCGACGAAACTTTTGATAAAGGCCCACAGCGAAATAAGGCTTGCGCGGCCCGGGCGCGCGGAGAGCGCCTCGGCGCTGACCCGGCCGAGCGCATGCGCGCCGCAGGGGATCCTGCCGGCAACGCTGCGCGCAGGCACGACGAGCATGGTCTTCGCATCCGGATGCGCAGCCTTGCATTCATCCAGGAACCCGATGGCGGGAAAAATATGCCCGCCGCTTGATCCTGCTACCGCAAGTATCCGCATCATCGGCGCCCGCACCTCATGGATATTCGCCTGCCCGGCCGATGTTCATGAGAAGTCCGACGCTCACCATATCGAAAATGAACGATGACCCGCCGTAACTGATGAACGGCAGGGGCAGGCCTTTTGTCGGCAGGATACCGCACGACACGCCGATATTGACCATGGCCTTGAGACTGATAAGAAGCACCAGGCCCAGCGCCAGAAAATACCCGAACATATCGGGCGCGTGCTTGGCGATCATGAGCCCCTGCTTGATGAACAGGACGAACAGGATGATGACGCCGATCGTGCCGATCAAACCCAGTTCCTCGCCGATGATCGAGAATATGAAATCGGTGTGGGCCGCGGGCAGGTAAAAAAGTTTCTGCTGGGAATGGCCGAGCCCCGTGCCGAAGATCCCGCCCGAGCCCAGCGCCACCTGCGACTGGATGATCTGAAAACCGCTGCCCCGGGGATCGGCCCAGGGGTTCAAAAACGCAAGGATGCGCATACGGCGGTACGGCACGCTGAAAATGAGCAGGTACAATGCCGGGATAAAACTTACGATGATCGTGCCCAGATACGTCAGCCGGACGCCGCTGACATATAGCATGATAAAAACGACGGCGCCGAGCGCCAGCGTCGTGCCAAGGTCAGGCTCGATCAATATCAATCCGGATATAAGCCCCAGGACCGCCATGACCGGCGCAAGGCCCCAGCGGATCGTGCGGATAAAATTGCCTTTGCGCTCGATGAAATCGGCGACATAGACGATAAGCGCGATGCAGGCGAACGAGGACGGCTGAAAGCTGATGAACTTGAAACGGAACCATCGCCGCGCGCCCGAGACCTCCCTGCCGATGTGGGGAACGAGGACCAGGACGAGCAAGAACACCGCCACCCATAATGCGGGCCGGGCATATTTCTTCAGCTTACGGTAATCGAACGCCATAACAAAGAACGTCGCCGCCAGGCCGATGAGAATGAACATCAGGTGGCGTTTGAGAAAGAACATGCCGTCCTTATACTGGTTCAGCGCGTAAATACCCGACGCGCTGTATATCATGACGATGCCGATGCAGATCAGCATCATGCTCGTCATAAATATGTTAGTCCGTAAGACGCGCATCGGCCTCCAGGTCCCTGACGATCTGCTTGAACACCCGTCCCCGCTCTTCGTAATCGCTGAACATATCGTATGACGAGCACATGGGCGACAAAAGAACGGTGTCGCCGGGAACGGCCTTTTCGAACGCTTTACGCACCGCGTCCTTGAGATCGCGCGCCCGCTCCACCTCGACGATGCCGTCGAACGCCTCGCCGATCCTCTGCGCGGCCTGTCCGATCAGGACGCATGACCGCAGTTTTTCCTTAGCCAGCTTTCGGATCGGGCGGTAATCGAGCCCTTTGTCCTTGCCGCCGGCGATCAGCACTGCGCGGCGCGGGATACTGCGCAAAGCCCACATCGCCGATTCGACCGTGGTCGCTTTTGAATCATTGACGAACGTGACCCGGCCGATACATGCGACCTCTTCCATGCGGTGTTCAAGCCCCTTGAACCCGTTGAATACGCCGGCGCAGACAGCGCGCGGTATGCCGAGGATGCCTGCCGCCGCTGCCACGGCTGCCTGATTCTGGTCCATCCCCGGCTCTTCGTTGAAATACATCACCTGCGCTTTTGTTCCCCGGGCAAAGGCCGCGGACGCGGGATCCCCGGCGTTCAAAAGCAGATAGTCGGACGCGCCCTGATTCAAAAATATCCTCTTTTTGGCATCGATGTATTCTTCCATGCTGCGGTATCGGTCAAGATGATTGGGATTGAGATTCGTCACCACGGCAATATGCGGTTGAAAGGTCTTGATACGCTCGAGCTGGAAGGAACTGACTTCAAGCACGACGGAGTCTTCGGGCTCGACCCGCGCCACTTCGCCGCTGAACGGATCGCCGATATTACCGCACACGACCGCATGCCTGCCCGCCGCCTCAAGCACCAGGCCCATCAGGGTCGCGGTGGTCGTTTTACCGTTCGACCCGGTGATCGCAATGACCGGCGCCGGACACAGGGTCCATGCGATCTCGATCTCGCTGTACACCGGTATGCTTTGCTTCAGCGCCCATTGCACCGGGTCCGATGTTTCCGGGATGCCGGGAGACAGGACCGCAAGATCGCTTCCCCGGATAAAATCCTCCGTATGCCTGCCGCATTCGACGCGGATATCCTTTGACGAGAGCCTGCCGATCATATTCTCAAGATCCCGGCGCGGCTTCGAATCGGTTACGCGGACCCGTGCGCCCAGCCCCGATAACAGGTTTGCGCATGCCAGGCCGCTGCGGGCAAGGCCGATGACCGTTATTTCCCTGTCTTTGTATATCCGGGGATTGCGCATGGGACCTTTCTAACGGATCTTCAATGTCACCAGCGTCAGCAACGCCAGAAGGCTGGCGATGATCCAGAACCTGACAATGATCTGGTTCTCCGACCAGCCGATGAACTGGAAATGATGATGCAGCGGCGAACATTTGAACAGGCGTTTGCCCGTGAACCTGAACGAAGCGACCTGCAGGATCACCGACAACGCTTCAATGACGAAAACCCCGCCGACCAGGACCAACAGAAGCTCTTTTTTGATCAGAACAGCCACGATGCCGAGCGCTCCTCCGAGCGCAAGGGCTCCGACATCCCCCATGAACACCGCTGCGGGGTAACAATTGAACCACAAAAAACCCAGCCCCGCGCCGATGATGCTGGCGCAGAACACGGTCAATTCCCCGCTGCCGTTTATGAAAGGGATCAGCAGATATTCGCTGATCTTGATGTTCCCCGAAACGTAGCACAGCACCGCGAACGCGATAGACGCGAACACGGTCGTGCCGATGGCAAGGCCGTCAAGCCCGTCGGTCAGGTTGACCGCATTCGAAGAGCCGGTAATGACTACGATCACGAAGATGATATAAAAAATACCCAGTTCGATCGACACCTCCTTGAGGAACGGAAGGTCGAGATTCGTGCTATTGGACGGGTCAAGATACAGGATGATACCTATGATAAGGCCCAGAACGATCTGGCTGGTGAATTTTGCGGACGCGGTCAGGCCTTTGGAACATTTTTTGACGACCTTGAGATAATCGTCCATGAATCCCGTGATGCCCAGCCACACCGTGCCGGACAGCGCCAGCAGTATGAACTTATTCGTCAGCTCCGCCCAGAACAGGGTTGAAAGGATGATCGCGATCAGGATGAATATTCCTCCCATGGTCGGCGTCCCCTGCTTGGACTTGTGGAGGTCGTTCAATTTCTCGCTCACTCTGCGCTCCCGGACGTTCTGGCCGATATGCAGATGTTTGAGCGTGCGGATGATTGCGGGCCCGAACACCAGGACAAGGACGAATGCCGTCAATGCCGCCATGCTGGCGCGGAACGTTATATACCGCAGGATATTCAGAAAATTCAGAAGATCGCGGAACGGATACAGCAGATAATACCACATAAGAGGAGCAGTCTTCCTTTATTAAGGCTCGATGATCTGTTCAAGCTTCATGCCGCGGGAACCCTTGACGAGCACGACATCGTTCTTCCTGACAGCAACCGTCTTATACAGGATGTCCCGTGCTTGCGCGGGCGTTTCGCAGGAAAAAACATTTACCCTCTCGAACCCCCGGGAAAGCGCCGCGTTCGCAGCGAGCGCGCTGTGCCTGCCGACCGCGATGAACACATCGCATGAGCCGGCAGCACGCCTGCCTGCATCGCGATGGAACCGTTCGGTCCCGGGGCCGAGCTCGAGCATATCCCCCATCACGAGCACCCGCCTGCCTCCTTCGACGGCTGATCTGCGCAATGCGTCAAGCGCCTGCGCCATAGACCGGGGATTGGCATTATACGAATCGTCTATAAACCGGACATCTTCCACGGTGCGCATGGTGAGCCTGCCCCGCGGAAAAACGAAATCCTTGAGCCTCGCGGCGATCACCGGGTAGCTCATGCCGAGCACGCGGCTGACGGCAACGGCGGCAAGCGCATTGTAAACATTGCATTCGCCGGGCGTTGACAGCCGGATCGATGCGCTCCGGTGCATGGAGAAACAAAAACCCCGTGCGTCATTCTTGACGTCGCGCGCCCTGAAATCGCACGGGTTGCTGATACCGAAACCGATACACAGCGGCATACTCGTCCTGCGCGCCAGCCTTTTCCGCAACATGCGGTCGTCGGCATTCAAAAAAGCGGCGCGCAGCCCGGGGCTCGAGCCCAATATATCAGCTTTTTCCCTGTACACGCCTGCAAGATCCCTGAAATATTCCAGGTGGGACGGGCCGACGTTGGTGATGATCGCCATGGTAGGCTCGCATATTCCCGACAGATACGCGATCTCCCCGGGATGGTTCGTCCCGAACTCTATCACGGCGCACGTATGGGAAGGGCCCAATTGCAGCAAGGTCGCCGGCACGCCGATATGATTGTTCCGTGTCCCCTCGCTCTTGAGCGTCGCATATTTCGCCGACAGTATCCGGGCAAGCATATCCTTTGTCGTCGTCTTGCCGTTTGAGCCGGTGATCCCGATCACGGGGATATTGAAACGCCGCCGGTGAAAACGCGCAATGGCGCCGTAGGCCTTGACGGTATCCGGCACTTCGATGACGGTCACGCCCGTGCCGGCATCGATGCACCGGCCGTTCTCGGCGATAACGCAGCCGGCCCCTCTGCGGACCGCCTGCAGGATGAAATCGTGGCCGTCGAAATTCTCTCCCCTGATAGCGCAAAAAGCTTCATCGGGCCCGATAGTGCGTGAATCGGTCGAAACCGACCTCACATTCGCGCCGAAACCGCTTGCAATGACCCGGCCGCCGGCCGCATTGGTCAGTTCAGTGATCGTAAACATTCCCGAACAACCTCCCGGTCGTCAAAATGAAGAACTTCGTCTTTCATGATCTGGTACGTCTCATGGCCTTTGCCCGCTATAAGCACGACATCCCCTTCCCCGCCCATGGACAGAGCGGTCCGAATGGCAGCGGTCCGGTCGGGAACAACGGTATAATTCGTCTTTGAGATACCGCGGGTTATATCTTCGATGATCTCGCCGGGGTCTTCCGAACGGGGATTATCACTGGTGATCACCGCATGATCGGATAACTCGGCAACCACCTTCCCCATCACCGGCCGTTTGGTCCGGTCCCGGTCGCCCCCGCAGCCGAAAACCACGATGATCTTTCTTGCCGCGATCGGCCGGAGCGTGTTGATGACATTGGACAGCGCGTCGGGCGTGTGCGCATAGTCGACGAATATCCGCACGCCGCCCCGGCCGTCGATGCGCTCAAGCCTGCCCGGCACCGCGGTAAACCGCTCGAGAGCGTTTTTGATGGCGGCCGCCGGTATCCCGGACTGCAGCGCCCACGCAGCAGCCGCAAGGACATTGTAAACATTGTGCCTGCCTATGAGAGGAGTCTTCATCACGACCGGTTGATCGCAGCCGCAGAGCATAAACTGCGTGTGATCGGTATCCATGACGATATCCCGCGCAGAAATCTGCGCGGCGGCATCAAGACCGTAGGTGACGACTTTGCCCCTGCCCGACTGCACAAGCCTCCGGCCGTATTGGTCGTCGAGATTTATGACCGCGTATGCCCCGGATTCAAGGCCGGCGAACAGCTTGGCCTTCGCGCGAAAATAATCTTCCAGCCCGTTATGGTAATCAAGATGATCCTGCGTAAGGTTCGTGAATATCGCGCTTGAGAAACAAATGCCCGCAACGCGGTCCTGATCCAGAGCATGCGAAGAGACTTCCATTGCCAGATGGGTGACATTTCCGTCTGCCATCTCCCTGAAAAGACGCTGGAGCTGGACCGGACCGGGCGTGGTATTGACCGATTCGATGACCCTGTCGTTATACCGGTAATTGACCGTGCCGATCACGGCCGGATTGCCGCCTGCCTGCCGCACGATCGCTTCGATCAGATAGGATATCGTGGTTTTGCCGTTGGTGCCGGTGATCCCGGTCACGGACAACGCTTTCGAGGGATATCCGTAAAACGCTTCTGCGAGCGCAACAAGAGCCCTGCGGCTGTCGGCGACCTGGATTAAAACGGCCTCCCCTTCCCCTTCTGTCCGTCCGTTCACCAGGGGCTCGACCCGCCTGCCGTTATCGAACACGATCGCCCGCGCGCCGCGGCGCAGCGCATCCTGAATGAACGCGTGTCCGTCGGTTTGAGCGCCTTTGACCGCGACAAAAACAGCGTCCCGCTGGATCTCCCGCGAATTACAGCTTATCGCCGTAACAGCGCAACAGGGAATTCCAGATCCCTTTCTGCCGGGCGCGTATATGCGCAGTATCTCTAACCGACTGACAAGCTCATCGAGTCTCATATAAAGCAAGCGCTCCCCCGGAATAATCCTTGGTCCGCAGATATTTCAGGCTGTCCGCCGCGACGTTCTTGAACACCGGAGCGGCGACGACTCCGCCGTAATACATCCCTTTCGGCTCATCGACGGTCACCGCGATCGCCAGCTGAGGATCCTCCGCGGGCGCAAATCCTATGAACGACGCCATAAAACGGCTGTGCGAATACTGGCCCGACGGCTCGACCTTCTGCGCAGTGCCGGTTTTGCCGGCTGCGGTAAAATGATCGAGTTTCCCCATTGTGCCCGTCCCGTTCTCGATCACCCCGATAAGGATCTTTTTCATCCGCGCCGCGGTATCTTCATCGATGACGCGTTTCACCACTGAAGGGCTTGTATATTTTATCATATCCCCTGTCTTATCGCGTATTTCTTTGATGATATACGGTTTCATCAGATTGCCGCCGTTGGCGATGACCGATATCCCGGCCGCAAGCTGCAGAGACGTTACCCCGACCTCCTGGCCCATCGGAACGCAGGTGATCGTGGTCTTGGACCATTGCCGGGTCGGCTTCATGGATCCGGAGATCTCCCCGGGTATGTCGATGCCCGTTTTCGAGCCGAAGCCGAATGCTTTGACATACCGGTATAACATATCGGCTCCCAGAAGCTGCGCCACCTTCGCGGTGCCGATATTACTCGAAAGCTCGATGACCTCCTTGAAAGGAAGCGTGCCGTGCGGCCGGTGGTCGTGCAGGATGCGGCCGGCGACCTTGTATTCTCCGTTCTCGCAGAAAAAAGGCGTCATCTCGCTCACTTTTTTTTCCTCGAGCGCCGCCGCTGCAGTCACGATCTTGAACACGGAACCGGGCTCGAACATGTCGCAGACGGCACGGTTGCGCATCACGTCCTTATCAAGCTTGTCCAGGACATTAAGATCATAGGTCGGACGGTTGGCCATTGCAAGGACCGCGCCGGTGCGCGGGTCCATGACGACGATGCTAGCGCCTTTGGCGCGGTACTTGCGGAATACCGCTTCCAGCTCCCTCTCGGCGATATACTGGATGACCTCGTCGATCGTAAGGACGATATCGTAGCCGTCCCTGGGCATCATGGAATTATCGTATACGTTAAGCCTTTGCCTCCGGGCGTCGCGCAGCATCACCGCCCAGCCGGGCCTGCCCTTGAGATATTTATCATAGCACAGTTCAATGCCTTCGAGGCCGTTGTTATCCATACCGGCAAAACCGAGCACATGGCTTAACAGATAGCCGTTGGGATAACAGCGCTTGCTTTCCTTGATAAAACCGAGCCCTTTCAGATTGAGCTGCTTGATCAGACCGATCTTTTCCGACGGAACTTTCCGGGCAAGCCATACGAAGGATTTTTTGCGGGACAACCTGTCGCGAAGAACAGACGCGTCCATCCGCAATATGCCGGGCAGGCCGCGCACGACCGCTTCCTTCTGCCCGGGCGTCATATCGTTGGGCGCGGCAAAAACCGATTCGAACGCGAGATTCACGGCCTGAGGTTTGTAATTCGAGTCATAGATGGTGCCGCGGCGGGGTTCAAGCTCTACGTAAAGATTGTGCTGCTTTTGGGCGATGGAAGCCAGATAATCCGCGTTGAAGAACTGGACGTATAAAAGGCGGGCTAAACACGCGATAAAAAATATAAGGACGGCGCAAAATACCGCTTCAACCCTGCGGCGATAATTGACTATATACACACGAGTTTTAAGTTAATGTCTCCCCGTTAATCCCGGGGGAGAGACCGGACAGCGGTATCGATGGTCTTTGCTTCTGCCTGGCGCCTGATCCCGAACACCCGGGACACGAGTGTCTGTTTCCGACGAGAATATCCCTGCACCTTCACCAGGCAATAATTATCGGGCATCGTAAAACCGTGCTCCTCTGACATCCTGCCGGCCATTGTGATCACAGAGGTATTCCGAGTTAGATTATAGCGCAAAGAGGAATTCGCATCAAGCAAATCCTGAAAATACGTATAATGCTTCTGGCGCTCGTATGCCAGGCGCAGGATCTCATTCTGCTGCCAGACATAGACGAGCGACAACAGCGTAACCGACACCGAGACGGCCATGAACCTGGATAATCTCATATTTTCTCCACTGCCCTGAATTTCGAACTGCGGCTCGAAGGATTCACCCGCATCTCTTCCTCCGACGGCGTCAACGGTTTGGGAGTAAGGATCTTTACGAGCCCCTCGGCCGCGGCCGTGCGGAACGCCCACTTGACCGCCCGGTCCTCAAGCGAATGGAACGCGATAACGCAGATCCTGCCTCCCGGCGCAAGAAGCGGTATCGCCCTGGCCAGGACCTGTTCGAGCGCCTCAAGCTCCCGGTTGACGGCGATGCGGACGGCCTGGAAGGTCCTGGTGGCCGGATGTATCCGGTAATGGTATCTCCTGAAACGCGGCGGGATCGCCCGCATGACGATATCGCTCAACTGGGCGGTCGTCGCGATCGGCTGTTTCCGGCGCTCTTCGACAAGCCGGTGCGCGATACGGTTGTGCCACCGTTCCTGCCCGAACGACCAGAGCAGGTTCGAGATCTCGTCCTCGTTCAGATTGTTCACCAGGTCATACGCCGAAATGTAGCTGTTACGGTCAAGCCGCATGTCAAGCGGTCCTTCGCGCGTAAAGCTGAAACCTCGTTCCGCCTGCGTCAGCTGGAACATCGATACTCCCAGGTCAAGCACTATACCATCGATCGCATCGATATGCAACCGCTTTACGATCTCCTGTATATCGGAGAAATTACCGTATACGAACTCTGCGATGGCGCTGAAATCCTTGAGCCGCTCCTGCGCGTGTTCCAGGGACTCCTTGTCGCGGTCTATGGCGATGAGCCTGCCCGACGGAGATATGCGCCGGGCGATCTCGAGCGCATGCCCTCCCATGCCGACCGTGGCGTCGACGATCACCTTTCCCGGCCCGGGATTAAGATAGGCAAGGACCTCTTCGAGCATGACCGGCGTATGTAATTGTTCTGTCATGATGACCATTATTGGGTTTCAACCAGTTTTTCGGCGATCTCCTCGAACGACTGCTTCCACGTGCCGAAGAATTCCTTCCATTTTTCCGCGCCCCAGATCTCGATCCTGTTCGAAACCCCGACGATCACGACATCCTTCTTTATCTGCGCGTAATCCTTCTGGAACTGCGGCAGAAGTATCCTGCCCTGCCGGTCGGGGATGACATCGACCGCGCCCGAAAAATACAAACGGTTGAAAACGCGCGATTCCTGCTTCGTGAACGGCATGGCCTTGAACTTTGTTTCCTGGCTGCGCCACTCTTCTTCAGAGAACATGAAAAGGCACGTATCCAATCCCCGCGTCACAAAGAATTTCTCGACGAAGTTGGCCTTGGCCGCTTCGCGGAATTTTGACGGAAGGATAAGACGGCCTTTCCGGTCTATTGAGTGAAAAAATTCTCCGTAGAACATTCCACTTTACTCCACTTTTCCCCACCTGATATGCTTAATTTTAGAATAAAAGGCATTTTTGTCAAGACAAATATTAGCTTAAATTGTTGACATACAACATTTAGTGGTATGCCTGGCGGGATGGTTGGCCGGTAGTGGTAGGAAGGGATTATCCGAGGAGTTTTTTTGCCTTGCGGATATCGCGTTCGATCTGGCTGATCAGGCGGCTGATCGATGGGAATGCGCGCTGGCCGCGGACTTTTGCAATGAATTGAGCTTCGAGATATTTGCCGTACAGGTCCCCGTGAAAACCGAAAATATGGACCTCGACGACAGGCTCAATGCGGCGCGGATCGAACGTCGGGCGGGTACCGATATAACATACGCCTTTGCCGCTTGTGCCGTCATAGAAAACCCGCACCGCATAGACGCCCGCGGGAGGGGTCACTTCGTGATGAGGGTCGATGTTCGCCGTGGGGAAACCGAGTTCACTGCCTCTGCCGGTACCGGCCACGACGTGGCCGTACACGCCCACCGGCGCACAAAGCAGTCTCCGCGCGGCAGCCAGGTCGCCTGCGGATATCAAACGGCGTATATGCGAACTGCTGACGGGGGAGCCGTTGACCTTTATCGTCTTGAAAATGCGCACCGCGACATGACGGGCTTTGAGCAATTGCGACAACAGAACCGCATCGCCGGACGCGTTTCTGCCGAAACGGAAATTCTCCCCTACATATACGGCGCGGGCGTTCACACGGCGGCAGATGATATCCTCGACGAACGCGCGCGGGCTCAGGCGGGAAAAGGCCCCGGTGAACGGAACGACGATACACGCATCCACGCCCAGATGCGAAAGCAGCCGCAGCCGGTGCTCGAGCGAATACAGGATCTTCTGTCCGCGGGGATGTGGCCAGAACGTGATAACGACCGCGCATCCGCCAATGCGCCGCGCGCGGCGCACGCACGCATTGATGATGAGCCGGTGGGCCCGGTGCATGCCGTCGAAAACGCCGATGGCCAGGACCGTGCCGCGGCGCGCGCGGATATGCCTGATGTCACGGATGACGTGCATTGAACGATTTTCTGGCAACGGCGAGAACGGCGCGTTTGACGCGCGAGAGCGCTCCGGCGACCGTCGCGCCGCTTGCGGTCCGGTGGCCGCCGCCGCCGAAAGCCTTTGCGATCGCATTCACGTCGATCGCCCCGTGCGAACGGAAATTAACGCGCACCTCGTTCTTCGACGATATATTCTCCTTGAAAAGGATCACCGCTTCCGCGCCCTTGAGGCTGCGGCCGTAATTCAGGATGTTCTCGCCCAGGTCGAAATATATCTTTTTTTGTTTTTTGAGGACCTCTTTGCGGATCTCGAACCAGACGATCCTGCCGTCCGGAGAGCGCTGCATGGTCGGCAATATCGACGCAAGCAGTTTCAGGTCGTCATACGGGATATTCCCGTAAATATTGCGGTATACCGCCGATACGTCGATGCCCGCCGCAACCAGCTCCGCGGCGATGGCATGGGTCGTTGCCGTGGTGTTCGAATACCGGAACGATCCCGTATCGGTCATGATCCCCGCAT
>JAGOOP010000001.1:11695-189664 GCA_017992455.1 Candidatus Omnitrophota bacterium | reverse complement strand
TCTGCGGGAGCAGGCGGCTCAGCTCGACGGCCAGATCAATAATCTGCTTGAGTATTTGAAGCTCGGGCCTACGCCCGGCCCGATCGGAGAGGACGAAATAGATAAGATCCGCAAATCCCTCAGCCAGTTGACCAAGCTGCCGCTTTCCGTCCAGCAAAAGATCGAAGAGCTGTTCACGCGCGCCAAAACGGACATCTCCCGGGCGAACGAGCTCAAGACCGAATTGGATAAATGGAACGTGTACAAGGACTACGAAGACCGGTTCCTGGACCTGTTCAAGAAGAAAAAGGAAAGCAATAATTAAGTGGCGCCTATCCAAGCGGTCATTTTTGATCTCGGCAAGGTCCTGATCGATTTCGATCATATGACAGCCGCCCGCAAGATCGCGCTTTTGGCCCGCAAAACCCCCCGCCAGATATACGATCTTTTTTCAGGATCTTCCCTTGTCCGGTCGTTCGAGCAGGGCGATATTTCAGCAGAAGCGTTCTTTATCGGCGTGCAGCAGCGCGTGGATCTCGATATCCCGTTCGAACAGTTCGCCGCCATCTGGAACAACATTTTTTATATGACCGAGGATACCAATGCGGTGTACGGGCTTCTTGCTGCCCTTCGGCCGAAGTATACCCTCGCGATGCTTTCCAACATCAACATCCTCCATTATTCCTTTTTGAAAGAGGTCATGCCGGTTTTTGACAGGTTCCATCATCTTTTTGCCTCGTGCGAAATTGGCGTTACCAAGCCGGACGCGCGGATATACCGGATGGCCCTTGAGCGGCTGGCCGTCGAGCCCGGCGCGGCATTCTACACGGACGACCGGCCCGAGATGGTCGATGCCGCCCGTGCGCTCGGCATTCAGGCGTTCGTCTATACGGGATTCGGACAGCTTGAACGTGACCTGGCGCGGTGCGGCGTATCGACGGGAGCGTAGATGGATACGGTCGGGTATCATCGGCGTTTTTACCGGGATTGGACCGCCGGCAGCAGGTTGCGGCGGCTGAGGGTCTGCGTTGAGGAGACCGACATCCTGATCTTTTCCGACCGGGCGGTTGACCGCGCGTACTGCATCGAACGCATCGGCGTATACCGCAGGCAGATCCGCGCATATATAGCCCGCGACGAACGATTCCTGACCGGCCTGGAGCCCGTCGCTGTCGAGCGCAGCGCCCCGCCGCTCATCCGCGACATGGCCGCCGCCGCGCGCAAGGCGGATGTCGGCCCGATGGCAGCGGTTGCCGGCGCGATCGCCGGCAGGCTCGGCAGGGACCTGCTTGCCCGCGGCTGCAGGGATGTGATCGTCGAGAACGGCGGCGATATTTTTATGAAAGCCCGCACCCCTGTCGTCGTCGGCCTGTTTGCCGGGAGATCGATTTTGAGCGGACGGATCCGGCTGCGGGTGGATCCCGCGCTCATGCCGTGCGGCATGTGCACGTCGTCAGCAACGGTGGGGCATTCATTATCGTTCGGCCGGGCGGACGCGGCGGTCATCGTTGCCGCGAATGCGGCGCTGGCGGATGCGGTCGCGACCGCCGCCGGGAACCGGGTCCGGACAGCCGGCGATTTTTGCTCTGCGATCGGATTTGCCCGGTCGGTCCGCGGCGTGAAAGGCATACTGCTTGTCATTGGCAATACGGCCGCGTCCTGGGGCGCGATCACGCTGGCCGGGCCCGCGGCGCGAAATAATTCGCGCGATTGATTTTCCGACGAGAGAAAAGGCTTGACAAATAACGCAGGTATGATAAAAAATATATTGTACATAATAAAAAAACGGAATATTTTCAGGAGGGATGCATAACCATTGGAAAAACTGGCACGCAATGAAGGCTCTGGTCGCGGTCGGGGCCTTTTATTTTTTGATCGGGGCATGGTAGCATGAAAGTGGGCCTGACGTACGACCTGAAGACCGACTACGCATTCAAAGAGAACGACCCGCTTGATGCCAATGCCGAGTTCGACCACCCCGATACCATCAATGTCATCGCCGACGCATTTAGTAAAAGCGGTTATGAGGTTGTCAGGATCGGCAATGTTTCTTCCCTGTTAAGCCGGATCCATGACTTGAAGGTCGATATTGTCTTCAATATATCCGAAGGCCTGGCCGGCAGGAACCGCGAATCCCAGGTTCCGATCCTTCTGGAGATGGCCGGCGTCCCGTTCGTCGGGGCAGACTCGCTCACCCTCGCGCTTTCCCTGGACAAGATCATCGCAAAAAAGATCTTTATTGCGGAAGGCATTCCCACCCCCAAGTTTGTCGAGATAAAATCAATGGATCAGATCGGGACGATCCCGTCATCGATGAAGTTCCCGCTTTTTGTGAAACCGCGCTGTGAAGGATCGTCGAAGGGGTTGTCGGAAGCGTCGCGCGTTACCACGGATCAAGAATTACGCAGGCAGGTGGAAATGATCCTTGCCAAATACCGCCAGCCTGCGTTGATCGAGGAGTTCATCCGGGGAACGGAATTTACGGTCGCGATCCTCGGCACGGAAACGCCCGAGGCCCTGCCGATCGTGCAGATCAAAATAGACGGGGCGCTCGACCTGAAAGATAAATTTTATACGTTCGGCCATATCGCGCGGCCCGATGCGGTTGAATATATCGTGCCCGCGCCGGTCGATCCGAAGCTCGTGCAGCGTATTATCGATGTGTCGCTGGCTGCTTATACGGCCATAGAATGCCGCGATTTCGGCAGGGTCGATATCCGCGTGGATGAAACGGGAGCGCCGTATGTGCTGGAGATCAATCCGCTTCCGTCTCTGTCGACCGAAGACGTTTTTGCGGTCATCGCGGCATACCAGGGCGTGCCATACGAGAAAATGATCGCCCGGATACTCGAGTGCGCTATTCGGCGTTACGGCCTCCGATGAACATCGCGTTGACGTATAATGTGAAGCAGGAAGACGGGAGCAAGCCGGAGGATTATTTTTCGGAGTATGATTCAGCGGATACGATCGACGCGATCGCCCGGGCTTTGTGCCGGCGCGGCCATATCGTGCAGTCGGTCGACGCGGACCAGCCCGCGCTGATATCGTATTTCATCAAGAACAGGGTCGATATGGTCTTTAATATCGCCGAAGGCCGCCGCAGCCGCTTCAGGGAATCGGAGGTACCCGCATTGCTGGAGTGCCTGGATATTCCGTATACCGGATCGAGCGCCTTCTCGCTGGCGCTGGCTTTGAACAAAGCGATGACCAAAAGGATCCTGAGGGCGGAGAATATCCCCACTCCGTCGTTCCAGGTTTTCGAAACGGGCGGGGAGCGGCTGGACCCGAAGCTTCGGTTCCCGTTGATCGTGAAGCCGAACCTGGAGGGGTCTGCGAAAGGGATCACGCGCGCCAACGTCGTTACGGCTGCCGGGGACATGCGCGAGAAGATCGCAGAGCTCATTCGTCTTTACCGGCAGGAAGTCCTTGTCGAGGAATTCATCGAGGGCAGGGAGTTGACCGTCGGGATCCTCGAGAACGGTACGGCGACGATCCTGCCCGTGCTCGAGATAGATTTTTCGACTGCCGCGGCAAGCGGCGAATACTTTTATTCATGGCACATGAAGGAGTTTCAGGGGGACCACGGCCGGGGGCTGACGCCGACGTTCTACTGTCCCGCGCGCCTGGACAGCGCAACGGAACGGCTCGTCAAAGATACTGCGCTGCGCACGCATCGGGCAATAGGATGTTACGATATATCCCGCACCGATATCCGGCTGGACAAACATAACGTTCCGTATGTCCTGGAGATCAATCCGCTGCCCGGACTGGACCCGAAGGAATCGAATTTCCCGCGGATGGCATATGCCGCGGGCATGGAATACGAGGATCTGATAGAGTCGGTATTGTTGAGCGCCTTCCAAAGGAGGAAGATAAGCCATGGCTAATACGCTTGCGACCGAACAGCACAAAACGCTTGGCGAGCCCGTTATTACAAGCCGTCCTGCAAAACGCATCAGCAGGGATTACCAGCAGATCAGCTTGTACAAAGACGTCAATCCTCTGGATTGGGAAGACTGGCATTGGCAGATGCGCAACCGGATCTCCAAGCTCGATCAGATCAGCCAGGTCGTGAAGCTTACGCAGGCTGAGGAAGACGGGTTGAAAAGCGCCCGCGGCCGCATGGCCATGGCGATCACTCCATACTGGGCGACGCTCCTTGATCCGGAAGATCCGTTGTGCCCGATCCGGCGCCAGGCGATCCCGACCGTGGATGAGTTCAAGGTGAGTCCGTATGAGATGGCCGATCCGTGCGGGGAGGACAGCCATTCGCCGGCGCCGCATCTGGTGCACCGGTATCCGGACCGGGTATTGCTTCTGGCAACGGAGTCGTGCGCGATGTACTGCCGCCATTGCACGAGGCGCCGGCTTGTGGGCCAGGATGAGAAGCGCGATACCTCGATCAACCGCTGGGACAAGGCCATTGAATATATCCAGTCGAACAAGAAGGTGCGCGATGTGCTGATATCGGGAGGCGATCCCCTGACCCTTGAAGATGAAGTGCTGGATATGCTCCTGGGCAGGCTGCGCGCCATATCCCACCTGGAATTCATCAGAATAGGCAGCCGCGTGCCGGTGACGCTGCCGCAGCGCATTACCGAAGGGCTTGTGGCAATGCTCAAGAAACACGCGCCGGTCTGGATCAGCCTTCATTTCAACCACCCGAAGGAGATCACGCGCAGGACCCGCAATGCCTGCGATATGCTCGCCGACGCAGGGATCCCGCTGGGAAGCCAGACCGTCCTCCTCAAAGGGATCAACGATCGGCCGTCGACCATGCGCAGGCTTATGCATGAACTGTTGAAGATGCGCGTCCGCCCCTATTATATCTATCAGTGCGACCCTGCGCGCGGCACGCAGCATTTCCGCACGCCGGTGAGCGTGGGCATCAATATCATGGAGAAATTGCGGGGCCATACGACCGGCTACGGCGTGCCGACCTATGTGATCGACGCGCCCGGCGGCGGCGGCAAGATCCCCGTTGCGCCGAATTACATCCTTTCGCAGGCAAAAGGCAAATACGTCCTGCGCAATTACGAGAATAAGGTCTTTACCTACCTCGAATAACCCTCTGAAAAAGACTCGAACGAGGGGCTAAAAACGGGGTCAGAATTATTTATTTGCCGGCTACTGACATATCGCAAATAAATAATTCTGACCCCGTTTTTAGCCTTTTTATGCTTGACCGCGGTCTGCTTGTCTTCTATAATGAATATACGCCTAACCGGCTCTCGATCTTCATGATTGAGCCCTGATAAAATTCCCGTCTTTCCCCAAAAAAGGAGCATTATCATGGAAGCCACTAATAAGAGGAGCGTAGTTTTCCTTGGCCACGCCCAATCAGGCAAAACCAGCCTGTCCGAAGCGATCCTGTTCAAATGCAAGGCGACAACCCGTAAGGGAACGATCGGCGAAGGCAATACGGTCAGCGATTATAATTGGGACGAGATCGAGCGCAAGTCATCGATCAACGCCGGCTTCATGTTCTGCGATTACCAGGATATCAGGATCCAGATCGTGGATACGCCGGGCTTTGCCGACTTTTACGGGGAAGTCCTCGCAGGGATCAGGGCCGTCGATAACGCGGTCGTCGTGATCGACGCAAGCTCCGGCGTCGAGGTCGGGACCGAGCGCGTCTGGCATCTGCTCGAAGAGATCGGCATGCCGCGGCTCATATTCGTCAATAAGGCGGATAAGGACGGGGTCGATAAGGACAAGATCGTGGCGGAGATACGGTCGGTTTTATCGCGCAGCGCCGTTATCCTCGATACCACGTCGCTTGAATCGCTGATGGAAGAGGTTGCCGAAAGCGACGATTCATTGCTTGAAAAATATCTTTCCAACGGCACGCTTACCATCGACGAGATCAAAGCGGGGCTGCATCAGGCGGTCAACAATGCAAAGGTGTTCCCGATCATTTTCGGGTCTGCGTTGACCGAAGCGGGCCTCGACGACCTGCTCAAGGCCGTCAAAGAGGATCTCGCATCGCCGCTTGAGCGGCCGCATATGCTCATCGAAGAAGGGGCGGTCGAGCCGTCGGACAGCAAGCCGTTCTCCGCATTTGTTTTCAAGAGCATATTCGACCCCTATGTGGGGCAATTAAGCATTGCGCGCGTCTTTTCGGGCAAGCTTGCCGCGAACGCGACGTTTTATAATGTCACGCAGAAGAACACCGAACGGTTCGGCCATCTGTATCTGCTCCAGGGCAAGGAACAGCGCGCGGTCGAAAGCGCCGGTCCCGGCGATATCGTTGCCATACCCAAGCTCAAGAATACCTGGACCAACGATACGCTCGCGGACCAGCAGCACCCGGTCGTATTCAAGCCGATGGAATTTCCCGAGGCGATGATGTCCGCATCGGTCAAGCCCAAGACCCGCCAGGATGAAGAAAAGATCTCGCAGGCCCTCGCCAAGCTCGTTGCCGAGGATCAGACATTCCACGAGAAAGTCGAGCCGGAGACAAAAGAAATGATCATCTCGGGCATGGGCGACCTGCATCTGCATATCATGATCGGCCGTCTTAAGAAGCGCTTCAATGTCGATGTCGATCTGGGGAAGCCGAAAGTTCCGTATAAGGAATCGATCACGAAAACAGCCAAGGTCCAGGGAAAATTCAAGCGTCAGTCAGGCGGCCGCGGCCAGTATGGCGACGCGTGGATCGAGCTCAAACCCCTCGAGCACGGCAAAGGGTTCGAGTTTGTGGACAAGGTCGTCGGAGGAGCCATCCCGCGCAATTTCATCCCCTCGGTCGAAAAGGGCATCCGCGCCGCGATGGCGCAGGGCGTGATCGCCGGTTTCCCGGTCGTGGACGTCCAGGCGATATTGTTCGACGGTTCATACCACGACGTCGATTCGTCCGATGCGGCGTTCCAGCGCGCGGGCGGCATGGCATTACGCAAAGCGGTGCTGGCCGCCAGCCCGGTGCTCCTTGAGCCGATCATGGAAATAGAAGTGTATATTCCGGAAGAATACATGGGCGCGGTGTCGGGCGATCTGAACTCCCGCCGCGGCAGGACCCTCGGGATGGAGGTGAAGGGCAGGACCCAGGCGCTCAAGGCAAGCGTGCCGCTTTCAGAAATGTTCACCTATGCCAACGATCTGCGCTCCATGACCCAGGGCAAGGCGAGCTATACCATGAAATTCTCCCATTACGAAACGGTGCCGAATAAGATCGCAGCGCCCATAATCCAGGCATTCCAGGAGCATCATAAAGAGGACGAAGAGTAACCAAAGGAGCCGTAACCGGTGAAGATAGGAATCGCAGGGACCGATGTATTCACACAGGGGAAAGCGGCGTTGTCCGATCCCCGGATCAAGCAGTTGAAAGCCATGTTCAATTCGGCAAAGGAAGTGTATATTCAGGTCGATATTGTTGTCGACGAGGGCAAACTGTTCGAGTGCGACGGCATCATATGCCCGGCGGATAAAAAGCTGGATCTCGTCGTGGCCGATATCGAGTTCGTCGAAACGCGGCTGTCGCGGAACCCTCCCGATGCGGAAAAAGCGGTCCTGACACGGTTCAAGGACCAGCTGGACAAGGAAGGGTTGGTGTGCGATGTCGCCCTGACCGCCCAGGAGCGTGAGCTCGTCTCGGGATATTCGCTGTTATCGATGCGGCCGGTGTACCTGGCGCAGGCCGCGGAGCTCGAGAATAAAGACGCAGTGTTGTCCAATGCCTACGCGCATTTGGGCTACATCAGTTTTTTTACCGCGGGCGACAAGGATGCGCATGCGTGGCCGCTGAAAAAAGGCGCGACCGCGTGGGATGCCGCGGGCGCGATCCATTCGGACATACAAAAAGGTTTTATCCGCGCAGAGGTCGTGTCGTTCCGGGACCTTGTTTCAGACGGAAGCCTTTCCAGGGCGAAATCGAACAACCACGTGCGGCTCGAAATGAAAGAATATGCCGTTCAGGACGGGGATTATCTTGTCATCAGGACCAATAAATAACAGGATCGTGCGGATGCGGGAACAGGAAAGGACTGCTCAATGATCAAGATAAAACGCGCATTGGTGAGTGTTTCCGACAAAACGGGTATTATTGAATTATGCGGGGCTCTGTCCAAGTTCGGCGTTGAGATATTGTCGACGGGCGGCACCGCCAAAGCGCTGAAAGAACAGGGCATCATGGTGACCGAGGTGTCCGATTATACCGGGTTCCCCGAGATGCTTGACGGCCGGGTCAAGACGCTGCATCCGAAGATCCACGGAGGGCTCCTTGCCCTGCGCCGGAACACGGAGCATATGGAGACGCTGAAAAACCATAAGATAGGGCTCATCGATATGGTCGTGGTGAACTTGTATCCGTTCGAGAAAACGGTCGCCAATCCCGGGGTAACAAGGGAGCAGGCGATAGAGAACATCGATATCGGCGGCCCGTCGATGCTGCGCTCCGCGGCCAAGAATCATCAGTCGGTCGTGGTCGTATGCAATCCGAACCAGTATCACGGCATTATCGAAGAGCTGAACCGCACCGGCGGCGCGATATCCGAAGAGACCGCCCGGGTGCTCGGCCATGAGGTTTTCAGGACCACGAGCCATTACGACCAGGCGATCTACCGGTACCTGAGCGGCCAGCACGGCGGAAGCTCTCACAGCGATAGATTTTCGGCGGAGATGTCCGTTCATTTCATCAAGATGCAGGACCTGCGCTACGGGGAGAACCCCCATCAGTCCGCGGCGTTCTACCGCGATGCCGGAGATATCGCCGGGGTTGCGGCAATGAAGCAATTGTGGGGCAAGGAGCTGTCGTTCAACAATATACTGGATGTGAATGCCGCGGTCAACATCGTCGGGGAGTTCGAAAAGCCCGCGGTCGTTTTCGTCAAGCATAATAATCCGTGCGGCGTTGCCGAGAATGACGATATCATGAAGGCGTTCGACCAGTCGTGGAGCTGCGACAAGCTGTCCGCGTTCGGGGGCATTGTCAGCATCAACCGGCCTGTTGATGAAAAGATCGCCCGGGCCATCGGGAAATGCGGTTTTCTGGAATGCATTGTCGCTCCGTCGTTCGCGCCCGGCGCGCTCTCCCTTCTCAAAGAAAAGAAGAACGTCCGCCTGCTTGAACTGCCGCATGTGACGCGGAAGACCGAACAGCTTGACTTGAAGCGGGTCGCGGGCGGCCTTCTTGTGCAGGATGAAGACCTTCTGACCCTTGACGAATCGAAATTGAAAGTGGTGACGAAAAAGAAGCCGTCGGCAAAAGATATGGCCGCTCTTTTGTTCGCCTGGAAGGTGGCCAAACACGTCAAATCGAACGCGATCATCCTTGTGCAGGGTACCCGGACCGTCGGGATCGGCGCGGGCCAGATGTCGCGGGTCGATTCGGTATATATCACCCAGCGCAAGGCGGGGAAACTGGCAAAGAATTCATGCCTTGCCTCCGACGCGTTCTTCCCGAAAGAGGACGCGATCGCTCAGGCGGCAAAGATCGGCGTCAAGGCGATCATACAGCCGGGCGGTTCGATCGCCGATGACGATATCATCAATGCCTGTGACAAGCACAAGATCGCTATGGTGTTCACGGGGATGCGGCATTTCCGCCATTAAGCAGTAACGATTCCGCAGGTTCCTATGTCCTACCGGGATACGATCGAATACCTCGAATCGTTCGCCAATCACGAGAAAACGCCGTGCCTTCCCTATGCGGCTTCCTTCAAGCTTGAGCGCATCGCGGAATTCCTGGCCGGTATCGGCGATCCGCACCGGACGCTGCGCTGTATCCATGTGGCCGGGACCAAGGGCAAGGGTTCCGTATGCGCGTTTGCCGCTTCCATCCTGCGGTACATGGGCTACCGCGTCGGCCTGTATACCTCTCCGCATCTGACCGATGTGAGGGAGCGTATCCGCGTGTTGGACCCGGCCGGAACTGTCCGGCCGGACACACGCCGCCTTGCCGAGGCGGATTTCGAAGGCATGATCCCCGAGGAAGAATTGACGCGATTGACCGTAATGATGCGGCCGGAGATCACCGCATACGGCGCCCGGTCTGCGCACGGCCCGTTGTCTTTCTTCGAGGTATATACGGCGCTCGCTTTTGTGTATTTCAAAGAGCAGGCGGTCGATTATGCGGTCCTGGAAACGGGCCTTGGCGGCCGGCTTGACGCAACGAACGTCGTTCTGCCGCATATTGCCGGCATCACGCCGATAAGCTTCGATCACACGAACAAACTTGGAAATACGCTTGTCGACATCGCCCGGGAAAAGGCCGGCATCATCAAGCGCGGAACTCCGACGGGCATGGTCATCACCGCGCCGCAGGAAGACAGAGTCGCTGCGGTCCTGCGTTCCCGGTGCTCGGAGCAGGGATGCCGCCTGCTGGAGATCGGCAAAGACATCCGGTACGAGATCCGTGCTGTTGCCGGCGAAGGGCAGAGGGTCGATATTTCCGGCGCGGCCGGTTCGTACAAAGATATCCGCCTGCCGTTGATGGGAGAACACCAAGCGGTCAATGCGGCGGTTGCCGTCGGGCTTGTCGCCGGTCTTTTCGGCTGCCGGGAAACGGAGCGCGCAGTTGATCCCGTTCACCGGGGGCTCGCGGCAGCGCGCTGGCCGGGCCGTTTTGAGATCATTGATCGCAGGCCGCGCGTTATCCTGGACGGCGCGCACAATGCGGCCTCGGCCGCTGCGCTGGCAAAGACGCTCAGGCAGTTTATCCGCGGCGGGAACATCATTCTTGTGCTGGGCATATCCAGGGATAAAGATGCGGCCGCCATCTGCGGGAATCTTGTGCCGCTTGCGCATCTCTGTATCGCCACGCGGGCCGATAATCCGCGGGCGCGCACGACAGCCGATATCGCAGCCATTATCCGGGGTCTGGGCACGGCAACGCCGGTCCTCGAGGCGCAGCGCGTTGGGGAGGCGCTCGATATCGCGTTTGGCCGCGCCGGCCCGGACGGCACGATCGTCGTGACAGGCTCGTTATTTACCGTCGGAGACGCCCGGCGGATATTAGTTTCGGGGACCCATGAGATATCATAACGATGATACGATAGCGGCGATTGCGACCGCTGCCGGAGAGGCAGGCATCGGCATTGTCCGCATGAGCGGAGCACGGGCGATCGAGATCGCGGATGCGGTTTTTCGGTCCCGGGACAGGGTCCGGCTTGCCGCTCAGGCCACGCACACGATCCGTTACGGCTGGATCGTCGGTCCCGGCGCCGGTCCGGACGCATGCCGGAACAGGTCGGTCATCGACGAAGTCCTCGTAACGGTGATGCGCGGCCCCCGCACGTTCACGCGCGAGGATGTCGTCGAGATCAACTGCCACGGAGGGATCGTGGCGCTGCGAAGGGTTCTGGAGCTGGTGTGCGACGCGGGAGCACGGATCGCCGAGCCCGGCGAGTTCACCCGGCGCGCTTTTCTGAACGGCCGGATCGACCTGTCGCAGGCGGAAGCGGTCCTCGACGTCATCAGGGCAAAGACAGACGCGGCGCTGGCGACCGGCGTGCGGCAGCTGCGTGGTGTTCTGTCCCGCCGCGTGTCGGGATTGCGCGCGCGGCTCATCCGTATCCTGGCGGTCCTCGAGGCGCACATTGATTTTCCCGACGAGGACATCGAACCCGCAGATACGGTCCGGCTCGAAAAACAGGCCCGGGACCTGGACAGTGAACTGCGCAGGCTTCTCGAACAGGCGCGCTGCGGCAGGGTCATGCGCGAGGGCGTGCGCACGGTGATCTGCGGCAGGCCGAATGCGGGCAAATCCTCGTTATTGAACGCGCTTTTGGAAAAAGAGCGCTCAATCGTCACGCCCGTCGCGGGCACGACGCGCGACGTCATCGAAGAGTATATCGATATCCGGGGTATCCCTATCCGCATCATGGACACCGCGGGGCTTCTTGAGCCCCGGGACCTTGTCGAGCGCAAGGCCGTTGCGCGGGCGCGGGAATGCATCAGGCAGGCGGACCTGGTCGTGCTGGTATTTGACGGGACCATCCCGCTTGACAGGCATATCCGGTCGATGATGCGTTTTGTCGGCACGTCCAGGACGATCGCGGTGATCAATAAGATCGACCGCAGGCGCAGGCTGAAGAGGGAAGACCTCGCGGGCAGATTTACGCGCGTGGTCGAGGTAAGCGCGAAAAAGCTTCGCAATATCGATGCGCTTGAAGACGCGGTCGCATCCTTTGTTTTCGGGGGCAGCGTCGAGTTCGCGGAGCCCGTGTTCGTCAGCAATATGCGCCATATCAGGGAATTAAAGGAGGCCCGGAAAAGCATTGCCCGCGCGCGCGTTTCGCTGGATAATGGCGTATCGGCGGAACTGACCGCTCAGCATATCAGGGACGCTCTCGGCGCGATCGACGAGCTTCTGGGCAGGAGGTTTTCCGAGGATTTGTTGGATTCCATTTTTAGCCGGTTCTGCATCGGAAAATAGGAGAGAATATATGGACGTGAAGAGGATCGAAAAAGCGGTCGGTGATATCTTGAGAGCGATCGGCGATGATCCCGGCCGGAAGGACCTTCGTGAGACCCCGCGGCGGGTTGCCCAGATGTATGAGGAGATCTTTGAAGGCATCGGCAGGGACCCGGCGCGGGAACTCGAAGTGGTCCTTGACCAGAAGCACGAAGAGATCGTCCTGCTCAAAGGGATCCCTTTGTACAGCGTGTGCGAGCATCATCTTCTTCCGTTCATCGGCAGGGCAAATATCGCGTACATCCCGAAGAACGGCAGGGTGACGGGGTTGAGCAAGCTGGCGCGTGTCGTCGATATCCTTTCGCGAAGGCCGCAGGTCCAGGAGCGGCTGACGAGCCAGATCGCCGACATCATCATGTCCAAGTTGAAACCGCGGGGCTGCATGGTGGTCATCGAGGCAGAGCATCTGTGCATGTCGATGCGCGGGGTGAAGAAGCCCGGAACGCTGACGGTGACCTCTGCGGTGCGCGGCGTGTTCCAGAAAAATGAGAAGACCCGGGCTGAAACGCTGTCGCTTATGAAATAAAACGGCCGGGGACAAAAAAAGCGCTTTAAAATCGGCAAATTATAGTATAATTAGTTTATGGCCCATAAAGAAAAGTCCGATCTGGTCTATGCGCTTGCGGATTACAAACAGCTTGTCGTGGCGTATAAGACGAAATATGCGCAGCTGGTCCGTCTGGTGACCTTCTGGAAAACATGCGTTATCTGGCTCGGGCTTATCGTTTTTTTGCTCGGCGCCGCGGCGTCGGTCGGGTACCTCGATTATACACGCCATATGTCGGGCAGCAGGAACGATATCGCGATGCTCGAGATGCAGGTGCAGAACCTGTCCCATAAACTCGATGCCGCCGAGCGCCAGCTACAGCAGGCCCGCCAGGACCTGGAGCAGCGCGAAGCGGCCGTGAACCAGCTTGAAAAAAACGTTTCCACGACATCGAAGAAATTGCTCGAAAAACTTTTAAAAGATTAGTGCAGGAGGGGGAAATGCCGAATAATACCGGTCCGGGACAGGAACGCCGCGTGTTCAAGCGCCTCCGGGTGAATCTCGCCATTCTATTCCGCGTTGATAAGACTGCCAAGGCCCGCATGCAGATCGAGAATCAGGAGATCCGCGCAACGATGATCGATCTGAGCGAAGGGGGCGTATCCATTCTTTCCAGCCACGACATTCCCGAAGGGTCGGTCCTGTCCCTGAAATTCACGCTGTTCAAGGTCGATAACGAAGACGTCAGCTTCTACGGGCCGATGGATATCGTCGGAGAGGTCCGGTACCGCCATACCCTGTCCAATAACGAGTACCGCCTGGGGATCGTGTTCCGGAAAGTCGAAACGCAGGACCGGGGAGAGATCGCCAGTTTTATCGGAAATTCCGCGTAGCAAGGAATGGCGTACACATCGGCATGCAGACGGATGTATAATCGGTATGAGACCCATTCGACCGCATGGGTGCGGCGCGTTTCGGAAGAGCCCGCGGCGGTGCTGATGGAGAATATCTCCGCTCGGGGCGCCGCTATCCTGGGATATCAGCGGTTTGCCGTCAACGATACGCTTACGATCCTTTTCGACCTGCCTTTTCTCTCCAGGCGCCGTATCCGTAAACAGGCGCATGTTGCGTGGTGCGCGCAGGTCGGACACGGCACGTGGGAGGTCGGCCTCGATTTCGGCATCGATAATATGCTTTTGCTGTCATGATGTCTCGTGACGCACGGAGGTTTAATGGCGCGGCATAAAGCGGTCTATGCGGTCATGGCGGCGTGTGCGGTTTTCTGCGGCTGCGAAACCATCGGGGCGTTCGGTACCGGCAGGATGACGTCGTCCGATGTGGCCTATATTACCCATGCGGGCACGCTCGGTAAAAAAACAACGCCGGTCGATGTGAATAGCGCCGGCGCGGATGAGGAATACGAGGTTCTTGAGGACGCCGGCGGCCGCGCGGCGGCGCCGAAGCGCAGGACAACTGCCGCGGACTCCTGGCTTCAGGAAAATCTCTGGTAAGGACCGTTACAACAGGCTGTTTCTGTCGTTCTCCCTGATCTCCACCCTGCGTATCTTTCCGCTTATCGTTTTGGGCAGTTCCTTCACGAACTCGATGATCCGGGGATATTTATACGGCGCGGTGACTTTTTTCACGTGTTCCTGTAATTCGGTCACGAGCGTATCGCCGGCGGTATAGTTTTTGGTGAGCACGACCGTCGCTTTGACGATCTGCCCCCGGTCGGGATCGGGGACCGCGGTGATCGCGCATTCAAGCACCGCCGGGTGTTCCAGGAGCGCCGATTCGACCTCGAACGGCCCGATGCGGTACCCGGAACTTTTGATCACGTCATCAGCCCGTCCGACGAACCAGAAATAGCCGTCCTCGTCCCGCCATGCCATGTCCCCGGTATAGTAAATCCCGTTATGCCAGACGCTTTTCGTGAGCGCTGCGTCTCGGTAATACCCGTCGAACATGCCGGCGGGTTTTCGTTTATCCGTCCTGATGACGATCTGCCCTTCTTCTCCTGCCTGGCAGGATACGCCCTTGTCATTGACGAGGTCTATATCGTACGTGGGAGAGGGCTTGCCCATGGAGCCCGGCCGCGGTTCGATCCACGGATAGGTCGCGATCTGAACGACGGTTTCAGTCTGGCCGTATCCTTCCATGAGTTTCACGCCCGTCATCCTGAGGAACTGGTTGTATACTTCAGGGTTCAGGGGCTCTCCTGCCACAACGCAATACTCGAGCTTTCGGAAATCGTATTTGGTCAGGTCTTCCTTGATGAGATACCGGAACACGGTCGGCGGCGCGCAGAAGGTCGTGACGCCGTTCTTCGTTACTACCTCGAGCAGGTTTTTCGGCACGAATTTATCGTAGTCATAGACGAACACGGCGGTCCCCGCGATCCATTGTCCGTAAATCTTGCCCCACGCGGCTTTTGCCCAGCCCGTATCGGAAACGGTCAGGTGCAGGCCGTTATTCCTGACGTTCTGCCAGTATTTCGCCGTGATGATGTGGCCGAGCGGATAGGTAAAATTATGCTGGACCATTTTGGGCATGCCGGTCGTGCCGGAGGTGAAATAAAGGAGCATGATATCCGTGTTTTTCGCCGCCTGCGCGCCCGCCGGCCGCGCGAAAACGGCAGGCTGCTTTTCGACCGCGTCGTCATAGCATATCCAGTCCTTGTACTGCCCGCCGACGACCATCCGGCTGATGAGCGTCCGCGATTCTTTACGCGCCAGATCGACCTGCTCGAGGAGTTCCGGCTCATCGACGCAGATGATCATTTTGACGCCCGCGGCATTGTTCCGGTAAATGATATCTTTGGTTTTCAGCAGATGCGTGGCCGGGATCGCGACCGCTCCGAGCTTGTGGAGGGCCAGGAGGCAGAACCAGTATTCATAATGGCGCTTGAGCATGAGCATGACCGGGTCGCCCTTGGCGATCCCCAGCCCGCTTAGAAGGTTCGCCGTCTTATTGACCTGCGCGTCCAGCTGCGCGAACGTGAACGAGGCTTCTTTGCCTTTGTCATTGCACCAGACCAGGGCTGTCTTGCCGGGTTCCGTGCGCGCATATTCCGCGACGACGTCGTACGCGAAATTGAAATGCGTTGGGACCGTTATTTTGAAATCCCGGCAGAAATCTTCGTATGATTTGAACGTTCCTTTGACGAATTTTTCAAGCATGGGGCGTCCTTTGTTCCGCAGGTGGATGTTTATATGATGAACGCCAGGAAACGCGCAGGCTTCCCGTGCAGGGCGGTCATGGCGTGTTTCATGTCCGAATTGAAATACAGGGAGTCGCCCGGATGCATCTCGAGCTCGTGGTCGTCCAGGACGACCGTCATGTCCCCGTCGAGCATATAGGTGAATTCCTGCCCCGGATGGGCATTATAATGGATGTCCGTCGCCGGGGATTTGGCTTCGACCGTGACGAGGAAAACCTCGGCCTTCTTGTTGGCGAAATTGAACGCGAGGTCCTGATATGCGTATTCTTTTCTCCGGTCTGCGGACGGGCCGGTGCCTTTGCGGACGAGACAGTACCCGTGCAGGCGCGGCTCATCGCCGGTCAGCAGGGTTGTCAGCTCCACATTGAACTTCTGGGCCAGCTCGTAGAGGAGGCTGACCGGGATATCGGCGCTTGCGGACTCATATTTCTGATACAGGTCCGGCGCGATCTTGAATTCGGCAGCGAGCTGTTCCACCGACAGCCCGGCGATCTGGCGCAGTTCCGTGATCCGTTCGGCAATGGCCCTGAGTTTTTCTGACATGCGGTCTCCTTGGTTACGCGTAATTTCGTATATTATAGCTCGCAGGAAATGTTATCTCAAGATGTTTTAGATCTTGAGCGGTCCGGCAAGAGCCGATCGTGCAATGCGCGGCACAAAATTATTTTTATTCCAAAGGGGCGATGGTATAATACAATATTACGATGATCGTGAATGTATAGGAGCGTCATGCTGAACGAATGCACGTCCTGTAAGGGGCCGACGCGCAATGCTAAAATAGCCCTTATTGCCGCCGGCATATGCATATTTGCGGTTCTTCTGGAGATCTCCATGCGCTTTGGAGGATTTCTTCTGGTTTCCATGCAGGAGTACCGGAACCGGCGGTCGATACAGCAGAAAGGCGCGTGTCGTATTATGTGCCTGGGAGAATCCACTACCGAAGGCCAATATCCTCGGTTTCTGGAAGAGATCTTGAATGGACGCGATATCGGCGTGCGTTTTAGCGTCATTGATAAAGGCAGGGCGGCGACAAGCACGACGACCCTGTTAAATCTCCTCGAGCATCAGCTGGATGAATACCGGCCGGATATCGTGATCACGATGATGGGTATCAACGATGCCGGGAAGCATATGCCGCGCGAAACCGCTGCGTCTTCGAAGCTCGCGGCGCATCTCAAAACGTTTAGAATATATAAATTAGCGAGATTATTGTGGCTGCATATCAGGACGAAAACGAAAGAAAAAGGGCCGGCTGTGTCGCGCGGCAGCAACATTCCTGACCGCGGAGTTTTGGCGCGCGCCGCTGCGTCCGGCCCCGGCAATGATGATTTGTGCGTTACATTGGGGTGGGCGCGCTGCGCGCAGGCCAGATCCAGTCAGGCCGAGCAATTATTTAAGAAGGCTTTGGAGATCAACGGCCGCAATGACGATGCATGCGCTGCGCTGGGGCTTCTTTATTGCGATGAGCACAAACTTTCTCAGGCCCGGGATATGCTCGATCGCGCCGTGGCATTGAATCCTTACAATGCTCAAGCGCATATCGGATTCGGGAAGCTTTATGGCAATCAGGGCGACTATGCCTCGGCGGAAGAATCGTTCAATCGCGCCAAAAAACTTAATCCTCTGGACGGAGATGTTCATGTCGAATTAGGAAAGATATATCGCTGTCAAGGCAAGCTTGCTTTAGCGGAGGAATCGTTCATGCGAGCCAAAGATATATCCCCCCAAAACGCCGATATTTACATTGAACTCGGCAGGCTTCATTTCGATCAGGGAAGGCCGGGGGACGCCGAAGATTGTTTCGGGAAAGCCATTGAATTGGACCGCGATAATGATATAGCGTACGCAGAATTAGGCTGGTTGTATCGCGATCAGCGCGAGCCGGAGCGGGCGGAAGCGGCGTTCCGTAAATCACTGGACGCGAACCCGAATAACGACAACGCATACTTTGGTTTGGGCTGGCTGTATCGCGATCAGGGCATGTCGCCGCAAACCGAAATGTTTTTTGAAAAGGCCATCGCATTGGATCCCCGCAATGATTGTGCGTGCCTCGAGTTGGGGTTTGTCTATCGCGAACAAGGCAGATTCAAGCAGGCAGAGGAGGCGCTCAAGAAAGCCCGCGCGTTAAACCCTTGGGATGAACGGGTCCATATAGCGCTTGCCGGAGTATTCGAGGAAATGGGCGAACGCGCATTGGCGCAAGAATGCATGCTTGAAGTCCATAGATTGAGACGGGGGTATTATCTTCCCATTACCGTTGCCAACTATCGCCGGTTGAAAGATATCCTGGACCGGAGAGGGATACGGCTTGTTTGCGTGCAGTATCCCATGCGCAGTGCAGGGCCGCTCAAGCGCATCTTCGACGGAAAGGCAGAGGGGATTATATTTGTGGATAATGAAAAGCGCTTCAAGGACATGGTCGATCGATCGGGTTATGGAGCATACTTTCGGGACATGTTTGCCGGAGACTTCGGCCATTGCACGGAAACAGGCAACCGGTTATTGGCCGCGAACATAGCGGATACGATTTTAAAGGAAATATTCCATAAATGACACGGGACCATGCTGTTTAATTCTTCGGCGTTCCTTCTTTTTTTTATCATTGTATATGGCCTTTATATTTTTTTGGATCACAAGTGGCAGAACCGTATGCTTCTTGTGGCGAGCTATGTTTTCTATGGATGGTGGGACTGGAGATTCTTATTTCTGATGTTTTTTTCGACAGTCCTTGATTATGTCTGTGGTATCGGGATCGCAGGGACGGAGAGCATTAGACGGAAGAAACTTTTTTTATTTTTGAGCGTTGCCGGGAATCTGTCCATTTTAGGGTTTTTCAAATATTTTAATTTTTTCGTTGCCAGCCTCCAGGCATTCCTCGGCTATTTCGGTCTCACGCTGCATCCGGCCGCCCTGCATATAGTCCTGCCGCTCGGTATATCGTTCTATACCTTCCAGACTATGAGCTATACCATAGACATATACCGCGGGGATATAAAGCCGGCACCCAAATTCATGGATTTCGCCCTGTTCGTATCGTTCTTTCCGCAGCTGGTGGCGGGGCCTATAGAAAGAGCCAGGCATCTTTTACCGCAGATCTCTTCTTCGCGGATTTTATCCCTGGAAAAATCCGGCCAGGGGTGTTATTTGATCTTCTGGGGATTATTCCAGAAGATGTTCATCGCTGACAATCTGGCAGGTATCGTGGATCCTGTTTTCGCTCAGAGCGCGCCGTATCACGGGGCCTCTGTGCTTGTGGCGATCTACGCGTTCGCGCTGCAGATCTATTGCGATTTCGCCGGCTATTCGGACATAGCGCGCGGCCTGGGGAAATGCATGGGGTTTGATATTATGGTGAATTTCGATCTGCCGTATTTCGCCGTTAACCCGCGCCAGTTCTGGCAAAAGTGGCATATCAGTTTATCCACATGGCTCAAGGATTATTTGTATATCCCGCTCGGCGGGAACCGTAAGGGTCGTGTCAGGACCTATTGCAATATCGGTATTGTGATGTTTTTGGGCGGGCTTTGGCACGGAGCATCGTGGACATTTGTTGTCTGGGGAGTGTATCAGGGAGCGATGCTTATCATTCACCGGGCCCTCGAACCGTTGCTGCGAATGATCCCGTCGACCAGGAACGTCTGGCTGAAACGATCGCGGGATCTGGCCTGCGCGTTCATTGTTTTTCATCTTGTCTGCATCGGATGGCTCATCTTCAGGGCGCAATCCATGGCGCAGGCATGGAATATGCTGCACGGATTGATCTTCAACCTGGCGGCAGCAGGCCCGGATATTTACTCCGCCGTTTCCACGCTGTTGTTTGTAACATGGTTTTTTGTGTTGACCCAGATCATCCAGTATATCAAGAAGGACCAGATGTTCATTTTGCGATCCAACGTCGTGCTGCAGGCGATATTCTTCGCGGTCTGTTGCTATCTTATCGTTAAAAAAGGCATTCCGAATGGACAGGCATTCATATATTACATATTTTAAGAGATCGTCGGCCATTGTTTTATTGATCATCCTCTTTCTTGAGGCGGGGTTGCGCGCGGAAGGACGCATAAAGGCATTTTTACGGGAATACACGAACAGGCAGGCGGTACGACTGAAGGGCGATTATCGTATTTTGTGCCTGGGAGAATCGACCACCTCGTGTCAGTACCCGCGGTTCCTCGAAGATGCTCTTAACCGGCGCGGTTTAGGCGTGCGGTTCAGGGTCATCGATAAAGGCAGCCCGGCGGTTTCTTCGATAGATATTGCGAGTAACGTGAGAACGTACCTTGATGAATATCGCCCCGATCTCGTCGTGTCGATGATGGGGATCAATGACCGGGATTCAGCCCTGCCGCGCGGGACGGGAACACATTCGGAGATCGTCCGATTTATCTTGTCCATGAGAACATATAAATTGGCGAAGCTTTTGTTGCTGCGCATGCTGCCGGGATCAGGCGAAGGGTCTTCTACGGAATACGACTCGACTGAACGCGCGTTGAAAAGGGATATCGCATCAAAGCCCTTTCTTGATACTGCATACCGGGAACTGGGGCATTTCTATAAGATGCATCACCGATTCCTTCAGGCAGAGGAAATGTACAGAAGGGCTCTCGAGATCGATCCCGATAACGATACAACATGCGCCGAACTGGGGCACATTTACGCTGATCGCAGGATGTTCTCTCGTGCGGCCGCATTATTCAAGAAAGCATTATTTTTAAACCGTCGGAATGAAAAGGCATACCTTGGGTTCGGAGTGATACACCGGGAACACGGTGATGATCGTCAGGCGGAAGTTTTGTTCAAGAAAGGGAGGGACCTGAACCCCCGGGATGATCTTGCGTATTTTTATCTCGCAGAGCTTTATCGCAGACAGGGCCGATTGGCAAAGGCCGCGGCGGCGTTCGAACGGATCATAGAGCTCAATCCTCGAAATAAGCTCGTGTACGTCGAGCTCGGGTGGCTGTATCGCGACCAGGGCAAGTACGCGCAGGCGGAAGATGTTCTGCGCAAGGGGATGATCGCTCATCCACGCGACGATCGCGCCCTCGGAGCCCTTGTGTCATTATACGAAGCAACGGGGGAATACGAACTGGCAAGGGAATACGATAAAAAGCTCCGGAGCGCAAGATCGGATTATTATCTTCCTGTTACCGTTGCCAATTATCACGCGCTGAAAGATATTCTGGATGAACGCGGCACGCGGCTTGTGTGCGCGCAATATCCCATGCGTCCCGTTGCTCCGCTCAAGAAGATCTTTGAGGGGGGAAAAGACGTTATTTTCGTGGATAACGAAGCGGTATTCAAAAAAGCGGTCGCGGAAATGGGGGTAAAAGGGGTATTCACGGATATGTTCGCCGGGGATTTCGGCCATTGCACGAATGAAGGCAACAGGCTGCTGGCAAGCAATATCGCTGATGGTATCATCAAGGGCGTGTTCGGCAGATGATACGCTCAACAATGCACGCAGAAAGAAAAAACCGACAATGAAGCGTCCTTATGGGATCTATTTCAGGAAACTGGCTCTGATCGTGTCGTTAGCCGCGGTATTTCTGGAGATCGGATTGCGAATAGAAGGGAAAGCTGTTTTTTATCTCCAGGAATACAGGAACAGGCAGACGTTGAAACAAAGGGGCGATTATCGTATCCTTTGTCTCGGTGAATCGACGACCCAGAACCAGTATCCCCCGATCCTGGAAGAAATTTTGAACCAGCATGATATCGGCGTGCGTTTTGCCGTTATCGATAAGGGCAATGCGGCTGCAACGAGCGCGGGAATTCTCAATAGCGTTGAAGCATATCTTGATATATACCGTCCCGATCTGGTAATCGTAATGATGGGAATAAATGATTCGGGGGCGGATGTTCTGAACGCCAAAGCTGATCTGCCGGGGATCATCCGTTTTTTTACCTCGATGAGAACGTATAAAATAGCGAGATCTCTCTGGCCGCATGTTGATCGGAAACTGAAGGCGATCGGATCTTTCAGGACGAGAGACGACGGAAGAAAACGCGATAAGGGCAAGGGGCTGCCGGCCGCGCCTGATTCTCCGCAGGAGCTTTGTGTATTGTCGCAGCCAGCGGTTCCGTGCACGCAGGCTATCGAACCCGTCCCCCATGACGATAACGCATATATCGCACGGGCTTTTGAACATCAGCGGCGGGGCGATTTTACACAGGCGGAAATATCCTTTCGAAAAGCGTTGGAGACAAACCCCCGCAACGACGGCGCATATTCCTGTCTTGGGTTTTCGTACCTCGAACAGAGGCAGTACGGCCGCGCGGAAATATCGTTTAGAAAAGCGTTGGAGATAAACCCCCGCAACGACGGCGCATATTCCGGCCTGGGGTTTCTGTACCTCGAACAAAGGCAGTACGGCCGCGCGGAAATATCGTTTAGAAAAGCGTTGGAGATAAACCCCCGCAACGACGGCGCATATTCCGGCCTGGGGTCTCTGTACCTCGAACAGAGGCAGTACGGCCGCGCGGAAATATCGTTTAGAAAGGCGGCGGAGATGAATCCGCGCAATGATCAGGCGTATTTCGGATCGGGGGTCGTGTGCCGCGGCAAGGGCAGGGACGCGGAAGCAGAGAAGTTTTTTACGAAGGCGGTAGAGATCAATCCGCGTAAGGCAGAGGCATATCTTGAGCTCGGCTTTTTGTATCGCGATCAGAGCTCGTTCGACAAGGCGGAACGATCCTTCCGGAAAGCGCTGGAGATGGATCCGCGCAATGACCAGGCGTATATAGGACTGGGAGAGGCGTATCGTCTCCAGGACAGATTCGACGAGGCCGAAAAAGCTTTTCAGGCGGTATTGGAAATATCCCCTCAGAACGATACGGCGTGCTTTGCATTAGGGGCGTTGTATCGCGAGCGAGGGGATTTTGCCCGGGCACTAGCGGTTACGAAGCGAGCGTTAAACTCAGATTCCCTGAATGAAAACGCATACTTCTGGTTAGCGGGGATCTATCGCGCACAAGGCGATTACGCCCGCGCAGAAGACGCGTGCAAACGGGCCCTTGAGATAAACCCGCTTATGGATGCCGTGCACATGGAGCTCGGCCTTGTGTATCACGATCAGAGTTCATTCGACAAGGCGGAACGATCCTTCCGGAAAGCGTTGGAGATAAACCCCCGCAGCGACGGCGCATATTCCGGTCTGGGGTCTTTGTGCCTCAAACAAGGGCAATACGACCGCGCGGAAATATCGTTTAGAAAAGCGTTGGAGATAAACCCCCGCAGCGACGGCGCATATTCCGGCCTGGGGATTATGTATCGTAGCCAGCGTCGAGTCGCTCAGGCAGAAGCCATGCTCAAAGAAGCATTGCGGTTGAATCCGAAAAACGATAATGCGCATGTCGAACTTGCAGGGTGTTATCGGGAACAGGGCAAAGTCTTCGAGGCGGAAGCCATGCTCAAAGAAGCATTGCGGTTGAATCCGAAAAACGATAATGCGTATGTCGAACTTGCAGGGTGTTATCGGGAGCGGGGCGAATACGTCCGGGCCGAAGCGTTTGTTCAGAAGGCCCTGGAAATTGATGCTCAGAACGATCTGGCGTATACGGAACTGGGATGGCTTTATCACGAACTCGGCAGACTGGAGCAGGCCGAAACGTTTGTTCAGAAAGCAATAGAGCTGAATCCTGAGAACGATTGGGCCTATGCCGTATGGGGATGGATCTTGTACGAACGACAAAGACCGTTCGATATTATTGAGAGCGCATTCCGGAAAGCCATTGCCTTAAATCCCCTGAACGATAGCGCTTATTGCGGATTGGGATCTTTTTATAGCGAACAAGGCGATTTTGCCCGGGCGGAAGATATTTTAAAGCAAGCCGTTGTTCTGAATCCCCGGAATGAGCGCGCCTGCGGGGCCCTTTCGGCATTATACGCTGAGCTTAAGAAACCGGCGCTGGCAAAGCAGTATGCTCAAAAGGCGGATAGGTTGAGATTGGAGGATTCCAAGGGCGCTTTTATTCATAACTACCGTGCGTTTAAGCAGATCCTCGACAAGCGGGGCATTCCGATGATCTGCATGCAATATCCCCTTCGCGATATAACTCCGTTAAAGAAAATATTCAAGAACGACAAGAATATTATTTTTATCGATAACAGGGCCGTTTTTGAAAAAATAATAGCTTCGGAAGGGTTCAAGGAAATTTTTCGCGATAAGTTCGCCGGGGACTTCGGCCATTGCACGGAAAAAGGAAACCGGTTTTTGGCCGAGCATATAGCCCGCGTTATCCTTAAAGAAATATTCGGTAAAAAGCGTATCTATTGATCCTGTCCGTTGTGCCCGCGGTACTGTATGGCCTCGGCCATATGTTGCTCGATGATTTCATTCGATCCCGCCAGGTCCGCGATCGTCCGCGAGACCTTGAGTATCTTCGTATATCCCCGCGCCGAAAGGCCTAATTCAGCCATCGCCATTTTGAGAAGGCCGCGGGCGTCGTCCGAAAGAATGCAAAATCGTTTGACCTGTTTGGTGTCCATGGCCGCATTATAAAAGATCCCTTCGGACAGCAGCCGGACGCGTTGTACCGCGCGCGCCCGTTCGATCCTTTTTTTGATCTCAGCGGACGATTCGGCAGCCGCGGGTTCGTTCAGGTCCTGGTATTTGACCGAAGGGACTGCGATATGGATATCGATGCGGTCGAGCAGCGGGCCTGATATTTTGCTCATATACGCCTGTATTTTCGCCGCATTGCATGTGCATGCCTTGCGCGGATCGGAGAAATAGCCGCACGGGCAGGGATTGCATGCGCAGACGAGCATAAAGCGCGCCGGGAAAACGAACGACCGGGCCGCGCGCGATATATGGATGCATCCGTCTTCGAGGGGCTGGCGCAGGATCTCCAGGCAGTCCCGCTTGAACTCGGGTAGTTCGTCAAGGAACAGGACGCCTTGATGGGCGAGGCTGATCTCGCCCGGCCGCGGCACCGGGCCGCCGCCTGCCAGCGCCGAATACGAGACGGTATGGTGGGGAAGGCGGAACGGATGCGTTGCCATGATCCCGTCCTTGATCGGCAGCATCCCGGCCACGGAATGGATCTTGGTTATCTCGAGCGCTTCCTCAAGCGTTACCTCAGGCATGATCGTAGGAATGCGCCGCGCAAGCATGGTCTTGCCGCTGCCCGGAGGGCCGATCATCAGGAGGTTGTGACCGCCCGCGACCGCGACTTCAATGCTGCGTTTTGCCGCGAACTGGCCTGTCACATCGGAGAAATCGACGGCGTACTTCGCGTTCTGTTTTAAAAGCCGGGATCTGTCGATAGAGAACGGGATTTTTCCGCCGGGGTCGTTCAGGAAGTCCACGGCCTGGCGCAGGGCAGCCATCGGCCACGCCTGTATTTCCGATACCAGCGCGGCTTCTTTCGCATTCGCCTCCGGCAACACGATGCGCGGGATACCCGATCTTTTTACCGCCATGCTGATCGGCAGGACCCCGCGCGCAGGGCGCAGCGATCCGTCCAGAGCAAGCTCTCCCAGGAAACAATAATCTTTCAGGGGTGCGGCAGAACACTGTCCGCTTGCGGCAAGGACCCCGAGCGCTATGGCAAGATCATACCCCGATCCCTCTTTTTTGAGATGGGAGGGTGCGAGGCTTATGGTGATGCGCGTGCCGGGCCATTCGAAGCCGGAATTCTTGATCGCCGCCTTGACCCTGACCTTGCTTTCATTGATCGCTTTGTCCGCCAATCCCACCAGACTTACCACCGGCAGTCCTCCGCTTGAAACATCCACTTCCACTTCAATAGGATACGCGTCTATTCCAAGTATACCGTAACTCAATATTTTTGCGAGCATACGCAGCTTCTCCTTTCCGGCCATGATGAACGCTTCCTTAATATAACAGATGCTTCCTCAAAGAAAATCTCACTATTATTTTTTTATGCGTGCCTGGGAGGAAGAGGAGCGAATGGCGAGAGCCGCGGACGCGACGCCTTCGATATCAGGGCGAGGAGACTTTGCTGAATACGATTATTTGAACGGGTCCGAGCACATCGCGGCCCGTCTGCTGATAGCGCTCGGTAAGATCATGCTCGATGCCGTCCGGTGCCCGGAAATTATCGAGGGGAACAACGAACACCAGGTCGCGGTTATGTTTGATTGCATTCCGGAACGATTGGGGCGTGAGCTCGCGGATCGCGTGCGATATCCCGGGATAATAATATCCGATGACCCGCATTTCATACGGACTGTGGATCAGAATGTATTTATCGGCCAGCTGTTTTGAACGGAGATGGTCCGCGATTTCGCGGCCGGGCGATTTGACTTGAAAGCGATAATAATGATTCAGCGTCATGATGTTGAGGATAGCATAAAAGATAAAAAAGGATATTACTAAATATCCGGCCCGCATGCGGCATATGGCGCGGGCGCACAAAACGAGCAGGGCAAGAAGAGCCGTATCAACGTACCGCACTACATATATCGGTTTCAGGAGAACAGATACCGTATATACGGCGGCAACGGGCAGGAGGCACCATACGACAAGCAGGGCCGCGTGAGCTTTTTCCGCCCGGGGCCCCGTTTGTTTGAATGTCAGCCACAGGTCGGCGAGGATCATCGATCCTGTCGCGGTCACCGCTGTTTTGCAGGCGACATCGAACCCGCGGGGCAGTGCCCGCAGCACCCATTCGTGGCCCGCGATAAAAAATATGAAGGTGTCGATAATGATCTTCGGGGACGGGGGCGGTACCCATAAATACGCGTCCCGGTTGATAAAAACGGGCGTAATAAAACAGGGGATGACGGACCGCCCTATCCAGGGAAGAATCATGATCGCTATGGCCGATGCGCTGCCGAGCCAATACCATAATCGTATCTTGCATGTGTGACGGAATAAGCACAGCGTCGCGTATTCTGCAAAGATGATGAATAAAACGGCATAATGCGCATAAAACGCCAGGGCGGCGGTTAGTGCATAGAGCGCCCACCACATGACCCGGCCGTGTTTTAATGCCTTGATAAAAAAAACCGCAGAAATGATGACGAGGAATCCGGTCAGCGCGTACATCCGCGCTTCCTGCGCGTAAAAAATATGATATGAGGACAGCGATAACAAAATAACACTGTACCCGGCTGTTCTGCGGTCGAACAGTTCCCGCGTCAATGCGTATAAAGCAGGAATCGTCCCGATGCTGAAAATCGCCGAAAGCGCCCTGACCGGCGTCTCATGGCTGCCGAATATGCGTAGCCAGAAATATAACAAAAATTCATACAGCGGGGGATCGCCTCCGGAACCATGGGCAATCCACTTGAAAAATACGTTTTGCGAAACGTGCTCGATGCTGTTGATCTCGTCAAACCAATAGCTTTGAAACGATAGTTTGAAGCATCTCAAAAAAACTCCGGCAGCAGCCAGAATGATAACGATCAAACCGATGTTTGTGGAACATGTGGGGCGCGCGCATGCCGCGCGCCGATATCGTTCATATGTTTTACCTAAACAGGACCGTAACATTAAGAGGCGCAATGGTTTTTTATATATATGTTAGTCTAGCACCCGTTATCCCGGGGTCAAGCTATTTCAACGCTATTCGCGCTTCCCTGGACACCCGGCTGTTTCCGTTGTTTTCGGCAAAAGGGCTTGCATTTTAAGCCCTGCCATCATATAATTAAGGTTCAAGAAGAAGGCTTTATGCATAAAACGATTGTGCCGCTTGCATCTGGTGCATTATTGATACTCGTTGGGGTCACCGGCTATAGCCTGTATCGCTTCACGGCTTTTTTGCAGGAAAGGGCCCGCATGCAGGCAGAGCTTGCTCATGTTCAGGATGAGATCGCATATCTGGAACAGGTGCGGGATAATCTTTCCGGCGATCTGGAGCGCGCCCGGGAAGGCGCGCAAAACTTGATGCTCGAGAATTCGGGATTGAAAAACCGCATCAAAGAAGATCAAATCAAATTTTCGATGCTGGAAGCGGCGATCGTGGAGGCTCAGGATAATGCGGAGGCCTTGAGCGAACAGATATCGATCGCGCGGCAGGAAAACGCCGCTCTCGTGGACCAGATCGACAGTCTGCGCGCCGGATTGTCTGCCGCATCTCAGGACAGGGACCGGATGGCCGCGGCGCTCAGTTCTATCGACGGATTAAAGAAAGCGATCAAGGATCTGAGGCGTAAAACGCGCAGCGCGCGCAGATCGTCGCCGGTCATGGTCAGGACCGACGCGAAGCGCCGGGTGAACGAGATACTGCTGGGGAACAAAGGGTATATTATCAGGGACGGGAAAATAACGATGCCTGCGCGGGTGAAGATCGAAGTCCAGGCGTCTCCCGTGGACAATTGATGAACGATTTTTTCGTGCAGTTCGCGCATAATAAGATCCTGCTTACCGTTCTTTCCAGCTGGGTGATCGCCCAGTCGCTGAAAGTCATTGTGGGCTATTTTATCCAGAAAAAGATCGATTTCCGCTGGTTTGTAGGGACCGGGGGTATGCCGTCGAGCCATACCGCCGGCGCATCGTGCCTGGCAACGGCCATCGGCCTTTCGTACGGGTTCGACAGCGTCCATTTTGCGCTTGCCGCTTCGTTCGCTCTCGTCGTTATGTTCGACGCCCAGGGCGTGCGGCGCGCAACAGGCAGCCAGGCGCGGATATTGAACAAGATCATGGACGATATCTACTGGCAGGGCAAGATACGGGAAGGCCGCCTGCGTGAGTTCATCGGCCATACGCCGATCGAGGTCATTGCCGGCTTTATCTTAGGCGTGATCATTGCATATATCGCGCATTGACGGGCGCGTGCGAGGAGGGATGAGTGGATAAGAAGCGGTTGATCGTGGGCGGGATCGCGGTATGCGCGGTCGCGGCCTTCTTTGTTTTAAAAACAGTCAGCAGGACCTGTCCGTTGTTGTCCTGTTCAAGAGCGCCTGCGGGCCCGGTTTCCGCCGAATCGGCAGCCGCGCGGGACCTTGAGTCGCGGAATGATCTGCCCGGCGCCCGCCGGGAATATCAGCGCTTGATCAACGAGATCCCGAATTCCCGCGAGGTACTTTTGTGGCAGCAGAAGGTCGAGGCTTTGAACATGGCGCTGTTGTTTTCCCGGGAGATGATCCCGGGAAGCAGCGAATATGTGATCAAGGCAGGCGATTCCCTGGAAAAGATCGCCCGCGAGCATAAAACGACCGTTGAATTGATCAAGAAAAGTAATGAGCTGTCCGGCGACAATATATTCCCCGGCACCAGGCTGAAGGTGTGGACCACCCCCTTCAACATCGTCGTTGATAAATCCCAGAATATTCTTTTGCTCAAGACCAACGACACGGTCTTTAAAAGCTATACGGTCGCGACCGGCGTGAACAACTCGACGCCGGTCGGAACGTTCACGATCATTGAAAAGATCCCGAACCCCCCGTGGTATAAGCCGGGCGCCGTGATCCCGGCGGGCAGCCCCGAGAACATCCTGGGCACGCGGTGGCTCGGACTGTCAAAACAGGGATACGGCATTCACGGCACGACCGACCCCAAAAGCCTCGGGACGCAGGCGACTGCGGGCTGTATCCGCATGGCAAACCGGGACGTCGAAGAACTGTATAGCGTAATCCCGGTCGGGGTCGAGGTCGCCATTGTCGATTAAAAGGAAAAAATATGGCAGGATTTGATTTCGAGAAGCCGCTTGTCGAGCTTGATAAGCATATCCAGGAACTCCAGAAATTCGCGGCCGATAAAAAGGTAGACCTGTCCGCGGAGATCCGCAACCTTGAGGAAAAACGCGCGGCGCAGGAGAAAGAAATATATGCCAATCTGACCCCGTGGCAGCGCGTGCTTATCGCCCGCCATCCCCAGCGGCCGTATACCAGCGATTATATCGGGGCCCTCATGACGGATTTTGTCGAATTGCACGGCGATCGCGCATTCGCCGACGATAAAGCGCTTATCGGCGGGCTTGCCCGGCTTGACGGAACCAAGGTTATGGTCATGGGCCATCAAAAGGGAAGGGATATCAAGGACAACCTGAGGCGGAATTTCGGCTGTGCGCATCCGGAAGGGTACCGAAAGGCGCTGCGGCTTATGCAAATGGCGGAAAAGTTCAATGTTCCCGTTGTCATATTCATCGATACTCCCGGCGCGTATCCGGGCATCGGCGCCGAAGAACGGGGCCAGGCGCAGGCGATCGCCTTGAACCTGCGCGAGATGACCACGATCGGCGTTCCGATCGTGGCGACGGTCATCGGCGAGGGAGGTTCGGGCGGGGCGCTCGGTATCGGGGTCGCCGACAGGGTCTGCGTCCTCGAAAATGCGTATTATTCCGTCATCTCTCCCGAGGGGTGCGCTGCCATATTGTGGAAAAGCTCGGCAAAAGCGCCCGAGGCGGCGGAAGTCCTCAAGCTCAATGCGCACCAGCTTCTCAAGCTCGGTATCATCGACGAGGTTGTTGCGGAGCCGCTCGGCGGCGCGCACCGTGATCCCCCGCTCATGTGCAAAAACCTCAAGAAAGCGGTTGTCGGTAACCTTATGCAGCTGCAGTCGCTCAGTAAAGAAGACCTTCTCAGGAACCGTTACCGGAAATATCGCAGCATCGGCAGTTTTTCATAATACGGCCGCTCACCCATACAATTCTATTGTATTCCTATGCTGAAGATCGGTAGTGTAAAACTTTCGTCGCGGTGGATACTTGCGCCCATGGCGGGGATCAGCGACCTGCCGTTCCGCATGCTCAACCGGTCGTTCGGCTGTGAATGCGCGTTCGTCGAAATGATCAATGCCCGGTGCCTCGGATATAAGAGCGTCAAGACCAGGCAGATGCTGGCCAGCGAGGCGGACGACAGGCCTTTGGGCGTGCAGCTGCTCGGCTGCGAACCCGAATTTATCAGGCGGGGCATGGATATCATGTCCTCGTATGCCTTCGACATCCTTGATTTCAACGCCGCATGTCCCGAACGCAAGGTGACGCGCCGCGGCGAAGGCGCGAGCCTGTTGCGGGACCCGGTCAAATTACAAAAGCTGGCGGCGATCGTCGTGCGCCTGTCGAAAGTCCCGGTGACGGCAAAGATCCGCACCGGCTGGGACGATCGGTCGGTCAATTGTGCCGAAGTAGCGGCGCGGCTGCAGGATGCCGGCGTATGCGCCGTGTTCATCCACGGCAGGACCAAACAGCAGGGGTACGCCGGGACCGTCGATCATGGCGCTATCGGGTCGGTCAAAAAAGCCGTTTCGATCCCCGTGATCGCAAGCGGCGATATTTTTACGCCGCGGCTCGCAAAGAAAATGTTCGATGAGACGGGATGCGACGGTGTTCTCGTCGCGCGCGGCGCTTTGGGAAATCCGTGGATCTTCCGCGAACTGGAGGAATATTTTAAGCGCGGCGCGATCCCCGCCCGGCCCGGGGTCGCGGCCATCTCCGACGTCATGAGCAGGCATCTGCGTTTATCCGTCGATTTTCATAAAGAGCGGGTCGGCGTGGTATCCTTCCGCAAGTTCTTCATCTGGTACACCTGGGGCCATCACGGCGTCCGTCATCTGCGCCAGCATGCGACCGCGGCGAAAACAGCCGCGCAGATGCAGGCGGTCATCGAGGAGTTCCGGCATACAGCCCGGCCGGATTCAAAATCAAAAGACGGCATGCAGCCCGCAGGAGGCTGCCCGGACGTCCTTGCGTCAGCCCGGCGATGATCAATTGCTCTTGCCCTCGCTCCCTCCCCCTCCCTTGTCCGTGCGCGATAAACGTTGACAAAATGTTATTAATGTGCTATATATTTAATAGTAAAAGTAGTTAACTTAGTTAACAATAAAGAGCGCGCAAGATGGATAATCCATCCCTGACCGAATATTCGCGCAGTTTGATCGAGATCATGCCTGAGGTCGTCCGCGGCCTCTGGAAGCGCGAGATCAACGAGCTGACGAACGGGACGATAACGCCCCCGCAGATATTCATCCTCATATACCTTAATAAAATGGGAGAACTGCGCATGACCGATGTGGCCCGGTATCTGAGCGTCACGACCGCTGCCGCAACGGGCATCGTGGACCGGCTTGTCAGGGGCGGCTATGTATCCCGTGTGTATGATCCGTCAGACCGCAGGATCATCAGGGTGCGGCTGACGGAAAAGGGAAAAGACCTGGTCAAGAATCTGATCGTTCATAAGGTTGCCCGGATCAAAGAGATATTCAGCAGGCTGTCCGATAAGGACCGGACCGATTATTTAAGGGTATTGACGCGCATCCAGGGCATTCTTGCGCAGGAATCAGAGGCGGGCCAATGAGGGCGCGGATCATATTCATAACGATTTTGATCTTCGCTGCGCCGCTTGCGTGCGGGGCAGAGGAGATATCATTGACGCTTGACGAGGCGGTATCGATCGCGCTCCGGGATAACCGCGATCTTATGCTTAAGGCAGGGGACCTGAAAAAAGCAAAGGCCGCGATATCCGAAGCGCATGCGAGCCTGTTCCCGGGTCTGACCGTTTCCGGCGGCTGGTCCGATACGCGGGGGCTTTATTCCAAGGATGTGTCCGCCTATGCGGGCCAGGCCCAGGTCAAACAGACCCTGTATGCGGGCGGCAGGATCATCAACGCCGTTAAGGCAGGTGAATACGCATATACGGCATCCGAAGCTGCACTCGACAAGACAAAACAGGATACAATCCTGAAAGTCAAACAATCGTTTTATGCGCTTTTACTCGGCAGCGAGCTCGTCGGGGTCAACCGGGCCATTCTTGATAATACAAAAGAACATGCGGCTGCGGCCAGGGCGCGGTTCAGGGCAGGCCAGGCGTCTGAATCCGATATGCTCAGGATCGAGTCTTCGCTGAGCGGCGTTACTCAGGCGCATACGGCAGCTCAGTCGCAGGCCGAAGCGGCTGCGGCCATGCTGCGGAATCTTCTGTATCTCGATCGGGAGATAAAAATAACGCCTGCTGCAAAATTCAGTTATGAGCCGCAGCAGCTGGCGTATGACAAGGCCTTCCTGAAGGCCATGGAGTCGCGGCCTGAGATCAGACAGGTCGAGGCGCAGCGGAACGCAGCGCTCAAGAATATGGAAGTCGCCAAAGCGGGCAATCGCCCGACGGTATACGCATCATGGGATTATTATGCGCGGTCCACGGTCTTGAGCGGCACGACAAAGAACCCGAATGATTACAATGTGATCGGCATCACCGTATCATGGCCGGTTTTTGACGGATGGCTTACCAAGGCAAAGGTCGAAAAAGCGGTCATTGACCTGAAAGAGGCCGAGATCATGCGGGAGAAGACCGGCAAAGATATCGCGCTTGACGTCAAGACAGCGTATCTGGATCTGAAGGATTCTATAGAGAAAATGAAATCGGCCGCAGATGAAACGGCAGTATATAAGGATGCCGCCGAGGTCGCCCAAAAGCAATTCGACAGCGGCATCGCAAGCTCATTGGACCTGCACGATGCCTTGTTAAGCTATTCGATCGCGCTTTTTAACCAGAGCCAGGCGATCTACGATTATAAGATTTCCCAGGCCCGTTTCGACAATGCAACAGGAGGAATATAATGAAAAGGATGCGTGCGTATAGATCGGGATTTGTCATTGCGCTGGCAGGCATATTGCTACTGTGCGGCTGTCAGAAGAAAGAAACGGCCGTCCGGAAGGCGTCGGGCAGCGACGCGATCCCGGTCAAGGTCGCGACCGTCAAGGCGGATGTGCTGCAGGAATATATCGATTATGTCGCCAATGTGAAAGCCCGGGAAGAAACGCAGGTATTCCCCCGCGTGACCGGCAAGATCATCGAGAAGGTCAAGCAGGAAGGGGACAGCGTGGCAAAAGGCGAGACCATTGCCTGGATCGACCGGGATGAGGTCGGCCTGACGTTCGAGAAGTCCCCGGTGGAAAGCCCGATCGCCGGGATCGTGGCGCGCATAAACGTCGATATAGGCGCAAACGTATCCCCGCAGGCGCCGATAGGGCTTGTCGTGAATATGGACAAGGTGAAGGTGTTTCTCGATGTCCCTGAGAAATACCTGCCGGCTTTATCGGTCGGCATGAGCGCCGAAGTGACGGTCGAGGCATATCCGGATGAGATATTCAAAGGAACGATCGCGCGCATGAGCCCGATCGTGGATACGGCAACGCGGACCTGCCAGATCGAGATCGGTATCGATAATAAAGGGCATCGATTGCGCTCCGGGATGTATGCGAAGGTCAAGGTGGTGATCCGCGAATATAAAGACGCGCTTGTGCTTTTGAAAGAGGCGGTGCTCGGCAAGGCGCCGCAGCAATACGTGTATGTGGTCACGGCAGGGAAAGCGCATCTGCGCGATGTCAGAACAGGCGTGCGCCAGGGTCCTTATGTGCAGGTCCTGGAAGGGGTGTCCGCCGGCGATAAGGTTGTGATCATGGGGCAGATGCGGCTGCGCGAAGGCGTTGACGTCATGGTCGAGGAGAACGGTTTGAATAATATCGAGGATACGCGATGAGCCTTCCGGAATTCGGCGTCAAGCGGCCGGTCACGAACCTGATGATCTTTCTGGCTTTGATCCTGGTGTCTCTGTATGCCATGTCGAGGCTCGGCGTTGACATGATGCCCACGATCGAAACCCCGGCAATATCGGTCATCACTGCGTATCCGGGCGCGAGCCCCGAAGACGTCGAGACCAAAGTCACCGAGCCGCTTGAGAACCAGCTCGCGATCACTCCGGGCCTTGACAAGATCACGTCCACTTCTTCCGAGGGCATTTCTACGGTGACGCTTCTGTTCAAATGGGGCACCAACGTGGATGAGGCGTCCAACGACGTGCGCGACCGCATAGACCAGGCAAAACCGTCTTTGCCGGACATCCCCGACGAGATCTCGACCCCGTTCCTGTGGAAATTCAATACCGCGAACATGCCTATTGCGGTATACGGCTTTAAGGCGGACCGCAGTTACGCGGAATTATACGATATCATCGACCGGCGCGTCTGCGATCCTTTAAAACAGATCGCCGGCGTCGGCACGGTGCAGCTGCACGGCGGCCTCGAGCGGCAGATCAATATCTGGCTTGATCCGCAGAAGCTCGAAGGGTACGGGTTCTCGCCGTCGGACATATTGACCGCGCTCGAGCGGGAAAACGTGACCCTGCCGGTCGGGAACCTCAAGACCGGCCTGACCGATTATCTCCTGCGGCTTCCGGGCGAGTTTGCCGCGCCCGACGAGATCAAGGATGTCATTCTCGGCACGCGGGCCGGCAAGGTGGTATACCTGCGCGACGTCGCCCGCATCGAGGACGCATTCAAGGAGATCTCGACGCTCGTGCGCATCGACCGCAAACGCGGGCTTACCATGATGGTGCAGAAGCAGACCGGGACCAACACGGTCGAGGTGGCCGAGCGGGTCCAGAAAAAGTTCGGCGAATTGATGAAAACGCTGCCGTCCGACGTGGAGGCGAACCTTGTCTTTGACACCTCGGAAGACATCATCCTGTCCCTGAGAACACTGAGCAATTCCCTGTGGCTGGCCATAATCCTGGTCATTTTCGTGGTATGGTTTTTCCTCAGGCAGTTCCTGCCGAGCGTCATCATCGCCCTGAGCATACCGTTCTCTTTGCTCATCACGTTCCTGTATCTTTTTTTAAGCGGCAAGACGATCAATGTCATCAGCCTCTCTTCATTGGCCATCGCCTCGGGTATGGTCGTTGACAACGCCGTTGTCGTCGTGGATAATGTATTCCGCAAGCTCGAATACGGCCAGCGCAGCAGCGAAGCGGCCATATTCGGCACATCTGAAGTCTTTCTGTCCATCGCCGCGTCGACATTGACGACCGTAGTGGTTTTCTTGCCCATGTTCTTTATTTCAGGAGTGGTCGGCGTCATGTTCGCCGAACTGGCAGCGATCATTACGGCGACGCTGGTTGCGTCCCTGTTTACCGCGTCGACGTTCAGCCCCATGCTGTGTTCGCAGTGGCTGAAACCGGCGTTTTCTTCCGATGCGCTCAAGCGTAAACACGGCGTGTTTTCCGGCATCTATAATGTGATCGAGCGCATTATTGTCAGGATCGAGCGAAGATATTCGTTCATGCTCGGCTGGTGCCTGCGCCATAAAAAATTCGTGCTCATCGGATTTACCGCGGTCTTCTTCGCCACGCTCGTGCTCACGCGTTTTGTGGGCAATGAATTCATCCCGCAGGAGGATACCGGCGATATCCAGGCAACAGTGAGGCTTCCTATCGGCACGCGCATGGAAGAGTCGGACAAGGTTGCCATGAAACTCGAGGATATTTTTGATACGATCCCGGAGCGGAAATTCAGTTATGTCCGCAGCGGCCAGGTCCACGGTATCGGCCGCGCAACAGGCCAGGCATCAGGGTCGCATATCGTCTATGCGGGCCTGCGCATGGTGCCCAAGACCGAACGCGGTAAATCCGACAAGCGGGTAGCCAATGAGATCCGCGAGCGCATCCGCAGAATACCCGGCGTTGAAAAAGTCGATGTGGGCACCGGCAGTATGTTGAACAGGATGATCCTGGGCGGCGGCGGCAAATCAATCCAGATCGAGATCATCGGCAATTCGTTCGACGAAACGAACCGTCTCGCTGAGAAGATCAGGCAGATCGTTGAAAATGTTCCCGGCGCTGTGGATGTCGCGGTCTCGCGCGACGCGCACCGGCCCGAGATCCGGATCGCGGTCGACCGCGAGCGGGCGGCAAGCCTCGGGCTGAACATGAACATGATCGCCCGGAACATCAAGACCTTTATCGAAGGATCGAGCGCGAGCAAATACAGGGAAAAAGGCAGGACCTATGATATCTACGTGCGGCTTGAAGATTTTGCCCGCACGCGGCTTGAGGACGTCGAGAACCTCATGCTGACGTCTCCGGTAACGGGCAAACAGGTCAAGCTGTCCAGCTTTGCGAAGATCTATGAAACGGCCGGGCCTTTGTCCATCGAGCGCAAGAACCGCGAGCGCATTGTCAGGGTCGAGGCCAATACGCTCAACCGCTCGAGCGGCAAGATCGTCGAGGATATCCGCAAAGAGATGGCGTCGCTTGCCGTGCCGTCGGACATCATCATCAATTTCGGCGGCGAGGCGGAAGAACAGAAAAAGGCGTTCGCAGATCTGGTCATTCTGTTATCGCTGGGCATTATCCTCGTGTATATGGTCATCGCGGCCCAATTCGAATCCCTGCTTGACCCGTTCATCATCATGTTCTCCATTCCCTTCACGTTCACCGGCGTGATCTGGGCGTTCGTTGTCTTCGGCATGACATTGAACGTGCTGTCGTTTTTGGGCATGGTCATGCTCATGGGCATTGTCGTCAATAACGCGATCGTGCTTATCAGCTATATCAATATCCTGCGCGCGCGCGGATTCACGCTTTTTGAAGCGGTGACGCAGGGAGGCAAGGACCGTTTACGGCCTGTTTTGATGACGACGATCACGACGCTCGTCGGGTTACTGCCGCTGGCCTTTTCGCAAGGCGAAGGGTCCGAGACCTGGCAGCCGATCGGCATCAGCATGGTCGGGGGCCTGACCGTATCCACGTTCATCACGCTTTTGTTCGTGCCGACGCTCTATTCGGTGTTCCACCGCAAGGCAGCCGGTATGGTCAAGGTGCGCAAATGCGATAAGCCGCTGGAGGAGAAATGAAGATAACCAAGATGGTCATGATATCGTACAACGAGGCCGTTGACGCTGAGGTTATGGATATCCTCGAGCAATCCTGCGTGTTGAACAATTATACCAAGATCCCCGGCGTGTTCGGCAAGGGAAAATCATCGGGCACGCACATGGGCAATGATATCTGGCCCGGCCGCAATAACCTTCTCCTGGCCGGCTGTACTGACAGCGAGGCCCTGCAGCTGCTTGCCGCAGCGCAGAAACTGCGCCAGACTCTCGGCAAAGAAGGCGTCAAGGCATTCGTCCTTGCCGTCGATGCGGTCACCGAATAAAAAACGGGGTCAGAATTATTTATTTTTGCGCGGCCCTGCGGTTCAATATATGTGCTCCCGGGCATGTACCCGTAGTATAATAATCGTCAATGGCAATCCCTGAAAAGCACAATATATTCACGGATCCCGCTCGCTGCCATTCCGATGAGTTTTCCGAGACGGTCATTGCCGGTCCCGGCGTCAGGCTCGAGCGCATTGTGTCGCGCGGCCAGTCAACGCCGCCGGGGCAGTGGCTTTCACAGGATACGGACGAATGGGTCGTGTTACTATCCGGCTCGGCGCGATTGAAGTTCTTCGACGGCCCGGCGGAAATGACCCTTATCCCCGGCGATCATATGACGATCCCTGCAGGATGCAGCCACCGGGTCGAATGGACAATACCGCATGAGAATACCGTATGGCTGGCTTTCCATTATCCCTCCCTGCGGCAGAGCCGCATCAAAGAGATAAAAGTGGTCCGCACCCGAAGGCGTTCGCGCAGCGCAAGCGCCCGCATGGTCAAGGATACGTTGTATGTGCGGGTTCCCGCCCGCATCGCTGACGGGGATCTTCAGGCTGTCATCAATGATCTCAGGGGTCGGATCGAAAAGAAGCTTTTGAAAAAAGATCTCAATAGCGACCGGGCCCTCGCCAGGCGCGCTTTCGAACTGAACAAACAATATTTCTCTGGCAAACTGCGCTTTGAGTCTATAGAATATGTAACGGGCCAGAACGCTCAATTCGGCTGCTGCGATTACGAGCGCCGGAAGATCCGCATTGCGCATCACGTCGCGTTCATGCCCGCATGGGTGCGGGATTATGTGCTCGTGCACGAGCTGGCGCATCTTGTATGCCGCGGCCACGGAACCGATTTCTGGGATATCGTAAACCGGTACCGGCATACGGAACGGGCCAAAGGATATCTCCTGGCGAAAGGATATGAACTCAATGAAGAAGCGGAACAGGGATAAGACCAGGTTCACGGAATTGAAAAAGATATACGATACACTTCATGGTCCGCGCGGATGCATGTGGGACAAGGAGCAGACGCACGCGTCGCTGTTAAAGGATCTGCAGGAAGAGGTTGACGAGTTCGTCGAAGCTGTCCGGAACAGGGATTATCCTCATATGAAGGAAGAAGTCGGCGATATCCTGCTCCATGTCATGTTCCAGGCGCAGATCGCGTCCAAATCCGGGAAATTCGATATTGAAGGCGTGATCGACGGCCTGATCAAGAAGCTTAAAAGGCGCCATCCGCACGTATTCGGGAAGCAAAAAGTCGGGTCGACCAAAGAGATCATTGCGAACTGGCATACGATCAAGGCCGGCGAAAAAAAGCGGCTGCGGCCCAGACGCGAAAGAGGCGGGAAATGAATGCGGTTGAGCAAAAGCTGCGGGAAGAGATCATCGGTATCGGCAGAAAATTATACGACCGGTCGCTTGTCGCGGCAAAGTCCGGCAATCTGAGCTGTCGCCTGGACCGCGATACCATGTTGATCACTGCCACCGGCACATGCCTCGGCGCGCTCAAAAAGCGCGATATCGTCCGGGTTGATATTCGCCGCGGCCCCCGCCTGTCAGGCGTTCGTCCATCCTCTGAATATCCGCTTCACAGCATGATCTACCGGAATTTTCCGTGTCAACGCGTCATCCATTGCCATCCGCCTTTGACCAATGCGTATTTTGTTGTGTATCCGCGCCTGGCAGATTTGATCTTCGAAACACGCCATACGATCGGCGACGTGCCCGTGGTCAAACAGTTTACGGTGACGGTTGCGGAACCGGAGCCCGTGATCGCGGCATTGCGCAAAAATCCGCTCGTCGCGCTCAAGAATCACGGCGTCGTAGCTATCGGCGGCGATTTTGCCGAAGGCTTTTACCGCATCGAGGCGCTTGAGTCCGCGGTCGAGATCGCCGCGGTCAGCCGCCTGTTCAAGAAGCGTATCCTTGACGAGCTTGATACATGCCTGAGCAGAAAATTGCGGAAATCGCGATGACACGCGATATCATGGACCTTGATGCGGAACAGCTTGCATCAGTGATCGTTTCGTGGGGATTGCCGCGCTTTCACGCAAAACAGATATTCACCTGGATATACGAGCGCGGCATTTTTGATTTCGATGCCATGTCCGATCTGCCGCGCGGCCTGCGCCGGCGGCTGATCGAAGAATGTTCTGCGGGGACCATGCGGATCGAGGAAACGCGCAGGTCCGTGGACGGGACGGAAAAATTCCTTTTTAAGCTTGTTGACGGCGGTATGATCGAAGCGGTGAGCATCCCCGCTTCAGGCAGGGTCACCGGCTGCATCTCCAGCCAGGTCGGATGCAAATTCGCATGCCGCTTCTGCGTGAGCGGCGCATTCGGTTTTCAGAGGGATCTTTCCGCGGGCGAGATGATCGAAGAGGCCCTGTATTTAAGGCATCGCTCGGCGGCGCAATCGTTGACCCATGTGGTTTTTATGGGCAGCGGCGAGCCGCTCGATAATTATGATAATGTCCTGCGCGCGGTCCGCATGTTGAACGCGAAACACGGATTGAACATCGGAGCGCGAAGGATCACCATATCCACCAACGGGCTGATCCCGCAGATACGGCGGCTTGCCGGCGAAGGGCTGCAGATCGAATTGTCCGTTTCCCTGCACGCGGCCGATGAGAGAACCAGGTCCGCGCTCATGCCGGTCAACAAACGGTATCCTTTGAAAGACCTGATCGCTGCCTGCCGCGCATACCGGCAGAAGACAGGCAGACAGGTGACGTTCGAATACGTGCTCATCCGCGGGATCAATTCTTCATTGGCAGACGCGAGAAAATTAGGTACAATATTGCGTGGGTTCGATTGCAAGGTCAACCTGATCCCGCTTAACGCCCAGGCTGATCCGGGCCTTGCGGCTCCGGGCAGGAGCGAGACGGCGGCGTTCAGGCAAGAGGTGGCCAAAAGCGGCGTTCCCGTGACGGTCAGGCAGCCGCGGGGAGAAGATATCGAAGCCGCCTGCGGCCAGTTGCGCGCACGGCATGAGCGGCGCGTCTGCGCCTGAGAGAATTATGGAAATGGTTATTCATTACGGCCGTATCTTATCCAGGAGTTTGATCGTCCCGGGCATCGCCGGTATCCTGTGCATATCAGGGTGCATGCGCAGCGATATCGTGAACATAGATTCTTCGGGTAAATATATCGTATGTTTCGGCGATTCCCTGACCCAGGGGTTCGGCGCAGGCCCGAAATCTTCCTATCCGGCGTATCTTTCCAAACTGACGTCCATCCCGGTCGTGAATGCCGGCATTGAAGGAGATACCTCCGAAGGAGCTTTGAAGCGGATCAGGCCCGACGTCCTTGACCGGGAACCGCTTCTGGTAGTTGTCGAGTTCGGAGCAAACGATTTCCTTACCAAAATAGCCCTCGAAGATACGCGGCGCAATATCGAATCGATCATACAGCAATGCCAGAAGCAGGGAGCGATCGTGGCGTTGGTCGATGTCAGCAATATGCATCTCATGTCTGACTACGGCCCGATTTTCCAGTCGCTCAGCCGGCAATACGGGACGATCTATATTCCGAACCTGCTCAACGGCATTTTCGACAAAGCCAGCATGAAAAGCGATTATTTTCATCCCAATGAGCACGGCTACCGGCTTATCGCGCAGCGGGTCTATCGCGCCATCCTGCCATATTTGAACCAGAACGCCCTGCTGACCAAATTCAAAAAAGAATAAGGGCTAAAAACGGGGTCAGAATTATTTAATAAATAATTCTGACCCCGTTTTTAGCCCTTGGTGTAATTCAAAAATATTTTTATTCCCGACCTTGAAAAAACGTCTGGCATGTGCTATCTTTATAAAGTATATCGCACATTCAGCGCAGACATGAATCAGCCACGGTTCTTGATAGAATTCATTCTATCTTAAGGATCGTGGTTTTTTATCGCGTACCGCCGGCGATCAAATCAAACAAAGGAGTGTTCCATGTGCAGTCAGATGAAATCCTCTTCTGCAGCAGCGGTTTTGTTCTTTGCCGCGTGCGCAGCAGGCATTTTTTTTGCAGCATCAGCCTATGCCTATGATTTCAGTTCTTATGTGTATGAATCTCCGTCACACACGATGAATGCGTCTTCGGAAACGGCGGGGCAGTGGCAGAAGCCGGATCTCTCGCAGTTTTCGTTCCAGACCTCTGAAACTTTCCTGCAGGACCGCATGGCGGCCCTCGCGGACACCTATACGTTCAGGCCCGCGATCCAGACGTTCCACGCAGTGGACACGACCGCAGTCGCGCCCGCGATATCCATTCGCCAGGCGGCGATGGTAACGCCGGTCCTGACCGCGCACGTTCAGACGCAGGTATTTCAGATGCCGGGGCAAACAGCTCCTGCAACATCGGCCCAGCCTGTTTCTCCGGCTCCCGCAGCGCCTGTTTCTCCTGCTCCGGGCCCGGCAGTCTCGCCGGTCATTCCAGCAACAGGATACGTGCCGGCAACAGCGCCTCAGATCAACACGAATAACGCGGGGGAATGGACCTATAGCGGGGTTGATCCGGCAGTCCTCGCCATGGTCAGGTCCGGCAGCCAGCAGTATGTGGGCCAGGAAATATCTTTCACCGCAGGAGACCGCGAGTTTTCAGGCGTTGTGATGGCGGCTGAGCCCAATGCGATGGCGGTCAGGGCAGACAATTCAGCCTGGTTCGGGCTCGTGACGACCTCCTCCGATGCATTGACTATTTTCCCGCTGACCCTTTTTGATGAGGGGACCGGAGACCTGTCGAGCGTCGAGGTCCTTGAGGGAGGGACTGCCCTGCGCATGGGAGGCACCGATTATGACGGAGAATACGGGACCGTGGAATTCGACATCGTGACCGGAAAGCCCCTGGTTTCTGAACCCAGTGCGCAGCAGTTGAGCGAGCTTGTCCTGAGCCTTGACGGCGTGGTTTATGAACTGGTGCCCAATTCCGCCAACGGCCTCAATCTCATGCGGATCAACAGTATTTCGTGCGAGAACGGCACAATCGTCATCAACGACTGATAAAAAGGCTAAAAACGGGGTCAGAATTATTTAAAACATAGGGACGGTTCTCGAAGAGAACCGTCCCTATGTTTTCTATGTTTTTGGCTATCAGTCTGGTGCCCTTCGTCTGAAGAATACCCAAAAGGCTGTTTGTCAATTAACCTACTCGATTCAATCCTACTACCAAAAGAAAGATCAGTCAAGAGAATAGGCCCCGCCCGCTTGGCCGCGGGCTTCGTTGTGCCGGTGGCGTCGCTTCGCCCCGCGTGACGCGGGGCTGCGCTGGACGGCCGCTTAGGTCAGCGGCCTGGAGCTAATGCAGTCCGGGCTCGGCTCGGCTGCGGCTGGGGCTGGGTGGGGGCAGCCCCAGCCGCGCGTCCTCTCGCACCGCTGTTAAATCCCCCAGGTCGTACGCTGTGCCGCAATTAACAAATAGAAAAACTCGGCGGTGCGGCACGCCGAGCCTCTTGGTGGATAGGTTTGAAAAGTCGCTAAGTAAACCTACACCCCGATTCCTAGAAACCACTTCGATTATGGCGCTGCTACAATAATAAAACTAGTTTTTGAGTAAATATCACAAAAAAGCTTGACATTTTATATTTTTGAGTTATACTTCTTTTGTGGATAAAATAGGATTGTAATTTGTGGACTTTGTCCAAAAATATGCCTAATAGATACTGTAACCCAGGAGATAATGATGATAATTGAATTTAGTGTAGGGAATTTCTTATCTTTTAAAGATATTGTAACTTTCAGCATGGTTGCTTCCGCTAAGAAAGAACATGCGGATACAAATCTATTTATAGCTAACAATAAATTAAGGTTATTGAAGAGTGCAGTTATTTATGGAGCCAACGCAAGTGGGAAAAGTAATTTGATTAGAGCAATGAGGTTTATGAAAAAATTTGTTTTAACTTCTACCCAAGATAAGGGAAGAATTAATGTCACAAACTTTAAATTGAGTGCTGAAACAGATGATAAACCATCTCTTTTCGAAGTAGTTTTTATTCATAAAGAAACAAGGTATAGATATGGTTTTCAGGTTGATAGAGAAAAGGTAGTACGAGAATGGCTTTTTAGCGTTCCGATTAGAAAAGAAACTCAACTTTTCGTAAGAGAAGGGGACAACTTTCAAATCGGAACGCATTTTAAAGAAGGCAAAGGAAAGGAGAAAATAACTAGACCTAATGCGCTCTTCTTATCGGTTGTTGCTCAATGGAATGGCGAGATTTCAAAAGAGATCTTAAATTGGTTTGGGAAAAACCTCCATATTATATCTACGCTGATAGACGTAAGGCTTGTTCCGTTCACTCTTGAAAGAATCAAGGATGAGGAATTCAGGAAAAATGTTCTCAGATTTCTCAAAGAAGCCGATTTAGGAATCGAGGATATTAATTTAGAGGAAACGCAGTTAAAGTATGAGGATATGTCTGAAAAGGAAAAAGCAAAATTTGGCCCAGAGGGACAAGTTTTCAATGTTAGCATCCAAACTTTGCACTCAAAATTTGATAACGAAAACAAGCCAATATCCTCGGTTAAATTTGATTTGGGGATAGAGGAATCCGAAGGCACTAAGAAATTCTTTGCTCTTTCCGGGCCTTTTCTAGACACTCTTAAGAATGGGAGCATAATAGTAGTTGATGAGCTTGACGCGAAACTCCACCCTATTTTAATAAAATTTCTTATAACATTATTTAATTCTCTTGAGAATAACCCCAAGAATGCTCAATTAGTTTTTGCTTCTCACAATACCAATCTTTTTAATAGAAGCATTTTCCGCAGAGATCAAATATGGCTAACAGAAAAAAATAAATATGGGGCGACTGATTTATATTCTTTGGCAGAATATAAAGTTAGAAATGATGCTTCTTTTGAGAAAGACTACATTGCAGGCAAATATGGAGCTATTCCTTTTATTAGAGGAGACAACTCGCTTTTTAGAAAATGAAAGAACCGGACGCCGCGTTTTGGAAAAGAAAACAGTCAAGAATCGCTAAAAGGCAAGTTGCCGTCAGGACAGTTAGAGAAACTTTCTTAATTGTCTGTGAAGGGGAGAAAACTGAGCCTAATTATTTTAACAGTTTTCGGTTAACTTCCTCTCAAGTAAAAGACGAAATCTTTGGGCCGGGAGATAATACAGTGTCTCTTGTAGAAAAGACTATAAAGTACAAGAAAGATGCTGCAACATACGGTATAAAGTTTGATCAAATTTGGTGTGTATTTGATAAAGATGATAATCCTGATGATAACTTTGAAAAGGCTATTGCGTTGGCAAAAAAACATGATATCAAAGTGGCTTATTCTAATGAGTGTTTTGAGTTATGGTACTTGTTACACTTCCAATATCATCAAACTGCCTCAAAACGATCGGAATATATTACCAGGTTAAGCGCACTTTTAGGTAAGCCTTACGAGAAAAACAGTACTGAAATCTACCAGCTTATTCTAAACAAACAGGGGGATGGAATAAGAAATGCCTCGCGACTTCTATCTGGTTACATAGCTACTCATCCCGCTAGCGTCAGAAGACCTTCTACGACCGTACATATATTAGTAAATGAGCTAAATAAATTCTTGGTTTGATAACTAACTACTGATGGTCTTTGAATAAAAGAAAAAGGGCGGATAAAGTTTGGCTTGGGGGCCTTTTATCCACCCTTGGGACACTAAATATCTGTGTTAGTGCCGTTGTCATTAGTATATCCTAAGGAGGTGAAAAGTCAATACTTTTGGCAACTTCCCCACAGAAATTTTAGGAAGGAGGTATACCAAAAAATAATGGCTATTCGTACAACCCTGGAAGAATCCGAGCATGATAGAATAGTCAGTGCGTCAGCTGCGACTTATGGAGAAATGCAACGCAAGGGTTACAAAGTGAGCACTAATCCTGGTGGGGAGAAGAATCAATTTGTAGGACCTGCGTCTAATCCGCGTTATCCTGATGTTGTAGTATGGCTGCCTGATTCATTAGGTTCGGCTAGAGGTACGGCTGTCATAATTGAAGAAATTGAAACCGCTGAGTCTGTTTCTGATTCAGAAGCGGAACAATGGAAAGATTATGGAAGCCTAGGTATCAAGTTTCTGTTGATTGTACCAAGCAAGTATTGTGACGAAGCATTGCGTCTCATATCAAAACATAACGTTAATGTTTCGGAAGTTTGGTACTATTATTACGAGCTTGGGAATACCAAATTCGTAAAATACAGATAGTTCGAAAGGGGGCATCCTTAAAAGGTGCCCCCTTAAAAAAATAACAGTGTTATCGGGGTGTAGGTTTACTTAGCGACTTTTCAAACCTATCCACCAAGAGGCTCGGCGTGCCGCACCGCCGAGTTTTTCTATTTGTTAATTGCGGCACAGCGTACGACCTGGGGGATTTAACAGCGGTGCGAGAGGACGCGCGGCTGGGGCTGCCCCCACCCAGCCCCAGCCGCAGCCGAGCCGAGCCCGGACTGCATTAGCTCCAGGCCGCTGACCTAAGCGGCCGTCCAGCGCAGCCCCGCGTCACGCGGGGCGAAGCGACGCCACCGGCACAACGAAGCCCGCGGCCAAGCGGGCGGGGCCTATTCTCTTGACTGATCTTTCTTTTGGTAGTAGGATTGAATCGAGTAGGTTAATTGACAAACAGCCTTTTGGGTATTCTTCAGACGAAGGGCACCAAATTGAACGGTTGACCCCAAAGGCTCTGTCCCTCGGGACAGAGCGCCAAAATTCGCGTTTTCGGCGAAAATTCGGCGGGGCAAATTCAAGAATAGGTGAACTTCGTCTTTTGATTTTACTGTGATCTTTTCCAAAACCTCAGACAAAATTCTTTTTTTCTCCTGCCGGTCGGAATCCGCGTAAGTCTTGATCACTTGCTTAAGCCACAAGGCGACTTTCTCCGAAGACAAGCCAAAGCGCGACCTCTTACTCAATTCCTCGTCGGTCTGCCACAACTTGTGCGTTAATTCGTTTAGTTCAAGCTCGATCTTCTCGAATTTCTCATTGAGTACGTTCAGCGTATAAGGTTTTGCTTCTTTTGCGCTCATCCATTTTAATAACCCGTTTTTTTGCTGTGTCAGACCGCTGATATTTTGCGACAGCTCCAGGCGGCTGCGGCGCAAGCCAGGTAAAAGCTTGTTGTTCTGGTTTTTAAGAAGGGTTATTATCGCGGTCAGTCTTGGTTTATCAGTGGCAAGCTTGTTTAGCTGATCTAAAACACTGGTTTCTAAGATGTCCTGGCGTAGATATTCGGTTTTGCAGTCTTTATAGGCTATGCGCCGGGAGCAGGCATAGTATTTATAACGAATCTTATTTGGCAGTCCTGGATAAATCATGTGCATGGGAGCGCCGCAGCCGCAGAATATGAACCCGGTGAAGAGGTTGGGGCTCACAAACACGCGGGTTTTCGCTTTGCGAGTAGGAAGGAGCTCTTTTATACGGTTAAATGTTTCCTCTTTAACAATGGGTTTGTGAGCCCCGGTTACTCTCTCGCCGCCGCGTATTATGCAACCTGTGTAAGTCGGATTTGTGATAATGTGGTGAATGACCGTCGGCTTCCACATATTTCCGGCCCGTGTCCGTAGTCCCGCGTTATTTAAGTAACGGGCGATATTTATCACGCCGAGGTTCTTTTGGGTGTAGAGGTCGAACATGGTCTTGACGACGGCCGCCTCTTTATCAACAAGTTCAAGTTTTCCGTTCTTTTGCTTGTAGCCGAAGGGAGCTACGCCGCTTACCCACATGCCGGACTGGAATCTTTTACGCAGTCCAAGCATTACGCGTTGGGCGATCAGTTCGCGCTCATATTGCGCGAATGAGCCGAACTGGTGGAACATGAGGCGGCCTTCAGGGGTGGTGGTATCGATCAATTCGGTTATCGACTTGAAGCCGACGGCGTTCTTGCTCAATTGTTCGACAATATCGAGCAGGTCTTTGAGGTTGCGCGAGAAGCGGTCGATCTTATACACCAGGACGGCGTCAAACTGCCGCGCCGTTGAATCGGCCAGCAAACGCTCAAGTGCTGGCCGCCGCCGCGTCGCGGCAGAGTAGCCGTCATCGCAATAAATTTCGGTGTGCGTCCAGCCTTTGTTGCGTATAAACTCAATTATCTTATCTGTCTGGGCGGCGAGAGAGTAACCCGCTTTGGCTTGTTCTTCGGTGGAAACCCGCACGTACACGGCGCATTTCATGGCGACCTCCAGGTTTGCGCCTTTCGGGTTTCCAGCGGATTCCTCATGAGGGAGAAAAAAAGAATTTTGACTGAGGACGCCGAAAAAGAAATAGGTGAACTCCTTACGAAGTTCACCTATACTTGAATTTGCCCCGCCGAATTTTCGCCGAAAACGCGAATTTTGGCGCTCTGTCCCGAGGGACAGAGCCTTTGGGGTCAACCGTTCAATTTGGTGCCGAGGGAGGGAGTTGAACCCTCATAGGTGTAACCCTATCGGTTTTTGAGACCGACGCGTCTGCCATTTCGCCACCTCGGCGATTCCGAATGTATATAAATGATACAGTCTAAAATCTTGTTTGTCAATTCTATAAATCTGGGGTATAATACCATGAATTTCAAGGAGGTTCGTATGGGACGGATATGTTTGGGAGCGTTATTGGCAGGGATTTTTGCGTTATCGGGGTGCGCGACGACCCAGTCGCCCAGGGCATCGCAGACCGTATCGGTTTCGGTCGTTCAGGAATACCAGGCCAAGATCAATTCACTTGAGATAGAGCGTAACCGGCTCAAGGATGAGAATTACATCCTGCGCAAACAGCTTGAGGCAGCGAGCAGGCAGGAAGTCCGCATGCCCAATGCCACCGAGATCCAGACCGCGCTTAAAAAAGCCGGTATGTTCAAGGGTATGATCGACGGCAAGATCGGGCCTGAGACAAAAGAGGCCATCATGAAATTCCAGCGGGCCAACGGCATAACCCCCGACGGCGTTGTGGGCAGCAAGACGTGGTCGCTGCTGTCGAAATATATCAGCGGTTGAAATATCGATAGATTCCGGGGCTGTAGCTCAGCTGGGAGAGCACTTGCATGGCATGCAAGGGGTCAGGAGTTCAATCCTCCTCAGCTCCACCATATACAGGCAGGGCCGCCACATTTCTCGACGAGAGGTTTTTGGTGGACCTGCCTTTTTTTTATGCTAAAATGAGGTTCTATGCTGCTCGGGATACAGGTGTCAACAGCCGGCGGGATCTATGAATCGATAACGCGCGCGGAAAAACTCGGCTGCACCGCAATGCAGATATTCAGCCGCGACCCCCGGCAGTGGCGCAGAAGCAGGCTGAAAAAAGCCGATATCGATGAATTCAAACGGCGCCGGGCCGCGAGCAATATAGAAAAAGTCTTTATCCATATCCCGTATTTGATCAATCTTGCGTCCCCGGAGCACGGCCTGTTCCGCGGTTCGATCACCGCGTATGTGCAGGATATGCGCGAGGCCAAGGCCCTGGGCGCGGAATATATGGTCACCCATATGGGCAGCCATAAATTGTCCGGCGAGAAGCGGGGTCTGAAAAAGATCTCGATCGCGCTGAACAGGGTCCTGGAACTGACTGAGGGTTCGCCCGTAAAGATCCTTTTGGAAAACACGGCCGGCAGCGGTTCCTGGCTCGGCTATACGTTTGAACATCATGCGGCTATCATCAGCCGCATCGAACAGAAGGGCCGTATCGGCGCCTGCCTTGATACATGCCATGCGTATGCTGCCGGTTACGACCTGGCAACGGAAGCAGGATACAGCCGGCTCATGGATGAAATAGAGCGCACGGTCGGCATCAGGAATCTTGCGCTTATTCATCTGAATGATACGCGCGATACACTGGGCAGCCATCGCGACCGGCATGAGCATATCGGTAAAGGAAATATCGGAAGAGCGGGTTTCAGGCGGATTGTCAGCGACAAGCGCCTGGGGCATACCGCATGTGTATTGGAAACGCCAAAGGATAGCGCGACCGCAGATGAGCGAAACCTGCTCATTGTGCGGCGGCTGATGCAGCGGGCCGCGCGCAAAGGATGAGGGCCATGGGATTCAAAATACTGGTAGTTGACGACGAGCCGGATATCGTGCAGGTCGTTTCAAACCGTTTGACCCGGGAAGGGTTCGATGTCGCGACCGCTTTTGACGGAGATGAAGCGCTTGCGAAATTCCCCGCATTCGATCCGGACCTGATCCTTCTTGACCTGATCATGCCCAAGCTCAACGGCTTTGAGGTGCTCAAGCAGGTCAGGGAGAAATATACGGACCGGTGGCGCCCGGTCATCATCATCAGCGCCAAGACCGAGCTTGAAACATTGCGCAAAAGCTACGACATGGAAGCTGATCATTATCTTTCAAAACCCTGCGGCATGGACGTCATCCTGCGGGGCATCGAGACCATGCGGTCGCTCATTCCTCTGCGCATCAAACAATAACCTTCATGGAATACTCGTTCAAGGACATTGAAGAAAAGTGGCAGCGGGCCTGGAAGGACCGCAAAAGCTTCGAGGCACGCGCTGTTTCCGGCAGGCCGAAGTATTATTGCCTTGAGATGTTCCCGTACCCGTCGGGGAAGATCCACATGGGACACGTGCGCAATTATACCATCGGCGACGTGTTCAGCAGGTATAAAGCGGCACGCGGATTCCAGGTCCTGCATCCCATGGGATTCGACGCGTTCGGCCAGCCTGCGGAGAACGCCGCGATCAAGAACAAGACCAAACCGGACGCCTGGACCCATCAATGCATCGGGGAAATGGAGCGGGAGCTTCAGAAAATGGGCTTTTCCTATGACTGGGGCCGCGAGGTCTCGACCTGCGATGCGGATTATTACCGGTGGAACCAGTGGATATTCCTTAAGATGTTCGAAAAGGGGCTTGCGTATAAGAAAGCATCGCCCGTAAACTGGTGCCCATCATGCGCAACGACTCTTGCGAACGAGGAAGTCATCGACGGCGGCTGCTGGAGGTGCCACAGCCCCGTTGAGCAAAAAGATCTTGAACAGTGGTATTTGCGCATTACCGAATATAAAGAACGCCTGCTCGAGGACCTCAAACAGCTCACGCATTGGCCCGAGCGGGTCATTGCCATGCAGACAAACTGGATCGGTAAGTCCCAGGGCGTTGAGATATTTTTTAAAGTGCAGGGCACAGGTGCGCAGCTGCCCGTCTTTACGACGCGAGTGGACACGATCTTCGGCGCAACCTATGTTGTTCTCGCGCCCGAGCATCCGCTTGTCGAAGAGCTTATCAAAGGTAAGGCGCAGGAAAAAGAGGCGCGCGCGTTCATTACAAAGGTCGCCAAGGAAAGCACGGTTTCGCGCGCATCGTCCGACGTAAAGAAAGAAGGCGTGTTCACCGGCGCCTGCGCGGTCAATCCCGTCAATGACGAAGTGATCCCGATCTGGATCGCCGATTATGTTCTCATGGGATACGGCACCGGCGCGATCATGGCAGTGCCTACGCATGACCAGCGCGACTTTCTTTTTGCAAAAGAGCACGGCCTGCCCATGCGCGTTGTTATCCAGCCAGCAGGAGCCGCGCTCTCTGTCGAAACAATGTCCGAGGCATACGAGGGCTCAGGCGTTGAGATCAATTCCGGCGAGTTCAACGGCTTGACCAACGAAGAAGCCAAGCTGCGTATTGCCGAGTGGATGGAAAAAAAGGGCATTGGCAGGATCGAGACGCACTGGCGATTGCGCGACTGGCTTATTTCCCGCCAGAGGTACTGGGGCACGCCCATCCCGGTCATTTATTGCGAGAAATGCGGTACGATTCCCGTTCCGTACGAGGATCTGCCTGTCGAGCTTCCCGCTGACGCGCCTTTTACCGGCGAAGGCGGCAGCCCCCTGGGAAAGGTCGCTTCATTCGTCAACTGCATATGCCCGAAATGTAAAAGTCCTGCGCGCCGCGAGACCGATACCATGGCGACTTTTTTCGACTCGTCGTGGTATTTTCTGCGGTATTGTTCTCCACAGGAAACAAAAGCGCCGTTTGATGTCAAAGAGGCAAAATACTGGATGCAGGTGGACCAGTATATCGGCGGCATCGAACACGCGATCCTGCATTTATTGTATTCCCGATTTTTTACCAAATTCTTTAAAGACCTCGGCATGGTCGATTACGATGAACCGTTTGTCCGCCTCCTGACGCAGGGCATGGTGCTCAAGGACGGCGAGGTTATGTCAAAATCACGCGGCAATATCGTCGATCCTGATTCCATGATCCAGCGCTACGGCGCTGACGCGCTGCGACTTTTCATCCTTTTTGCAGCGCCGCCTGAGGCAGAGCTTGAATGGGATGACCGCGGCATGGAAGGCGCGCTGCGGTTCCTGAACCGCGTCTGGCGCATCCAGGACAACCTGAAAAGCGAGGCGTCGCAGGATGTAATTAAGGCGCTCCATAAGACGATCAAAAAAGTCACTGAGGATTATGAGAGTTTCAAATTCAATACTGCCATTGCGAGTATGATGGAGCTGGTGAACGCGATCTACCAGGGAGCGGCGGATAGGAACGTATTCTCGACGCTTGTCATCCTCCTGGCGCCGATCGCTCCGCATTTCTGCGAGGAGCTGTGGCAGATTCTCGGCAATAAAGAACCGGTCGCTGCGGCGCCGTGGCCCGCATGGGACGAAAAGATGCTTGTCGAAGATACGGTGGTCATTCCGGTGCAGATCAACGGCAAGGTCAGGTCGCAGATCACGATCCCCTCCCAGGCGGCTTCCGAGGCGGTCAGGGCGATCGTTGACAATGATGCGAAATCCCAGCAATGGATCCAGGGCAAACCGATCAAAAAATTCATCTTTGTCCCCGGCAAGATCGTCAATATCGTAGTATGAGAATATCCGTTATCCTCGCGCATCCCTCTCCCAGAAGTTTTAACGCTGCGATCGCCCGCACTGTTGTCCGGACGCTCAAACGCAACCGGCATTCCGTCATTTTCCACGATCTTTATCGCGAGCAATTCGACCCTGTCCTGCCTGAGCACGAGATAAGAAAAAACGCAAAGCTGCCTGCCCGTATCAAAAAGCATTGCGAGGAGATCAGCAGCGCCCAGGGATTGGTGATCATTCATCCGAACTGGTGGGGCGAGCCGCCTGCGATCCTCAAAGGCTGGGTTGACAGGGTATTGCGGCCTGGCGTTGCGTATGATTTCCCTCCGGGGCCTGAAGGCGCAGCAGGACTGCCCATAGAAATGCTGGGTAACATAACGAAGGTCCTCATTTTTAATACTTCCGATACTCCTGCCAAACGCGAAAACCAGGTTCTGGGAGATCCTCTTCAGAAAATATGGGAAAATACTCTTGCTTTCTGCGGGGCAAAATGCTTGAGCAGAAAAATGTTCCGTGTTGTCGTCACCAGCACCCCTCAGATGCGCGCTCGTTGGCTAAAAGACGTGGTTAAGCGGGTTGAAACCGCTTTCAAAACATCCCTCCCTGCGTCTTGAAATCCCCTATATATAATATATAGTTATAATATAAGGTTGATAGACCTATTTGGCGTGGCCGGATAAGTCCTATCTTTTTATTTTACCCGCAAAATAATAACTTATAAAAAGTATGTTCAAGCGGATCATTGCCTTACTAATTTGTTTTTGTTTTATTTCCGAGCAAACCGGCTATGCACAGGTCGCTGGCCAGTTTGCCGTGCCCGCGTATTTAAGCAATCTCGCGCCTGTTGCAGACAGGTTCAGGCCTGTTCAGCTGCGTTCAATTGAATTCGATCCGAGCACAAACAACTTCCAGCTTCTTCTTGATCAAGGGGACCTTAAAAGTCTCACGCCCGGCCAGGCAGAAGAATCCTCCCGAAAACTCTTTGAATATTTCAAAATAGGCCTGGCATTACCCAATAGCATGTTTTGGGTAAATCTACGACCTGATTCTCCTGATAATGTCATCGATCCGTATCTGGAAAAGACGGACCTTGGAAAAGTTCTGCTTGAGGCTGACCTGCAGTTGAAGAAAGACCTCGCGCGTTTTACCAATCCCGATACACCCGAAGGCAGGCAATACTGGAACAAGCTGTATGAGAAAGCAGAACAGACTTACAGCGGGCAGGATATAGAGATACCGACATTCACCCGTCCGTGGATCGTGCCTGGCGAGATCATCATCAGGGAAACCCCCCAGGGTGTATTCATCTACAAGGCGACCCTGCAAGTTATGCTCGAGCAGGATTACATAAAGGACTCGCCGTTCTACAATTTCGACGACCCGAATGTTAAAAAGCTGAATGAATATTCCTCAGACCTTGTGCGCCAGCTGATCATTCCGAAGCTGACCAGGGAGGTGAATTCCTCCAAGAGATACGCTGAGCTTCGACAGGTGTATTATTCGTTAATCCTGGCACAATGGTTCAAGTCGAAAAATGAGGATAACCCTGTCATCGACGGAAAAGATCTGAACGGACTCGCATCAAAAGAGGCATGGTCGAAAGCCTCCTGCTTTAATGCCTACAAACGGTCCTTTTCCGAAGGCGAATACAGAAAAGAAGAAACCATAAACAGCCCATACGGCGTAACCATAAGGCAGTATTTCTCCGGCGGCATACAGGTCGCAGGCGGCAGCTTGACCGCGATCCCATCGTCCTCGTTAGACAATCGTGAATACGTGAGTGATTTTATTATACAGAATTTATCTATCGGCGATAAAAAGGGATCCGTGCCGCGAGACGGCGGAAATCAGTCACGCGGGGAAGATGAGAATGACACGCGAATTCCTTATGATGATGAGGTCAGACAGGCCAAAGATTTCCTGGCGGCTCAGGGATATTCTGAAATTCAGATTGCCGGCTGGCTGGCGCGCGGCAGGGCTAAATTACTCGAGATAGCGGAAGAGGCAGGATTTCAGTTCTCTCAGGCAGACGGCAGTCAATCTCGGCGCGACGGCGGCGAAGAGGATATCATCGGTGAACTGATACTGCCTCCGGGCAGCAAGAGCGTGCGCCTTTTCAGCGCCCCGCCGGAAAAGAACATCCGGTCCAAGATACTGGCCACCGTATATGCAACGGGATTTCGCGACAAAAATGATCCGGAGACAAGGATAGTATGGTTCAGGCCAGCGGAGGCCAAGGAATTCTCTGCTTTACAGAGCAATGCGATAGCTGAAAGCCTGGCACAGGCAAATAAGGAAATCAAGATCCGGCTGGGAATGTCAGTTCAGGATAGCCTGGAACAGCTCTTGTCCAAGCATTATCTGATTGTTGGCCGTCGGCTGGTTATCATGCAGGCAGATGGCACCATATTGACCGCGCCGATACAGGAAGCGACATATGATCGACTGCAATTAATTATGAACCGGGAGCAGGGATCCGGCAGAGCCGGAGGTTTCTATAATCGTGATTATATGAAGCATCAGGATTTGCGAAATCCCCGCGGCCGTTTACTGACAGACCTCGAAGAAACAAAAGCCGACTTGCTCAGCCCGCAGCATGAAGACGCGGTGCAGCGGGACGGCGGCACGGGCGACCATGCAGAAGCGGTCCGGCAGCAGCGGGAGCTCGTGCAGGAATATTTTGACGCGCGGGGCATCGATTCTTTGCCAGAAGAGATCCCTGCCAACGGCCTTCGGGCTCTGGCAGACGATATCCGCGGCAAAAAGCACGCGCTGATCGAGCAGATCATCCCCCTGATGCTGGCGCACTACGGCATCCCGTCGCAAAGGAAGCTCAGGCGGTTCAAGGATCTGATGGCCGGCGATCTGCGCGCGTGGACGTACGGGGACCTGCTTTTGCTTCGCGATGATCTCCGGAACTGGAAAATACAGGAAGGCATGGTCAGCGCTAACACGCCGCAGCCGCAGGGCATGCTCTCCCGGCGTTTTAAGACGCTGGCGGTTTTTGCTTTCTTTGTCGTTCCGTCGTTTTTTATAGGAGGATTCGTTCACGCGTATGTAAGCGGCATGGCCGATGATCACACATCCGATCCTCTCGGCCCGGATATGCAGCCGCTGCACCTGACGACTTTTAATCATATTGAAAAAATCCCCTATTCAACCGATTACACGTCGTTCTTTTTATCTGAGCCGGAGGGGTTAACCGATAATACCTCGCATCCGGTCAGCATATCGCTCGTTGTCAATCCGCTTCCAGACCTGTATCTTGAGCAGCAAAACGCCTCGTATGTAAAAACTCATGATGTTCCGCTTCTGTTGGTCGTCAACGGCAACGCGGTACAGAATCTGAGCAGGTATTTGAATGAATATACGCTTTACGGCGCCCGCGACGGGCATATCATAGAGATCCTTGATATCACAGGCAGGGATCCCAAAGCCATTGCGGAATATCTCAACGATAAAGGCAGAATGGGATATCAGATAGGGTTTGTGGGCGATCAGGTCGATGTCTTGAGCGGGGTTCCTGCCGATCATGACGAACTGCAGGACCTGGAAGCTTTGAGAGACGAAGTGAACGATCTGGTCAGGGAATACAGGAATACGCATAAAGATACGCGCGATATTGACAAGGAACTCTTGAAACACCGCGACCTGACGGATCAAAGCTTCAGCGCGCAGGTTTCCATGGTTGGCATGATCCAGCGGGGAGAAAAAGAAACTCGTCCCGAGGAGTGGAATGAACTGCGCGAGCGGCATGCGCGGCTGCAGGCTGATCTGCGGCAGGCCGAGGAAGAACTCGGGCCGATAATTCCTGCCGCGTCTCGCTTCAAAGAGTTTTTATTTGAGAAAGAGGAGGCGGGCGCGATAGACCGTTATATTCAGGCCGGCAATGATCCGCAGGCCCTGTTCCCTGATACCTATACTGAAAGGGAGGCATTCCACTGGAGCAGTTATCTGGCCCAGGGTGCGTTCAATTCGATCAAAGTTTACAAAACTGCCGGCGCAATGCATGCGCCTCAGGACAGCGGCGCGATCAAAGATATCCAGAAAACGCGGGCGCTCAGGACCGTGCTTGAAAAAGAGCTGGGCGCTTACAAAGAAAAGTACGGCGTTGCGTTCCAGCAGGATTACGAAGCGTTCGAGGCCCAGATTCCCGATGCGCATACCATCGTGTCCATGGATCTGCTGCACAATGAGCCGAACGAGCAGTGGACCAAAGAGAAGAGAACGGATATGTACCAGATCCTTGATCTGCAGAGTTTTCTTGGGCAGGCCGGATATGACTCGGTTTATCAGGCCGCAGACGGCAGGATCTATGAGAGCGAAGAGGCGTTCCGCGCGTATGAGGATTACGTGCTTTTCAGAGAACACGCCCTGGAGCGGTGGGAGAAAGAACCCGATGTGGCGCATGCGGTCATCTGGTTGTATCTGATCGAGCCTGATCTGGCCCGGACCGCCATGTCAGGCAATGTCTCGATCACGCTCGTCGACGAACTTCCCCTGCCGAATCCCTGGGCAGAAGGCATGGCGCTTCCGCGCATCGGATTTCCGCACGTGCTGGTCAAAGGCGCCGATATTTACATATTAAAAGATTCATTCGATTCTTACTCGACCGATCTGAGGGTCCGTATTGTGGCGCATGAAAGCAGCCATGCGGTCAATGAGATCCACGCGTATAATGACGCAGGGCCGTTCGGGGTGCTCCGCTGGGCTTTGTGGTATATGCTCAATCCGGGCGATGAAGAGAAACGCGTGAGGATGAGGGAGCAAAAGGTAGGGAACATCAGCGGCAAGGTGATCGACCCGTATTTTTCAGACCGCATTGACCGGCTTGACCCGGATGAGCATAAATATCTGATTGAGAAGATCAACGAGGCGCGTGAGGATTCGGCGCCCGACTCCAACAGCACGGATATCTTTCCAGCCGAAGTCCAGCGGACGTATGAGTTGACGACGCGAGGCGCGTTATTCGGTCTCTTTTTAGGACCCGCGGCTCTTCTTACCAGAATGCGTGCGGTGAAGTCCCGGCTCGTATGGTTCGCGCGCAGAGCGTTCGGCCAAGAGGATATCGCCGATCGGATGCGTATTCTTTCCCGTGAAGCAAAGATCGTCGAAAAAACCATCGAGTTTGCGGTGCCTCCTGTTGAAGCGAGAATGAACGGTCAGCGGGCAATCGAAGAAAACAATAAGTTCCTCGCCCTGGTCGATTCAGTCATGGAAGACACCATCCTCTTCGGCCTGAAATACAAGGAACCGTTTACGATCAGGTTCCGGGAATTTTTCGGAAACGGGAACGGATTCGAGGGAAATATGGCAACGATAACCGAGACAACGCTCAAGACGCTTATACGCAAACTTGCAGTCAACGGATATGACGCTGTTGCGACATTCCACGATCGCGAGTATATGGGGAAGATCGGATGTGCTGATAGGCCGATACCGGAAAAGGTCAGATTGACATTCGCCGCACACTGGGCAACACATCCGCAGACCGGGAAAGAAAGCCTCAGGATCACGATCGCGGATAACGGCGCAGGCTTGTTCGCTGCCGATACCAGGCACAAATCGTTCGTTGAAGGAAGTAATCTCTATTTCGGCGGCGCCGGGCTGGATACCCGGATGATCAGCAAGGGCGACAGCGCGACCGGCGCTCAAGGGCTCCTGGCATATCTGTGGGGTTTGGCGGGAGTCACCATACCCAAGAATCAGGATAATGAAGATGCGACAGAGCAGTTTTACAGCCTGACGTACGGCGATGACGGATGGGGAGCGACGGTGACCGTCTGGCTGCCGCGGGAATGCCTGGTGCAGCGCGACGGCGGCACTGGGTCGGAGCATACACCGCTAGCTGACCGGGGTGCAGAGGAGCAGATCGTAAAGATCGTTGACCGTACGATTGGGTTTCTTTCGCACTCAGAACCCATGGATAAGGATTCAATGATCAAACAGAAGAGTGAATTTGTAACGTGGCGCTTTGATTCCCTTGTTAAGAATACCATTCTGGCTGATCTCGAGTTTAAAAAGCCGTTTATCGGCGACTTCCTGGATGTGAACGGCAAAGAAATGACTATTTTCGAGCGATCTTTACAGAATCTCATCCTTCGGCTTGTGCGGAACAGTTATGACGCCGTAGCCACATTCCATGACAGAGAATATATGGAGGAAATCGGGCACGCCGCACAACAGCCTCCCGTAACAGGGATCCTTAAGTTGAGTGCCGGTTGGGTTATGCATAATGAGAAGGAGAGCTTGCAGATACGGATCAAAGATAATGGCGCGGGAACGTACGCCGCCGATACGCGACGGAAAGAATTAATGAGGGAACGCGGTTTTGATCTCTATTTCGGAGGGAGCGGTATAGATGTCAATATCATCTGCCGCGGAGACAGTCAGACCGGCAGCCCGGGATTGCTGGCCTCTCTATGGCGTGAAGCAGGAGTGCCGGATGCGGAGTTCTCCTCCGTGGAACATGAAGATGCCGGGGGAACGACGGTCACGATCTGGCTGCCGCGGGAATGCCTGGTGCAGCGCGACGGCGGCACGGAGCGGCCCGCGGCGCAGCGGGACGACGACAAGAGTAATGAGACCGCTCGGTTCGATCAACAAGCAGACGATATCCGGGAAAAAATCAGGAAGATATTTGATGCGTCCAAAGAAACATGGAAGGATCCCAAATTGCAACTGACCGAAGAAGTTCTTGAGCGCTATTTCCGGCAGGTCCTCAGGAAATTCAACATCGGGACCACCGAAGAGGTTATCTGGAGGATGGTACAGAAGCACATGAACAAAAGCATAAAGAAAGAAATAATTCTGATACGGCATTCCGTAGAGTCCTCGGTGTCTCAGCAAAGGCGGATGGAGGAAAATGACGTCTTGTTGACGGATTTTCTTAATGCAATACATGTGAATCCGCCTGTGCCATATGACGTGAAATTTGTCCCGGGCCATATCGTTGAAAAATATGTGGGCGTCTACTCTGCGGGATACTTTCCCTTCCACCAAACCTATGTTATTCCTTCTGAATTGGATGGCCCGCTGCTGACAATGCTACTGCTTCATGAAGGTTTGCACCACAACTCCCGCGGTTTAAGAAGCATTGGCAAGATCCTTGACGAAGGGGTCACTGAATATGCCGCCTGGAAAATAGCGACGTCGAGTTTAAAAGACTTCTTGATCGATGCCGCGGACACAAACTATCCCCTGGATCTACAGGCACAGGAATTAGAGCGCAAAGTCCTCGGCGTCAAGAATTCCTATGCCCCGGCGTTATTTTTGGCTTGCAGAGTGATTGAAGCAGTGGGGGAAGATGTTGTCTTCGAAGCATATTTTAAAGGAAATATAAAAGTTTTAATCGCGGCATTAGGTAAGGATGCAATACGCCAGCTCAAGGGATTGGATAAGCTGAAACCATATGACGAAAAGATCATGCCGCAAGTGCCGAAAATAATAGATGCGATCGAAAAAAATCAAGCGTCTCATAACGACACACAGCGGCCCAAGGTGCAGCTGGACGGCGGAGAGGTCCGGGATATAGACGCGCAGCAGCAGGACCTCGCCGGCATTGATTTCCGGGCGCTGCACGGCGGCGGTCAGCCGCAGCAGGCGCCCGTGATGATGCCGCAGGCGATGCTGGAAATGCAACAGCTGGCAAGAAATTCAAAAATACAGGACTTGGACGCAGAGTGGAAAGCCATCGAGGCGCAGATGCGCGCAAAAGAAATGCCCTACGCCAGGATGAAGGAATATGTTGCTGTCTGCGTTTGCCGGCCTGATGCAGGGGAACATCTGGAGAAAACGGCCCGCTGTATCCTGAATATCCTGCGCTTGGAAGAGGAGCAGGGGCTTGCGACGCGGACTGAGTTGACAGATATTCTTGTCTGCATAGGATAATTGAGAGGTGAAATCGCTTTCAAAAACAGGCTAAAATGCCCTTGATAACAGCCGTCCCTGGGGTATATTTAGATTGAAGGTATGTCCGCGGAAAACAGAAAGAGGGAGCATGGCAGAGCGATACACGCAGTTGTGCCCGAAATGCGACACGTACCATACGGCGATCTATAAGACCTGCACGAAATGCGGTTCTGCGTTACGGCCGGCAGGCGAGGTCCTCGGCCGCAAAGACCTTATCGCGACGCTGGTCGGTTTTACCGTTACCCTTTTTGTTTTCCTCGGCGCGAACGCAGCCATGCGCGCGTTCGGCCAAAATTAAGCAATAAGCGATCCCGGATTATTAAGAAAAGCCACGGTTCTTAATAGAACACATTAAGGATGGTGGTTTTTTTATGGGCGATCATGAAACGAAGTTCTGTCCGCACTGCCGCGCGCGATACCGGACGATCCTCGATACCTGCATGTTCTGCAACAGCCATCTGCGCGCCGTGGTCGATCCCGTCGGGACTCCTGCCCTGTTCATCGTTGTCGTCAACCTCGCCGCAATTCTTCTTTTCTGCCTTATCGTATTGAAATAATCCGGTGAGATAACGGGCCGGTGAGCGTCTATTTATACGGAGGCTCACCATGATCCCGTTCACCAAACAGGAAAGCCGCGCTGCCGTGTTCCTTGCCCTGGTCATCCTTTCAGGCGCTGCCATCGGTTACGCGAGAAAACAGTCGGCCGTATTGCGGCCTGTTTTCTGTTTTGACCGATCATACGGCAAGGTCAATATCAATACCGCCGATACGGAATTGCTCAAGGAACTGCCCGGTATCGGCAATACGCTTGCGCGGCGCATTATCGACTATCGCTCGGTCAACGGCCCGTTCGCGGATATCGACGCCCTGCGCAGGGTCAAGGGCTTGAACGGATCCAGATTCGAGCGCCTGAAAGAGGCGGTGTGCGTGGAATGACGATATGAAAAATCCGTTCGCCTGGATCGCGCTGTATTTCAGCCTGGGCATCGTATGCGCCCGGCAGTTCCCTGTTCCTTTTTATTATGCCTGGTGTATCGCTGCAGCGTGCTGCGTAATGAGCGCGATCGCGATGCGGATGACAGAGAAAGCGCCTGCAGTATTTTTCAGCCGCTTTTTTTTGTCATGCGCGCTTTTTTTCTGCGGCGCCGCATGCATGGTCAATGCGAATACATGCCCGGCAGATCATATCAGGCATCTTGTGTTTAAGGCAATGGGCGGTCCGTGCGTTGTCCGCGGTCGTGTTGGAGGAGAAACCGGAACGGCAGGTTCTCGCACCGTATTCGATTTGAAAACCGACCGCGTGATCATCAATTCGTATTCATACGGTTGCAGCGGCGTCATTCGCGTTGTTACGGATGGAGCGGTTTTCCTCGAACACGGTACGTGCGTTGAAGCAACGGGAATGCTGGGTTTGCCGTCGCGTTTCCGCTCATCCGGCCGCACGAGCATACGGGACCGGCTGAGGGACCGGGGGATATATGCCGTATTAAAGGTCAGATCAGTGCATCGAATACGCATTCTTGCCCCTGACAACCGGCCCGGAATGGTCGCGGTATGCCTGCGCGTAAAACAACGCGCCCAGGATATTGTTGATCGGTATATGCCGCCGCCGGCAGCCGGGATCATGAACGCGATGCTCCTGGGAGACAAGGCCGGGGTTCCCCGCGTCATCTATAATGACATGATCAGGTCGGGGACCGTGCATATTCTCGTGGTCAGCGGGTTCAATGTCGGCGTTATTGCCGGCGCCTGCGCCCTCGTTTTGAAGATCATGCGCATTCCCCGTTATGCGCGGCTGATCATTATCGTCCCGGTTCTTATCCTCTATTGTTTAATGACCGGAGCGTCGCCTCCGGTGGTCAGGGCAACGATCATGGGTATTTTTTTATTCTTAAGCTGGTATGTGCGCAGGGATCCGTCCATATCGCAGGCATTGAGCCTTTCAGCGTTCAGCATCCTGGCGTTCGACCCGCGGCAGCTGTTCAATGCGAGTTTTCAATTGTCGTTTGCCGCTGTCGCAGCGGTCGGCTTATTATCGCCTGTTGTTGCCGGCCTGCTCAAGACAAGCAGGATCCCTTTCAGGCCGCTGCGCTGGACCGCTCAATTGAGCGTTGTTTCCCTGTCCGCGTGGCTCGGCACAGCGGGATTCATAGCGTATTATTTCAGGATCATCGCTCCTGTTACCGTGCTCGCTAATATATTCATACCGGTGATCGCATCGCTGATCACTCTATGCGGTGCGGGCCTTATCGTATCAAGCTTTCTATGTCCTTATATTGCATATAGTTTCGCTTCTATGAGCGAATTCCTTATCCTTTCTCTGCTCCGTCTTAACAGCCTTCTGATCAGGATCCCCTGGGCCTACTGGCGGTTTCCTTAATACATTTGACAAAACCATATGGCCATGTTAGAGTAGATATACTATGAAAACATTCATGATCGCATTGGCCGTTTTGTTCGTGCTGGCAGGCAGTCCATGCCATGCATATTGGATATGGACCCCAAAGACCGGCAAGTTCATCAATCCCAAGACTGAAGTGAAGTCCACACCTAAAGACCAGCTCGCATTCGCCGTGGAACTTTTCGGAAGCAAGAGCTACGAAGAAGCGAAAAAAGAGTTCAAAAAGCTTATCCGCAACTATCCCAAGGCGGTCGAAGCGGCAGAATCACAGTATTATCTCGGCCTGATCGATGAAACGCAGGGCAATCTGTACGAGGCGTTCCTGTCCTACCAGAAGGTCGTGGAGAAATACCCGTTTTCCGAACGGATCGGAGAGATCATTGAGCGCGAGTTCAAGATCGGCGAAGAATTCATGTCCGGGACCAGGCGCAAGGCGTTCGGCGTCGTTCTGCCGGTTGATAATCCGGCGATCGAGATATTCACCAAGGTCATCGAGAATTCCACATACGGGCCGCTTGCGCCGAAAGCCCAGTATAAGCTGGGTCTCGTGTTCAAGAGCATCGAGCGTTATTATGAGGCAGAGGAAGCATTCAGTAAAGTGGTCACGGTGTATCCTGACAGCGAATGGGTCGAGCCCGCGAAGTTCCAGCTGGCGTTGACGCGGGCGAGCGTATCGCGGTCGCCTGCCTATGACCAGGGCGCGACCCGCGAGGCAAAACAGAAATTCGAGGAGTTCGTGGTCCAGCATCCCGATGCCATCCTGACGCCGGAGGCTGAAAAGCATATCAGGGCCCTGAACGCAAAAGAAGCGCAGAGCCTGTACAGCGCCGGCTTGTTCTATGAGAAGCAGAAAGCCTGGGCCGCCGCGCGCAGTTATTACCGGGACATCATGGACAATTACCCTGATTCCGTGTCGGCTGCAAAAGCCGCCGAACGGCTTGCGATCATGGGAAAACGGGGGCATTGATGATCATGGACAGGAAAAAGCGTTTATTGCAGTTGGTCCTTCCGGTGTGTTTGTTCGTCGCAGCCGGCTGCGGATATACCACGCGCTCGATGCTCGCCGGCAAATACCGCACGGTATATATCCCGCCTTTTTTCAGCTCGATCGACATCACGCGGGAAGCCGATGCCGGGAACAAGTATAAGCTTTACCGGCCGGGGCTCGAAACCGATATCACCAAGACCCTGACGAATAAATTCCTTTTCGACGGCAATGTCCGGCCTGCCGATATGGACAGGGCCGATCTCGAATTAAAGGGCGAGCTTGTCGAATTCAGGCGCGATGCGCTCCGGTACCGGGAGAACGACGAAGTGGATGAATACCGGATCAACCTCGTCGTCAATATCAGCCTGTGGGACAGGAAAGAGAACAAGCTTCTCTGGGAAGAAAAAGGTTTCACCGGCGACACCTCGTATTTCCCCGCGCAGAGGTCGGAAGATGCGGCGATCAGGGCCGCTCTGGACGACCTTGCCCGCAGGATCGTCGCCCGCGTCGTCGAAGAATGGTGAAGAGAGACAGTATATATCTGGTCACCGGCCAGGATGCGCCCGCCAAAGACAAAGTACTCAGCGAGATCAAAGCTCAGTACCTTTCCGCAGATACCGCTCAATTCGATCTGGACATCCTCTACGCCAGGGATATAAACCTCAAGGGACTGCAGGAGCGATTGTTGTATCATGCCGCTTCGTCAGGCCGCAGGATCGTCGTGATCAAACAGGCAGGCGCGCTTAAAAAAGACTGCAAGGAATATCTGGAAAAATACGCGCGCTCGCCGGACCCCGGCGTGATACTGGTCATTGATATGGCCGAATTCGACCGGAAAGACAGGTTTTGCGCAGCCATGGCTGCGTGCGCGGCGGTCAGGCAGTTCAGACAGGATGCGTATTCGTCGGCGTTCGGCCTTGTGGACGAGATCCGCGCGGGCAGGACGGCACACAGCCTCAAGCTGTTGCATCAACTGCTTAAGAAAGGCCAGAAGCCGGAGATGATCCTGGGCGCATTGCGTGCAGGGCTGACAAGGAATCAGACGAATGTCGGCTTAATGCGCCGGCTCAACAGATCGCTTCTGGAATGCGATCTGTTGATCAAAACGAGCGGCCTGAAACCTTCCTTTGCCCTTGAGCGGCTGGTCGTGAGTTTATGCGGCTTTAAGCAGGCGTTTCGCGAGGCGTGATTTGTTGCGGTTAGCCGTGTTCGGATGAATGACGCGCTTTTTGGCGGCCTTATCGAGCAGAGACGTTACTTTCGTAAATAACGTTTTTGCTTCAGCGGCATTCTTAACGGTCAGCAAGCCCAGGTACTGTTTTATGCTTTTTTTGAGCTCGCGCCGTATTTTCTGGTTGCGGGAATGTCTTTTCGCATCAACGCGCATCCGCTTTACGGCAGCACGACGATTAGCCATACGGTAACTCCTTCGTAAAAATAAGGTTTAGTGTCAGGTTTTAAAGAATAACATAATTTCAAACATATGTCAATAAATAAAAGCTCAAAAGATACCGATCGCGGGATCGCCCGTTCCGCCGGCGTGATCGCACTGGCGACCCTCGCGTCGCGCATCCTGGGTTTTGTCCGCGATATCGTCATTGCCCAGCTTTTCGGCGTGTATCTGTACGCTCAGGCGTTCGTCATCGCGTTCAAGATCCCGAACCTGTTCCGTGACCTGGCCGGAGAAGGCGCGGCAAACGCCGCATTTGTGCCTGTTTTCAGCGAATATCTTGCCAAAGAGCGCGCGAAGGAGTTCTGGGACCTGGCCAATGTGATCATGAACCTGCTGCTCGTCCTTTTGTCAGCGATCACGGTCCTGGGGATGATCCTGTCCCCGGTTATTGTCCGGCTTATCGCGCCCGGTTTTGCCGCCGATCCGGCGAAATTAGCCGCGACGATCACGCTCAACAGGATGATCTTTCCGTATGTATTGCTCATCGGGCTCACCGCGTATTGCACTGCGGTCCTGAACTCTCTGCGCCATTTTACGCTTCCCGCGTTCGGGCCCTGCCTGTTGAACATTTCGATCATTCTGTGCGCGCTTGCGTGGGGGGAAGGGACCACGGGCCTTGCATCAGGCGTGCTTATCGGCGGCGCGCTGCAGCTTGCCATCCAGCTGCCGATGTTATACCGGAAAGGGTTCCGTTTTCAACCGTCAGCGCGGTTTGGCCATCCTGCGGTCAGGCGGATCGGCGTTCTGCTGACGCCGCGGCTTTTCAGCTCGGCAATATATCAGTTGAATAACTTTGCCGATTCCATTTTCGGGTCGCTTGCCTGGATCGTGGGCGACGGCGGCGTTGCCGCGCTTTATTTCGCGTACCGGCTGATCCAGTTCCCGCTGGGCATATTCGGGAATTCGCTGTCGCAGGCGATCCTGCCCGCGCTTTCTTCCCGGGCGGCCGAAGGGGATCACGCGCAGTTGAAAGAAACGCTTCTTTTCGGCCTTCGTTCCGTTCTTTTTGTCATGATACCCGCGTCCGTCGGGTTCATGGTCCTCTCAAAGACGGTCATATCTTCCCTGTTCCAGGGGGGCAGGTTCAATGCGTATTCGACCGGGATCACGTCGGGCGCGTTATTTTTCTACAGCATCGGGCTGTTCGCGTACGGAGCGACGCGCATCGTGCAGTGCGGATATTTCGCGATCAAGGACACGGTGACGCCGGCAAAGGTCGCCGCGATCGCGCTTGTCCTCAACGTCTGCCTGAACGCGATCTTTATGTTCCCGCTCAAACTGTCCGGCCTGGCGCTTGCGACGTCGATATCGGGCATCAGCAGTTTTCTGATGCTTTTTATGATATTGCGCAGGAAACTGGGTGGATTCCGCGTCCGGGGCCTGCTTGAATTTTCGTTCCGGGTGCTGTGCGCCAGCATTATCATGGGCGAGGTCTGCTTTATCGCCTCGACATACCACGTCGCCCTGCGTAATCACCTGCTGGTCCGCGCATTCGATCTCGCGCTTCCGATCGGCTGCGGCATCGCCGCGTACGTCATCATGTGCCATGCCCTCCGGATCGAGCAGATCAAGAGTTTTTCGAAGATGTTCGGGATCCGTTCATAGTTCAGGTTGCGGCATCCGTTCTGCCTGCGATCCGAAGGGCGTTGGAGGCCCCGAGCGGGCATGGATTGCCGCTGCCAATGATGGTCTGCAAGAGCGAGGGGCCGGAATCGAGCGACTGCGGCCACGCCGGGGCCGCAGGAGCGTCCCTGAGGACGCAGGCAGAACGGATGCCGCAACGGGAATACGATGGATACAGAACTTAAGCGAAAAGTCGATGCGCTTCCCGAAGCCCCGGGCGTCTATATCTACAAGGACGCTTCCGGCAATATCATATATATAGGGAAGGCGAAGGTCCTCAAAAAGCGCGTGCAGTCGTATTTCAACCGGTTCCTTTCGGCAAAGACCCAGGCGCTCGTCGGCCGTATCTTTGACCTTGAATATATCCTCACCCCCACTGAATTCCAGGCCCAGCTTCTCGAAGCGTCGCTTATCAAGGAAAAACAGCCGCAGTATAATATCAGCCTGAAAGACGACAAATCGTTCCCGCTGATCAGGATATCGGACGATGCGTTTCCCGCGATAACGATATGCCGCAACAAGGACCCGGAAAAGCGCAGGAAAGACAAAGCGGTATATTACGGCCCGTACGCGAATTCAAAGGTCCTGCGCCAGGCGCTCAAGGCCGTGCGCAAGATATTCGGTTTCCGCACGTGCGCGTCCATGCCTGCCCGGCCGTGCCTGTATCACCGGCTCAGGCTGTGCCCTGCGCCGTGCGCCGGCCTCATCGATGCGCAGAAATATGCCGGGATCATCCGCGATATCCGCTTGTTCCTCGATTCGAAATACGAGCAGCTCATCGATACGCTGTCGTTCGAGATGCGCCGGGCGTCTGAGGAGCGCCGGTTCGAAGATGCGGCTGTATTGCGCGACCGGATCTTCGCGCTCTGCGCTATCGGCAGGGATACCGTGCATTTTACCAGCGCCGACCAGCTTGAGGATCTCAAGCATCTGGCGGGCCTGAAGCATATGCCGCTGCGCATCGAGGGGTTCGATATCTCGAATATCTCCGGCCAGGAGGCCACGGGTTCGATGGTGAGCTTTTATAAAGGCGCGCCCGATAAAAAGAATTACCGCCGCTTCAGGATCAAGACGGTCTCGGGCATCGACGATTACGCCATGATCAGGGAAGTGGTGCGGCGCAGGTACGCGCGCCTGACAACGGAGCGCGCCGGCTTGCCAGACCTGGTGATCATTGACGGCGGGAAACAGCACCTGGCAGCCGCTCAGGAGGTCCTCGCGGGCCTCGGGGTATCATGCGCGCTGTTAAGTATTGCCAAAGAGGACGAGAACCTGTATATTAAAGGCAGGGACAAGCCCGTCCGGCTTAAGCACGATACTCCTGCGTTGAACCTGATCCGCAGGGTCAGGGACGAGGCGCACCGGTTTGCGCGGGCATACCATCATCTTCTTCACAGCAAAAAGACCTTCGGATCATGACTCCTTTTGCGCGGAAAGTCTACCGTATCGTCAGCGCCATTCCCGTCGGGCAGACGCGGTCGTATCGATGGGTCGCCGCTCAAGCGGGCAGGCCCGGCGCGTGCCGCGCGGTCGGGCAAATACTGAAGCACAATCCGTGGCCCGGGATCATCCCCTGCCACCGGGTGATCGCCAGCGATCATTCGCTCGGCGGGTACGTGTTCGGGCTTCGCAGAAAAAAAACGCTTTTAGATTATGAAAGGGCCATACGGCAATGTCTGCTGACCAGAAAATAAGGACCGTCCTTTATTACGTCAGCGTGTCCGTTTTTCTTGTGGGGCTGCCGTTCATCCTGGCATTCTCCCTCAGTTATAAATTCGACCGCCGCAGTTTTAAATTCACCAAGACCGGCATCATCTCGGTCAGAAGCCAGCCGCCGGGCGCCGGGGTCACCATTGACGGCGAACGCCTTGCAGATAAAACGCCGCTTTCCGTCACCGAGCTGCTCCCCGGCACGCACAGCGTTACGCTTGAACTGGAAGGCTATTATCCTTATGCCCGCGATGTCGAGGTGGAAGGGGCCCGGGTTTCGCGGCTGGAAAAAGTCATCCTGTTCCCCTTACGGCCCGATATCCAGCAGGTGAACAAGGAGCGGATATCGCTGTTCTGGACCGACGATGCCCGTGCCTCGGTATATTACGTCAACCAGGATGAGAACCTGGTGTATCGTTCGGACCTCGAAGGCAACCGTTTCGAACAGCTCTGTTCGTTCACGCCGATCGCGCCTCTGCCCAGGAAGTGGGAGATCTCTCCGGACCGGACACGGCTTGCGTATTTTAATCAGCGCCAGGTCGGTATCGTCGAATTGCCTCAGGGGAAGAGAAAACCAGTCTTTCCTAATACCGTCATCCTGAATTTCCCGTCTGACACGATCAACGATATGTTCTGGTATGCGGACAGCTATCATATCATTCTGATCTGCAGAAAACGCATTGTTATCTGTGAGGCGCGCGAAGGCGCCGGCCCCGTGACGCTGGTAAACCTGGCAAAGCGCAACTCCGCAGGCTTCTATGATCCCCGGTCCGACAGCCTGTATTTCATGGATTCCCAGGAGGCTCCGGACGGCAATACGTACGACAATCTGTACCGGCTCGAGATGCGAAACCGCGTGTATCCGTTCACCCTGCCCGATTTTATAACGCTCAAAGGCCTTGAGCAGCGCATGAATCTGCTCGACTGGCGGCTGGAAGAGAAGAAAGATGGGAAAAAACCATAACCGGCGCCTGATGCGCATCCTTGAAATAGCGCCGGGAGCTCTTTCATGGAGCATCATCGCTTTTTTCGTCGTTCTGGCGATCTGGAAGCCCGTTTATTGCGCCGTCCTCATCATCGTTTTTGATTTCTACTGGATCATCCGCACGATTTACCTGACGACATTGCTGCTTCTGGCAAACCGCCAGCTTGCAAAACAGCGCAGGCGGCCGTGGTTCCGCGCGTGCCAGAAGATCCCCGCGTGGGAGCAGATCTACCAGCTCGTCATTTTTCCCGTCTATAAGGAAGGGCCCGATATTCTGCGGCCTTCCCTCGAGGCCCTCCGGCATACCCATTATGCGCGTGACCGGATGATCGTTGTCCTTGCGTTCGAAGAGCGCCACGGGCCCTCGCGGGAATATGGGCAGATCCTTGCGCGGGAATACGAAAAGACGTTCGGCGATCTGCTCGTCATGTTCCATCCCGACCGCCTGCCGGGAGAGAAGCGGCTCAAGGGCGCGAATGCGACCTGGGCGGCGAAACGGTCGAAAGAATATTTCCAGTCCCGGGGGGTGCCTCTTGAGCGCGTCATCGTTTCCTGTTTCGACGCGGACACCTGCGTTGACCGGGAATATTTCGGCTGTCTCGCGTACCATTTCCTGACCGTGCCGCAGCCCCACCAGGCAAGCTACCAGCCCGTGCCTGTGTATAACAATAATATCTGGTATGCGCCGGCCTTTGCCCGCATCATCGAGACGAGCGCTTCTTTCTGCCAGATGATCGAAAGCATGCGCATCGAGAAATTCGTCACGTTCTCGAGCCACAGCATGTCGTTCCGGACGCTCGTCGATATCGATTACTGGCCCGTGGACATGATCTCCGACGATTCAGTCGTATACTGGAAGGCGTTCCTGCATTTCAACGGCGCCTACCGCGTTGTCCCGTTATATACCACGGTTTCCATGGACGCCGCGTACAGCAGCAGTTTTTTTAAGACGCTCTGGGTGCAGTATAAGCAAAAGCGCCGGTGGGCCTGGGGGGTCGAGAATTTCGCGTTCCTCGTCAGCAGGCTCCTGAAAAACCGGCATATCCCCGCAGCGGTCAAGATGCGCCGGTCGTTCCAGCTGCTCGAAAGCCATGTTACCTGGGCGACCTGGGCGATCATTATCGGGGTCATAGGGTCCCTGCCGATGCTTCTGGGCGGCAGGTTTTTCGCCCAGTCGGCGATCGGCTATAATCTGCCGCGCATCACCGGGCTTTTGTTCGATTTTACGCTCTATGCCAGCCTTGTGTGGATCGTCCTGTCGTGGACCATACTGCCACCGCGGCCCAAAGACGTGCCGTGGTCCAGGAACCTTGTGATGGCGGCCGAATGGCTGATCGTTCCCGCCGTCATCGTGCTTTTGGGCTCCACGCCCGCCCTTGACGCGCAGACGAGGCTCATGTTCGGCCGGTATATGGAATTTTCTGCTACGGAAAAAACGAGGAAAGTGGTATAATCATTCAAGGCATAACCGGAGGGCAATGAAATGGGTATGGACATATCCGATTTTCTGGCAATGCTCGTCGAGAAGGACGGGTCGGATCTTTTTTTCCGTGCGGGTTCTACGGTCAGGATGCGCCTGAACGGGCAGGTCCTTGCCGTCACCGAGACGCAGGTTTCGATCGACGACATCGAAATGGCTTTGCAGAAGCTCCTGTCCGAGGAAGCGCGCGAAATGTTCCGCAGGGCAAAGGATATCGATTTTGCGTATTATGAGCCGGGATTGCGGCGCCGGTTCCGCATCAGCATATTCATGCAACGCAACTGGCCGTCGATCGTATGCAGGAACATCCCGCCGGTCTCCAAAACGCTCGAGGACCTCAAGGTCCCCGCGGAGATATTGAAGAAACTGGCCATGGAGCGCCGGGGCATCGTCCTTCTGACCGGGACCATGGGGTCGGGTAAATCGACGACGATCGCCAGCATGGTCGAGTATATCAATAATAATGCGTACAAGCATATCTTTACGCTTGAAGAGCCGATCGAATTCACCTTTACGGACAAGAAATCGCTGATCAATCAGCGGGAGATCGGCAAGGATGTCACGTCGTATCCGCTGGCGCTGCGGGCGTTCACGCTCCAGAGCCCCGATGTCATTTACATCGGCAATATCCGCGACTACGAGACCATGCAGGCGGCGTTGACCGTCGCCGAGACCGGGGTCCTTGTCCTGAGCACGCTGCATACGGTCAATGCGTCGCAAACCGTGGAACGGATGATAAATTTCTTCCCGCCGCACCAGCACCAGCAGATACGCACCCAGCTGTCGTTTTTGCTCAAGGGCATCGTATCCCTCCGTCTTATCCCGATCAAGGACGGGACGGCGCGCGTGCCCGCGGCCGAAGTGATGACCCTGACCCCGACGATGGGCAGGTTGATCCGTGAAGGCAAGATCGGTGAGATCACGCGGTTCCTGGAAGAGAGCGAATTGTTCGGGATGATGTCGTTCAATCAATCGCTGTCCCGGCTGGTCAAGGACGGCATGATCAGCGAAGGGGAAGCAATGGAATATGCCGACAGCAAGGACGAACTGATCCTTGCGCTCAAAGGCATCAAAAAATAGAGGAGACGATCAGCATGATTGCAGATATTCGGGAAAAACTCGCCGCTGCCGGTATCAGTATCCGGAACCTCAGAGGGTATCTTTGACATTGATGCCAAGCAGCAGGAAATAGACCGTTTGTCCCGCGCAATGTCCCTGCCGGATTTCTGGAACGACGAGCAGAATGCGACCGTCGTCGTGCGAAAACTTAAAACCCTCAAGTCAATCGTCGAACCCTGGGAACATTCGTTCAAGAAACACAATGAACTGGCGGAGCTCGTTTCCCTTGCGGGCCCCGGCGATCATGAATTGATCGCGGACATCGAAAAAGATATCGCCTCGTTGCAGGATGAACTGGCGCGTGTCGAGTTCAAGACGTTATTGAGCGGCCCGGTGGACGCCAACGGCGCCATCCTGAGCATCAACGCGGGCGCCGGCGGCACCGAGGCGTGCGACTGGGCCGGGATGCTGCTGCGCATGTACACGCGCTGGGCCGAGGACAAGGGTTATTCGGTGCGGACGCTCGATCTGCTTCCGGGCGAGGAAGCGGGCGTCAAGAACGTCACGATCATGATCGACGGGGAGTTTGCGTTCGGGTATCTGAGGACCGAACGGGGAGTGCACCGGCTCGTGCGGATATCCCCGTTCGATTCGAACAAGCGCAGGCACACGTCGTTCGCTTCCGTTGACGTGATCCCGGATATCGGCGAAGGAGAGGGCGTTGCCATCGACGAAAAGGACCTGAGCATCGAAACGTTCAGGGCGCAGGGCGCCGGCGGCCAGCACATGCAGAAATCCGACACGGCGGTCCGCATCACGCACGTGCCGACCGGATTATCCGCCCAGTGCCAGAACGAACGGTCGCAGCACCAGAACAAGCAGACCGCGCTCAAGGTTTTAAAAGCCAAGTTGTATGAACTGCAGGAAAAGAAGCGCGAGGAAGAGCTCGCAAAGCATTCGACCGAAAAGAAACGCATCGAATGGGGTTCGCAGATCCGGTCATACGTCCTCCAGCCGTACACCCTGATCAAGGACCACCGCACCGATCACGAGACCGGCAACGTCAACGCGGTGCTCGACGGCAGGATAGACGATTTTATAGAAGCGTTCCTGCGGTTCAGCGCGCAGAACTCGGCCGCGGGCCGTTAACCAAGGTTTATCATATGCTCGGATTTATCAGGAATGTTTCCCTGCGCAGGGCGCAGAAAAAGATCATCCGCTCGTATCCCGGCGTGAACATCGTCCTGAACAAGGAAATGCCCGTGTCGTCGATCGGCGCGATCCCGGCGCTTGCGCGCGTCGTGGCAAAAGTGAACGCGCTCGAGCCGGCGGTGGAAAAGCTTTCCGACGCGCAGCTTGCGGCCAAAACCGCTGAATTCAGACAGCGCATCGCCGAGGAGTCCGCGCGCATCGAGCCGAAACTTCGCGATCTGCAGGAACAGCTTCTGGCGGTCACGATCCAGGAGGAGAAAGACCGCTTGAAAGATAAGATCAAGCTGGCGCGCAACACGATCTACGACGGGATCCTTCCCGAGGCGTTCGCCGTTGTCCGCGAGGCGTCGCGCCGGACCATCGGCCTGCGCCATTTCGACGTCCAGATCGCCGGCGGCATCATCCTCCACGAAGGCAAGATCGCCGAGATGGCGACCGGGGAGGGCAAGACGCTGGTCGCCACGCTGCCCGCATATCTGAACGCGCTCCTGGGTAAAGGCGTCCATGTCGTCACGGTCAACGATTATCTGGCAAAACGCGACAGCGAATGGATGGGGCCGGTATATCAATTCCTCGGATTGTCCGTGGGCGTCATCCAGCACGATATGTCCGACAGCCAGCGCCAGCATGCCTACGGCTGCGATATCACCTACGGAACGAACAACGAGTTCGGGTTCGATTATCTGCGCGACAATATGAAATACGCGGTTGCGGACCTCGTTCAACGCGAGTTCTATTATGCCATCGTCGACGAAGTCGATTCGATCCTCATCGACGAAGCGCGCACCCCGCTTATCATATCGGGCGCGTCCGAGGAATCCACGGACAAATACGCCGCTGCGCGGCGTATCGCAGACCAGCTGGGCGGCAGGCGCATCACCGAGAACGACCAGATCGAGGCGAAGCACCGGGGAGAGGATGTCGGCAAGGGTTACGATTATATCGCGGACGAGAAAGCGCACACCATTTCCCTGACCGAAGAGGGGGAGTCGAAGGCGGCGCGTCTGTGGAACGTCGCCGACATGCATTCGCTCGAGACCATGGAGCTCAAGCATCACACCCAGCAGGCGCTGCGCGCGAAAGAATTCTACAAGCGCGACCGCGAATATATCGTCAAGGACGGGCAGGTGGTCATCGTCGATGAGTTCACCGGCAGGCTCATGCCCGGCAGGCGGTGGTCCGACGGCCTTCATCAGGCGATCGAGTCGAAAGAAGGGATGAAGATCGAGCAGGAGAACCAGACGCTCGCCACCATCACCTTCCAGAACTATTTCCGCATGTATGAGAAGCTTGCGGGCATGACCGGCACGGCGTTCACCGAGGCGAACGAATTCAAATCGATCTATAAGCTCGACGTGGTCGTGATGCCGACGAACCGTCCGCTCATCCGCATCAACCACCCCGATATGGTCTATAAGACCGAAAAAGAGAAGTTTAAAGCGGTCGTCGACGAAATCGTGGCGCTCAATGATCAGGGCAGGCCGGTGCTCGTGGGGACGATCTCGATCGATAAATCGGAACTGCTCGGAGAGCTCCTGAAGCGCCGCGGCATACCGCATCAGGTCCTGAATGCGAAGTTCCACGAAATGGAAGCGCAGATCGTGGCGCAGGCGGGCCGGTTCAAAGGCGTGACCATTGCCACGAACATGGCAGGCCGCGGCACCGATATCCTGCTCGGCGGCAATGCGGTCTTCAAGGCGAAAAACCTGGCTGTCCAGAAACTGAAGCCGGACGAACCGGGATATGAGGACGAATACCGGAAGATCCTTGAGCGGTTCAGGCAGGAAACGCAGGAGGAGCACGAGAAGGTCGTGGGTCTCGGCGGGCTTCATGTCCTGGGCACAGAGCGCCATGAGGCGCGGCGCATCGACAATCAGCTGCGCGGCCGCTGCGGCCGCCAGGGCGACCCGGGATCGTCGCGGTTCTACGTATCGCTTGAGGACGACCTGATGCGTTTGTTCGGATCGGACAGGCTTGCGGGCATGATGACGACGCTCGGCCTTGAAGAGGGAGAGGTGATCAATCATCCCTGGGTGAGCAAGTCCATCGAGGTCGCGCAGCGGCGGGTCGAGACGCATAATTTCGAGATACGCAAGCAGCTGCTCGAGTACGACAATGTCATGAATAAACAGCGCGAGGTCATCTATACGCAGCGCCGCGCCGTGCTCGAAGGGACATCTCTGAAAGAAGAGGTTCTCGGGATCGTCGGGCGCGCGATCGACGGCTATCTCCAGGCGGCGATGCAGGAGGGCGAGAGATCGCTGGAAGCGGTGAAGGCGCAGGAACTGTGCGATCTTTTGTCGGCGAAGTTCGGCATGGACATCACGGCAGGCGGGATGCAGGGAAAAGACGTTTCTGCCGTCCGGGATATGCTGTCCGCAGCGGTCAATGGATGCTATGAAGCGAAAGAGGCGGCGGCGGGCCCGGACGCGATCAGGTACATGGAGCGCATGGTGTTCCTGCAGATCATCGATACGAAGTGGAAGGACCACCTGTATGCGATGGACAAATTGCGCGAAGGCATCGGCCTGCGGGCGTACGGCCACCGCGATCCGCTTATTGAATACAAGAACGAGGCGTTCAATGATTTCAGCCAGATGATCGCCGGCATCGAAGACGAGGCCGCAGAGGTCATCCTGAAGCTTCAGCCCGAACGCAGGCCCCAGCGCGTCAAGACCGTTTTCGATACATCCAGCCAGCACATGGTGCATCCGCAGGCGCAGAAGTTCGAACCTGCCCCCGGGCCGTCTGAACCGACCGCCGGTCAGCCGCATCCCCGCCAGGCGCCCCCTGTTCCGGCAGTATCCCAGCCCCGGGTCGGCCGTAATGATCCCTGTCCCTGCGGGTCGGGCAAAAAGTATAAGAAATGCTGCGGACAGTAAAGAAAGACCTTATCCTTTCGTGCGCGTCGGCGCTTTTGTTCATCCTGTCATTCTCCCCGTACAATATGAGGTTCCTGGCCTGGGCGGCATTCGTGCCTTTATTCGCCGCGATCGAGAATAAAAGCAGGATGCAGGCCTTCTTTCTTTCATATATCAGCGGGATCGTGTTCTGGCTGGGCACCGTGTATTGGCTTGTGCATGTTACGGCTGCCGGCATGATCGTCCTCATCCTGTATCTTGCGCTTTACTGGGGCATTTTCGGTCTGCTCGTCTCATGGAATAAGCCAAGGCGCAATGCCGCGGGCATTTTTTATGTCCCGGCGCTCTGGGTCCTTGGTGAATACGCGCGCAGCCATGCATTGACCGGTTTCCCCTGGGCGCTTGCGGCGTACACCCAATCAAAAGCGCATGCGCTTATCCAGATATCCGACGTTACCGGCGCATGGGGGGTTTCGTTTTTGATCTTGATGGTCAATGCGGTTCTTTATACGGTATGGTCCTGCCGGCCGCGCGTTGCTGGATCGAAAAAGCTTCCGGTCGTTGCCGCCTGCTGCATTTTTATCGGCGTTTATACATACGGCGCGGCCCGGTTACACGGGTTTTCCCGCAGTTGTGCGGAGGAGAAGAGCATAAAGGTTGCGGTTATCCAGGGCAATATCCCTCAGGAGCTCAAATGGCAGGCGCATGCCAGGGAATATATCATGCGGACATACGAAGATCTGTCCGGACAGGCATCTGATGAATCGCCGGATTTGATCGTTTGGCCCGAAGCGGCGGTGCCGGCGGCAGTGTCCGAAGGGTCTGCGTACGAGCAGGGCCTTCAGCGGCTCGCAGAATCACTGCAGACGAGCCTGTTGACCGGCGCGGTGACATATCGCGAAGGAGGATATTATAACAGCGCAATGCTGTTCCGGCCGGGCGCAGCGCCTGACCGGTATGACAAGATGCATCTGGTGCCGTTCGGCGAATACGTGCCGTTGAGCAAGATATTCGGTTTTCTGCAGACGATCGTCCCGATCGGCGAAGTACAGAGGGGAACAGAGTATCGCGTGTTCGGTCGATTTCCCGTCGGCGGGACAACGGCCGTCGCTTTTTCCAGCCTGATCTGTTATGAGGATATGTTCCCCGGATTGTCCCGCGCAATGGTGCGCCGCGGCGCGGAATTCCTCGTCACCGTGACGAATGACGCCTGGTATCAGCGCACGGCTGCGCCGTATCAGCATTTTCAGGCGGCGGTGTTCAGGGCTGTCGAGAACAGAGTGTGGATGGTGCGCAGCGCCAATACCGGCGTGTCGGGTTTTGTCAGGCCCGACGGCATGATCGAAGGGCTTGTGGAGGATGCGGCGGGCGCGGTGATATTCGTTCCCGGATATCTGGCGCGCTCGATGAAGATCTCGCCGCGCCCGGCGACGATATATACGCGCTTCGGGGATTGGTTCATTGCCGCTGTGTTCCTGGGAGCGGTCCTTTGTGCTCTCGGTGCCCGTCTGCCTCGAGATGTACGACGACATCGGTGATCCCGGGGATATCTTTCTTGATCGCGTTTTCGATCTCTTCGCTGATCGCGTGGGCGCGGTCCATATGCATGTGGCCGGCAACGGTGACGCACATATCCACGTGAATATCGTCCTGCCTGCCCCGCGTTCGTATCCGCCGGCAGCTTTTTACGCCGGGGATACCCATCGTAATGTGCGCCAGCCTCCGTTCGTCGATATTTGCCGCGCTGTCGCACAGGACAAGGGAACTCTCCCTGATGATGTCCCAGCCCGAATGGGCGACGAACAGAGAGATGAAGATAGTAATGACCGGGTCGATCACAGGAAACCCGAGTTTTGCCCCCGCGAGCGCTCCGATGACCGATAACGACGTCAGGATATCCGCTCTGGTGTGGAGTGAATCCGAAACGAGTATGTCGCTTTTTAAGGCCTTCCCTTTGGCGTATTCGTAGCGCATGACGAATATGTTGACGACCAGGGTCGCGATCATGACGAGAAAACTGATCGTATCGATCCGGGGGGTCCCGGGATTCGAGATATGCACGATGCCTTCTTTGAGGAGATTGAAGGCGAGGATGAAAAGCATGCCGGCGATCCCCATGGCGAACAGTGTTTCGTATTTACGGTGTCCGTACGGATGGTCTTTGTCAACGGGCTGGCTGGCGAAATGGATGCCGATGAGGCTGAGCACGTTGCTTGCGCCGTCGGACAGGGAGTGGAAGCCGTCCGCGGTCATGCTCGTGAAACCCGTCATCATGCCGTATATGATCTTGGCGGCGGCGACGAGCCAGTTCAGCAGGAGGATCGCCAGAAGTATCCGGCGGATCCCGGCGTAATGCGCCTGTATCTTTTCCGTATCTGCGGTCATGCCCTTATTATACGCGGAGCAGGGTGATTTGACAACGGGTATCTGCCCATTGTTCATCGCGGTTTTCTATGCTACAATACAATCCCTGTCAGCCAAGGAGGTGCGGTTATGGTCGAATTCGTGTCCGTCAAGGTCAGAAAACCCGATGACGTCAATGTGATCATCGGCCAGAGCCATTTTATCAAAACGGCGGAGGACCTGCATGAGACCCTTGTTTCTTCCGTTCCGGGTATCAAATTCGGCCTGGCATTCGTCGAATCTTCCGGCGCCTGCAAGGTGAGGTTTGAGGGAACGGACGAGGAACTTAAGAAGCTTGCCGCCGAAAACGCTTTGAATATCGGCGCAGGCCATTGTTTTATCATCATGCTCAAAGACGCGTATCCCATCAATGTCCTGAATGCGGTCAAGGGGGTTCCCGAGGTCTGTTGTGTATATTGCGCTTCCGCAAATCCGATAGAGGTCATCGTAGCCGAGAGCGCCACGGGCCGCGGGATCATGGGCGTTATCGACGGCGCGAAACCTCAAGGCATAGAGCAGGATAAGGATATTGCCTGGCGCAAGGGTTTTTTGCGCACGATCGGATATAAACTGAGCGGGTGACCCTGCGCAGGAAATAGCTTGAAATTTTACCAGGATTTGCTATAATAAAGCATAAAAGTATCATGAATCTGAAACTGATACAGCGCAAGATCACGTATACGGCAGGATTCGGTTTTTTTGTCGTCTGCTCATTGATATTGCGGCATTTGCCCGTTCCGGTCTTGTATGAGTTCGCCAAGGCGCTTGCCGTCGCCGCATACGCGCTCGGCAGGCCGTTCAGGAAGGTCGCTCTGCAGAATCTCAGGTCCGCGTATGGCAGCACGATGACCCGCGCGCATATGCAAAAGATCGTCCTGAAATGTTTTATATCGATCGTGAAGTCTGCGGTCGAGGTGGTGTCGATCGCGGGCAAAACCCCTGCGTTTATCAAAAGCAGGTATGTCCTGGTCGATAAAAGGCATCTTGACCGGGCATGCGCAAAAGGCAAAGGCGTCATTCTGGTCAGCGCTCATTTCGGCAATTTTCCGATGATGGTCGTGCGGCTTGCCTGCGAGGGCTATACGGCAGGGGCGATCATGCGGCCGTTAAAGGATGAGAGGTTCGAGCGGTTCCTGGCAGCGGAGCGCGACAGGTTCAATATCCACACGATCAAAAGCCTGCCGCGTAAGGAATGCGTCGTAACGACGATCCGCAGCCTCAGGAATAACGAGGTTATATTCCTGCCGCTGGACCAGAATTTCGGAAGCGGCGGGGTATTTGTCGATTTCTTCGGAAGGAAAGCCGCGACGGCGACCGGGCCGGTGGTCCTGGCGCAGCGTACCGGCGCGGCGATCGTGCCCTGTTTTATCATCAGGCAGGAAGACGACCGCCATACGATCGTCTTCGAGCCCGAAATGCCGTTGACGCAGGGCGGTACCGAGGAAGAAAGCATCCGGATCAATGTGCAGCGCCTGACGTCGGTCATCGAATCGTATGTGCGTCAGTATCCGGCAGAGTGGAGCTGGATACATCGCCGGTGGAAGGCGCGGCCGCGGGCAAAGCGGTAAAAGTTTTCATAACGAATAAAAAGGAGGTGGACACATGGCTGACGAGGCGAAACAGGAACAGAAGACTGACATGAAAAAGGTTTTCTCGACGATCTTCAAGGTCATCTTAGGGCTGGTATTCCTGGGCCTGGGCGCGTATTTTGTTTACCGGGGCTGGGTCTATCTTTGGTATGTGATCAAAGGCACGGTTGGATTGTTCTTTATTCTTGCCGGCGTCATCACGTTGGCGATAGCAAAGGAATAGGTTGCGCGGTACGCATAACGCCAGGGGTCAGTAGGCATATGCCTATTGACCCCTGTCTTTATCATTTTCGTGAGGAGGGTTTCATGCAGGCAGTATTGAAAAGGGGGATCAGCGCAGATGCCGCGGCAGTCAGGTTCGCCGGCGCGGCCGTGTTTTTGGCATTGACGGTCTTATCCGGCTTTATCCGGTTCCCGGTGCCTATGAGCCCTGTCCCCGTGACACTGCAGACTTTTTTCGTGCTTTTGTCCGGGGCGTGTTTGGGAGGCGTTACGGGCGGAGCGTCCCAGATCGGATATCTGGCGCTGGGGGTTCTTGGCGTTCCGGTATTCAGCAGCATGGGAAGCGGTTTTTTGTACCTGGCCGGACCCACTGGCGGGTATATGGCGGGGTTTGTGTTTGCGGCGTTTTTGACCGGGCATGCGCGGCGGCATGCCGTCTCGTCCGGCATTGCGCTGCTGGCCCTTTTTTTGGCCGCCGATGCCGTTATACTGTTCTCGGGCGCGCTGTGGCTGAAAATATTGACCGGTTGCAGCATAGGAAGGTCGATACAGATAGGTGTTATGCCGTTCATCCCCGGAGATCTGCTCAAAGCAGCTGGCGCTGCTGCGGCGTATAGAGTCATCCGGTCCGGCAATTACTTTTAGGAGGGGCGTATGGCGGTAAGGAAGCGGCTTGCTCTATGTATGATAATGCTCGCCGTCGCGGTATCAGGCGCGGCGGGACTGTGGTCACAGGGAACGCCGGCGTCTGCGGAAACCGCAGCGATGGATCTTGAGCCCCAATGGCTGTGGGGAGAGGTCGTTTCCGTGAACGCGCAGTCGAAAACGATCCAGGTGAAATATCTCGATTACGATACGGATATAGAGAAAGAACTGGTTCTGAGCGTTGACGAGAAAACCAGGTATGAGAACGCAAAAGGCCTTGAAGATATCAAGACGCAGGATACGATAAGCGTGGATTATCTGGTATCTCCGGACGGTGTCAATCTGGCAGTGGCGATCAGCCTGGAGAAGCTTGAGGATATGGATGCGGAACTCGAGGATGCCGAAGAACCCGCGCGTGAACGGGTAGGGGCCGATCCCCGTTATGAGGCATCCGGTCCCGTCCCGGCTGCGCCGGCTGTTGTTCCGCAGGAAGAAAAACAGTAACCGTTTTCGAAGGAAAGACGTCAAAGGGCAGGAATCATGTTCCTGCCCTTTCATTTACCGAGGGAAGAGCGTGCGCGGCATAGAACTCATAATCTTCGACCTGGACGGGACGCTCATAGACGCGTATCCGGCGATCATAAGCAGTTTTAATTACACGATGGCCCGCGCCGGCTGCCCTGCCCGGGACGAAAACACCATACGGCGGGCGGTCGGATGGGGGGACAGGAATCTTCTCAAGCCGTTCGTTCCGCGGCAAAAACTTGACCGCGCCCTGTCGGTTTACCGCCGGCACCATGCGAAAGCCCTTGTTTCATGCAGCCGTCTGTTCCCCGGAGCGCGAGCCCTGCTCGCAGGGTTCAAGAAAAAAGGGCTTTTGCTTGCCGTTGCCACCAACCGGCCCACGCGCTTCTCGCTGATTCTGCTGAAGCATCTGGGAATACGGGAATATTTCGACATGGTGCTGTGCGGTGATAAAATTTTGCATATGAAGCCGCATCCGCAGATCCTGCGAACGATCATGGCCCGGCTGGGCGTAACCCCGGAGCATACGTTGTTTGTCGGGGACATGACGGTCGATGCGCAGACAGGCAGGCGGGCCAAGGTCAGGACGATCATGGTCCCAACCGGTTCGAACAGTATTGCCGAACTTAAGAAAGAGCGCCCGTTTGCCATCATCCCCGGGGTCAGGGAACTGGCGTTCTTATTCGCTTGACAGTCGGGAAATCGGATTTATAATAATTAAAACGGAGGTGTGTATGAGAAATCTTTTATTGATAACTTCTTTAATATCATTGTCTTTGACGTGTGCATATGCGCAATCCGTTCCTGTTGGAACGCCGGTATCGGCGGCTCCGGCTAAGATAATATTGTTCATATCAGAGCAGAACATCGATACGCCTCGGTCGGCATGGTGGGCAAGCGAAGTCGACCTTTCGGCAACCGAGGCCGAGATCGCCCGGAATCTGTTGAACGCGGGCTTTGAGATCATCGAGCCGGGCGCTCTGGATGAGGTCATCGACAGGGAAAAGGCCTTCCGGATGGTCAATCTTTCGGATAAGAGCTCGGTTAAAATGGCGTCGCTGGCGCATGCTGATTACGTGATACTGGGCAAAGCCGTCGCGTCCGCAGGAGGCAGGGTTCCTCATTCGAACATGCGGTCTTGTTTTGCGAATCTTACCGCGAAGGTCATCAGGGTCAAGACCGGCAAAGTGATCGCATATCTGGATGCGTCGGGAAACGCAGCCCATATGGACGTGATCAGCGGCGGCAGGGAGGCATTGGTCAGCGCCGGAAGCCGGATCTCCGGCACGATCATTGAAAAGCTCAATGCCGCGATCCGGGCGGGTGCCCAATGACGGTTTTTAAAAAGGCGGTGTGTATGAAACGGTATTTTTTGTTCGGGTGTGCGTGTGTTGCGGCCGCATTGCTCGGCGGATGCGCGACGCTTGAGCAGATGACGCAGCCGACCGCGCAGGTGGATAATAACGCCGGCGCCCAGCCCATGCCGCCGTATTCGGGGCCTCGGGCGCGGATCGCGGTTGCGGATTTCGACGTGAAAGCCGCCAAGGCGTACGGCGAGGTCGGTTCGGGTCTCCGTGAGATGCTCGTGACGGCGCTCGTTAATTCGAACCGCTTCCGTGTCGTCGAGCGGCAGGTCCTTGACCATGTCATGCAGGAGCAGGAACTGGCCGCGTCAGGCGCGGCGCAGCCGGGGGGAGCCCAGCGGGGCCAGATCAGGACCGCGGATATCATCGTGACCGCAGCGGTGACCGAATTTGAACCGCAGGCATCCGGCGGCGCAGGAGGCATCGGCGGCGGCGGCGGGGTGGGAAGCGGCGTGCTCGGCGCATTGCTCGGCGGGTCGCTCAATAAAGCGCATATGGCGCTGGATCTCAGGATCATCGATACATCCACATCCGAGGTCCTTGCCGCGACGCGCGTGCAGGGGCAGGCATCGGATGTCTCGGGCGGCCTGATGGCGGGTTTTTTCGGAGGATGGGCGCTCGGCGGCGGCCTGACGATGTATGCCAATACGCCGATGGAAAAAGCCATCCGGATCTGTATCATCGAAGCGGTCCGGTATGTATCGCAGACGATACCGGCTGACTATTATAAATATTAAAGAAAGGGACCTGTGTCATGGGAAAGCGTAAGCGCAGAGGGAAACTGAATTGGCGTTCCAAGAAAGCGAACCACGGCAGAAAACCGGCATTAGGATAAGAATATCGATGTCCTGCGCCGCCTGCAACGGCGGCAGCAGCCCGCCTGTTCGACGCGCGTCGTCCTGAAGCCGTATCATCATAACGTGCAGTGACAACCCGGTGTCCTTATGAAAGCACTCGCCTTGATATCAGGCGGATTGGACAGCATACTGGCTGCCAGGATAATCAAGGATATGGGTATTGACGTCGCCGGCCTGTATTGCGCAATGCCGTTCTCGCTGCGCGACAGGTCTGCGGGCCGCGACGGACAGAATCTAATGGACCGTTTTGCGGCTCGTACGGGGATCGCGCTGCGCCGGATCGATATCACCGGAGCATTCCTGGGTATGCTCGGCAATCCGAAATTCGGTTATGGCGCTCACCTGAACCCCTGCATCGATTGCCGGATCCTCATGCTTCGCACGGCGCGCGAGGCCATGCATGAATGCGGGGCATCGTTTTTGATAAGCGGAGAAGTGGTGGGCCAGCGGCCTTTATCGCAGCAGCGCAGGACGCTGCAGCAAATCGATGCGGAAGCCCGGGTAGAGGGGCTTGTCCTGCGGCCGCTGTCCGCGCAGCTTCTCGATGAGACGATAGCGGAGAAACAGGGCTGGGTCAGGCGGGACCGCCTCTACGCGTTCAGCGGCAGGAGCCGTAAGCCGCAGACAGACCTTGCGGTGATGCTGGGGATCATTGAGTTCCAGCAGCCGGCAGGCGGATGCCTGTTGACCGATCCCCGCTTTACGGACCGGCTCCGTGATCTTATGAAAAGGGAGCCGCTCGAAGCGGATAATGTCGCTTTATTAAAGCTGGGAAGGCATTATCGCATCGGCGGCGCGGGGCGTTTGATCGTCGGCAGGGATGAGAGTGATAATGAGGGGATCGAACGCCTGGCGCGTTCCGGAGATATCATATTCGAGCCGCCCTCGGATATCCCCGGCCCGACCGCGCTGGGCAGAAAGATTTTTTCCGACGATGATATCATGCTGTGCTGCAGGGTCATGGCCCGGTATTGCGACCGGGGAACAGCCGCGTCCCTTGCGATCAGCTGGCACCAGGCCGGTTCTTCAGAACGTTCGAGCCGCGTTGCAAAACCTTTAACGGACGACGAACTGGCGACGATGCGCATCTAACCCGGGTCAGCGGAATTCAAAAGGGGGGACCATGAAAAAAGAAGCCTTGTTATATCACAAGCTTCAGGGCGCCGATGTGCAGTGCGATCTTTGCAGCCACCGGTGCAGGATCGCCGACAGGAAGCTCGGGATCTGCGGCGTCAGGCAGAATCTCGGCGGCGTGTTGTATACGCTCGTCTACGGAGAGGTCATCGCTTCCCAGGTCGATCCCGTCGAAAAAAAACCCTTGTATCATTTCCTCCCCGGAACGCAAAGTTTCTCGATCGCCGCCCCGGGCTGCAATTTCCATTGCGGGTTCTGCCAGAACTGGCAGCTTTCCCAGTTAAAAGCCGGGACCGGTATTTCATTCGAAGACCATTTCTGCCCGGCGACCGATACCGTCAATGCGGCAATGTCCCAGAAATGCGCAAGCATCTCCTACACCTATTCCGAACCGACGGTATTCTTCGAATACTGCCTCGATGTTTCGAGGCTCGCCCGCGAAAAGGGGCTCAAGAACGTGTGGGTGACGAACGGTTTCATGACGCCCGAGGCGCTTGCCATGATCCGGCCGTACATGGACGCGGCCAACGTCGACCTGAAGTTCTTCAGCGAGCGTTCCTATAAAAAAATATGCGGCGGAAGCCTCAGGCCGGTCCTCGATACGATCGCGTCCCTGCGCAGGAACAACATCTGGGTCGAGGTGACGACGCTCGTCGTGCCGAAAAAGAACGACTCCATCGCCGAGCTGAAACAGATCGCTTCGTTCATCGCCGGCATCGACCCGGATATCCCCTGGCATATATCGAAGTTCTTCCCCAATTACCAATACGACAGGGAACAGCCCACATCGGAGGGGGTATTGCAATCCGCCGCCGAGGCCGGGAAGAAATGCGGCCTGCGGTACGTATATGTGGATAACGTGTTCGGCTGGGGCAGTTCCACCTATTGCCCGCAATGCACGGAGCTTCTGATCAAGCGCGAGGGTTTTTTTATCAGGGAAAACAGCGTCGAGAACGGCGCCTGCGCGTTCTGCAAGACGCGGATCCCCGGCGTTTTCGCGCAACAGCCGCAGGAGTAGCGCATGTTCGAACATTCGAATATAGCCATCGGCGTCTTTGTGTGCGCATATGCGCTCTTTATCGTTTTACCGGCGCGGCGCACGTGGATCGCCTCCGGGGCCGCTGCGCTTCTGGTTGTGTCCGGCGTTCTTTCCCCGCAGGAAGCGTTCCGCGCGATCAACTGGAACGTTATGGGCATTTTTGTCGGGACGCTTGTGATCGCCGACAGTTTTATGGAAAGCAGGGTGCCCGCGTATATCGCCGAGCGCATTGTCAATCATTCAAAGAACACCTGCTGGGCGATCCTGTGTATCTGCATGCTGGCCAGTTTCATTTCCGCGTTCGTCGAGAACGTCGCGACGGTACTTATCATCGCGCCGATCGCGCTGGCGCTCGCCCGCAAGCTTTCCATCAACCCCACCAATATGCTTATCGGCATCGCCATCTCGTCCAACCTGCAGGGAACTGCGACCTTGATCGGCGATCCGCCGAGCATGCTTCTCGGGGGTTTCGCGAAGATGAACTTTATGGACTTTTTCTTCTACCAGGGCAAACCGAGCATCTTTTTCGCGGTGCAGCTGGGCGCGCTGGCGTCATTCGTTATTTTGTACCTGGTCTTCAGGAAGCACCGGGAAAAAGCGCAGGTCGTCCCTGCCGAAACAGTGAGATCCTGGGTGCCGACCTTGATACTCGTCTTGTTGATCGCCGCGCTTGCGTGCGCGTCGTGCTTCGATACGGGGTTTACGGCGCTGGCAGGCCAGATCTGTATGGTGTGCGCGGTCATCACGATCATGTGGGAAAAAGGGACGAACCAGAAATCGATCCGCAAGGGAGTGCGCGGCCTTGACTGGGATACGACGTTCTTCCTCATGGGCATATTCGTGATCGTCGGCAGCATTACTGCAACGGGCTGGATCGCCAGGATCGCGGAGTCGTTAAGCGGCATCATGGGCACGAATATATTCTTCGGGTATACGCTCCTGGTGTTTATCGCTGTCGCTTTGTCGGCGTTCGTGGACAATGTGCCGTTCCTGGCAGCGATGCTGCCGGTCGCGTTGACTATATCGGACAAGCTTCAGATCGCGCCGTCGCTTTTACTGTTCGGCCTGCTTATCGGCGCCAGCCTCGGCGGGAATATCACGCCGATCGGCGCTTCAGCGAACATCGTCGCGTGCGGATTGCTGAAGAAAGAGGGCCACCCGGTGAGGTTCGGCCATTTCGTGAAGATCGGCCTCCCGTTCACGGTCGTCGCTGTCGCTGCAGCGTATTTGTTCGTCTGGGCGGTCTGGAGATAATATACTATGGAAACCCTTAAACCCAAGATCTCGATCATCGGCTGCGGCAATGTGGGCATGCGATATGCATATGCTGCCATGATCCAGGGACTGGCGCGCCAGATCGTGATCGTGGACCTCGACCGTAAACGCCTTGAGGGAGAGGTCATGGACCTTTCGCACGGCGCTCCCTATATATCGCCGGTTGACGTCCGGGCGGGCGAATACGCCGATATAAAGGATTCCGACCTTGTGGTCATCACGGCAGGCAAAAAACAACTGCCCGGTCAGACAAGGATCGATCTGGTCAGGGATAATGTCGCGATCTACCGGGCAATGATCCCCGAGATCGTCAAACACGCGCCCGGCGCTATTCTTCTGGTCGTCACCAACCCCGTTGATGTCCTGGCGTATGCCGCGTATAAGATATCCGGCAAGCCTGCCGGGCAGGTCATGTCTTCGGGCACGGTGCTCGACAGCGCGCGGTTCAGATTCCTTTTGAGCAAACATTGCAAGGTCGATCCGCGCAATATCCACGCGTATATCCTCGGCGAGCACGGCGACACGGAATTCGCCGTATGGAGCAAGGCAATGATCGGAGGCGTGTTGTTAAAGGAATACTGCACGGTGTGCGCTCATCGCGCATCCTGCGACAGGCAGTTCGCGTTCGGCCAGATCTATAACGAGGTGCGCACTTCCGCGTATCAGATCATCGAGCGCAAAGGCGAGACGTCATACGGCATCGGCCTTGCCCTTGTGCGCATCACCCGGGCGATCCTCAACGACGAGAATGCCATTCTGCCTGTTTCGAATCTCGTCAATGGGTATCTCGGGGTGAGCGACGTATATTTAAGCCTGCCTGCTATCGTGAATAAATCGGGTGTCAGGCAGGTGTTGAACCTGGATCTCGATGAAACAGAACAGGCTGCGTTCAGGAATTCGGCCGGCGCGCTTAAAAAAGTGATACAGGAAGCCGGATTGCAGGAACCGGTGTGAAACAAGGAGGCGTCCATGCAGAAATACCGATGCACCATATGCAACTATATTTATGATCCGGCAATCGGAGATCCTGACGGAGGTATTGCCGCAGGCACTCCGTTCGAGAAAATACCGGATTCCTGGGTATGCCCCGTATGCGGAGCGGCAAAAGCGGATTTTGAAAAAGTGTAAAGGAGGCGCGGATGAGCCGTATTGAGATCAAGCCGGATATATTCTGGGTCGGCGCTGTTGACTGGGCAGTGCGCGCGTTCCACGGACACACGTACACCACGCAGCGCGGCACGACCTACAACGCCTATCTTATCAAAGACGAGAAGATCGCGCTTGTGGATACGGTATACCGGCCGTTCGCACGGGAGATGATCGAGCATATCAGTACGGTCGTGGATCCGGGTAAGATCGATTATGTGATCGCCAATCACGTCGAGAGCGACCATACCGGCGCGCTTCCCATGCTCATGAAGCTCTGCCCGAAAGCAAAGGTCGTCGGCACGCAGAAATGCCGCGACGGCCTGTTCAAGCATTATTACGAAAACTGGGATTTCCAGATCGTCAAGACCGGCGATTCGATAAAGCTGGGCAGGCGAACGCTGAAATTCATCGAGGCGCCCATGATCCACTGGCCGGACAGCATGTTCACGTATTGCCCCGAGGAGCAGCTTTTGATGCCCAATGACGCGTTCGGCCAGCATCTGGCGTCGTCCGAACGCTTTGCCGACCAGGTCGACCAGTGCGCGTTGTGGGAAGAGGCAAAGAAGTATTACGCAAATATCCTCTGGCCGCTCGGCACCGTGATCAGCCGCAAGATCGAGGAGGTCGTGAAAATGAACCTTGAGGTCTCCGTGATCGCGCCGAGCCACGGCCTGATCTGGCGCACGAACCCCCTGCAGATCGTCCAGCAATACGCCGCCTGGGCAAAGCAGGAGACCGTTCCCGCCGCGGTGATCGTTTACGAGACCATGTGGAAGGCCACGGAGAAGATGGCGCGCAGGATCGCCGAAGGCATCGCTGACGCGGGCGTGCCGGTCAAGGTTTATAACATCGCGGAATCAGACCGGACCGAGGTGATCGCGGACATGCTTCAGGCAAAGGGTTTTCTTTTCGGCTCCTCCACGCATGACAACGACATGCTTCCGGCCCTTGCCGGTTTTCTCGAGCTTGTGAAAGGGTTCAAGCCGAAGAACAGGCTCGCGTCCGCGTTCGGCTCATACGGATGGGCAGGCGGAGCGGTCAAGGAGATCGAGGAATCGATCAAAGGGGCGGGAATGGAAGTATCTCTGCCGCCGATCTCGTTCAGGTTCGTGCCTGATCAGATGGAGTTGCAGAAATGCGTCGCGTTCGGCAGGAGTTTCGGGGAATTGCTCAAATAGGAGGTGAACATGCCGGAGATGAAAGATATGTTCCAGAGCGCTGACTGGAAAAAGGAAAAGCACGCGCCGGTCATCGAATGCCCGGACCGGGCCGGAAAAGGCGCAGCGGTCCAGGTCAAACTGTCCGTCGGTAAAGAGATCGCCCATCCCAATACGACCGAGCATCATATCGTCTGGATCGATGCTTATTTTCTGGCCGAAGGCGAGAAATTCCCGTATCAGATCGGCAGGTTTGAGTTCGCGGCGCACGGCGCGTCGGCGCAGGGCCCGAATACCAGCACCGTTTTCACGAATCCCGAGGTGGTCTGTTCGTTCAAGACAGACAAGCCCGGGTCTGTCATTGCAGCCGCGTACTGCAATATCCACGGCCTGTGGCAGTCATCAAGGCTTCTTTCGGTCGCGTAGAAAAAGGATATGACGATGAAGCGGCTGCACGACGATGTGGTGGATTTTTTCAGGAAACAGACTTTTGTGATCGTCACGACCCTTGATCCCGACGGAACGCCGCATGATTCCTGCAAGGATATCGTGCGGCTGAGCCGCGACGGAAGGATATATCTGCTCGATCTGTATATGCGAAGGACGTATCAAAATCTCCTCAAGAACCCGAACATGTGCGTCGCGCAGGTCGATGAACATCGGTTCCTGGGGTATTGCCTGAAAGGCAAAGGCCGTGTCATCAAGGTCGACCGTCTCAGGGCGCAGGTGCATAAGATATGGCAGAAAAAGATAGCATCCCGTATTGTCACGCGCATCATCAGGAACCTCAGGGAGGAAAAAGGCCATCCGGCGCAGCCTGAATCGCTGCTGCCCCGGCCCGAATATATGATCGTCATGGACGTGTCGGAGGTCATCGACCTGACCCCGGCGCATATCAAAGGCCATATTCTCAGGTAAGACAGGAGCATGACATGGCCCATACGATACTCGTGTACAGCACCGCGTCGTGTCCGCATTGCATCCGGTTGAAACAGTTCCTTGCGGAGAACAGTATTGCCTATGAAAATTACGACGTCGGTATTGATCAGGGAAAAGCGGACGAAATGGTTCGCAAATCCGGACAGCTCGGCGTGCCGGTCATCGAGATAGACGGCCGGATCATCGTCGGCTTCGACAGGCCGAAGATAGAGCAGGCACTGGGATTATCGTAATATACGGCGCGCGAGGGCATGGGTATGTGCCCGCTGCTCGAACAGTCCTCGCCCTTTCAGGGCTGCGGAACTCGCATCGGACACATACCCATGCCCGCAGCAACGATCTATGACAAAAATCTATGACCTGATCATTATCGGCGCAGGGCCGGCGGGCATAACTGCCGCGGTATATGCCGCCCGCAAGCGCATGGACTTCTGCGTTATTTCCAAAGACATCGGCGGCCAGGCGGCGTGGAGCGGGGACGTTGAGAATTACACCGGGTATCAGTTCGTGACCGGCCCCGAGCTTGCGGCGAAATTCGAGGAGCATCTGCGCCAGTACCGGATCGATCTGAAGGAATCGGAAGAGATCGTTGCTCTGAAGCGCGGCGCCGGCTCCGGGCAGCGCGTCATTACCGATAAAGCGGAGTATGAGGCCCGGGCAGTGATCATCGCGTCCGGGAAACGGTCCCGGGAGCTCGGTGTCCCGGGTGAAAATGAATTCAAGAACAAGGGCGTGACGTATTGCGCCACGTGCGACGGCCCGCTGTTCGGCGGCAAGGACGTGGCAATCGTGGGCGGAGGCAATTCAGCCCTTGATGCGGCTTTGCAGATGACGCGCATTGCTCAACACACCTATGTGATCAACAGTGCTCCGCAGACCACCGGCGATAAGGTTATGGCCGAAAAAGCGGCATCGTCTTCGGGCGTGACAATCATGAATAATGCGCAGGTTACTGCCATTACCGGGGATCGGTTCGTCAGCGGCATTGCGATCTCGCATGAAGGCACGGAGAAACGCCTTGCGGTGCAGGGTATCTTTATCGAGATCGGCCTTGTGCCCAATTCCGGCTTTGCACAAGAGGTCGCGACGAACGATCTCGGCGAAATAAAAATCGATTGCAGGAACCGGACTGATATCCCGGGCGTTTTTGCCGCGGGCGACGTCACCGATGTGCCGGAGAAACAGATCATCATCGCAGCCGGGGAGGGTGCAAAAGCCTGCTTAAGCGCCTTTCGCTATCTTGCCGAAAAAAAATAAATAAACGCGGGATCGAAGGACGGTTTTGTGCGTATGCGTTCGGTGAGGGGGTTTTATTTTATTACGGGCGGGGCCTTGAGCAGGCGCGGGGACGTTGCCGATGTGCGCGTTGCCCTGCGCGCCGGCGTTCGAGTCGTACAATACCGCGATAAGGATGCGTCTTCCGCCGTGATGTATCGAAAAGCGCGGGTCCTGAAACGTTTGTGCGGAGGTGCGTTGTTCATCGTGAACGACCGCATCGATATCGCGATGGCGGCCGGGGCGGACGGAGTGCATCTCGGCCAGGATGATATGCCGCTTGCCGCTGCGCGCCAAATCCTTGGGAAACGAAAAATTATCGGGATCAGCGTGCGGACAGTGCGGCAGGCGCGGCAGGCCGTTGCCGGCGGCGCCGATTATCTCGGGGTCGGTCCGGTCTTCACGACCGCGACCAAAGCCGACGCCGGCCGTCCCCGCGGATTGGGCCTTATCAAACGGATCAGGGCGGAATTCGATATCCCCCTCGTTGCCATCGGAGGCATATCGCTTGATAACGCATCATCGGTGATCGCGGCAGGCGCTGACGCGTTGTGCGCTATTTCCGCAATCGTGGCCCGCCGCGATATCGCGGTCCGGATCAAAGCATTCCAGAAGCTGTTCGGTCCGATACGATGAAAGTATATTTCGATCTTTTTTGGGTCTTTTGCAAAATATCTCTTTTTACCGTCGGCGGCGGCCTGGCCATGCTGCCGCTCGTCGAGCGCGAAGTGACTGATACGCGCCAATGGCTCGATAAAGAAGAATTCATCGATATTTTCGGCATATCGCAGTCAATGCCCGGCGTCATGATCCTGAATGTCGCGACGACCGTCGGATATAAGATGTGCGGGGTCCGGGGGGCGCTGGCCGCTGCGGCCGGCACGGTTTGCGCGCCGTTCTTTGTCATCCTCCTGGCGGCATGGTTCCTCCTCGACATGAAGGGTGAACCCGTTGTCATGAAGATATTCGCCGGCATCAGGCCCGCGGTCATGGCGCTTGTCACGATCCCGGTCATTACGCTTTCCCGCGCCGCGCGGATACAGGGCGCTGTCGTGCTGGTCCCCGCCGCAGTTGTGTTTATCATCGGCGTTCTGCGCATACATCCGGCATATGTGATTTTCGCGGGCGCCGGCGTTATGGCGGTCCGGATCTTGTGCCGGAGAAAGGCATGATGCCGTATCTTTCTCTGGCGCTCAGTTTCATGAAGATCGGCCTTCTGGGATTCGGCGGCGGTTATGCCATGATAGCCCTTATCCAGCGCGAGGTCCTGAAATTCGGCATATCCGGCACCGAATTCATCGATATCCTCGCCGTATCGCAGATCACGCCGGGGCCGATCGGCATCAATACCGCGACGTATACCGGCTACCGGGTAGCAGGGGTTCCGGGCGCGTGCGTTGCGACGTTCTCGAACATTGTCCTTACGTTCGCCCTTATGGTAGTGTTCGCCCGGCTGTATTATTCGGCAGGAAAGAATTCGGCCCTTGAAACGATATTCAGGGGTCTGCGGCCGTTATTCATCGGTCTCATCGCCGCAAGCGTGCTTGTTATGGCGCAGGATATCCGGATATGGGAGGATTACCGGGCGGTTCTCGTCTTTACGGGAAGTTTTGTTCTTCTGTATGCTTTTAAAGCGCATCCGATCCTGACGATTTTTCTTGCCGGTATTGTCGGTTTGGTGATATATTAGGAAGACCTTATGCACAGGATATTATTACATGTCGGCCCGGTTACCGTGTATTCATACGGTTTTATGCTCGCCCTTGCATTTATTATCGGTGCGATCCTTGCGCAGGCCCGGGCGCGCAGGCAGAATATCAGTCCCGATGCGATCATGGATCTGGTGTTCGCGATCCTGGTATCGAGCATCCTCGGCGCGCGCGCTTTGTATGTCGCCGTGAACTGGCGATTCTATCAAGCGCATCCGTTCGATATCGTGAAGGTCTGGGAAGGCGGGCTTGTTTTTTACGGCGGTTTCATCCTGGCGCTGTGTGTCGCCGTCTGGTTCATGCGCGCGCGGAAGCTTTCTTTCGGCACGATCGCCGATATAATGGCTCCTTCCGTTGCGCTCGGTATTGCGCTGGGCAGGATCGGCTGTTTCCTCAACGGCTGCTGTTACGGGACCGTGTCCGGCCGATGGGGCGTCGCGTTCCCCTGCCGGGACGGTTCTCCGGTCTGCGTCCAGCAGGCCGCCGACGGCCTGATCTCGTTATCGGCACGACAGTCGCTTCCCGTTCTTCCGACGCAGCTGTATTCCGCGTTCCACGCGCTTCTGATCTTTGCCGCGCTGCTGGCGCTGGAACGGTATAAGAAATTCGACGGATTTCTTTTCTGGCTGCTCGCGCTGATGTACGGCGCAGGCAGATTCTTTATCGAAGGGTTCAGGTATTACGAGGAAGCGTTCATGATCGGGCCCCTGACCATTTCTCAGGCGATCAGCGCCGCCCTGTTCGGTATCGCAGCCGCGGTTTTGATCATAAGGAGCAAAAATGCTCAGCGTGCATAACGTATCCGTCAGGGTCGGAGATAAAATGATCCTGAAGGGCATCAATTTCAGCATCGCGCAGGATATTCCCGCAGTGCTCTTCGGTCCGAACGGCAGCGGCAAAAGCACGCTCCTGAAGGCGATCATGGGGTTTGAAGGATATGCGGTCACCGAGGGCGATATTATTTTCAAAGGCGCCCGGATCAATGATCTTCCTACCGAAGCGCGGGTGAAAATGGGGCTGGGCATCATGTATCAGCATCCTCCCCAGATCCGGGGGGTCAAGCTGTCGCAGATCGCCGAGTTCCTGTGCCGGGACCGGGAACGTATCGCGGGCCTGTCCGTAAAGCTCTCGCTCGATAGCCATCTCGGGCGCGATATCAACATGGGTTTCTCCGGCGGAGAGATGAAGCGTTCCGAACTGTTCCAGATACTTTTGCAGGATCCGGACCTCGTGCTCCTCGACGAGCCGGAATCAGGAGTCGACCTCGAGAACATATCGATCATGGGCACGGTCCTGAACGAATTCCTTAAAAAACCCGGCAAGTCGGCGCTGATGATCACACACACCGGTTATATCCTCGATTATGTCAGGTCGGAGAACGGCTGTGTTATGATCGACGGCTCGCTGTGGTGCGTGGGGAATCCCAAAGAAATGTTCGAATCCATCCGTAAATTCGGTTATGATAAATGCAAGGAGTGTTCGTATGTCCAGGGGCGAGATCACAAAGCACATTGAGGCCCAGGAGCGGGGCGTGCTCGAGTCATCCGGCATGGATGCGTCCGAACAAACGCGGTCCGCCAGCTTTCTCCAGAAGGACAGCCATGTGTCATTTTCGCGCAGCCTGATACCCGGGGTGGATATACTCGATATCCGCGAGGCGCTTGAGAAAATACCGGAAGCAAAAGAGTGTTACGGTAAGGCGTTTGCGTCATTGAAACGCGAATTCCCTCAGGATACCGAGGGCGGCTATTTTATACGCGTCAAAAAGGGCGTCACCGTTGAACTGCCCATTCAGGCATGCCTGTTTTTGAAATCCCGGGGATTCAAGCAAAAAGTCCATAATATAATAATAATAGAGGAAGGCGCCCGGGCTTATTTGATCACCGGCTGCTCCGCATCTGCTGCTGCAAAAGAAGGATTTCATCTGGGGGTTTCCGAATTTTTTATCCGGAAGAACGCGTTCCTGAATTTTACCATGATCCATTCATGGCGCGAGGATATGACGGTCAAGCCCATGTCCATTTCCCTGCTTGATGAAGGCGCGACGTTCATTTCCAATTATGTATGCCTGAAGCCGGTCAAGGAGATCGTTATGTATCCGACGTCGGTGCTTTCCGGTAAAGGCAGCCGCGCAGTGTACAATTCGCTGATCCTGTCACACCCCGATTCAGTGCAGGATGTGGGCTCGCGCGCGATCCTCTCTGCCGAGGATACGCAGGCAGAGATGATCGCCCGGTCCGTTTCGCTCGGCGGCAGTGTCATTAACCGCGCGCATATCAAGGCAGGCTGCGCCCGCACCAAGGGCCATATCGAATGCCGGGGGCTTGTATTGTCGGAAAAAGGCCATATCCACGCTATTCCGGAAATGGAATCGGATCTGCGCGATGTGGACCTGTCGCACGAAGCAGCGATCGGCAGGATCAAGAAGGAAGAGATCGAATATCTCTGTTCCCGGGGTTTCAGCCGGGACCAGGCGCAGTCCATCATCGTAAGAGGATTCATGGATGTCAATATCCTCGGTTTGCCGGAGATGCTCAAGCGCGAGATCGAAAGCATAGAAGAAAAGAATTTAGGATCCAGTTTTTAATGTAAACAACAATAAGGAGGAAACGGATGTTTGATTTGTTATTGCTGGCGCCTGTGGGTTCGATCGTTGCACTTGGTTTTGCGTGGTTCCTTGCCGTAAGCATTATGAAAAAGGATGAGGGGACCGACAAGATGAAAGAGATAGCTGAGGCGGTCCGTATCGGCGCGCGGGCCTATTTGAAACGCCAGTATATGGGCGTTGCGTTATTCTTTGTCGTCATGTTCTGCCTTTTGCTGTTCCTTGCGTTCAGGGGGTATCTGGTCATGTTCGTGCCGTTCGCCTTTCTGACCGGCGGCTTTTTTTCCGGGTTGTCCGGTTTTATCGGCATGACCATCGCAACACAGGCATCGAACCGCACTGCTGCGGCAGCGATGAAAAGCCTGAACTCAGGTTTGCGCGTGGCATTCTCAAGCGGTGCTGTCATGGGCCTGACCGTTGTCGGCCTCGGCCTGCTGGACCTGAGCATCTGGTATTATTTCCTCGACTGGTATTACCGGGTCAATCCGGTGCCGGGCAACGGGGATAAGATCGCGGCGATCACCTCGACCATGCTTTGTTTCGGCATGGGCGCGAGCTCAATGGCGCTTTTTGCAAGGGTCGGAGGCGGCATTTTCACCAAAGCGGCCGATGTCGGCGCTGACCTGGTGGGTAAAGTGGAAGCGGGCATTCCCGAAGACGACCCGAGGAACCCGGCGGTCATTGCCGACAACGTCGGCGACAATGTCGGCGATGTCGCAGGTATGGGCGCTGATCTGTATGAATCATATGTCGGTTCGATCGTCGCCACAAGCGCGCTCGGCGTTGCCGCAGGCCTCGGCGTTGCAGGCGTAACCGTGCCTATGGTCATGGCAGCGGTCGGCGTCATCGCGTCGGTCATCGGCACGTTCTTTGTCAAAAGCAAAGAAGAAGCGTCGCAGAAAGTGCTTCTTGCAGCTTTGAGAAAAGGCGTGTTCGCCAGCTCGATCCTCGTCGCTATTATTTCGTATTTCCTGATCGTCAAGACCCTCGGCGCCGAGCATCTCGGTGTTTATTGGGCAGTGCTTGCCGGATTGGTAGCCGGCGTTCTGATTGGATTGGTCACTGAATACTATACATCGAGCGGTTTCAAACCTACTCAGAGCATCGCCAATGCGACGGTTACCGGCCCCGCAACGGTCATTATCGAAGGCATAGCGGTCGGCATGATGTCGACTGCCTTGCCGGTCATCATCGTGTGTGTCGCGATCCTTGCCAGTTACTATCTGGCAGGCGGCGCGCAGAATTTCAATACGGGGTTATACGGCATTGCCATTTCCGCGGTCGGCATGCTTTCTACCCTCGGTATCACGTTGGCAACCGATGCATACGGCCCGGTCGCAGACAATGCCGGCGGCAACGCCGAGATGTCGCATTTGCCTCCTGAAGTGCGCAAAAGGACCGATGCTCTGGATTCTCTCGGCAATACCACGGCGGCGACAGGGAAAGGTTTTGCGATCGGTTCTGCCGCATTGACCGCGCTGGCGCTTATCGCCGCCTATCGCGACCAGGTTCTGATCATATCGGGCAAGGATATCGTGATGTCCCTGATGAATCCGAATGTCCTTGTGGGGCTGTTCATCGGCGGTATGCTTCCGTTCTTTTTCTGCTCAATGACCATGCGCGCGGTCGGCCGCGCCGCAGGCAAGATCGTTGTTGAAGTACGCAGGCAGTTCAAGGAGATCGCCGGCCTCATGGAGGGCAAGGCAAAGCCGGATTATGCGCGTGTCGTGTCGATCGCAACGGGCGCGGCGCAGAAAGAAATGGTCGCGCCTGCGCTTGTGGCGATCATTTCCCCGCTTGCTGTGGGTATTTTAGTCGGCGTCGAAGCAGCGGTCGGGCTTTTATGCGGTGCAACCGTTACGGGTTTTGTGCTTGCGGTCATGATGGCAAATTCCGGCGGAGCGTGGGACAATGCAAAGAAATATATCGAAGAAGGCAACCACGGCGGCAAAGGTTCGGCTGCGCATAAGGCAGCGGTAACCGGCGATACCGTCGGCGATCCTTTCAAGGACACGTCAGGCCCTTCGCTGAACATTTTGATCAAACTCATGTCAATGGTCTCGATCGTATTCGCGTCGTTCATCATCAAGAACACGTTCTTTAAATAAGCAAGGGCTAAAAACGGGGTCAGAATTATTTATTTGTTAGCTAAGCGCATCGCGGCAAATAAATAATTCTGACCCCGTTTTTTAGCCTTGGGGAGAACCGTCCCTGTGTTTTGAAAGCGCTTTCAGAAATAGGTCCCGCAGGCCTTGACAGTCGTGAAAGGGTAGAGTATATTGTAAGTGTAGACTAAGGCCAATGCCACGGTCAAAGTTTGCGGTAATGCACGCAATTTTGATAAGTGGCATTTCTTATTTTACGCCAGGGGAGACGCATCCTATGCATCAGTGGACGCACACCGAGAAACGCAGAGCCCCGAGATTCGAGATATCGATCCCCATTCTGAACTATACCGGCCCTGCCGGCGCGCCGGTCCCTGCGACACTCCGCGACATGAGCGCTTATGGCATAGGAGCTATGATGGATTGCGCGCTTCCCATCGGCACAGCGCTTGATATTGTCCTTATGATGCCGGAACAGGAAGACCGTGTTCGTCTGCAAGGCAGTGTCATCTGGGTACAGGACGCGAACAGCCTGGGATATTACCGCGCCGGCATACGGTTTCAGCAAGGCCATTTCAATCCTATCCCGTATATTCTGAAGATGCTTCAGGCAAAGGCAAAAAGCCGTTTTTCTTCCAGCCGCCTCTATCCTGCCTGATCCGCCCGGAATGCTTCAATTTCATTGTCTAAACCCCTAAAATTTGTTATAATGACATAATTATGAAGACCATTGAGCAGATAAACGAAAAGATAAAAAAGGGCGATGTTGTTGTCGTCACGGCTGAAGAGATCATCGACCTTGTTGCCCGAAAAGGGGCCAGGAAAGCCGCAGAGGAAGTCGATGTGGTAACGACCGGCACGTTCGGCCCTATGTGTTCGTCCGGCGCATATTTCAACATCGGTCATTCATCTCCCCGCATTAAGATCGGCGGAGGGGTTTGCAAGCTCAACGATGTCCCGGTATATACCGGGCTGGCTGCGGTCGACCTGTTCCTGGGCGCAACAGCCGTGCCCGAAGACGACCCTCACAATAAGGTCTATCCGGGTGAATTCAAATACGGCGGCGGCCATGTGATCCAGGAACTGCTTGAAGGCAAGGATATCAGGCTTGAAGCAACTGCCTACGGCACAGATTGTTACCCTCGAAAAAAACTTGATACCCTGATCAATCTGCGGGACCTGAACGAAGCAGTGCTGTTCAATGTGCGCAATGCGTATCAGAATTATAATGTCGCGGTCAACATGTCTGACCGGCCCATATATACCTACATGGGCATGCTCAAACCCGGCCTGGGTAATGCGAATTATTGTTCTGCCGGCCAGCTTTCCCCGCTTCTCAAGGATCCGTATTACCGGACGATCGGCATCGGGACGAAGATATTCCTGGGCGGCGGCATCGGCTATATCGCGTGGCACGGGACCCAGCATAACCCGGCTGTTCCCCGCACTGCATCGGGCCTTCCGGTCTCGGGCGCAGGGACAGTAGCGGTTATCGGTGATCTCAAGCAGATGAAAGCGGAATGGCTGCGCGGCACCAGTATGCTCGGGTACGGAGCGACCCTGACCGTGGGCATCGGTGTCCCGATCCCGGTGCTCGACGAAAAGGTCGCGGAATGCGCTGCGGCGCGCGACGAGGATATTGCCGCTCAGGTCATCGATTACAGCGGGGATTATCCCCGGGCTGTTTCCCGTTCCATCTGCCAGGTCACGTATGCCCAGCTTAAATCCGGCACGATCACGGTCCAGGGCAAGGAAGTCCCGACCGGAGCTTTATCGAGTTATTCCCGCGCAAAGGAGATCGCGGAGGAATTAAAGTCCTGGATATCACAAGGCCGGTTTACATTGACTGTTCCGGTAGCGGCGCTGCCGGGCGCTGAATCCGGATACGCATGCAAACCCTTAAAAGAGCGGCCGCTGTAACAGGGCGCTCTGTATTTTCAAAGGAGTCGATAATGAGAGAACAGGTCGAAAAGGCATTGGAAAAAGTCAGAGAGATGCTTGCTGCAGAAGGCGGGAATATCGAGCTTGTTGACGTCGGCAAGGACGGAGTGGTCAAGGTCCGTCTTACCGGCGCATGCGGATGCTGCCCTATGTCGCAGATGACGCTGAAGATGGGCGTTGAACGGGTCCTGAAAGAGGAAGTCCCGCAGGTCAAAGAGGTGGTCGCTGTATGATCTCCAAACGGATCGTCCTTCATTTTCCGCAGCGATTGGTCGATAAACCGATCGTATACCGGTTGATCAAGGACTACAATCTGGAGTTCAACATACTCAAAGCCTACGTGACCCCGCAGGAAGAAGGGCTCATGGTCCTGGAATTGCGCGGCCAGGACAAAGAATACGAAAAGGGGCTTGAATACCTGCGTTCATCGGGCGTCAAGATCCAGCCGCTCGGCCAGGACGTCGTGCGCAACAGCGCAAAATGCACCGATTGCGGCGTGTGCGTGACCGTGTGCCCGGCAGGCGCGCTTGTGGTGGATCCGAAGACCCGCAAGGTGATATTTGACGAAGAAAAGTGCATCGCGTGTGAATTATGCGTCAAGATCTGCCCCAGCCACGCCATGGAGGTCCATTTTTAAATGAGCGAAAAAAGAAAAGAGCACCGCCTCCGGGCGAATATCCCTGTTATACTGTCGTGGGGGAAAGAGAAAGGCCTGCAAGGCAGGACGGAGAATATCAGCCGCCTCGGCGCGTTCGTAGAATTGAACAGGCAGGTTCCGGCAGGCGCAGCGGTCGGGATAACCCTTGCGATCCCCGCCTACACGCAGGACATATCCCTGGCCGGGAACGCGTCCTGCTCCGGGACGGTGTTCCGCAGCAGCCCGCTCGGCGAAATCGACGGCGCGCCGTTATACGGCGTGGGCGTTTTTTTTACCGATTTCGCCGCCCCCCGGGATAAAGACAAGATCTCCGCGTTTGTCGATCATCTTATCAGGGAAGAAGAGCGGGGGATCAGGGAAGGGCTCAGGCGCAGAAAAGAGAAAGAGACGGTGCATCTGGCTGCGCGCAGGAAAGAAAGCGCGGCGGCCCGGCAGGAAGATTTCCAGAAAGAAGCGCTTACCCTTCTGAAAGAGATCGCCCGCCGTTTGGATGATCTCGGCCGCACGTTCAATGCCCGGAAGAAGTGATCTTGCCCCGGTCCACCCCATGATACAGGATGATCTGCTGGAATATCTCAGGAAAAAACAATCGTTTGTTTCAGGGGACGAATTATCGCGCCATCTGCATATCTCGCGTGCGGCCGCATGGAAGCATATCCTGCAGTTGCGCGGGCTCGGGTATGATATCGCATCGGTGCCGCATCTGGGGTATCAGCTCGCTGCGTGCCCTGACCGGTTATATCCGGCCGAAGTGCGCTCAGGCCTTCGTACCCGGCTTATCGGCAGGGTCGTGCATTATTTCGACCATGTCGCATCGACCATGGACACGGCGATGCGGTTCGCGCAGGACGGCGCTGTTGAAGGAACGGTGGTCATCGCCGAAACGCAGACGCGCGGCAGGGGCAGGCTCGGCAGGCTGTGGGCGTCGCCAAAATACAAAGGCATATATTGCTCGGTCATCGTCAGGCCCGATACGGCGGCGGCCGGCGTCGCGCCGATCACGCTGATGGCAGCGGTCAGCGTATGCGCGGCAGTACGGCGCTCGGCAGGGCTCGATGCGCAGATAAAATGGCCCAACGATATCCTCCTCGATAACAAGAAACTGGGCGGTATCCTGACCGAGATGAACGGTTCTCTCGACCGCGTCAACTACGTGATCATCGGTATCGGCATTAACGTGAACGACGCTCCCGCCGAAGGCGCGACATCCCTGGCAAAACAGTCCTGCCGTCATGAGTCCCGCGCGGCGCTCATGCAGGAGCTCCTGCGGCAGATCGAACAGTATTATATGCGGTTCCGCAAACAGGACCTCATGTCCATTCTGGAGGCGTGGCGGCAGTGTTCCGCGACGCTCGGCCGGCGCGTCAGGATCGATATGCGGTCATCGCGCATCGACGGGACCGCGGTCGATATCGATGCGGACGGCGGCCTGCTTGTCCGCAGGGATTCGGGGATTATCGAGAAGGTCCTGGCCGGCGACGTCGTTCATTGCCGGTAGCGGTGCGTATGCACGGAGGATCGCATGGAATATACGACGGGAAAGATCGGAAGGATATTCGTTCTTAAATTCGGCGATGACGATGTGCTTCTTCGGGAATTGGAGCGCTTCAGCGTGAAAGAAAAACTCAAGGCCGCCGTTGTCGTGTTTCTCGGAGCGATGAAAAAAGGCCGTCTGGCTGCCGGGCCGAAAAAGCCCGTTATCCCGCCTCAGCCGAACTGGCGGACCTTCAAAGACGGGTGGGAGGCAATGGGCGTCGGCACCATATTCGCGAATAAAACCGGCCCCCAGATACATGTCCACACTGCCATGGGCAAGAAGGCCAGGACGCTTATCGGCTGCGTGCGCAAGGCCTCGAGCGTATTCCTGGTCGTGGAAGCGGTCGTCTTCGAGTTGAAAGGCATCGGAGCTACCAAGCTGCTCGACCCTAAAACCGGGGTGAACATGCTCCGGATCGTCGCGTCAAAATAATATATGTCAAGACTGACGTTTCTGCTCGCGGTCGTCTATTTCCTCCTCGTTGAGCTGGTGATCATGATGTACTCGCCCGGCGGCCATATGTTCTTTGCGCCCGGCCGCACATCCGTTGCGGTCAGGCGCGCCGCGCAGCCGAGGCCGGCCGTCCCCGATTATTCCGGAGAGACGATCGTTTACGACGTCAAAATGGGCGCCGTCAGGATCGGGACGAGCACGTTCCGCCACGAGCGGCAGGAGCGGTATGGCAATGTCGATACCGAACGCGTTGAGTTCACCACGCGCGTGGTCAAGCTCAACGATACGGAAAAGATATGGGCGGACGCACGGAATTTCCTGCCTGTGCGCGTGGAACGGGACATCCGGATGTGGCCCAAATACGAAACCATCGTCGAAAGCTACGACCAGGTCCGGTATTCACTCGATATCGTCAAGACCGCCTCCGGCAGGCAGCAGGCACAGCGTATTGTCAAGAATGGCCCGATCCACAATGCCATACTGCTTCCGTATCAGGTCAGGCGTGTTCCCGCGCTCGCGCCCGGCTGGTCCATGAAAGTGAACCTGCCGACGCAGGAGTTCACGATCACGCTTACATCCATCGAGGACGTCGAGGTCCCGGCCGGCGCGTTCAAAGCGTATTATTTTGAAAGCGAGCCGAAACGCTTCCAGATATGGGTCAGCGCGGACGAGCGCCGCATCCCGGTGAAGATCAAAGGTTCGGGCGGCGTTAATTATACGATGCAGATGCGTTCCTACAGCAAATGAAGTCGTTGCCGCGCGCGGCATAATACGGTATAATCAGCTATTCTATGGATACGATCGTTCAAAAAATAAAGGAGTTGAAAGCTCGGCGCAGCGCGATCATCCTGGCCCATAATTATCAGATGCCCGAGGTCCAGGAGATCGCCGATTTTTGCGGCGATTCGCTCGAACTGGCGCGCATCGCGGCCGGGTCCCGCGCAAAGGTTATCGTGTACTGCGGGGTCGATTTCATGGCCGAGACCGCGTCCATCCTGTGCCCGGAAGCGACCGTCGTGATGGCCGACCGCACCGCGACCTGCCCCATGGCGAACATGCTCAGCGCCGCGCAGCTGCGTGAGCTGAAAGCGAAGCATCCCCGCGCCGCGGTCATCGGCTATGTGAATTCCTCCGCAGAGGTCAAGGCAGAGCTCGACGCGTGCTGTACTTCGTCGAACGCGGTCGCCGTGGTTAAGGCGTATCAGACGTCGCCGGAGATCATTTTCGGTCCGGATAAATATCTCGCGGATTACGTTTCCCGCACGACCGGCCGCGCCCTTATCACATGGGACGGATTCTGCCCGACACATATGAAGATCCTTCCGGATGATATCGTTGTGCAGAAAAAACTGCACCCGAAGGCAAAGGTGCTCGTGCATCCCGAATGTCTTCCTGAAGTCGTTGCGATGGCGGATGCGGTACTGTCGACGAGCGGGATGGCCGCGTATGCCAAGAAGACGCATGCGGTTGAAATGATCATCGGCACCGAGATCGGCATGGTGTACCGCCTCGCGCAGGATTTTCCGCAGAAAAGATTCTTTCCGGCAGCGGCCCGGGCCGTATGCCAGAATATGAAAAAAGGGTCCGTCAAGAAAGTGCTGGCTGCTCTGGAGACATTGCGGCCCGAGGTCCGCATCAGCGAGGATATCCGCGTCCGCGCGGCCCGGGCGATAGACCGCATGCTGGAGATCGTCTGATCCGATGCTTGAGAATATCCCCACGGTGTACGAGGATGACGAACTGATAGTGGTGAACAAGCCCCCGGGGCTTTTGACGACCGGAGGGCCGGAGCCGGACGCGCGGCATCTCACGCGTATTCTTAACGAAGACGCGAAGAAAGACGGCAAAACATATCGATTGTATCCCTGCCACCGGCTTGACCGGGAGACCTCGGGGCTGGTGATGTATGCCAAGTCCAGGGTCGTCCAGGAGCGTCTGATGGGGATGTTCAAGAAGCATCTGGTCCGTAAGGTCTACCATGCATTTGCGCACGGCAGGATAGCGCAGGACCAGGGGGTCATCCGCGCGGCGATCGACGGCAAGCGCGCGGTGACGCATTTCGCGGTCGTCAAGCGCTGCGCCGAATATACGGTCGTCGATGTCCGGCCCGAGACAGGCCGGAAGAACCAGATCAGGCTGCATTTCAGGTCGATCGGCCATCCGCTTGTCGGAGAATCGAAGTTCATCTTCCGAAAAGATTTCTCTTTGCGGGCCAAACGGCTGTGTCTTCACGCAGGGTCTTTGGCGTTCCCGCATCCCGCATCAGGCAGGCAGGTGCAGGTGCAGTGCGGCCTGCCGCGCGACATGGAAAAGTTCCTTCTGGAGCACGCATGATCGAATATATCATACTGGGCATTGTCCAGGGATTGACCGAGTTCCTTCCCGTGTCGTCGAGCGGCCATCTGGCGGTGCTCGAGCGGTTGTTCGGCCTGTCAGAGCAGGGCGTCGCCATATCCATCGTCATGCATGTGGGCACGCTGGGAGCGGTCTTCGTTTTTTTTCGCAGGGATATGCTCGCGGCAATGAGGAACAGGCGGATGATCCTGTTCATCTTCATCGTTACGTGCATCACGGGGGTGATCGGCGTGCTCGGCAAGGATCTTTTCGAGTCCATATTCGCGTCCGTCAAAGCGGTCGCTGCGGGGTGGATCGTTACCGGGACCATCCTTTTATTGACAAAACGGCGCATGCACAATACCCGCGCGGCGGTGAACAACCGCGATGCGTCGATACTGGGCATAACGCAGGGGATCGCCATTATCCCGGGAATATCGCGTTCCGGCATTACCATAGCGACGATGCTGTATCTGGGCGTCGAGAAAATAAAGGCGTTCTCGATCTCTTTTCTCGCATCGATCCCGGCGATCGCGGGCGCAGCTTTCCTTGAGGCGAAGGACATCGGTTTTGTTCTTTCCGGGGATCCGGTCCCTCTGGCTGCCGGCTTCCTGTGCAGTTTCGGCGCCGGCCTGTTCGCGTTATGGCTGTTGAAACGCGTTCTGGTGCAGGCGAAGTTTCACTACTTTGCGTATTACTGTTACGCACTGGCGGTCATCACGCTCGTCTGGGTGAGATAATCCGTCATCAAAGGGGGGTGTATGGCGATTCTTGTTCTCGGCACTGCCGCTCTGGACACCGTGAAGACTCCTTCGGGTCTGCGTAAAAAGATGCTCGGCGGCTCCGCCGTTCATTTTTCGATGTCGAGCCGGTTGTTCACCCGGGTGCATCTGGTTGCGATCGTCGGCCGCGATTTTCCTCCCGCATACGTCCGGTTCCTCGAGCGCCGCGGCATTATTCTCGATTCGCTCCTGCGGGCGGAGGGCCCGACGTTCCACTGGGCGGGCGAATACCAGGGCGACCTGAATACCGCGATCACCAGAAAAACGGAACTGGGCGTGTTGTCGTCATTTTGCCCGGTCATCACCGCCGCGCAGAAACGGATCAGGAACGTATTCCTGGCCAATGTCGATCCCGATATCCAGCGGTCCCTTCTTGACCGCATGGACGATCCCCGTCTGGTCGCCCTTGACAGCATGAACTATTGGATCCAGAACAAGCGGCGGTCCCTGGTGCGCATGCTCAAGCGCGTCACGATCTATGTCGCCAATGATCAGGAGGCGCGCAGTCTGACCGGAGAGAATAATCTGCTCAAGGCCGCGCGCGGGCTTCTGGCAATGGGTCCCGCAATGGTATTGATCAAAAAAGGCGAGCACGGCGTCATTTTCTGTTCGGATAAATATCTGTTCAGCCTGCCTGCGTTCCCGACGCACCGCGTCATCGATCCGACAGGGGCAGGAGATACTTTTGCCGGCGGATTCATGGGGTATCTCGCGCGCGCGGGCACGATCAATCAGCGGACCGTCAAACAGGCGCTTGCCTGCGGCACGATCGTCGCGTCGTTCAATGTCGAAGCGTTCGGGCTTGATAAAACGTCTCTTTTGACCATGAAAGATCTCGGTATGCGTTTGGCGCAGTACCGGCAGATCGTGTTATTTTAGGGAGGGGATATGACGTTAGAAGAAAAGATCCTCGATGATTTCAAGGATGCGATGAAACAGAAGGATGCCGTGAAGATCTCCACGCTCAGTTTTTTGCGCGGCCAGCTCGGGTATGCGGCGCTCGAGAAGAAAAAAGAAAAACTCGACGACGCCGATTGCATCGCGGTCGTCAAGAAGCTCATCAAACAGCATCAGGATTCCATAGAGCAGTTCACCGCAGGCAGCAGGCTTGATCTGGCCGAGCGGGAGACAAAAGAGATGGAGGTCCTCAAAGGCTATGTGCCCGCCCAGATGCCTGCCGAGGAAATATCCAGGGTCATCGAAGAGGTCGTGGCCGCATCCGGCGCTTCGGGCATGAAGGATATGGGAAATGTCATGAAAGAGGTCCGCGCCAGGACCGGCGGGCGCGCTGACGGCAAACTCGTCAGCGATCTGGTGCGCCAGCGTTTGTCGCGGCCGTAAGAAGGGAAATTTTGGCTTGCAATTTCACACGCGCGTATTACAATAAAATCATATTCACCACGAAAGGAGAAAGTAAAAAGGCTATGAAAAGATTTGCATTGGTGGTACTGGTTCTGGCCGCAGTTGTCTGCGTTGCGGGCTGCGCGAAGAAGGCCGATCCGCTCGAGGATATGCAGCAGCCGATGTCTCCGGAGGACCTGAACCGGCTTTCGACCCAATCTGCGCCCGCTCAGTCTGCGGCCGCGCCGGCGGCGATGACCCCGGTCGCAAGCGTCCTGGAATCAGCTGAAGATGATCTGGAAGCGCTGCCGCCGGGGGGCCCGTATCAGCCCCTCGCGACCGAGATACAGACCGCTTTGAAAAACGCAGGGTTATATCTGGGAGCGATCGACGGCAAGATCGGGCCGATGACCAAAGCGGCGATCGAGGCGTTCCAGAAGGCCAACGGCCTTGTCGTTGACGGCAAAGTCGGGCCAAAAACCTGGCAGCTTTTGAGCAAGTATTTGAACCAGGCGCTGCCTGCAGGAACATTGACGGATTAGCGCGTTCCCGCTTCCTTGAAAAAAGCCGGTTCTGTGCTATACTTATCATGGCCGATAAAGGCAAACCTCGAGAAATCGGGGGACGTCCCGGACCGAGCAGACTCGAAAACTGACTATTCCGGGACCCCGTGACTTGGCATGCTTGAAGTGCGGGGCAAAGCCTCAGACCTACGTCAGCCGCCTGCCGCACGGCGCATTGCAGGTGCGGGCGCCGCGGGGCGCGCGCGGTTGATATGGTGGCTGGGTTGCCGAGTATGATGAAGGTGGAGTACGCCTTTATCGGCTTTTTTCTATCAGAGATCCCAACAGAAATGTTGGGATTTTTTTTTGTCGTGGTATAATACACCATATGATGCGATTCCCAGATAAATTCCTGTGGGGCGCTGCCACGTCCGCTCATCAGGTCGAAGGCAATAACACAAACAGCGATTGGTGGCATTGGGAACAGCGAGGAGGAGGCAAAGCTCCTTCCGCCGGCGCCTGCAGGCATTACGAACGGTACCGGGAGGATTTCGATCTTGCCGGATCCCTCGGCCATACCTGTCATCGCTTATCGGTGGAATGGAGCCGCATCGAGCCGCGCCAGGGAGAGTTCTCTGCGGAGGCTATCGCGCATTATAAGGACGTTATCGCTGCGCTGCGCGAGCGTTCCATAGAGCCGGTCGTGACCCTCCATCATTTTACCAGCCCCCAATGGTTTGCCGAACAGGGCGGCTGGGCATGCCCCCGCGCCGCGGATCATTTCCTGGCGTATGTAAACCGCATCGTCAGCGAACTGGCCGGCAGTGTCACCTACTGGGTCACGATCAATGAGCCGCTGATCTATGTGTTCTACGGCTATATTGTGGGAGACTGGCCTCCGAATGTCCGTTCATTGCCAAAAGCGCTTGCTGCCAGGAATAATTTTCTCCGCAGCCATGTCCGCGCCTACCGCCTGATCCATGCCATATACGAGAAGCGGGGTTTGCCGCGTCCGAAAGTGAGCATTGCCCATCATATGCCCGCTTATACGGCATGCACCGGCAGCATCCGCGACCGCCTCGGCGTCCGGCTGCGCAACGCGATCGTCAATCATAATATCCTGGGGATCCTTGCCCGCCGCAGGACGCTCGATTATATCGGCGTCAACTATTACAGCCGTACCCTGGTCCATGCGGACAGCTGGTCCATGCGGGACCTGGTGTGCAACGCATGCAGCCATCATGACGATACGCTCGCCAAGAACTCTCTCGGCTGGGAAATATATCCGCAGGGCATATACGATATTCTTATGATGTTGAACAGATACCGCCTGCCGGTGTTCATCCTCGAGAACGGCATCTGCACGCCGGACGACAGCGTGCGATGGGATTTCATACGCGAGCATCTGTCGCGGGTCCACGCGGCGATCCAAAACGGCATTGCGGTGATCGGGTACGCCTACTGGTCGTTCATGGACAATTTTGAATGGGATAAAGGGTTCGATCCCCGTTTCGGCCTGATCGGCATCGATTACCGGACCGGAGCGCGAACCGTGCGGGACAGCGCCCGGAAATATTCAAAGGTTTGTTCGACCAACCAGCTTGAATGAAACGCGCGACCGATTACGATTATATCCTGAAAGAGTTCCCGTTGTTCTCCGGGCTTACGGCGCAGCAGCAGCGTTATGTACGGCAAAAGGCCCGGTTTCTCGAATTCAGAAAAGGGCAGATCGTTTATAAGGAAGGGTCGGCGCCGTCCTATTTTTATTGCATTATCCGCGGCAGGGTCGCCGTGTCCACGCAGGACCGCTACGGTAAGCAGACCACGCTCGAACATCTGCACCGCGGGAAATATTTCGGGGTCATCTCCAGCCTGACCGGCGAACCACATTCGGTCACCGCGCGCGCCATCAACGACGCGCTCCTCCTTGCCGTCAGCGTCGACGATTTTGAGGCTATTCTGCGCAAGGTCCCGGGCCTTGCGATCGAGCTCGGACGGGCGCTCTCCCGCCGCCTTAAACACAAGGATATCAGACAGAAGACTGTTTTCGAGAGCACCATCATTTCGGTGTTGAGTTCATATCCGCAGGCGGGCAAGACCGTGTACGCGTCGAATCTGGCGTTCGGCATCAGCAGGGAAGCGCATAAGCGGGTCATCATCCTCGACATATGCCCTCCGGAAAAAATACACCGTCTGCCGCGTGTCCTGGGCATGCGGGAATCATACCGGGTCTTCAATCTTTCAAGCAGGATCGCCAGCACGGCGCAGTACAAAGACTACATTCTCAAGGACAAGTTCGGCATAGACCTGATATATGTCACGTATACGCACGATGACCCGTCCTGGCAGAGGACCGTTGTCGAGATGCTCAGCCGCCTGGTCAACGAATATCATTTCGTGATCATCGATCTGCCGTCCACGCGCGAGCAGGCCGTGTTGAATATACTGAACCAGGCCGATATCATCCACATCCTGACAAGCCCGCGGCCGCTCGACCTGCGGTCGACCCGGATCCTCGCAAAAACGCTCGATGAGGAATATCATTTTCCCGTCCAGAAGCTCAAGATCATCCTGAACGCGGCGCGGCAGTCGCGCATCAGCTCCGAGGATACGTTGAAACTGCTCGGCCGGGACGTGTTCGCCAGCCTGCCGCATATCGAGGCGCGCGCGGCAGGCAGGGCGGTCATCGATACGCCTTTATCTCCGTACGCCAAGGTGATGCGCAGGATCGCGCGCCAGGAAGGCGATTGCCTGGTGGGGCTGGCCCTGGGCGTCGGGGCGGCCTACGGCCTGTGCCACATCGGCGTGCTGAAAGTCCTCGAAGAGGAAAAGATCCCGATCGATATGATCTCCGGGGCCAGCATCGGTTCGGTCATCGCAAGCCTCTGGGCAACGGGCCGCTCGAGCGCCGAGATATTGAGCATCACCCGGGAATTCAGGCAGCCGCAATATATCCTGAACCTTCTTGATTTTACGCTTCCGCTTCAGGGGTTCATCAAAGGCAACAAGCTCTACGGTTTTCTGAAGAAGTATCTCGGGAACATGACGTTCTATGACGTCAAGATCCCGCTCAAGATCGTGGCCTCCGACGTCAAACGCCGCGAGACCATGGTGCTTGACCGGGGCACGCTCGTCGACGCCATCATGGCAAGCTGTTCGATGCCGGGCATATTCATGCCGTTCAAGATGAAAGGCCAGATGCTGTTCGACGGCGGGGTCCTGAGCCCTTTGCCGACCGAACCGCTCGTCGAAATGGGCGTTAAACGGGTCATCGCCGTGAACGTGACCCCGTCGCGCGAGGATATCAAGCGCCAGTACGAATCGGTCAAGGACGATCTGAACGGCGATACGGCAAGCGCGCACGGCAGGGAGTGGTTCAATCTCAAGCGGTATATCCAGGAACAGTTCAAGACGAACATCCTTGATTTTATTTTCTCGAGCTTCGAGATCATGCAGTCCGAGGTCGCCCAGAAAGAGGCCCAGCTGGCGGATGTCGTGTTGCACCCGGATCTGTCAGGCCTGCACTGGCTGGCGCTGCATAAGTCAGAGGCATTTGCCGGGCGCGGCGAGGAAGAGGCGCGCAGGCATATCGATAAGATCAAACAATTGATAGCGTAAGGAGGATACATGCGTCAGCGTATCGTATGGGGGGTTTTATCGGTTTTGTGGGCCATTGCCGCCGGCGCGGGGTGCGCGGCCGTGACCGAGGCAGGCAGGGGCATTGCCGGTGTATCGACGAAGGTGCTCGAGGATAACAGGGACAGCGCCGTTCAACGGTCGTATCCCGTCGGCCTTGCCCGATGCAGGGAAACGGTCGAAGCCGTGCTTGTTGACAGCAAGGTTTATATGTACGCGCGCAATGCGCAGAAGCAGATGCTGGCGTTCTATATGAGCGAATCGGATACGACGCCCGTCGGCGTGTTCTTTGTGCCGCAGGGCGAGTCGTCGACGCAGGTGCTCGTCTCTTCTCCGAGCAGGTATGCCAGGGAGTTGATCGCGGATAAGATCGCCGCGGGTTTTAAGCGGGGACCGGATACGGCCCGGCAGCAGTCCGCCGCAACGCCCGCGGCCGCCGGCGGCACGGGCGCGAAATAAGATGCGGGGATCAGCGCGCCTTTTGACCGCGGCCCGATCCAAAAAGCTCGATGAGCGCGCTGCGCGAGCGTACGGAATATCGACCCTTGTTTTAATGGAGAACGCCGGCAGACAGGTCGCGGAAGCGGCGCTCCGGATGTACCGCGGCCGCGCAAGGATCGCGATATTCTGCGGCAAAGGCAACAACGGCGGTGACGGATTTGTCGCGGCGCGCCACCTGCTCCTGCAGGGCATACGGCCGCAGGTGTTGCTGGCCGGCAGGATCCCGGATGTCCGCGGTGAAGCAAGGTCCAATCTCGATATATTACTGAAGCTTAAACAGCGGATCGTCGAGATATCACCCGAAGCTGCGTCGTGCATCAAGGTCCGTTCCTGCGGCCTGATCATCGACGCGTTGCTGGGCATCGGTTTGACCGGCGAGGTGCGCGGCATATACCAAGACCTCATCGCCGTGATCAACGGCTCGCGCTGCCGCGTCCTTTCGGTCGACATTCCCTCGGGCCTCGATGCGACAACGGGGAAGGTCCTTGGATGCTGCGTGAAAGCCGATACGACGGTGACGTTCGCGGCAAAAAAACGCGGCATGACGGCCGGCGCCGGCCCGCGCGTGTGCGGCAGGATCGTGGTTGCCGATATCGGGATCCCGGTTTGACCGGCGCTTCATTAAATACTTGAAAACCGGCGTGCCCGCCGATATAATAAAGATAATCTCATACGCGGTGGTTTATGGCGCTCAAAAGAGAGACATGGGGTTCCCGGCTCGGCATTATCATGGCAGTGGCCGGTTCTGCCGTGGGGCTGGGGAATTTTTTGCGGTTTCCGGCAAAAGCGGCGGCGAACGGCGGCGGGGCGTTCATGATCCCGTATCTTGCCGCGCTTGTGCTCATGGGGCTGCCGCTCATGTGGATCGAGTGGACCCTCGGCAGGTACGGCGGCGGATTCGGCCATGGCACGGCACCCGGCATATTCCACCGGGTCTGGCGCAAGAACCGGTTCATCAAGTATTTCGGCGTGATCGGCATTTTCGGGCCGCTGGTCATCTTCATCTATTATACCTATATCGCTTCCTGGACGCTCGGCTACAGTTTTTTTTCGCTCGCGGGGAAATTTACACGCATCTTCGACCAGTCCGGCATGCAGGGGTTTTTGAGCGGATACCAGGGGCTCAAGAGCAATGAGTATTTCCAGGGACTGGGATATGCGTACACGTTCTTTCTCATCACGTTCGTCCTGAACATCGCGGTCATTTACCGCGGCATCAAAGGCGGGATCGAGAAGATGTGCCGATGGGCCATGCCGGCGCTGTTCGTGTGCGGCATCATCCTGTTCATCCGCGTCATTACCCTCGGAACTCCCGATCCGGCGCAGCCCGCATGGAATATCTCCAACGGGTTCGGTTTTTTATGGAACCCGGATTTCTCGCGGTTAAAAGAGGCAAAGGTCTGGCTGGAGGCAGCCGGACAGATATTCTTCACCTTGAGCGTCGGCATCGGAATGATCCTGACCTATGCCAGCTATCTGTCAAAAGGCGATGATGTTGTCCTGTCAGGGCTGACCGCCGCGAGCATGAACGAGGTCGCCGAGGTCATCCTCGGCGGCAGCATTATCATACCTGCCGCGTTCGTATTTTTCGGACCGGTCCAGATGAAGAGCATTGTCGATTCCGGTACGTTCAACCTCGGCTTTGTCACCATGCCGCTGGTGCTCAATCACGTGCCGTGGGCTGGACTGTTTTCGTTCATCTGGTTCTTTTTGCTGTTTCTGGCAGGCGTTACCTCGTCGGTTTCCCTTGCACAGCCGGCACTCGCGTTCCTGCAGGACGAATTCGATATCGGCCGCAAAAAAGCCGTTACGATATTCGCGGCCGTCACGTTCGTCCTGTGCCAGCCCGCGGTGTTCTTTCTGCGCAACGGCGTCGTGGATGAGCTTGATTTCTGGGGCGGGACGTTCCTCATCGTCGTATTCGCGACCATCGAGGTGCTGTTGTTCGTCTGGGTCTTCGGCATGGAGAACGCATGGGATGAGATACATAAAGGCGCCGATATGCGCATTCCGTCGGCGTATAAGTTCATCATCAAGTATATAACCCCGTTTTTTTTGCTCGTGATCCTCGGCGCGTGGTTCTGGCAGGAGTGGCGGCCTATACTTTCAATGGCCGCCGTCTCCGCTGCGAACAGGCCGTATATTCTGGCCACTCGATTGGGGCTTTTGTTCCTTTTCCTGTTCCTGGCCGTTCTTGTCAAGGTCTCGTGGCAACGTAAGAGGCGGAAGGGAGTGCAGGGTATATGAGGATCGACGGTTGGATGCTTATGGCGCTGGCGTGGGGCATCATCCTGTCGATCACCCTGTTTTGTTTCAAAAGGATCATTGCAAAAAAGGAGTTTACATGATGCGCAAAACTTTTCTTTTTCTCGCTTGCGGGGCCGTTGCTCTGGTCAGTTCCGGTTGTGCCGCATTGCTCATCGGCGTGGCTGCGGGCGGGGTCGGCATGTATGCGGCCAGCAGCGATGCGATCCAGGGAGAGAGCGTCATGTCGTATGAAGCAATCTGGCATGCGGCGCGCGAGGTCGCCCGGATCAGGGGCACGATCAGCAAAGAAGATTACAAAGCCGGAGTGATCGAGCTCGATGCGGATTCCAGCAAAGTATGGATCCGCGTGGTCAAGCTGACGAGCGAAACAACGCGGTTGCGGGTCGCGGCCAGGAAGTTCAAACTGCCGAACCTGACGCTCGCGCAGGATCTGTTCCTGAAGATCATGGATGAAGCAAAGCGATGAGGAAGTGCGGCGCGCATGGAACGATTTCGCCGGGTCAAAAAGCAGGTCTTTTCCTTTTGAGCGCGGTGCTGTTTATTCTCGTCCTCGAGGCCGGTTTGCGCGCAGGAGGGGCGGTGTTCCTGGCCCTGCAGGAACGCCGGAACCGGGCTTCGATATCGAAAAAAGGCAGTTACCGCATCCTGTGCCTGGGAGAGTCCACGACGGCCCTGCAATATCCCGCCTTTCTCGAGGCTGTCCTTAATACGAACGATCAAGGCATCCGGGTCAGCGTCATTGATAAAGGCGTTTCGAGCATTACGACGACATTCATCGTTGAGAATCTCGAGCGAAACCTCGATGCATATCAACCCGACCTGGTCGTTACCATGATGGGCATCAATGACGGCTGCGAGCCCGGGCCGCATAAGACGCTTTTCGATCCCGCCGTTCCGAGATTCATGTCGTCTCTGCGGACCTATAAGCTCTTTCGGCTTCTTGGGCTGCACATGACGGCGAAACTGAAAGAGGTCCCGGGAGGTCAGGACAGGGCGCGGAGAATGTCGTTCCGGCACACCCGATCAGGGCCGGCGTATGCTTTCGATCATCCCGCTGCGCACGGCACGGCCGACCCGCATGATTATATTAAAGAAGGGAATGCGTATCTTCATGAACGGAAATTTAACGAAGCAGAAGGATCTTTCAAACAGGCGTTTGAGTCGAACCCGCGCAGTGCGGATGCCCTTGTCGGATTAGGGTATTGTTTTTTCGCAACGGGGCGGTTTTCGGAAGCCGAGGGTTGTTTTCAGGATGCCCGCGCGCGTGTCCCCGATTACGACAACGCTTTTGTCGGATCGGGGATCATCCAGCTCCATAACGGCGATTTTTCCGCAGCAGAAGATTTTTTTATGGACGCCCTCTCTGTCAATCCCGTCAATCACATGGCGTTCACCGGATTAGGATGGAGCTATCAGAATATGCAAAGGTTTCGAGAAGCGGAGGGCTGCTTCAAGCTGGCGCTCGGCCTGGATCCCGGCCTTGACGAGGCATATTCCGGCCTCGGGCTGAGTTATCACGACCAGGGGGATTTTTCTGCGGCCGAAGTTTGTTTCAAAAAAGCTATAGAATGCAATCCGCTCAATATCCGGCCATATCTCGATCTGGGATTGATGTATAAACGCCTGGGCAGGATCGATGACGCGTTGGATGTTTTTCAGAAAGTCGTCGTTTTGTTCCCGCGAGATGACCGCGGGTATGCTGCTTTAAGCAACATTTATTTTGATCGGGGCGACTTTGAGCGCGCCGGACAGTATGAAAGGGTTCTGGACGAATTAAGAACGGGCAATTTTTGCCCTCAGACCGCGGCTAATTATCGCGCCCTGAAGGCCATCCTCGACAAAAGAGGCATTCCGTATGTTTGTGTGCAATATCCGATGCGCAGTATCGCTCTTTTGAAGCAGATATTCCGTCACGACAGCGGCGGCATTATATTCGTAGACAATGAAAAAATATTCAAAGATGCGGTTTTGCGGGAACGATATGCTGATTATTTCATCGATTCGTTTGGCGGTGATTTCGGCCATTGTACCGATAAAGGGAACATGCTGCTGGCGGAGAATATAGCCGGGCATATCATGAAACGCCTGTTCCCGCAATAGCGGGTCTGACAAAGGTGAGATTTTTTGTTGTTTTATACGGGCGCTATAGTATAATAGAGTCTCGATTTCAGTTTTTTATTCATGCCGAAGTAGCTCATTGGTAGAGCGCGGCCCTGAAAAGGCCGGCGTAGGGGGTTCGATTCCCTCCTTCGGCACATATTGGGGACAGGTCCTCCGTTTTTAGCGTTTCCGCTAAAATATGGCGGAACTGTCCCTTTTGTTCATAATACATTCCGGCGGCCCGTATGAACGCACGTGTGAGATATGCGGTTATCCTTGCCATTGCCGTATCGCTGCTTCCGGTCAGCTATCCCGGCGCTGCCAGGTATGCGTATGCCCGGGATGAGCGCATCGTTACGGGCCGCGTTACAGGCGTACATCCGTCCTATATCGTTGTCAAACAGAAAAAACGCTCGCGGGTGTCCGTGTACCGTTTTTTTATCGAGAAGGATACCGTTATAGAAGGCACGATCGTCCCCGGGGCCGCAGTGGTTGTGAAGTATACGTCCGTGCGCCGGCCCAACCGCAAGCGTAAATTCATCGCCGGCACTATCTCGGCCATCAGATAACGTTAATAAAAAAAGCCGCTGTAATATCATATATTACAGCGGCTTTTGCGCTTTATATAAAGAGATTACGCAGCCTTGTGTACGTTGGTCGCCTGGTCTCCTTTAGGTCCTTGTGTGACTTCAAACTCGACTTCCTGCCCTTCTTCGAGCGTCTTGTAGCCTTCTCCGGTCACGGCGCTGTAATGAACGAACACGTCCTTGCCGTCCTCGCCGGTGATGAAGCCGTATCCCTTCTGATTGCTGAACCACTTCACTTTGCCTTTAGCCATGTGTAACTGTTCACCTCCCTTCGATGATAAAAAAAAGCCGTAAAGCTTTGTGTTCGATCGATCTCGGCTTTACGGTTCTGACACATACACGCTGTTTCTTGCTCCTTACGTTTCTTTGTCGCATTTTACCACGAATCCCGGCTTTGTCAACTATTATTATTTTCCCCTGTCGCTTTTCATTTGCGCCCGCTGCCGAATTTTGTTATAATAAGGGCTTCAAAAGGAGAGCGCCATGATAGAACGATACAGCCTTCCCCAAATGTCGGCCATATGGCAGGACCAGAATAAATTCAGGATCATGCTTGATATCGAGCTTTTGGTATGCGAGGCGCAGGCGCGATTGAAGCTTATTCCTGCCGCCGCCGTCAAGCGCATCAAGGCAAAAGCGGATTTCCGCGTTGAGCGCATCAAAGAGATAGAAGAACGCACCCAGCACGATATCGTGGCGTTCGTGGCCAATGTGTCCGAATATATCGGCAAAGACGCGCAGTATCTGCACATGGGGCTGACGTCCTCGGACCTGCTTGATACGACGCTTGACGTGCAGCTCGTGCAGGCGTCGGACCTGCTGATATATGACCTGAAGCGGCTTTCCATGCTCCTTGAGGCCCGGGCGAAGAAATACAGGAACACGGTCTGTATCGGCAGGACGCACGGGGTGCACGCAGAGCCGACCACGTTCGGCCTGAAGCTCGCTTTATGGTACGATGAGGTCAATCGGAACATCAAGCGCATCAAGGCGGCGCAGAAAGAGATCTCCTGCGGCAAGCTCTCGGGCGCCGTGGGGACTTATTCGAACATCGACCCGGCAGTCGAGGAATACGTGTGCAGGAAACTTGGGTTGACCCCGGTCAATATCGCCACTCAGGTCATCCAGCGCGACATCTATGCGCAATACCTGTGCACGCTGGCGGTGATCGCTTCTTCCCTGGACAAATTCGCCCTTGAGATGAGGCATTTGCAGCGCACCGAGGTCCTGGAAGCGGAAGAGCCGTTCGTCAAAGGCCAGAAGGGTTCCTCTGCCATGCCCCACAAACGCAACCCGGTGATATGCGAGCGTATCTGCGGGCTCGCGCGGCTGCTGCGCGCCAATGCGGCTGCGTCCCTGGAGAACGTCGCCCTGTGGCACGAGCGCGACATCAGCCATTCATCGGTCGAGCGCATCATCATCCCCGATTCCACGATCATCCTCGATTATATGATCAATAAGTTCATCGAGGTGATCAACGGCTTCCAGGTGCACACGGACCACATGCTCGAAAACCTGGTCAGGACCAAAGGCCTTATCTTTTCCCAGCGCGTATTGCTGGCGCTCATGGACAAGGGGCTCGAACGCATGGCGGCATATGACATTGTCCAGCGCGCCGCGATGAAGACCTGGAGCGGAGGGCTTGATTTCAAGACCAACCTGCTCGCTGAAGCGCAGGTGAAAAAGTATCTGTCAAACAAGCAGATGGATAAGATCTTCGACCTGGACTATTATCTGCGCAACGTGAACAGGATCTATAAGCGGCTGGGTATGTAGGCAGGGGAGCGTGCATGTTCTGGAAGATAGAAGTCAGGGATAAGCCGGGAATATTCGACGCGGTCGGCGAAGGTATCCGCAAAGATATCTCAGACCTCGGCATCAACGCCGTCAAAGAGGTCCGGTTCATCCAGGTCTATATGATCGAAGGAAGCGTGTTCGAGGACGGGATCCGCCGGATATGCGAAGAGCTTTTGATCGACCGGGTGGCCCAGGATTACGCGATCGTTTTTTCGTCGGGCCGCAGACGGACCGATTCCGGCGAATTCATGGTCGAGGTCGCCTATAATCCGGGCGTCATGGACCCGGTGGAGGAATCGACGCTCAAGGCGATCAGGGATATGGGCATCAACACGGTGCATTCGGTCAAGACCGCCCGGAAGTTCCTGATCAGGGGCGCGATCACCGAAGCGCAGTTAAAGACCATCAGCGAGAAGCTGCTGTATAACAAGCTGATCCAGCATCCGGTGACGTCGGGCGTGACCGATGCCGCGGGGCGGATATCCGTCGCAGACGCTTTGTATAATTTCCAGCTGCTGACGATCGATCTGCTCAGGGCCGGCGATACAAGGCTGATCGAGATCAGCCGCCAGGGCCAGCTGTTCCTCAATAGCTCCGAAATGCACGCCATCAAGGCGTATTTCAAAAAGCTGAAGCGCAATCCGACCGATTGCGAGCTGGAGACCATTGCGCAGACGTGGTCCGAGCATTGCGGCCATAAAACGTTCCGCGGCAGGATCGCGTATAAAGAGACCGTCAGGGAAGGCCGCGGCAGCCGCGGCCGCGCGAAAACGAGGTCTCGCTCCGTCAAGATAGATAATCTGCTCAAGTCCACCATCATGAAGGCGACCAGGGAGCTGAACAAGCCGTGGTGCGTTTCGGTGTTCCATGATAATTCCGGCATCATAAAGTTCGACGACAAATATAATGTGTGCTTCAAGGTCGAGACGCATAATCATCCGTCCGCGCTCGAGCCGTTCGGCGGAGCCAATACCGGCGTGGGCGGAGTGATCCGCGACCCGCTCGGAACAGGGCTCGGCGCAAAGCCCATTCTCAATACGGACGTGTTCTGTTTTGCCCCGCCCGATTTCCCGTTCGGCAGTCTTCCCCCCGGGACATTGCATCCCAAGCGCGTGATGAAAGGCGTTGTATCCGGCGTCCGGGATTACGGCAATAAGATGGGTATTCCGACGGTCAACGGCGCAGTGCTGTTCCACGATTCATTTGTCGGCAACCCGCTGGTGTTTTGCGGCACCGCAGGGATCCTTCCGAAAGACAAATGCGCGAAGCAGGCGCACACCGGCGAGGCGATCGTCGTCATCGGAGGAAGGACCGGCAGGGACGGCATACACGGAGCGACGTTCTCGTCGGGCGAACTGACGCATGAATCGGAGGTCGTCTCAAGCGGCGCGGTCCAGATCGGCAATCCGATCCAGGAGAAAAAAATGGTCGACGCCATACTGCAGGCCCGCGACCGCGGGTTATACACCGCGATCACGGATTGCGGCGCAGGAGGATTGTCGAGCGCGGTCGGCGAGATGGCCGCCGCCATGGGCTGCCGCGTATACCTGGAAAAGGTGCCTTTGAAATACAAGGGCCTTTCATATACCGAGATATGGATATCCGAATCGCAGGAGCGCATGGTCGTGTCCGTTCCCCGGGAAAATGTCCCGGCGCTTCTTGATACCTGCCGCGGGGAAAGCGTCGAAGCGACGGTTATCGGCGAGTTCACCGATACGGGAAAACTCGAATTATTCTATAAGGGGAACAAGGTGTGTTCCCTTGACATGGATTTTTTGCACGACGGCCTGCCGAAAACGGAGAAAAAAGCGGTTTTCATCCAGCCGCGCCACAAAGAGCCGGCGGCCGCACCGGCGGCAGACCTGACCAAAGTACTCTTAAAATTGCTCTCGCGCTACGACACCTGTTCGAAGGAATGGATCGTCCGCCAGTACGATCATGAGGTCCAGGGCGGATCGGTCCTTAAACCTCTTGCCGGGCTCGCCAACGACGGGCCGTCGGATGCCGCGATCGTCAAACCGCTGCTTGGCTCGGACCGCGGGATCATCGTCGCCAACGGCATCAATTTCAGGTACGGTTTCATCGATCCGTACTGGATGGCAGCCGGCTGTATCGATGAGGCGCTGCGGCAGATCATTGCGGTCGGGGGGTCGCTTAAACAGGTCGCCATCCTCGATAATTTCTGCTGGGGCAATCCCGATAAGCCCGACCGGCTCGGGTCCCTCGTGCGCGCCGCGCTCGGTTGTTATGACGCAGCCAAAGGATTCGGCGTTCCGTTCATATCGGGTAAAGACAGCCTTTACAACGAATATGCGGTGAGAGGCAGATCGCTTGCCATTCCGGGGACCCTGTTGATCTCCGCGCTTGCGGTCATGGAAGACGTCAAAAAAACGGTATCCATGTACGCGAAACAGGCGGGGGATCTGGTGTATGTCGTCGGAATGACCCGTGATGAGCTCGGCGGTTCGGCGTTCTATGATCTGCGTAAAGCTGTCGGTAATAATGTCCCGGCCGTGAATATCCGCACGGCAAAGGCGGTCTTCGATGCGCTTGCGCGTGCGTCTTCGCTGGGGCTCGTGAGGGCCATGCATGATTGTTCCGAAGGAGGTATCGGTGTTGCCGCTGCCGAAATGGCATTTGCGGGCGGCCTGGGTATGGACCTTTTCCTGAAAGAGGTCCCGGCCGAGACCGAGCGCAGCGATACGATACTCTTTTCCGAATCGCATTCCCGTTTTATCGTCGAAGTCGCCCCGAAGGATCAAAAGGCGTTCGAGCGCGTATGTAAAGGGATGCCGGCGGGGCTGGCCGGCTGCATCAACGAATCAGGGCAGTTCCGCGTTTTCGACTGTGCAGGCACGCCGTGCGTGCAGGCGCCGGTCGACGGCCTGAAAGCCGCATGGCAGAAACCGCTGCAATGGTAAAGGAGACCGTGATCGATGGCGAAAATCCCGTATGAAACCGACGGCGCACGCCGTGATTTTACCGATGAGGACCCGTGGCGCATATTCCGCATCATGGCCGAGTTCGTCGACGGGTTCGAGACGCTGTCCGCGATGGGCAGGGCAGTGTCGATCTTCGGGTCGGCGCGCCTGCCGGCAAACCATAAATATTACAAGCTGACCGAGGAGGTCGCGTATCTGCTCGCAAAGGACGGATACGCGATCGTGACCGGCGGCGGGCCCGGCCTTATGGAAGCGGGCAACCGCGGCGCCCGGCGCGCCAAAGGCCATTCCATCGGGCTGAACATCCATATTCCCATGGAGCAGAAGGCCAATCCGTATGTCGATACGCTTATCGATTTCCGGTATTTTTTCGTGCGCAAGGTCATGTTCGTCAAATATGCGAAAGCATTCGTCATCATGCCCGGCGGCTACGGCACGCTCGACGAATTCAGCGAGGCGTTGAACCTTATCCAGACGATGCGTATCCCTGACTTTCCGATCATCGCGGTCGGCACGGAATACTGGAAAGGGCTCATCGACTGGTTGAAAAAGACCGTTGTGCCGTCGGGATGCGTGAGCCGCACCGACCTGGACATCTTCAGCGTCACCGACAGCCCCCGGGAAGTCGTTTCCATAATAAGGAATTTCTACAAGAAACGCAGAAAATGAAGAACCCCAGAGTATGCGTATTGAGGACCGCCGGGACCAATTGCGACGTTGAAACCGCGTTCGCGTTCGAACAGGCGGGAGCGGCTGCGGAGCTTGTCCATATCAACCGGTTCCTGCAGCGCGTCAGAATGCTCGATGAATACCATATCCTTGCGCTGCCGGGCGGTTTCAGCTACGGGGACGATATATCCGCGGGCAAGGTGCTTGCCAATGAGCTGAAATTCAAGCTTGCCGGCCAGGTCAGGAAGTTCATCGGCGACGGGAAACTGATCATCGGCATTTGCAACGGTTTTCAAGTCCTCGTCAAGGCGGGGCTTCTCCCGGGCAACGCCGAACTCAGGCAGGAGGCAAGCCTGATCATCAATGACAGCGGCCTTTTCCGGGACGAGTGGGTATATTTGAAACCGGCGGAAACAAAGCCGGCGGCACAATGCGCGTGGACGGCCGATCTGCCCCCTGTCCTGTCGCTGCCCATAGCGCACGGCGAGGGCAAGTTCATTACAGCCGACGATGCGGTCTTGAAAAGGCTCAAAAAGAACCGCCAGATCGTTTTCCAGTATTGCGACAGCGGGGGGCGGCTTGCCGGATCCCCGCACAATCCGAACGGTTCGCAGGATAATATCGCCGGGATCTGCGACGAGACCGGCCGTATCCTCGGATTGATGCCCCATCCCGAACGTCATATCTTCGTATCCCAGCATCCCCGCTGGCACATGGCCGGGTGCCGGAGCGTTGACGGCAGGCAGATATTCAGGAACGGCGTGCTCTATGCGGCCAAACATACATAAAGGAGATATTGAGTGAGCGGAATATTCGGCGTGGTGACAAAAGGGGATGATTGCCGGGAGGAGCTTTTTTACGGCACGGATTATCATTCGCATCTGGGAACGCAGTTCGCAGGCCTTGCCGTGTTCGGCCGGGAGCTCAACCGCAAGATCCACGGTATCGCTGCCAGCCAGTTCAAATCGAAATTCTTCGAGGATTACAAAACCTTCGACGGGAATAAGGGCATCGGCGTCATCAGCGCCAATGAAGAACAGCCGCTGTACGTGAATTCGCGCTTCGGGCCTTTCGCGATCGTGACCAACGGCTATATCGACAACGCCGAAGACCTCGTCGAACGTTTGTACAGCAAGGGCGAGTCTTTCAGCGAGGTGGTCAACGGCAAGGTCAACCTGACGGAGCTCGTGGCCAAGCTGATCATCCGCGGCAAGGACATCGTCTCCGGCATCGAGCAGATGTTCGCCGAGATATCCGGCTCATGCTCGCTTCTGGTCCTGAACAAGGACGGCATATACGCGGCACGCGACCGCTATGGGTATTTCCCGCTCATGGCCGGCAGAAAGAACGGTTCCGTTGCGGTAACGACCGAGACCGCGGCGTTCCATAATCTCGGGTATACGATCGAGAAATATCTGGCGCCCGGCGAGATCGTTCTGATGGACGAATCCGGGATGCGGTCCCAGCGCAAAGGGTCCGGGGTTTCGCAAACGTGTTCGTTCCTGTGGATATATACGGGATTCCCGTCCTCAAGCTATGAAGAGATCAACACCGAGATCGTCAGGGAGAATTCCGGCAAGGCCCTGGCAAAGGGCGATGCGGTCAAGGCAGACCTCGTCGCGGGTATTCCCGATTCAGGCACCGCTCATGCCATCGGCTATGCGATGGGTTCGGGCGTGCCGTACCGCAGGGTATTGATCAAATATACGCCGGGTTACGGCCGCAGTTATACCCCGCCGTCGCAGGAAATACGCGACCTCGTCGCGAAAATGAAACTGGTCCCCGTGCCGGAGATCATCAGGGGCAAGCGGATCGTGATCTGCGACGATTCGATCGTCCGGGGCACGCAGCTGAAAAATTACACGATCCAGAAACTCAAGGACTGCGGGGTCAAGGAGATCCATCTGCGTATCGCCTGCCCGCCGCTCTTGTTCCCGTGCAGGTTCAACTTTTCGACGCGGAGCACGCAGGAGCTTGCGGCGCGCCGCGCCATCAGGAGCCTGGAAGGCAGGGACATCGGCGATGTCGGCGAATATATAGACGAGAATTCCGCGAAGCACCGCGCGATGGTGGAGTGGATCCGCAAAGAAACCGGGGCGACGACGCTGCGTTATCAGAAGATCGAGGATATGATCGGCGCCATCGGCCTGCCGAGGGAAAAGCTGTGTTTGTACTGCTGGACCGGAAAAAGCTGTTCGCAGGGGGATACATGCAAACGAAGATCATCGAAGACCGTCCAAAAGAATACTGCGGGCTGTTCGGCGTCATAAACAACAAACACGCCGGCTGGCTTGCGTACATGGGGTTGTATGCCCAGCAGCACCGGGGGCAGGAGGCATGCGGCATTGTCTGCGGCCATCGAGGGCAGTTGACGGTGCACAAAGGAATGGGGCTTGTTTCCGACGTGTTCACGCCCGAGCACCTGAGCCTGCTCAAAGGCGACATGGCGGTCGGGCACGTCCGTTATTCGACCACGGGCTCGAGCGTCATCAAGAACGCCCAGCCGCTGCTGGTCGATTTTGCCAAAGGCACGGTGTGCATCGCGCACAACGGAAATCTCGTCAATTCCCTGGAGCTGCGCAGGTATCTTGAAAAGCAGGGCTCGATATTCCAGACGACGACCGATTCGGAGATCATCATCCATCTGATGGCCAAGGCGCGGTCGGCGAACCTGATCGAAAGCCTTGTCTATGCGCTCCGCAAGGTGAAGGGCGCGTATTCGCTCGTATTGATGGACAATAAAAACGTCATCGGCGTGCGCGATCCCCTGGGCATCAGGCCGCTGTCCCTGGCAAAAATGGGCACGGCATGGTGCCTGGCGTCCGAAACGTGCGCGTTCGACCTCATCGGCGCGCAGTTCGTGCGGGAGGTTGCGCCCGGAGAGATCGTGATCCTGTCCGGCAGCGGCGTGCGATCCATCAAGCCGAAACAGCTGGCGCATCCTGTCCGGTCGGCGCATTGCACGTTCGAACACGTATATTTTGCGCGGCCCGATTCTCTTTTATTCGGGGAAACGGTGCATACGGTCAGGACAAAGCTCGGCCGGCAGCTTGCCCGGGAGCATCCCGTCGACGCCGATTATGTGGTGCCGGTGCCGGACTCGGGATATTCCGCCGCGCTCGGGTATGCCCGGGAATCGGGCATACCGCTTGAAATGGGTATCATCCGCAATCATTATGTCGGCAGGACTTTTATCCAGCCGGCGCAGGATTCCCGCGATATTGCCGTCAGGGTGAAGTTCAATTTCATGAAGGACGTTTTGAAAGGCAAGCGTATCGTTGTCGTGGACGATTCGATCGTGCGCGGCACCACGTCGAAGATCCGGGTGCGGAACCTGCGCTCCGCCGGCGTCAAAGAGGTCCATTTGATGATCTCCTGCCCGCCGCACCGGTTCCCGTGTTTCTACGGCATCGATTTCCACCGGGCAAGCGAGCTCATCGCGAACAAATATGCGTCTTTGGAGAAGATCAGGCAATATCTGGAAGTCGACAGCCTCGGGTACCTGAGCCTCGAAGGGATGCTTTCAAGCATGGCATATCCGACACATCACTATTGCACCGCGTGCTGGACGGGCAGATATCCCGTGCATGCCGAAAAGCGGCACGGCAAGTTTTCCCTTGAAACTTCCTGCTGCGGCCAGGGAGACAAGAAGATATGAGGAAAAGGATCGATTACAAATCCGCGGGCGTCGATATAAACGCCGCGCATTCGTTCAAAAAATCGCTTAAAAACATTGTCAGAGGATCGCTCGGTCCGCAGGTCCTCAAAAGCGTCGGCGGTTTCGGCGGCCTGTACCGGTTTTCCGGCAAAGGCATGCGCGATCCGGTGCTGGTGTCCTCAGCCGACGGCGTCGGCACAAAGCTCAAGATCGCCGCCGCGGTCAACCGGCATGCGACCGTCGGCATCGACGCCGTGGCCATGAACGTGAACGATATTCTTTGCACGGGCGCGTCCACGCTGTTCTTCCTGGATTATATCGCGTTCAGCTCGCTGCCCCGTCAGACCCTCGTCGATATCGTCAAAGGACTGAACGAAGGGTGCATGCAGGCGGGGTGCGCGCTTATCGGGGGAGAAACTGCGCAGATGCCCGGCATGTATAAGGCGGGCGAGTATGACCTGGCGGGTTTTTGCGTCGGCGCGGTCGACAGGGATAAGATCGTCGACGGCAGCGCGATACGGCCGGGGGATGCTGTCATAGGTCTGGCGTCCAACGGTATCCATTCCAACGGGTATTCGCTCGTGAGGGCCGTATTTTCGCAGGCTGAGATAAAGCGGATGGCAGGCGAATTGCTCAAGCCCACAAAGATCTACGTGAAGCCGGTCCTGGCGGTCCTTGATGAATTTAACAACAAGAAACGATTGATCCGCGGCATCTCGCATATAACCGGAGGCGCATTTTACGACAAGATCAGCCGCATCCTGCCGGCGGATATTGATGTGCGCATCAACAGGTCTGCATGGGAGGTCCCTCCCATTTTCAAGCTGATCCAGTTTAAAGGGAGGATCTCCGATGAAGAGATGTACCATACGCTCAACATGGGCATCGGCATGGCGCTTGTCGTCGATCAGTCCATTGCGGGGCACGTGATCGAGGCGCTGAGCGGTCTTAAAATAAGATCCTGGGTCATCGGCGACGCGGTTAAAGGGAATAAAAAGGTCGAGATTCTCTAAACGAGGAGGGGGTTATGTCTTTCGGTTTATTGATCGTGGTCGGGATCATCATATTTTTCTTCAGCGGTATCAGGATCGTCAGGCCGACGCATCGCGGGCTTATCGAGCGGCTCGGCAAGTATAACCGGTTCGCCAACAGCGGTTTCAACTGGCTCTTTCCGGTCATCGACAAGATGTACCAGGTGAACATCACCGAGCAGATGGTGGATGCCGAACCGCAGGAGATCATCACCAACGATAACCTGAACGCAAAGGTCGATGCCCAGGTATATTTTAAGGTCAAGCCGGATGAAGAGAGCGTGAAAAATTGCCAGTATAATGTATACAGCTATCAGTATCAGATCGTGAACCTCGCGCGCACGACCTTGAGGAATATCATCGGCACGCTCACGCTGAAATCGGCGAATTCCGAACGCGGCAAGATCAATGCCGAACTGCACAAAACCCTGATGGACGAGACCGCCAGTTGGGGTATCGAGATCGTCAGGACCGAGCTGAAAGAGATCGATCCGCCCAAGGACGTTCAGGAGACCATGAATAAGGTCGTTAAGGCCGAGAACGAAAAGATCGCGGCGGTGGATTTTGCCACCGCTACGGAAACTGCGGCGGACGGCCAGAAGCGCGCTGAGATCAAAAAGGCCGAAGGCGTTAAACAGGCGCGTATCCTTGAGGCCGAAGGCGAGTCGGAAGCCATCCGTCTTGTCAACGAAGCGGCTGAGAAATATTTTATCGGCAACGCGCAGCTTTTGCGCAGGCTCGAGATGATGGAGAAAGCGCTGGCGCAGAACGCCAAGATCGTCCTGCCGTCGGACAAGGACATCGTCAACGTCATCGGCGAAATGGCGGGCATCGTGCCGGTCCCCAAGCATACCGGCAAATAATTTTATCGCGTATTGTTATTTGAAATGGCCGAGATTCATCGCTGTCGTGGCATAGTGTCGAGGGGCTTGTGAAGCCCCGAACGGGCACGGATGCCACGCAGGCTGATCGGTCGGGCAGAGTGAGGGGCGGAACCGAGTGAGCCGGCCACGCCGGGGCCGGCGAACGTCCCCGAGACACTATGCCACGACAGCTGTTGAAACCAGCAGTATAGAATAATATAGATATGAGAATATTGGTCGTTGGTTCAGGCGGCAGGGAACATGCACTGGTGTGGAAGATCGCGCAGTCGAAACTTGTCGACAAGATATTCTGCGCGCCGGGCAACGGCGGCACGGCCCTGCAGGCCGAGAACATAGATATACGGGCCGATGATATCGCAGGGCTGGTACGGTTCGGCCGCCGGGAAAAGATCGATCTGACCGTGGTCGGGCCTGAAGTCCCGCTGACGCTCGGGATCGCGGATGAGTTTGAGAAATGCTGGCTGCCGGTTTTCGGGCCGAATAAGGCCGCTGCCGCCATGGAAGGCAGCAAGGTTTTTTCCAAAGAGCTCATGCGCACATACGGCGTTCCGACCGCTGATTTTAAGGTATTCGGCGAGGCAGGGGCCGCGTGCGCATATATAGAGAAGGCGGGAGCGCCGTGCGTCGTCAAGGCGGACGGTCTGGCTGCGGGCAAGGGCGTCATTGTCGCAAAGACCGTTGACGAGGCAAAGGCCGCGGTGCGGCAGATCATGGAAGGCCGCGTGTTCGGTCCTGCCGGCGATCGGGTCATCGTCGAAGAATGCCTGACGGGCCAGGAAGCGTCGATCCTGGTCCTGACCGATTCGAAGGATGTGATCCCGCTTGCGACCAGCCAGGACCATAAGCGCATCTTCGACAACGACGAGGGGCCCAATACCGGCGGCATGGGCGCGTATTCGCCCGCGCCGGTCGTTACCCCCGCTCTTTTCGACGAGATCATGAAAAAGATCGTATACCGCACGATCGACGGCCTGGTAAAAGAAGGGATCACGTACCGGGGGATATTGTATGCGGGGGTCATGCTGACGAAAGACGGGCCGAAAACGCTTGAGTTCAACGCCCGGTTCGGCGATCCTGAAACAGAGGCGATTCTGCCGCGGATGACGTCCGATATCGTGGAAGCGATGCTCGCGGCGGCGAGCGGGAATCTGGGAAAGTTCGCCCAAGCGGGAGGATTGGCGTGGCAGACGAGGCCGTGCGTGTGCGTGGTATGCGCCGCAGAAGGATACCCGGGCGAATATAAAAAAGGCCTGCCGGTGAGCGGTCTTGATGCGGCAGGCGCGATGCAGGATGTCATGATCTTTCATGCCGGCACGAAAAAAAAGGATGCGGGCGTCGTTACCGGCGGCGGCCGCGTTTTGTGCGTTTCCGCCCTCGGCGCCGCGATCAGGGATGCGCGGGACAAAGCGTATCAGGCAGTCGGAAAGATCCATTTTGAGGGGATGCAGTATCGGACGGACATCGCCGCGAAGGCGTTGTAACGGAGGGAATATGGCCAGAGTCGCTTTTCTTATGGGCAGCCAGTCTGACCTGGAAACGGTGCGGGCGGGTCTCGATGTGCTTCAGGAATTCAAGGTCGGCATTGACATACGGGTTTTATCCGCGCATCGGACTCCCCGCGAACTGGCCGCATATGTGGCCGCGGCGGAGAAACAGGGCGTCAAGGTTTTTATCGCCGCCGCAGGCGGTTCCGCTGCGCTCGCAGGGGTCATTGCAAGCCATACGGCTCTGCCGGTGATCGGGATCCCGATCGAGACCAGGCCCCTCAAAGGCATCGATTCTTTATTGTCGACCGTGCAGATGCCTGCGGGCATACCGGTCGCCTGCATGGCGATCGGCAGCGCCGGCGCCCGGAACGCGGGGCTTTTTGCCGTTGAGGTCCTCGCCGTATCCGACGCGTGCCTGAAACGGAAATTAGTGCAATACCGGAAAAAGATGCGAGCCAAAGTCTTGGCCGTCAAATTGAAGGTATAACCATATGGCAGGGGCAAAGATCATCACGGTCAGCCGGAAGTCCCCGAATGAGGATCATTTGCTGCAGGCCGCAGACGTTATCAGGGACGGCGGCCTTGTCGTGATCCCGACCGAGACCGTATACGGCATTGCCGTTGACGGCTCCAATCCCGCCGCGGTCAAGCGGCTCGATGCAGTCAAGGAGCGGCCGGGCAATAAGCCGTATTCTCTGCATATAGACGATAAAGACAAGCTCGAGAGCATGGTGCGCGAAGTCCCGGTGGCGGCGTATAAGCTCATGGACCGTTTCTGGCCGGGGCCGCTGACCATTGTCTTTCAGGCCGCGTCGTCCGGCACGATCGGCGTGCGTATGCCCGACGACGATATTGCCCGGCGCGTGATCGCCCTGGCCGATGTGCCTGTGATATGCCCGTCCGCCAACCGTGCGGGCCAGCCGGCGCCGGTTTCGTTCGATGCGGCGATGAAAGATCTGAAGAACAAAGTGGATCTGGGCCTCGATGCCGGCGATACGAGGCAGGGCAGGGAATCAACGGTCGTGGATGTCACGGTACGGCCGGTGAAGGTCCTGCGCGAAGGCGCGGTTCCTGCGCGCGATATCCTGAAAGTCGCCGCTACCAAAACCGTATTGTTCGTCTGTACCGGCAATTCCTGCAGGTCGGTCATGGCGCAGGCATTGTTGAAGAAAAAGCTGGCGGACCTCAAACGTACGGATGTCGAAGTCCTGTCAGCCGGGATCATGATGGCGGAAGGGCTTGGCGCGAGTTTCGAAACGAAAGAGCTTCTTGCGCACGAGGGCATCGACGTATCTGCGCACCGGTCGCGCCGGGTGACCGGGGACATGCTCAACAGGGCCGATCTCATTCTTGTCATGGAAGGGGCGCAGGAACACCGGATCCTGCAGATGCATCCCGCGGTCAAGAACAGGCTTTTTTTGCTCAAGGAATTTGCCCGCGTAGAAGGCACTGACCTTAATATCCCCGATCCCATGGGCAGGGATATGAGGTTTTACGGACATACGCTCGGGATCATAAAGGAAGCGGTCGAGAAGGTGAGCCAGATCATATGAAAAGAATAGTCATCGGTGCGGACCACGGGGGTTTTTTACTGAAAGAGTCGCTGAAGCTTTTTTTGCAGAAAAAAGGCTACCGCGTCAAGGACGCCGGCACATACTCGACGGAGCGGTGCGATTACCCGAAGACCGCGTACGCGGCGGCGCACGAAGTGTCGGCCGGCAGATATGCAAAAGCGGTCATTGTCTGCAAATCGGGGATCGGTAATTCCATCGTCGCGAACAAACTGAGGCGCGTGCGGGCCGCGTTGTGCTATAATATGAAAGCGGCCCGGCTGTCGCGCCTGCACAATGACAGCAATGTCCTCGTGCTCGGGTCCCTGTTCGTCACGCACGCGCAGGCAAAGCGGATCCTGTCCGTATGGCTGTCCACGAAGTTCGAAGGCGGCAGGCACCTGAGGCGTTTACGGCAGATACAGAAGATCGAAGAAGGGATACGGTGTAAGGGAAGATGAAGCATTTGCGCAGCCTTGACCCCGATGTGTACGGCGCGATCCGCAAAGAGATAACGCGCCAGCAGGATAATCTGGAAATGATCGCGTCGGAGAATTTTACTTCTGTCGCGGTCCTTGAGGCGCAGGGGTCTGTCCTGACGAACAAATATGCGGAAGGGTACCCCGGCCGCCGGTGGTACGGAGGGTGCGAACATGTCGATGTCATCGAAGAACTCGCGATCGAGCGGGCGCAGGCGCTCTTCGGCGCCGAATATGCGAACGTTCAGCCGCATTCCGGCACCCAGGCGAACATGGCCGTATTTTTTGTCGCTCTCAAGCCGGGCGATCCCTATATGGCTATGGACCTGGCATGCGGAGGGCATCTTTCCCACGGCCATGCGCATAATTTCTCAGGCATGTTCTATAAGGCGATCCCCTACGGCGTGGACAGGAAAACGGAATGCATCGACTATGACGTTCTTGCCGCGATGGCGAAGAAGCACCGGCCCCGGATGATCCTCGCCGGCGCATCCGCATATTCGCGCGAGATCGATTTCAAGCGGCTGCGCCAGATCTGCGATGACGTCGGAGCGATTATGTTCGTCGATATGGCGCATATCGCCGGCCTGGTCGCCGCCGGGATCCATCCGTCGCCGGTGCCGTATGCGGACATCGTGACGTCGACGACCCACAAAACACTGCGGGGGCCGCGGGGAGGGTTCATCCTGGCAAAAAAGGAATGGGCACGGAAGCTTGATTCGTTCGTCTTTCCCGGCATGCAGGGCGGGCCGCTGATGCATGTGATCGCCGCAAAGGCCGTTGCCTTCAAGCTTGCCCGGGAGGATTCGTTCCGGCAGTATCAGAACCAGATCGTCAAGAACGCGCGCCGGCTCGCGCGGCAATTGGACGAAAAGGGATTTCGTATCGTATCGGGCGGCACCGACAATCATATGGTCCTGGTCGATCTGACGTCGAAACATATCACCGGCAAAGAAGCATCGTCCTTGCTCGAAAAGGTCAACATCACGATCAATAAGAACCTGATCCCGTATGATCCTTTGCCGCCGGCACAGGCAAGCGGCATCAGGCTCGGGACCCCGGCTATTACGACGAGAGGCGTGGTGGAAGATGATATCGATATCATCGCCGGCTGCATCGACGGGGCGATCGGTGATCGCAATGACGACAAGGCGCTTGCCCGGATAAGGAAAGAAGTGTTGAAAATGACGAAAAAATATCCGCTCTACCCCGAATTGCAGGGCACGATAACGTAAGGGATCATGATCAAGAGAATACGGAAAAAACCGCAGGCGCATTCCCGGATAAGCTGGGACGAATATTTCATGCAGATCGCGCATCTGGTCTCTCAGCGTTCGACCTGCCTGCGCCGGCGTGTCGGCGCGGTCATCGTGAAAGACAAGCGGATGCTCGCGACCGGGTATAACGGCGCGCCGAGCGGGCTCGCCCACTGCCGTGAGACCGGCTGTCTGCGCGACCGCCTGAAGATACCTTCGGGCCAGCGCCATGAGTTGTGCCGGGGCCTGCACGGGGAGCAGAATGCGATCATCCAGGCGTCGCTGTACGGTATCAGCGTCAAGGGCAGCACGGTCTATATCACCAATCAGCCGTGCATCATCTGCGCCAAGATGCTCATCAATGCGGGTGTCTCCGAGATCGTCATTGCAGACGGGTATCCGGACCCCATGGCGATGGATTTCCTGAAAAAGGCCGGCATCAAGGTGAGGAAGGCAAGACGATGAGATGTTCATTCTGCGGATATAAAGAGGACAAAGTCGTTGATTCCCGTTCTATTCAGGATTTCCGCGCGATCCGCCGGAGGCGCGAATGCCTGAAATGCGGCAAGCGGTTCACGACCTATGAATATATCGAGGAGCCGTCGTTGATGGTGATCAAACGCGACGGGCGCCGCCAGCCGTTCGACCGCCAGAAGATCCTTCAGGGCATTATCAAGGCATGCGAAAAACGGCCGATCAGCATGGATAAAATGGAAGAGGCGCTGTCGCTCGTCGAACGCCATATCCAGAAAAAGCCCGAACGGGAGGTTTCTTCGACACGGATCGGCGAGCTCGTCATGGAGCGGCTTAAATATCTCGATGACGTCGCCTATGTCAGGTTCGCCTCGGTGTACCGGCAGTTCAAGGACGTCGAGCAGTTCATGACGGAGCTCAAGGACATGCTCAACAAGGAACGATCGGCACGGAAGAAGAGAAAAGGGGAGGCCCGGTCGAAATGATCGAAATGGAGCTCAGCAAGATCGTCATAGACGAGAAGCGCGACGGACAGCTGATCGTGTTGAAAGAAAAGAGCGGCGACCGCATCCTGCCCATTGTCATCGGCCTCCATGAGGCCTCGTCCATCAAGATAAAACTGAGCGGGTTCAACCCGCCCCGGCCGTTGACGCACGATCTTTTATACGCAACCATCGTTTCGTTGAACGCCGTGATCGAACGGGTGGTCATCGATAAGCTGGAAGAGAATACGTTCCACGCCAAGCTTATGATCAGGACCGCCGAAGGCCAGGAGCGTTCCATAGACGCCCGGCCGTCCGATTCCATCGCCCTGGCGGTCCGCGCGCATGTCCCGATCTATGTCGATGATTCCATCGTCCGGCAGATGGAAGAGTTCGAGAAGAACCGATAATGCGCATAGGCATCATAGCCGATACCCACGATAACCTTCCCGCGGTCAAGCGCGCGGTCGATTTTTTCAATTCAGAGAAGCTTCAGTTTGTTTTTCATGCCGGCGATTTTGTCGCTCCGTTCGTGATACCGCATATCGGCGCGCTGGCATGCGACTGGCGGGGGGTCCTGGGCAATAACGACGGCGAAAAAACGGGGCTGCTGCGCGCATCCGCGAACAGGATCGTCGAAGGCGTCCTGCGCGTTGAGATCGGGGGAGTCCGGATCGCGATGGCGCATGACCGCTCTGTGCTCGACGTCAAAAAGGAAAAAGCCGATATCATCATCTGCGGGCATACCCATAAGCCCGAGATCGTTTCGCTGGGCCGGAAGCTTATCGTCAATCCGGGCGAGGCGTGCGGCTGGTTATCGGGGGTGTCGACCGTCGCGGTCGCCGATCTCGGCGGCGGCTCGGCCCGCATCCATACTATTTAAAGCATCCCTATGGACATCATCCGGCGCGCAAGCGGTCCTCACCTGAAGGTATTGCGGCAGATATATTCGTACGCGGCGGCGCAGAAGGCCGGTCTGTATCTCGTCGGCGGATATATGCGCGATATATATCTGGGAAGGCAGAAACAGGACCCTGATATCGACCTGTGCATCGCCCGCGGCGCGATCCCGTTCGGCAGAGGCCTCGCGCGCCGTCTGAAGTGCGGCTATGTGGTCCTTGACGAGGCGCACGGATGCTGCCGGCTTGTCCTGCAGACTCCCGGGCCGGTCTATACGATCGATATTTCCGATTTTCGCGCTCCCACGCTCGCCGAGGACCTCGCATTGCGCGATTTTTCCGTCAACAGCGTGTGTCTGGCGCTGGCCGACCTGATCGAGGATCCTTGTCCGGCCGGGCGCGTCATCGACCCCTGCGGAGGCCGGCTCGATATCAAGCAGAAGCGGCTGCGCATCATGTATAAGCGGGCGTTTGCTGACGATCCGCTGCGCATTGTGCGCGCGTTCAGCCTCGCGGCAATATACGGTTTTACGATCGAACCCGCGTGCTTGTCTGCGGCCGGCCGGACACGAAGGCGTCTGATAAAGGTGTCGCCGGAACGGATCCGCGATGAGATGTTCAAAGTGCTGGGATCCGGCGCCGGCGGCGGATTCCTGCGCTCGCTGGATGCGCATGGCATCCTGGAGCTTGTATTTCCCGAGATCAGGGCTTTGAAGCGCGTGCTTTCCGCGGGCAGGACGCGTGTTGAAATATGGCGGCACACGCTTGGCACCGTCGAGGCGCTCGAACGGTTGTGCCGGCGGCTGATGCATAACGCGGACATTGCCGGGTATCTGCAGGCGCGGCTGGCAGGAAGCAGGAGCGCATACGCGTTATTGACGCTCGCCGCGCTGCTGCACGATGCGGGTAAGCCCCGCACGTTCAAATATGACAACGGCAGGGTTTCGTTTTACGGCCACGAGCGCGTCGGCAGCCGGATGGCCGCCGACATCGCCCGCCGGCTGCGTCTGTCCAACGACGAACAGCGCTGGCTGTCCCGGATCACGTTCCTGCATCTTCGCCCGGGCTATCTGGCGTCCATGCCCGCGGTGACCGCGCGGGCGGTATACCGATTTTTCAGGGACACGGGCAGGGAAGCGCCGGCGGTTTTGCTTCTCGCTCTTGCCGACGAGCGGGCAACAGCGGGGTATGACGTCGTCGATAAGATCAGGCCGCGCTATGAGCGGCTGATGTTCCGCCTTATCCGGATTTATTTCGAAAGGCACAGGGAAGCTCCCCGCAAGAGGCTCGTCACGGGCCATGATATCATGCGGCTCGGCCAGCTGCCGCCGTCCGAAGCGGTGGGGGCCATATTGCGGGAACTCGAGGAAACGCTGGCGGTCAACAGCATAACGACAAGAAAAGAGGCGCTTGCGTATGCCGGGCTGCTGATAAAAAAAGCACGGATGAAGTCCGGCCGCCGGGCCGTTCATTAAGGAGGGCGCATGGAAAAAATAAGGCTCAGTTCGTTTGAAAAGGATATTCTCGGGGAGATCGGGACGATGTGCGTCGGCAACGCGACAACGGCGCTTGCGCAGATACTGGGGAAACGCATCGAGCTTGAACTTCCCGGCGTGACCGTCATCAATATCAATAAATTACATACATATCTGCACGTGGATCCCGAGGATTCGGTGCTCGGCATCCATATGCAGGTCCTCGGCGGCGCCAAGGGGAATGCCCTGATGATCTTCCCGAAGAAGGATGCGTTCAAGCTCGTCGATGTCGTCATCGGGCCGGTGAAGCATAATGCCGACAACCTGACGGAGATAGGGATTTCGGCTCTCAAGGAGGTGGGCAATATCGTCGTCAGCTCGTACCTGTCCGCGTTAAGCGCGTTCACCGGGATATCGGCGTTCCCGTCGACCGTGACCCTGACGAGCGGCGCCGCGCGGTCGATCGTGAATCTGGCGTTCATGGGCCTGCGCGCCGAGGAATGCGAATATACGATCCTGGTCGAAGCGGTGTTCAAGGAAAGCAAACGCAACGTTGAGGGGAACTTTTTCATCATCTTAAGCGCCGCGTCGATGCAGGTCATATTGAAGAAAGCCAAAGCGATGGTCAAGGACAAGGATTAACCGGCGGCACTTTTTAACAGGAGGGGCGCTCAATGCTTTCGATCATACTGCTGGTCATGTTTCTGGCATCATTGGTCGGGATCGGGCTCTGGGGCATGAAAAAGACGCGGACGCTCGGTGATTTTTTTCTCGGGGGCAGGACGATCGGCCCCTGGATATCGGCCGTTGCGTACGGAACGACGTATTTCAGCGCGGTCCTGTTCATCGGTTTCGCGGGCAAACTCGGATGGGGATTCGGCCTGAACGCTTTGTGGATCGCCGCGGGCAACGTCGTGTTCGGTTCCCTGCTTGCCTGGATCGTGCTGGGCAAACGCACCCGCCGGATGTCCAAGAACCTGGAATGCATGACCATGCCCGAGTTCCTGCATGAGCGGTTCGGCGGCACGTATATCAAGATCGCAAGCGCGATCATCATCTTCGTGTTCCTGCTGCCGTATTCCGCTTCGGTGTTCAAGGGGCTGGGACATCTTTTCGAAGCCGCGTTCCATATGCCGTATGAATATGCGCTGCTGGTCATGATCGGCATTACGGGTATCTATCTGATCATGGGAGGATATTTCGCCATCACCCTGACCGATTTCCTGCAGGGTTTTGTCATGCTCATCGGGTCAGTCGCCATGGTATGCATCCTCGTGCAAAAGGCAGGAGGTTTTTTCCATGCCGTCAGCACGCTGCCCGATGTCTATGCGCAGCACGTGCCTGCGGCAAAAGCGCCCGGCGCGTGGCTTCTGGTATCGCTTGTGTTCATGACCTCGTTCGGTCCGTGGGGCCTGCCGCAGATGGTGCAGAAATTCTACGCGATCAAGGATGAAAACATGATACTGAAGGCGGCCGTTGTCAGCACGGTATTCGCGTTCGTCATCTCGTTTATCGCATATTTCACCGGCGCTCTGTCGCATCTGTTCTATTCGAGCCTTCCGCTGACCGCGGCCGGCAAGCCGGCATTCGATCAGATCGTTCCGGGCATGCTGGTGGCGCATCTGCCGTCCCTGCTTATGGCAGTGATACTGCTTCTCGTTTTGTCCGCGTCAATGTCCACGCTGTCGTCGCTCGTTCTGGTCTCTGCGTCGGCGATCGCGATCGACCTGTATAAAGGGCACGTGAACCCGGCGATCTCAAAAGAGAATTCGCTGATGATGATGCGTTTTTTAAGCGGCGTGTTCATTGTCATTTCGTATTTTATCGCGCGTTACGATTTCGCTTTTATCGTGACGCTCATGTCGTTATCGTGGGGCTGCGTTGCCGGCGCGTTCATGGCACCGTTCTTGTACAGCCTGTATTGGAAACGGGCTACGCTGGCGGGGGTTCAGGCAGGCATGGCGGCAGGTTTGTTTCTGGGCGTGGTATTGTTTTTTGCGCTCGGGCAGAATAATTCTCCCATTGCCTCTTCGATCGCCATGCTCGTGCCGTTTGTCGTCGTGCCGGCGGTGAGCGTAATGACAAAGGCGCCGTCTGCCAGGATCCTGGATAAGGCATTCACGGGCATCGCCGTGCGGGTTCCGTAGTTGCCGATGCGCAGATTTTTTTCGGTCTTTTATATTGGCGGCATTATTATCGCCCTGTTGTTCGCGGCCGCCCCGCAGATCATCACGCGGGCGGCAAAAAATGCGATCGCGGGCGTGTTCCCGGGCGCCGGGGTCACGATCAGGGCCTGCAGTATCCGTCCGGCGGGAACATGCACCCTTTCAGGGATCGAAATACAGCGGCCGGGTATTTACCGCATTTCAGTCCCTTCGATAACAGTGCGGCCGTCTGCTTCGGGCAGGATCACGATCGATGAGTTTCAGGTCGATGTGAGCGCGGCCGGCGGCAGATCACGCGCGATCGCTGCGCTGCGTTTTGCGCGCTGGGGCAAAGAGATAGCGTCGATCGCGGTCGATGTTCCCGTGATGCAGGGAGCGGGTGTCCGTATTATAAACGGTTCCTTACGCGCGGCTGCCGGCGTGTCCGGGAAGCTCGCGATAGAAAGATTGAACGCCGGCGCGTTCGCTTCCGGCGGCATCAGCGCGGATACCGCGCTTGATGACAATACGCTGAGCCTGACGAATTTATCCGCGCCTTTGTTCGGCGGCACGGCCCGCGGCAGCGCATGCGTTTCCTTGCAGGAGGGGATGCCGTATCAGGCGTCCATTCTGGTATCGCGTATCGACATGGCTGTAATGATCTCGGAACTTCGTTTTGCCGAACGGCTTGAGTTGAGCGGTGTTGTGCAGGGCGCGGCAGGCGTTCAGGGCTCTTTTGCCGGCTTCGGCCTGCTCCATGCGGAGCTGAGGGCGCTTGCTCCCGGCGGGGTGCTCAATATCCGCGATCAAAGGGTGATCGATATGATCGCCGAGCGTTCGGGCCAGGCGAGAGAATTGATCAGCAGGAGTTTTACCGATTATCGATATGAGGATGCGCGTGCCCGGGTTTATACCCGCGAAAATAAGCTGGCCGTCGATATCGAATTCCGGGGTGAAGGCGGAAAACGGACACTCCAGGCGCTTGTGCATGATTTTACCGGACAAGGAGGTTGATCGTGAAGATCAGTATGATGATAACGGGGATATGCATCGTCTGTGTTTTCGGATGCGCCCGCGTGCGCGTTGAAGCGCCCAAAGAGGCGTTCAAGGTCGACATCTCAATGCGGCTCGACGTGTATCAGCACGTGGCGCGGGATATCGACAGTATCGAGAACATCGTGTCCGGGCCGGCCCGGGGACCGGCAGGGAATGATACACAAAGCGGCCTGAACATATTTGTGTCCCGGGCGTATGCCGACGAGGGGCTCGGTCCTGACGTCGAGCAGGCGGCATTACGCAGGAGGGACAGGAAAGCGCAGCTTTCGCAGTACGAATCGGGCGGCGTTATCGGAGAGAACGCATCGGGCTTGATCGAGGCGCGCGGCCGGGCGGATGCGCAGGCGAACGCATTGATCAGCGCCGAGAATGCCGACCGCATGATCATCTATTCCGCCGTGGCTCAGAAGAACGGGACGTCTGTCGCAGAGGTCCAGAAGCTGTATGCGAAGCGTCTTCAGAATGACGCTCCGGCCGGAACCCCCATCGAGGCCGACGGGATATGGAAGACCAGGTAAAAAAGAGCGGCTCCGTTCAATACCGGGTGAGGGTATTTTATCATCATACCGATTGCGGCGGGGTCGTGTATTATGCCAATTACCTGAAGATCTTGGAGGAGGCGCGGACAATATTCCTTGAGGCACGGGGCGTCAGCGTGGCGGCATACGTCAAGCGCGGCAGGTATTTTGTCGTGAGCCGCCAGGAGATCGATTATCTTTCTCCGGCGTACTACGGCGACATGCTGGAGGTCGAAACGCGGCTGACAGGGGTTTCGGGCGTGAGGATCGACCTATCGTATGAGATCCGCAATCAGTCCGGCACGCTCATCGCCACGGCGCGGACCGTGCTCGCTTTTATCGATACCGCGTTCAAGCCGTGCCCGATCCCCGCCGACCTCCGGGAGAAACTCTATGCTTAACCGCGAAGAAATCAAACGCCGTATCGCAGAGAACGGCCTGGTATCCGGTTATATCGACCTTGATACCCAGCTGACGCCCAACGGCATCGATCTGACCATCGGGCAGGTCTGGCAGTTCCGCGGCCCCGGCAGCCTCGATTTTTCCAATAAAGAGAGGGTTCTGCCGGAATATGCGGCCATGGAGGCGCGGAAGAAAAAAGATACCGATGCCTTCGGCTGGTGGCATCTTGGCCCGGGGGAATATAAGATCGTGACGAATGAATCGGTCGCCCTGCCCCGCGATCTGGTCGGCATTGCGTTCCCGCGCAGTTCGCTTCTGCGCATGGGCATGTTCACGCAGACCGGGGTCTGGGATGCGGGGTTCCAGGGCCGCAGCGAGTTCATCCTTGTCGTCGGGAATCCCGCCGGCGCCCAGGTCAAACAGAATGCGCGCGTCGTACAGCTGATGTTCACCAGGATCACTGAGACAGAGCGGGGATATGACGGCCGATACCAGAATACATAACGGGTTGTTGACGGCACGGACGATATGTGCGGTCGTGACGGCGGGCGTGCTGTTCGAGGCGGCAGCAGGAGCCGTATATGCGGATATGGCGTATCTGACCAACGGCAGGAAAATGGAATGCCTTGTCAAGACGCAGGGCAGGGATACCGTTGAACTTGAAGTAGAGATCGGCACCATCCGTTTGCGCACCGCGGAGATCAGCCGTATTGAGAAATACAGCGCCGCACAGAACGAAGAGATGTTCCGGCAATGGGGCGCGCATAAGGCCCAGGCGGATGTCGCCCGCAGGGCATGGCAGGAGGCGGAGCGCGTCCGGCAGGAACAGGAACGCACGCGCAGGGAAGCGCTGCCGAAGGAAGTGAACATGGACTACGCGAACGGCCATATGATCGCGACAGCCCGCATTAATAAGGCGCTCGCGGTCAGACTGCTCGTGGATACCGGCGCTTCGATCGTCGTGCTGTCCCGCGCCGCGGGAGAAAGGCTCGGACTGATCCGCGCGTCTGACACTCCCGAGAATAAAAAGATAAATTTGGTCGACCTGACCCTTGCCGACGGCAGAAAGGTCAGGGCCAAATACGTGCTTCTTGACAGCATCTCCGTCCAGGATGCCGAGGCGACCAGGGTGGAGACCGCGATCATGCTCGACGATAAGGCAGAGGTTCTTTATGACGGCGTCCTCGGCATGTCGTATCTCAAGCGATTTAACGTCCAGTTCAATAATAAGGAAAACAAGCTCATTCTGGAAAAATTAAAATGAAATCCCATACCCAGTATCTCTGGTTCAATACCGAAGAGCGGCAGGCGTTCATCAATATAACGTCCCTTGTCGAAGAAGCGGTCAAAAAAAGCGGCATCGCCGAAGGGTTGTGCCTGGTGAATGCCATGCATATTACGAGTTCAGTGTTTATCAATGACGACGAAGGGGGCCTCCATGAGGATTTCAGCGTGTGGCTTGAAAAGCTGGCGCCCTACGGAAAAGAGAAATACAGCCATAATCTGAGCGGCGAGGATAACGGAGACGCGCATTTGAAAAGGACGGTCATGGGCAGGGATGTCGTTGTCGCGGTGACGCAGGGAAAGCTTGACTTCGGGCCCTGGGAGCAGATCTTTTACGGGGAATTCGACGGCAGGAGAAAGAAGCGTGTGATCATCAAAATTATCGGAGAATAATATGGCCCTCAGGATCAAAAATACGGTCATTACGGTCAGGCGGCATGCACAGGGGGCCGGCCTGAGATCTTTTGTCATCCCTGCGCCGGGAGAGACGCGCGAGGACCGCATCAGGCAATATTTTCACCGGAACCTGCTCAAGGCCGCGGCGGCAAAACGCCGGTCCGCCGCTTTTGTCATCGAAGACGCCGGCATCGATCCGGCGTGCCTCCTTGCCACTGCCAAGATCCTTGCGCAGGAGATATACCGCCTGCTCCACGAAGGAACGCATTCGCTGCGCACGATCGATATCTGCGCGCGCGGCAGCCGCGCCTACGCGGCGTGCACGAAAAACACCCTCGTGTACATGGATTATATCGAGCATAAGTTAAAGAGCCCGTTCTTGACCGTGGACGCCATCATCGAGTATAAAGGCGGCATCGTGCTCATCAGGCGGAGCAACCCGCCGTTCGGCTGGGCCATACCGGGAGGGTTTGTCGATTACGGAGAATCTCTCGAACAGGCCGCCGCCCGCGAGGCAAAGGAAGAGACGAACCTGGATATTTACGGCCTCCGGCAGGTTCACACGTATTCGGACCCGAAGCGCGACCCGCGGTTCCACACGGTCTGCACCGTGTTCGCCGCCAGAGGCAAAGGCATTCCCCGCGCGGGTGACGACGCCGCGGGCATACGGATCGTCCGTCCGGAGGAATGGAAAAATATCGATTTCGCTTTTGACCACGAAGACGTCCTGCGTGATTACCTCAAGGCTAAAAACGGGGTCAGAATTATTTAATTTTTTTTAGTGAGATATACCCTCTTTCTGCGTCTATTATGGTAGAAAGGGGGTGTTTTTATGGCTCGAAAACCGCGTTTATTCGTTGCAGGCATGCCGCATCACGTTGTCCAGCGGGGGAATAACAGGCAGCAGATCTTTTTTACGGATGCAGATTACTTTTTCTTTTTGAACGTGCTCAAAGAGGCGAAAAAGAAACATCCGTGTCTCCTGTATGCGTATTGCCTTATGATGACCCATATCCATTTGCTTCTTGCGCCGTTACAGGAGGACAACATCGCTTTGTTCATGAAATTTCTCGGCGCCAAATACGTACGTTACATTAACAAGGCGTATGGGCGCACCGGTACCTTATGGGAGGGCAGGTTTAAATGTTCCCTGGTCCAGGATGACGCGTATCTTGCCGCGTGCGTGCGCTATATTGAAATGAATCCTGTCAGGGCGGGGCTGGCGGCGTCTCCCGGTGAATACCGATGGTCAAGTTACCGGTGCCGGGCATACGGAGAAGATTACGCGATCGTCGATCAAGATCCCTGGTATGAGGGTCTTGCTTCGCAGGATTACGAACGTCAGCACGAGTATCGCCGTTTCTTCCAAATGCCGGAAGACGAGGGGACAACCGGATTGATACGGGAAATGACCTTGAAAGGCGGGATTGTCGGAAAAGAAGGGTTTAAAGCGCGGATCAAGCAGTTGACGGGAAGAGAGATCGTTCTCAGGCCGCCGGGGCGCCCGGAGCTGAAAAATAAATAATTCTGACCCCGTTTTTAGCCTTCGCGCAGCTGCTTTTCCGCGTCGACGACGTCGCGGTTGATGACGCGGATCGTTTCCTTGATGCGTTCCTTTAAAAGCGACGAGGAGACCGGGTTGTCGTGGATCTCGCGCAGGACCTGGATCGCCATCCTGAAATACCGCACGATCTCTCCCTCGTCCGTATCGGTGTAACGCACTAATTTTCCGAAATCCGTCCCGCGCAGCCAGTATTCCATTGCCTGAGAGAGGTGGAAATAAGGCATTTTGCTTATGGGGTAAATGCGGTATTTCATCTCCCTGTCCTTAATGCCTTTGTATATTTCTTCGCACGCAACGCGGATCCTGCGCGCGCTTTTCGAGAGCGCCATTATTTCCTGGTTCTTGCGCGGCTCGAATATGGTCGATACCGCCAGGATCCCGAGTTCAAACTCGTCGAGCTGCTCGAAGATATTGCGCGCGTATAATTCCGACAATATCAGCTCATAGCCGTATACGGTCTTGGCGAACAGGCCTTTGGCGGAAAGGCCGCCCTCCTCTATAAATCCCGTGTTCTTCAGGAGCCGCAGCTTTGCATCGATGAGGCGCAGCGCCTCGGCCTGCTGGTTCTTCTTTGTCTGGAAATAATGGAGCGTGAGGGGATATATCCGGGCGATGCCGTCTTTGTATTTTTCATACAGATTGAGGAGCGTCGCATAGGAGATGTTGAACTGGCTGTTGACCCGTTCGGACGGATTGTAGATGATCTTTTTGACCTCGTCGATCCTGATGCGCGCCGGATTGATCCGGCAGTAGACGAATCCTTCCGTATCGATGCCCCTGCGCCCGGCGCGTCCGGCCATCTGGTAGAAATCCCGCGTTTTAAGGTTCCGGATATACTTGCCGTAGAATTTGCGCAGGTCGTCGAAGATGACCGACCTCGAGGGCATGTTGATGCCGAGGGCGAACGTTTCCGTGGTGAAAATGACCTTGAGCAGGCGGCTCGTGAACAGCCGCTCGATCGCTTCCTTAAGGGTCGGCAGCATCCCCGCGTGATGGTACGCGATGCCCTGCCGGATCAAAGGATGCATGAGGCTTGCGCTTTTCTCGTTGGTCAGGTTGAACTTGCGGCACAGATCCTCGAACATATCGACGATCTGCTCCCGCTCGGAATCCTTAAGGAAATTATACCCGCTGATCTCGCACGCCAGGTCCTCGGCGCGCTTCCTGCCGAACACGAAATATATGCAGGGGAATCCTTCGCGTTCCCGCACATAGTCGATGATACGCGCGGGCCGGTTCGCCTTGACGTATGCCATGCGCTTCAGCTGGTTCAGGTTATCGGCGATCTGGCTGCCGCACTGGAAATAGAAATGAAGCGGCACCGGGCGTTTCTCCTCAATGACGGTCTTGACCGGGTGTTTATGGATCGATTCGATCCAGGCGGCGAATTCTTTGATATTGGGAATGGTCGCGGACAATCCGACGAGCCGCATGTGCCGGGGGAGGAACATGAGCGATTCCTCCCATACCGTGCCCCGTTCGGGATTGTCGATGTAATGGATCTCGTCATATATGATCCAGTTGTATTTATCCAGGGACTGGGGTTCATCGAGGATCTTGTTGCGGAATATCTCCGTGGTCATGATGAGGACCGGCGCCTCGGGATTCAATGATACGTCGCCGGTCAGGATCCCGATGGAATCGGAGAACTGGCCCTGGAAGTCCCGGAATTTCTGATTGGAAAGCGCCTTGATGGGCGCGGTGTAGATGACGCCCGTCCTGTTCTCGAGCCCCTGGCGGATGACATGCTCGGCGATCGCGGTCTTACCCGCGCCCGTCGGCGCGGAAACGATCACCGAAAATCCCTGATTGATGAAATCGATGGATTCCTGCTGGAAACGGTCGTATTTCATACCTCACATTATAAGCTAAAACCGTTGATTTATCCATAAATAAAGAATATAATGGCTCTATTATGTCGTACGATGCGGCAATGAAGAAAGCATGGGACGATATCGCGGCGCTGTACGGCGGCGCCGGGCCGGTTGCGCTGAAGTTTTTCAGCGACGAGTATAGCGTGGATGTCTTTGGCAAAAAGGTCCTGTCGTTATCATGCAACGTCCCTGCGAAGGATTTTATTTCCATCCTTCTTTTGCATTACCTGAAGGCGAAGCTGAACGGCCTGCCCCGGCCGGAAGGAGAATGGGTATCGTTCAAGGAGCTGCCGAGCGGCGAGGCATATTACCCGGCGTTCCGCAAGCGCGCCATCGAGCCGATCATCAAAAAACACGGCAATGACCCGAAGAGCATCTACGTTGCTCTGGAAAAAGTCTCCGGGTCCAGGGTGCAGCAGGCCGATGCGGCGATCACGATCCAGGCGTTCGAGGGAGTCCCCTTGTTGATCGAGATATGGGCAGGGGACGATGAGTTCGGCCCTGAAGCAAACCTTTTGTTCGACAAGAGCATACAAAAAATATTCTGCACCGAAGATATCGCTGTGCTTGCGGGGTTCATAGGGAAATATGTCTAGGCGCGGCCGCAGATCGTTCAAGAAAAAACCTGTTGTCATGCTCGCTGCCGCGGCCATTGCCGCAGCGGCGTTTATCGTATCGCAGTATGCGAAAACTCCGCAGCGGCCGGGCCGCGCGGACGATCCGGACGCTTTCGATGCGGTCTTTGTCGAGCGGGTCGTTGATGGAGATACGCTCAAGCTTGCGTCAGGCGAACGCGTGCGGCTTATCGGTATCGACACGCCCGAAATGCACGAATCCGAGAAACTGTACCGGGATGCCCGCAGGTCAGCCCGGGATGCAGAGACTATTAAGGCCCTTGGCAGGCGCTCGTATCTGTTCACCAAAGGGCTTGTCGAAGGCAGGACCGTGCGGCTTGAGTTCGACGTTGAGAAACGCGATAAATATAAAAGGCTCCTCGCGTATGTATATCTGCCTGACGGGACGTTCGTGAACGCCGAGATCATCAGGCAGGGATATGCGTCGGTCATGACCTATCCGCCGAACGTCAGGCACGCGGATGAGTTCCTGCGGTTATACCGCCGGGCGCGGGACAATAAGCTCGGATTATGGAACGAATAATGAGGAGGCTGCGATGAGGATATTGACAGCGGGCGAATCACACGGCAAGGGCCTTGTTGCGATCATCGAAGGAATGCCTGCCGGATTAACGGTGAAAGTCGATTTCATCAATGCCGAGCTCAAACGCAGGCAGATGGGCTTCGGCCGCGGCAAGCGCATGCAGATAGAGAATGATCGGGCGCAGGTCCTGTCCGGGCTCAGAGCAGGCAAAACGCTCGGCAGCCCGGTCGCATTGCTCATCGAGAACAAGGACGCGAGCATTGAACGGCTGCACAAAGTTGTTGCTCCCCGGCCCGGCCATGCGGACCTGGCAGGAGCGCTCAAATACGGCTTCAGCGATATCCGCGATGTATTGGAGCGCGCGTCCGCCCGCAGCACCGCTGCAACGGTCGCCTGCGGCGCGCTCGCAAAGATACTGCTGCAGGAATTCCGCATCCGGATAACCAGTATCGTCGTTCTTATCGGCGGCGAAGCGGGCCGCGAAGCGAAGATCGAAAAGATCCGGGAGGCTGTCCGCAGGAGGGATACGGTCGGCGGTGAGTTCGAGGTCCGGGCGGCAGGCGTTCCTGCGGGGCTCGGCAGTTATGTGCAGCCTGACAGAAGGCTCGATGCGATGATCGCCGCGGCGGTCATGGCGATCCCCGGGGTCAAGGGCGTTGAGATAGGCCTTGGGTTCGGTTACGGCCAGCGGTTCGGCTCGGAGGTTCACGATCCGATCCAGTATGAAAAAGGTAAAGGGATCGTGCGTTCCACCAATAATGCCGGCGGCATTGAGGGCGGCATTTCCAACGGCCAGGATATCGTCGTGCGCGGCTGCATGAAGCCGATAGCGACATTGTTGAACCCGCTTGATTCCATTAACATCGTCTCGCGCAAAGCCGCGAAGGCGTCGGTCGAGCGCTCCGATATATGCGCGGTCGAGTCCGCGGGCGTGGTCGCGGAGGCGGCGGTCGCGCAGGTGCTTGCGGGCGCTTTCCTTGAAAAGTTCGGTTCGGACAGCATCGCCGACATAAAAGCCGGGTATGCGCATTATTGCAAACGTATCCGGTAAAAAATAAGTGAGAGACCTCCATCCCCGGCGTCTATTGTAGTGAAAGGGGGTGAGGTCGGATGACCGGATCACCGGACGTACAGGTAGTGCGTTTGCACCGTTTTGAAGGCGACTCGAAGACCAGGGCCTTTGCCGATATATCCATCGGCCAGTTTGTAGTAAAGGGCCTGCGCGTTGTCGAAGGGAAAAAGGGTATGTTCCTTGCCATGCCTCAGGAAAAAGCGAAGGACGGCAAGTGGTACGATACGTTCTTCCCTGCGACCAAAGAGGCGCGCGAGTTCCTCAACGAACTGGTGTTAAGCGCGTATCAGCAGTAACTGACTGATGACGGGAATGAGGGGCGTTGTGCGCCCCTCATCCCTGCCTCGCGCCATGAAGAACATCTATATCGTCGGATTTATGGGAACCGGTAAAACGGTCGTCGGCAGAGCGCTCGCCAGAAAGCTGCGCGTCGATTTCGTCGATCTTGACTCGTCTATCGAAGCAAAAGAGAACGCGGCGATCGCCGAGATATTCAAGTCCAGGGGCGAGGAATATTTCCGCCGCATTGAAAAAGAGTCTCTGGCCGCCGTCTGCGGCAAAAACATGACCGTCGTTTCGTGCGGCGGAGGGATCGTCCTGGACCCCGAGAATATGGCGCGCATGAAAGAAACAGGCACATGCATCTGTCTGACAGCGTCGCCGCAGGAGATCCTCAAGCGCATCGGCGTCACGACGCACCGGCCCCTTTTGCGCAGCGGGGATCCCCTTGAACGGATCCAGTCGTTATTATCCGACCGCGATGCGGCGTACCGCCGGGCCGACATCCTCATCGACACGACCGATCTTTCCGTCCAGGAGATCGTCGAAACGGTCATCCGCAAACTCCTTCCTGCAGGACAGTGATCTTCCCCGTAAAAAAATAGTGAGATTCGCCCGGGTGCGCGCGTCTATTATGGCGGATGCGCAAACGTGAGGAGGCGGTCATGACACGCACAGAGGCCCTTATTGCCTTGAACCTGTCGATGGACATCGGCAGTATCCGTTTACAGCGCCTGCTTGATGTTTTCAAAAGCCCGGAAGCGGTTGTCGGCGCTCCGGCCGGCGAACTGGCACGCGTCCCCGGTATCGGGGAAAAGATCGCGCAAGACCTTTCTTCGCTCGGCAGATCAGGGCTCGAACAAGAGCTGGCTCTTATCGCAAAACACGGGCTTGATGTCATCACCCTGCATGACGATGCATATCCCCGCAATCTCCGCTACACCGTTGACAAGCCGATCGTTCTGTATGTCAAAGGCGCCATCGCGCCTTCCGACGCTCTTTCCATAGCCATGGTCGGATGCCGGAGCCCTTCGTTGTACGGGATAGAGCAGGCGGAGCGTTTTGCCAGGGATTGCGCCGAAAGAGCCATCACAGTGGTTTCGGGTATGGCGCGCGGCATCGATACGCGCAGCCACGAAGGGGCCCTGAAAGCAGGAGGCAGGACCCTTGCCGTGATCGGCAGCGGCCTGGGCAACGTGTACCCCCCTGAAAACGAAGCGCTTGCGCAGCGGATCGCTCGATCCGGAGCGGTGATCTCCGAGTTTCCCGTGAGCACCGGTCCCCGGCGGTTCAATTTCCCGCGCAGGAACCGTATCATAAGCGGATTATCGCTCGGCGTCCTTGTCATAGAGGCGGGCCGCAACAGCGGCAGCCTCATAACCGCCCATTGCGCCCTGGACCAGGGCAGGGACGTATTTGCGCTTCCCGGCAGGATAGATACTCCGCAGGCATACGGGACGAACGCTTTGATCAAAGACGGCGCCTGCCCCGTTTCCTGTATCGAGGATATGATCGAAAACATGCCTTTTTTATCATTGTCGCGGCCATCGGGCCGCGGCACGCAGGAACCACAGCGCGTTCCTTCGGGAAGTTTATCTTGCCTGGAAGAGGCTTTATATAATATAATATCTCATCATCCTGTTTCCATGGAAGCACTTATGGAACAAACGCACATGGGCGTGATCCCTTTGTCGTCGGTATTGGTGGATCTGCAGATGAAACATATGATCACCCAGGTGGCAGCCGGGACATATATAAGGAGTTCGTATGCACGTTAAACATTTGATCATCGTCGAATCTCCCACAAAAGCCAAGACCATCGGCAAGATCATGGGCAAGGGCTTTACGGTCCTTTCCTCGATGGGACATCTGGTCGACCTTCCCAGAAGCAAGCTCGGCGTCGACGTCGATAACGGATTCGAGCCTTCCTATACGGTCATCAGGGGAAGAAGCAAGGTCATCACGAGCCTCAAAAAAGAAGGCAAGGACGCGGACATCATTTATATCGCCACCGATCCCGACCGCGAAGGAGAAGCGATCGGCTGGCAGATCCAGGACAGGTATTTTAAGGGCAAGAAGGTCATGCGGGTCAATTTCCACGAGATCACGCAGGATGCGGTGAAGAACGCGTTCAAGCATCCGCGCCAGTTCGACGAAAATATGATCGAGGCGCAGGTCAGCCGCAGGATCCTGGACCGCATCGTCGGATATTACCTCAGCCCCCTGTTGTGGAAAAAGATCGCCCGGGGCCTGAGCGCCGGCCGCGTGCAATCCGTGGCGCTGCGCCTGATCGTGGAGCGCGAACGCGCGATCCAGGGATTCACCCCGCAGGAATACTGGGAGATCGAGGCGGAATTGCGTCCCGCCGATTCCCCTTCGTACGCGGGTCTGGGCAGTTTTATCGCGAAGCTCGATAAGATAGACGGCGCCAGGGCGGAGATCCGCAGCCAGGATGCCGCAGACAGGATCGCCTCCGATATCAGGCAAAGGAATTTCACGGTCCAGCAGGTCAAACAGTCTGAAAAGAAGCGTAATCCCTCCGCGCCCTTTATCACGAGCACGCTCCAGCAGGAAGCGTTCAACAAGCTGAAGTATAACGCGGTCAAGACCATGATGATCGCCCAGCAGTTATACGAAGGTATCGATATCGGGGAAGAAGCGCCGGTCGGCCTCATCACCTATATGCGCACCGATTCGACGAACATCGCCGCCGACGCCGTGGCCCAGGCGCGCGCCATGATCGCGAAGAAATTCGGCGCAGAATACGTCCCTGAAAAACCTCCCGTGTACAAGACGAAAAAATTCGCGCAGGAAGCGCATGAAGCCATACGGCCGACGCTCATCGATCATCCGCCCGAAAAGCTCAGATCGTATCTGACCGACGAACAGTTCCGTATCTACGAGCTCATTTATAACCGTTTTATCGCCTGTCAGATGGCGCCGAGCAGGTCGCTCGTGACGACGGTCGAAGTCGCCGCTGACCAATACCTCTTTACGGCTTCAGGGAGCAAAGAGATATTCGCCGGGTTCTCGATTCTCTATAAGGAAGATGCGGAAGAGGAAAAATCGAACGGCATCCCGGCGCTTGAGAAGGATCAGCCGCTTGCACTCGTTGCACTCGTTCCCTCCCAGCATTTTACCAAGCCGCCGCCGCGGTTTTCCGACAGTTCGCTCATCAAGGTCCTTGAGGAAGAAGGCATCGGACGGCCCTCGACGTATGCGCCGATCATATCGACGCTTATCAACCGGGGGTATATCCACCGGATGAAAGGGTATCTCAACCCGAGCGAACTCGGGTTCAAGGTCACCGATATGCTCGTGGAGTATTTTCCCGATATCATCGACGTCAAGTTCACCGCGTTCATGGAAGAGGAACTGGACGAGATCGCCGAGGGGGAGCTCGACCGTTTGAAGGTCCTGACTGATTTTTATACGCCGTTCAAGGTGAGCCTTGAGTTTGCCCAGGGCAATATCGTCAAGGAAGTCATCATGACGGACCAGGTGTGCCCGGAGTGCGGCAGGCCCATGATCGTAAAATGGGGCAGAAAGGGAAAGTTCCTGAGCTGTTCGGGTTTTCCGGAATGCAAGGCGTCGAAATCGATCACCACCGGTATTGCGTGCCCGCAGCCCGGCTGCGCGGGAGAATTGATCGAGCGGCGCTCGCGGCGCGGCATGTTCTACGGGTGCACGAAATACCCGCAGTGCACGTATACGTCACGGACGCTGCCGGAAAAAATCGAGGGCCGCAGCGGGACATAACCGCGCGGAGACCCGGCATGGAGCGGTTTGTCGATAAATTCACCAGATACCTTGAGATCGAAAAGAATTACTCGGTTCACACCATATTGAATTACCGGCTCGACCTTGAGGAATTCCGGTCTTTTCTCAAGGAGCAGCCGGTCGAAAAAGTCGACTATCTGGCGGTGCGCAAATATCTTGCCGTTCTCAAGGAGAGAAATCTGCAGCCCCGCAGCATCAACCGCAAGTTGTCCGCATTGCGGACCTTTTTCCGGTTTCTGACGCGGGAAGGTTTCATCAAGGCAAATCCGGTCGCCAGCATCCTCAGCCCCAAGCTCGACAAGCATCTGCCCCAGTTCCTGACCGAAGAGGACACCGTGCGCCTTATCGAATCGAGCATTCCCGGGAACCTGGCGGGCCTTCGCGACCGGGCGATACTGGAAACTTTCTATTCGACCGGCATACGGATCAGCGAGCTGGTGGGTCTGAACGACGATGACGTCGACATGATCAGCGGCATCGTCAAGGTCCGCGGAAAAGGAAAGAAGGAGCGGATCGTGCCGATCGGCGAACAGGCGCTGTCGGCCATCCGCCGCTACCTTGAAAAAAGGGAATCCCATAGCGCTGCATTGTTCCTGAACCCGCGCCGCGCCAGGATCTCCGACCGCGGCGTGCGGTATATGTTCCGCAAATACCTTCGTAAGGCCGGGCTCAAGCAGGGAGTGTCCCCTCACACGCTGCGCCATTCGTTCGCAACGCACATGCTCAACAGAGGCGCGGACCTGCGCACGGTCCAGGAACTGCTCGGCCACGCGAATCTGGGGACTACGCAGATCTATACGCATCTGACCACTGAGCGGCTTAAGGCAGTATACGCAAAAGCGCATCCGCGCGCCTGAACGGGACATGTCCCATGTTCATTTTCTATGACCTGATCAATTTACTTCTGATAATCCTGTATCTTCCGGCGTTCCTGTTCAAGAAGAAGATGCATCCGGGGTTCAGCCGGCGCCTCGGCAGATACCCTGCAGGGCTCGTATTTTCGGACCCGGTCTGGATCCATGCGGTCTCGGTCGGCGAGATGGTGAATATGCGCAGGCTCTTCCAGGGATTGAGCGCCGAATTCCCCGCCGCGCAGTATGTGTTTTCTACCGTCACTCCGACGGGCAACAGCATTGCCGCGAAGCTGGCCCGGCCGCAGGACGCGGTGACATACCTGCCCCTGGACCTGAGTTTCATCGTTCAGAGGGTCCTCGGCCGCATCCGGCCCCGCCTTTTTATCATTGCCGAGACGGAATTCTGGCCGAACCTTCTGTCCGCGCTCCATAGCCGCAGGGTCCCGGTCATTATCGTCAACGGCAGGATCTCCGATAAGGCGGCAAAAGGGTACCGGCTGGTCCGCTGGGTCATCGCGCCGTTGCTCCGCAGGATATCATTGTTCTGCATGCAATCGCAGCGGGACGCGGACCGCGTGATCTCTCTCGGCGCGCGTCCCGATGCCGTCAGGGTCACGGGCAACATGAAATACGACCAGCCCGTTCCTGCGGCGCTTCAACAGGACGCCGGCCGAAAGGAGCGCCTGGGCATCCGGCCCGGCGAGCAATGCATTGTTGCCGGCAGTACCCATCGGGGCGAGGAAACGCAGGTGCTGCGCGCATTCTCTCTGATCGCGCGAAAGAACAGCCGCGTCCGGCTCATCATCGTGCCGCGGCATCCGGAGCGCAGCGGCGAAGTCGAGTCCTGCGTGCGGCGCGCCGGGTTTGAACCGGTCCGCGTCTCGCGCCTGACCGCGCCGCCTGTTCCGGAGCGCGCCGTATTCATCGTCGATATGATCGGGGAGCTTTTGTCGTATTATGCGATCGCGGACGCGGTTTTTGTGGGGGGGAGCCTTATCCCGCACGGCGGACAGAATTTTCTTGAGCCCGCGTTCCTCGACAAGCCGGTGATCGTGGGGCCGTCGCTGTTCAATTTCAGGGATATTGCCCGGCAGTTCCTCGACGAGAAGGCAGCGGTCCTCGTCCGCGACTGCGGCGAGCTGGCATCGGCGGTCGAGGCCCTGCTCGCTGACGGAAAGAAGGCGGCAGAGCTGGTGCGCGCCGCGCGGTCTTTGATACGCAGGAATGCCGGCGCGACAGACCGCACCCTTGCCTGCATAAAAGAGTTCGTGCGGGCCGGGCAAATCATGATACAATGATCGCTTGAAAGGAGCGGCGGTTTATACATCCATATGCTTGAGATAAAAGTGCGCAGGGTAAAAGTTGTCGTCATCCTCGAACTGGCCGGCACGATCGACATCGATTCGGCAAACCTGGTCGAGCGGGTCGGCACGATCATCCAGGACGGCTACCGCGATATCATCTGCGACCTGGCGGACGTGAATCTGATCGATTACTCCGGGCTTTCGGCGCTCGCGCTCGCCTATAAGAACGTCGCCAACCATAAAGGCCGCATGGCGTTCATCAATGTTCCTCAGCATGTCGCCAAAACGTTCAATCTGGTATGCCTCGACAAGGTGTTCGAGATATATCCGGACGAACAGACCGCGCTCAAGAAGCTCGAGATGTCGATCTCGCTGACGGAGATACAGAAAAAACAGCTCCGTCGCAGGTTCAAGCGGCTCGCGCTCGATATCGATATCCGGTTCAGATCCCCCGGGGACAAGGAATTCCACCACGGCAAAGTGCTGAACCTGAGCGCGATCGGCCTGCTTGTGTTCTCAAAGCAGACCTATCATATCGGAGAGATACTCGATGTGGAGCTTTCGCTCGCGCCGGTCGCCCCGGCAGTGGAGATCAAGGCAAAGGTGGTATGGCTCGTGCAGAAAGAGATACAGCCGCAGCTGTATCCGGCCATGGGGCTGGAATTCTACCATATCGATTGCGCCACGCAGGAAAAGATACTGCAGTTCGTCGAGAGGAACATGCCCCTCGACAGCGATGTAGCATAACGCCGGCGTTCATCCGCAAGGACCTTCCCATGAAGCATCTTGTCAAAAAACCCGCTGCGATCCTGTTCGACATGGACGGCGTTATCGTCGATTCCATGCCGTATCATTTTCTGGCATGGTACGAGGCATTGCGGCCGTACGGCGTGCGCGTTTCGTGTTTCGAGGTGTACCGCAGAGAAGGCGAGCAATGGGATAAGTCCCTGTCGGATTTCCTGCGCATGGGAGGGTATGCGCCGACAACGCGCCTGATGCGCACGGTCTTTGCCGCGCGGCAGAAGATATTCAGGAAGTATTTTACGAGGACCCTTTTCCCGAAGGTCGAAGATTTTCTGGCCGGCCTTGCGGATCGAGGATACACGCTCGCATTGGTGACCGGAACGCCGCACGACCAGGTTGCACACATCCTGCCCGCATCCGTGAAAAGTTCTTTCTCCTGCATGGTGACCGGCGATACGGTCCGTCGCGGCAAGCCGCATCCGGAGCCCTACCTGAAAGCCGCCCGGTTGTTACGGTTGTCGCCGCATGAGTGCGTCGTTGTCGAAAATGCGCCTTTCGGGATAGAGTCGGCGAAACGCGCCGGCATGTTTTGCATTGCGCTTACCACAAGCCTGCCTGCCGGATATCTATCCGGCGCAGATCATATTGCCGATACGCTTGAGGAGATACCGGTATGTATCGAACGCGCCTGCGGGCAGGCGGGAAAAAGGAGGCAGCGATGAAGATAACGGTGATCGTGCTGTGCGCGGCTCTGGCCGTATTGACGGCCGTGCCTGCGTTGGGCCATCAGCCGTCGGAAATAACGATCGTCATCTCCGGCGAGGATATCGACGTGACGGTGCATCATTCCGTCGGAGACCCTGCGGCCCATTATATCAAGAGCATCCGGGTGAGCCTCAACGGCGTTCCGGCGGCTCAGGAGGATTTTGTCCGGCAGGCCGGGAATACGCAGAAGGCGCGTTTTTCCGTTCCGGGATTGAAAAAAGGGGATATCGTGACCGTGCAGGCGGATTGTTCGCGCTCCGGTTCGCTGTCCCGGACGCAGACAGCGGGATCTTAGGCCATGGATAAGACAAAAGCGTTGGTTGCGGTGAATGCGGTATTGTTCGCTGCCGCATCCATTCAGGTGATATCGGGATTTATGCTTATACTGACCGGATCGCCCGCCGCCTATCGCGTCCATAAATATAACGCGGCATTCTTTCCTGTGATTCTGATCGTGCATCTGGCGCTCAACTGGGGCTGGGTAAAGGCTGTTGTGCTGAAACGCCGGTAAATTGGCATGCAGCCGGGGCAGGGGAACAGTGGATCAACAGGTCAAAAAAACCGTTATCGGTATCGGCGGCATGCATTGCGCCGGCTGCGCTCTGGGCATTGAGGAGCGGTTGAAGCGCATGCCCGGCATCAAAGAAGCGCGCGTGAATTTCGCCAGCGGCCAGGCATTCGTCGCGTTCGATCCCGCTGTGCTCGGCGACGAAGACATCCTGCGCGCGGTAACCGATGCGGGTTATACCCCGCGCGCGCTCGCGGCGCCCGGCAGTCCCGGCGGACATGCCCAAGACCGCGATCACCGTGCCCTCGGAAGGCGGGCCGCCGTTTCGCTGGGTCTCGCTGCGCCCCTCATGTATATCGCCATGGCGGATGTTTTCGGCTTCCCTCTTTATCCTTTCCTTCGCGCATATTCAGCCGTTTTCCAGCTGGTCCTGACGACTCTGATCATCATCTGCGGCTTCTTTTTTTTCGGCAGCGGCCTCGGTGCGGCGATCAGGGCGCGCCGCGCCAATATGGATACGCTGATCGTTCTCGGAGCAGGGTCCGCGTACCTCTACAGTATTTTCCTCACCGCAGACGTCTGGCGCTCCGGCGGGGCGCACGACCATCCCCATTTGTATTATGAGACAGCGGGGTTGATCGTCGCGTTCATCCTTCTGGGAAAATATCTTGAATCCTCGGCGAAAACGAAGACATCGGCTGCGTTAAGTAAACTGATGGCGCTTGCGCCCGAAACCGCGCTTGTCCTGCGCGGCGGCGAGGAGCGCAGTATTCCCATAGGCGATCTGGCCCCCGGCGACATCGTCATCGTAAAACCCGGCGTGCGCGTTCCGGCAGACGGCATTGTGACCGAAGGATACTCGAGCGTCGACGAGGCTCTGGTTACCGGCGAACCCATCCCCGTTGAAAAAATACCGGGGAAGCGGGTTATCGCCGGCACGGTCAATAAAACCGGCGCGTTCCGGTTCAAGGCCGTTCAGGTCGGCGCGGAAACGTTTTTATCGCAGGTCATATCGCTTGTCCGGGAGGCGCAGGGAACGCGTCCGCCTATCCAGCGTCTTGCCGATACCGCCGCCGGTTTTTTTGTGCCCGCAGTTATCGTTCTGGCTGTCGGCGCATTCGGCGTCTGGTTTATTTCCGGCCACGGCGCGGCATTCGCGCTTTCCGTATTCATTTCAGTGTTGATCATCGCCTGCCCCTGTGCGCTCGGCCTGGCAACGCCGGCCGCAGTGATCGTCGCGACAGGCATTGCCGCAGCCAGAGGGATACTGATCAAACAGGCATCGAGCATTCAGCGCTGCGCGCACATCGATACGGTCGTTTTTGATAAAACCGGCACGTTGACAAAAGGCGAGCCCCGGGTATCGGATATTATCGCATATGCCCGCTCCGACAACGAGATCGTCTGCCTTGCAGCGTCAGTCGAGAAAAATTCGGAGCATCCGCTCGCAGAGGCGGTCGTGCAGGAGGCTGCCGCGCGCGGATGCGTTGTGCGTCCGGTCGCCGGATTTATCGCGTACCCGGGCAAAGGGGTCGGCGCAACGGTCAACGGAGAAGATATCACGCTTGGCAACCGCGCGGCGATGGACCTGAAGCATATCGAACTTGCGTCCGGCGTTCTTGCAGACGCCCGCCGTTTGCAGGAGGAAGGCAAGACCGTGATGTTCGTTGCCGCCGGGGCGGGGATAGCAGGCATGCTGGCGGTCGGCGACACGCTTCGCGAGTCCGCTGCCGAGGCGGTCGTTCTGCTGCGGCGGATGGGCAAACGGATGATCCTGATCACCGGCGATCACCGCCGTACGGCTGAATTTTTTGCGCAGGCAGTCGGCATTGATGCGGTGCTTGCGGATGTCCTTCCGCAGGATAAGCAGCGCCATATCCAAAAGATACAGGAACAGGGCGCGGTCGTCGCGATGATCGGAGACGGGATCAACGACGCTCCGGCGCTTGCGCAGGCGGACGTCGGCATTGCCATCGGTTCCGGCACGGATATCGCCCGCGAAGCCGCCGATATTGTTCTGATCCGCAGCGATCCGCGCGATGCAGTAGTGGCCGTCGACCTGTCCCGGTATGCCATGAAAAAGATCAAGCAGAATCTGTTCTGGGCTTTTTTTTATAATCTGATAGCGATCCCTGTTGCCGCCGGGGCGCTCTATCCGGTGAACGGTTTTTTGCTGAATCCGATGATCGCGGCAGCGGCAATGGCGTTGAGCTCGGTGTCGGTCGTCGCGAACGCGCTGTCGATGCGGCGCTACCGTCCGCCGCACCGAATAAAGAAAACGTTTTCAGAAAAATGATCGGCTATGCTTGAAAAAAAACAGTTGGCAGGGTATAGTTATAGTGTACTATCTATAACCGGAACAATGAGATATAAAAAGCGGATGCGTATGAAGTCCGATGAAACCGTCTTCATATTCATCTGCTTCTGCTTATAAGGAGCAGCACCGATGCCCGATATTCCGATCCTTATGATTTTCGCCATAACAGCAATCCTTCTGGTCGTCTATTTTCTGTTCGGGGCGCCTCAGACCAGTCAGACAGCCGGGCAAAAAGGCCCCGGTCCGTTGCCCCAGCAGGATGCGGCTCGTAGTGCCAGGATCGCCAAGCTTGAAGCGCAGATAGAGGATTCGAAGCGCGAGCTTGAAAAGGAGCGCCAGGAGACCGCAGCAGCGCGCGCCGATATAGAGAAGGCGCAAAAAGACGCCGCAGACGCCCGCGCTGACCTCCAGCGCAGGCAGGACCGGGACAACGCGAACGAAGAACTGTTCAATAAGCTGAAAAAAGACGCCACCGGCGTCAAAGAGCAGCTTCTTGACAAGGAAAAGGATCTTGCGCACGAGTTTTCCAAGAACGTTGACCTGTCGCGTCAGATCCGCGACCTGAACATCACCATCGAAGGCCTTGAAAAAGCCAATACCGCCAAGGCGGAAGAGATAGAAAAACTCAAGCATCAGGTCATCGGCCATGCTGCGGCGGTCACGGCCGCCAATGCCCGGGTGCAGGAATTCCAGAAGACGATAGCGGATTATAAAAAACAGCTGGAAGAAAGCGAATGGATACCGAAAAAAGAATTCAAAAAGCTCAATGAAGAATTCACGGAGCTTGAAAAAGAGCTTGAAGAAAAGGAACATCAGCTTGAAGTAAAAGACGAGAAGATCAAGGAGTTGTACCAACGTACCCAGCGGCTTGAACAGCAATTCAAAGACGTCGCGGCGCAGGGACAAGCGGCCGGCGATGTACCGCAGCCCGGGACCGCCGGGATCGCAGAACCCGCAGCGCCGGAGCCGTCCGCGCCGGCATCAACGGCGGCTGAACCCGCCGCGCCTGGATCGGGAGTGCCGGCATCGGCAACGCCTGCGCCCGCAGCGCCGGAACCGGCATTGTCCGAACCCCCGGCCCCTGAACCCGCATTGGTTGAACCAAGCGCATCTGATGCCGCATCGCAGCAATCATCCGAACCCGCTGTCGAACAGCCGCAGCCTGCCGAAGAACAGGCCCCGTCCCGGAAAGAAGAGGCGGTCCCGGTCCCGGCGGACCTGCATCTTGAGCAGGTCAGGAACATCGGCATTATGGCGCACATCGACGCGGGAAAGACCACGACATCGGAACGCATCCTCTATTATACGGGCAGATCGCACAAGATCGGCGAGGTTCATGAAGGCAAGGCCCAGATGGACTGGATGAAACAGGAACAGGAGCGGGGCATCACGATCACGTCCGCCGCAACGACCTGCTTCTGGAAAGACTGCAGGATCAATCTTATCGATACTCCCGGCCATGTGGATTTTACCGCGGAAGTTGAGCGCAGTCTGCGCGTCCTGGACGGCGCGGTGGCCGTATTCTGCGCGGTCGGCGGGGTGCAGCCGCAGTCCGAGACCGTGTGGCATCAATCGGATAAGTATCATGTTGCCAAGATCGGCTTTGTCAACAAGATGGACCGTCCCGGCGCTGATTTCTTCGGGGTGCTTGCGGGCATCGAAAAAATGCTGCAGGCGAACGTGGTCGCGGTCGTCATCCCGCTCGGAGCCGAGGAGAATTTCAAAGGCATCATCGACCTTTTCAAGATGAAAGCGATCGTGTATGACGAAGAAACGCAGGGCAAGACCTATCATGAGGAAGATATCCCTGCGGAATATGTGGAAGATGCAAAGAAATACCGCCATATACTCATCGAGAAGGCGTCGTCTCTCGACGATGACCTTATGAAGAAATACCTGGAAGCGCCGGCGGCCATAACCAATGAAGAACTGGCCGGGGCGCTGCGCAAAGGCACGATCGGCAATCAGATCGTTCCGATGTTATGCGGCTCATCCTTTAAGAACAAGGGCATCCAGCAGCTGCTGGATGCGGTGACGATGTTTCTGCCTTCCCCGCTTGACCTGCCTCCGGTCCAGGGCAAGGATCCGGCTGATGAGAACAAGGCATACGAGCGTAACGCCGATGCGCATGAGCCGCTTTCGGCGCTTGCGTTCAAGGTCCAGTCAGATCCGCATATGGGCAAGCTCGTGTATGTGCGCGTGTATTCGGGAGTATTGCAATCGTCGAGTTACGTATTCAATGCCACAAAGAACAAAAAGGAGCGCATCGGCAGGATATTCCAGATGCACGCGAACCACCGCGAGGCAAAGGAAGCCGGGTATGCGGGAGACATCGTCGCGGTGATCGGTCTTTCCGATACGACGACGGGGGATACGCTGTGCAGTATGGAGCATCCCGTGCTGCTTGAAGCCATCCAGTTCCCCGTGCCCGTTGTATCCCTGAGCATCACCGCCAAGAGCCGGGCTGAGCAGGATAAGCTGGGCAAGGGGCTGGCGCGTTTGTCCGATGAGGATCCGACGTTCAGCGTGCAGACCAACGAGGAGACCCAGGAGGTTATCCTGAGCGGCATGGGCGAATTGCATCTGGAGATCATCGTGGACCGGCTCAAGAACGAGTTCAACGTCGATGCGGTGGTCGGCAAGCCGAAGGTCGCGTTCCGGGAAACGATCAGGCAGTCCTGCACAGAGGAATACAAGCATGTCAAGCAGTCGGGCGGCCGCGGCCAGTACGGCCATGTTGTCTTTGAATTGTCTCCCGCGCCCGGCACGGGGCTGGAGTTCGTCGACAGCATCAAGGGCGGCGCGATACCCAAATCGTTCATGCCCGCCGTGCAGAAAGGCGTCGTGGATATCATGCGCCGGGGCGTGTACGCGGGGTACCCGTGCGTCGACGTAAAGGTCGACGTGGTCGACGGTTCGTATCATGACGTGGATTCGTCGGAGATCGCTTTCAAGCTTGCGGCCATCGGCTGCTTCAAGGCGGGCTTCATGAAATGCGATCCGGTCCTCCTTGAGCCGTGCATGTCGCTTGTCGTGACCGTGCCGGAAGAATACGTGAATGCGATCATCGGCAATATCTGCTCCCGCCGCGGCAAGGTCCTGGGAATGGAGACCAAGGGGAACCAGAAGATCGTATCCGCCGAGGTGCCGTTGTCCGAGATGTTCGGCTATACGTCTTCGTTCCGTTCCATATCGAGCGGACGGGCGAACGCCTCAATGGAGTTCCGCAAGTACATAGAGGTTCCCGCCGAGATCGCCAAAAAGATCATAGAGGAAAAGCAGAAAGAGAAAGAGCAGGGTTCCGGCTAACGGCCGGGAGGGAATAAGGCATTGTCCGGGGCGCATGCCGTAAGGTTTGCGCCCCGTTTGTTTTTATGCTACTATAATGCATCTATGGAACCCACACCGGTACTGCCCCGAGAGGCCCGCGGCCTGGCCGCCGTATTCCGCGCACTGCGCCATCGTAATTTCCGCCTTTTTTTCATAGGCCAGAATATTTCCCTTATCGGCACATGGATGCAGAACATTGCCGTGGGCTGGATGGTGTACCGTATGACAAGTTCTGCCGCAATGCTGGGTATTGTCGGTTTTGCCAGCCAGCTGCCGTCGCTTGTCCTTGCCCCTTTTGCCGGCGTATTCGCCGATCGATGGGATAAATACCGCATGATCGTGATCTGCCAGGTCCTCGCCATGATCCAGGCCCTGGTGATCGCCGTGTTGACATTGTCGGGGTACATCGCGGTCTGGCAGATCGCGGCCTTGAGCCTGACGCTCGGCATCATCAGCGCGTTCGAGATCCCCACGCGCCATGCGTTCCTTGTCCAGATGGTCGACCGCAAAGAGGACCTTGGCAACGCCATCGCGCTTAATTCGCTCCTGTTCAACCTGGCGCGGCTTATCGGCCCGCCGCTGGCGGGTTTTCTTATTACCGTCTGGTCCGAAGGGATCTGTTTTATGGTGAATGCGGCCAGTTACGGCGCCGTGCTCTGGGCGCTGGCGCGCATGCGCCTGCCCCGGCATGTCCGTCCGGCAAACCCCTCCAATCATATCCGGGAACTGAAAGAGGGTATTTCCTATACATTCGGCTCTGCGCCGCGGCGGTCCATCCTGTTGTTCATCGGATTGATGTCGCTGATCGCCATGTCGCAATCAGTGCTTATGCCGGTTTTTGCGCGGGATATACTGGGCGGCGGCGCGCATACGCTCGGCTTCCTTGCCGGCGCAGTGGGCATGGGCGCTCTGGCAGGCGCGGCATATCTGGCGGCATGGAAGGATCCCCTGCGCATGCTTTCCATCATGCCGGCCGCCGCAGCCGTCTTCGGTATTTCATTGTTGTTGTTCTCCGTTTCCCGCCATCTCTGGGTCTCGGTGACGCTCTTGTTCTTTGCGGGGAGCGGCCTGATGGCCCATATGGTGGTGAGCAATACCGTGCTTCAGATGATCACCGAGGATGCTAAGCGCGGCAGGGTCATGTCCTTCTATACCATGGCATTCATGGGTATGGCGACGTTCGGTACTCTGCTCGGCGGCACGGTGGCCGGCCGTATCGGCGCCCCGCTGACGGTTCTGGGCGGCGGCATCCTGTGCATGGCAGCGGCGGTCCTTTTTTATAACTCCATGCCGGCGTTGAAGAAGAGCGTCAGCTCCCACGCTACAATTGCTTGACAGCGGCAGCCGGATGTGATATAGAAGTAACAGGTGAAAACAAGGAGGTGTGCGATGGGGTTATGGGATAAGGTCCAATCAGTGCTGATAGAGCCCACCAAGACCGTCGTTGTCCAGATACAGCAGTTTCTGGCGAACGTGGTCACCGTTCTTTTTATACTGCTCGTGGGGTGGCTGCTATCAAGGCTCGTCAAGTATATCGTCATCAAGATATGCAAGGTCATCCAGTTCGACCAGCTGGCCGATCGGATCGAGCTTGATAAACTGCTCAAGAAGGGCGGGATCAGCTATCGTCCGTCAGACCTGCTCGGAGCTATCTTCTACTGGCTCGGCATCCTCGTCACGCTCGTGGTGTCGGTCAATGCCATGGGGATCGTACAGGCGTCAGATCTGTTGAACCGCATCCTTTTGTATGTGCCCAACATCATCGCCGCCATTTTCATGCTGATCCTCGGCATGTTCTTCGCGACGGTCCTGCGTAATATCGTCAAGACCGCGGCGACGAATGCGGGGCTGATGCAGGGGCATCTGCTGTCAAAGATCGTGGAGGTCGTCGTGATCGTGTTCGCGGTCATGATCACGCTCGAAACTCTGAACATCGCCCCGCGCATCGTCGAATTGATCATCAGCATCGTGCTTGCTTCGTTCGGCCTTGCGTTCGCTCTGGCGTTCGGGTTCGGGTGCCAGGATATCGCCAAAAAAACCGTCAACGACATCATGGAGAAGTTCAAGTCCAAAGGGTAACGTGTGCTGTACCGTTTTATAGATACAAAAGGGACATTCATCGTCAGGGGCGCACACCGGTTTCAATGGTATGTGCCCCTGACCAATCCTGACGGCACGATCCTGAGCGCCATCGGGCCGAACCTGTCCGGCGACATCAAGCGGGATAATAATCATTTCCTGACCGTGCCCGCAAGCGTCGAGGACCTGCGGTCAAGCCCTTTATGCCGCAGGGATTTTTTTATACGGGCGGATAACAGGCTGTTCCGGCTTTCGCAGGGGCCGGTAGCGGAGCAGGAAACAGGGCTGTTGTACCAGAAGCTTCGCAAGCGCTGCGGCCCGCTGGACGTCGAGGTCCTGAATTTCGTGCCGTGTGATCGCGCAGCGGAAGTCATGCAGGTGAAGGTCCGTAACCGCAGCAGGAAAACCGTTTCTATCACGCCGACATCGTTCATCCCCCTTTACGGCCGCGGCGAGAAAAACCTTCGCGACCACCGCCATGTCAGCTCGCTGTTGAACCGGGTCGATCTGGACCCCCACGGCATCTTTCTCAAGCCGACCATGATCTTTGACGAGAAGGGGCATGTTGTCAACACGACGATCTATTATTGCCGGGGATATGAATCCGACGGCCGTGCGCCTGCGGGGCAGTTCCCGACCCTCGATATGTTCTACGGCCGGGGCGATATATTCCGCCCGGACGCAGTCGAGGGCCCGGTTGCGCCCGTGCGCAGGAAAGACCCGTGTTTCGACGGCAAGGAAGCGTGCGCGGCATTGCGGTTTTGCACAAAGAAGCTGCGGCCCGGGCAGGAGGCGGGGTACATACTGGTCATGGGCATCGATGATTCTCCCGCCAGCATCGCGCGTACGACCGCGGCACTGCATACGTCCGGCCTCGTGCTCAAGAGCCTTGAGCGCACGAAGCAATGCTGGCAGGAACGAGTGTCTTCATTAACGATAGATCTCGACGATCCGCAGCGCAACGGCTGGCTTGTCTGGGTCGGCATTCAGCCCACGCTGCGCAGGATATTCGGCTGTTCGTTCCTGCCCCATTTCGATTACGGCAAAGGAGGCAGGGGATGGCGCGATCTGTGGCAGGATGCGCTGACGCTTTTATTGACTGAGCCGGCAAAGGCGAAGGCTATTATTGAGCGCAGTTTCCAGGGCGTGCGGCTTGACGGGTCCAATGCCACTATTATCACCGAAGATGGTTTCCTGGCTGACCGCAACACGATCAGCCGCGTCTGGATGGATCATGGCGTATGGCCGTATCTGACCATTCGTTCGTATATCGACCGCAGCGCCGACATAGGTATCCTGTTAAGGAAGACGACGTATTTCAGGGATCATCAGCTCCGCCGCGCGCAGGCGGTTGATCCCGGATTCAGCCAGGCCGATTTTATCCAAAGGGACCGTTTTGGAAGGGTCCTGAAGACCACGATACTTGAGCATCTGCTCGTTCAGAACCTCGTCCCTTTCTTCAATGTCGGCACTCATAATATCGCCAGGCTGGAGAATGCCGATTGGAACGACGGGCTCGATATGGCGCCGCAGAGGGGAGAATCGGCTGCGTTCTCATGCATGTACAGCCATAATCTTGCGGACATATGCCGGTTCCTCGAGCGTCTTAAGAAAAGGGACAGGATTGTTTCCGTCACGCGTGAACTGCTGCTGCTGCTCGATACGCTCGGCCGCCGGGTCGCATATGACAGCTGGAACGCAAAACAAAAACGGCTTTCGCAGTATTACGATGCGATCGAGCGCGTTTCGGGGGACATGGTTGCGATACCGATCGACGGGCTGATCAAAGACCTGCAGGCAAAGGCCTGTCATATGGCGCAATGGCTGGGACAGCGCGAATGGCTCTCGAAGGCCGGGTTCTTCAACGGATATTATGACAACAGGGCACGGCGTGTCGAAGGGATCCGGCAGGGGCGCATCACGATGTTCCTGGCATCCCAGGTTTTCGCTGTTATGTCCGGGGTCGCTGCCGATGATCAGGTCCGCCAAATATGGCAATCGATCCGCGCGTACCTGCATGACCCTGTGCTGCAGGGATTCAGGCTCAATACCGATATGCGAAAACCCGTTCTGGACCTGGGCAGGGCATACGGTTTTGCGTTCGGGGATAAGGAGAACGGCGCGTTCTTCAGCCACATGAATGTCATGCTGGCGAATGCTTTGTATTCGCGTATGTTCGTCGAAGAAGGCCGTCAGGTCATGGAATCGCTCTACCGCATGTCCGCAAGCGACGCAGCGTGCATCCCGCCCATGCTGCCTGAATATTTCAACGGCCAGGGCAGGGGGCTGTACCTGTATCTGACCGGGTCCGCGAGCTGGTATATGCATACGCTTATCGGAGAAGTGCTCGGCGTTACCTTCGACATGGGAATGCTGGTCCTGCGCCCCAAACTCATGCGTGAAGATTTTTCCGGCCGGACCGTCACCATGCAATGCAGCCACCGGGGCAGGCGGCTGATCTTTACTTTTTGCCGGCCTGTGTCCGGCAGCGGTCCGTATGCGCTGCGCCGTGTCCGTGTCAACCGCCGGGTCTATCATGCCGAAAACGGCTGCGTCAGGATCCCCGCCTCGCATCTTTCCCTGCCCTGCAACGTCCTTACGATCGAACTCCAATAAAAGGATATGTCGTATCATTGCATCATTGCAACAGGCGCGAAAGTGCTTGGGGAATGAATGCTTTAGCGATATAATAAGTGAAAAACAGGGACGGTTTGCCGTTGTTACGATGCTTGCAGACTATTTGAAAGACCTTGCCACAGACAGGAGAGGAGGGGGTTTTGCTTCTGTCCTGAAAGGTGTTTTGTGGCTTTTATCGCTTTTATACGGCGCGGTTATCGTTGTGCTGTCCGGGATACGCAGCCGCAACCGCGTTGTTCTGCCGGTAAAGATCATCAGTGTCGGCAATATTACCTGGGGGGGCACGGGCAAGACCCCGTTGGTACGGCTTATCGCGCGGATGCTCAAGGATGACGGCCGTCGGACCGCCGTTTTGACGCGCGGCTACGGCAGGTCAAAGCGCGGGAATAATACAACGCCTGCGCCGGATGCTTCCGGCATGGGCGATGAGCCGTACATGTTATGGCGCAAACTTCAGGGAGTGCCGGTGATCGTCAACGGCAACCGGCGTGCTGCTGCCGTGGAAGCGCAGCGGGTTTACGGGGCGGATACGCTTTTGCTCGACGACGGGTTCCAGCAATGGGGCTTGAAGAAAGACCTTGATATCGCGGTTGTGGATGCGGCGCGCCCGTTCGGCAACGGATGCATGATCCCCCGCGGCATATTGCGCGAACCGCTGTCCGCGCTCAGGCGCGCCGGTATCTTTGTCCTGACCAATACGGAAGCTTGCGCTGACCCGCATGCGCTTAAAGCCCGTCTGGCAAGCCTGAATCCGCATGCGCTCATCGTCGCAGCGCGCCATGTACCTGCGGGATGCTCGTTCTTATCGGACCCGTCGAAACAATGCACGGCCGAATATCTGCGCGCCCGTCCCGTCGCCCTTGTCTCGGCGATCGGCAATCCCGGTTCGTTCAGGCGCACGGTCGACGCCCTGCAGGCGCGCGTGGCGGCCGCATTCGTGTTTCCCGACCATCACCGGTATTCGCCGGCTGATATGGATATGATCAGCCGGGAGTGCCGCGAACAAGGCATCCGCGTTCTGGTCACGACCGAAAAGGACGCGGTGAAACTTGCAGCTCTGGCGCCCGGGATCGCGGAATTCGATTGTATCGTCCTGGATGTCACGCTGGAGATCTTCGAGAATGAAGAACAATTCTGCCGCCGATTACGCGGCGTATATTCTGCTTAAGACCGCGGGCCCGGTTCTGCGTTCTTTGCATCCGCGCGCCGCGTTCTGGATCGGCAGGCGGCTCGGAGAGATCGTATATACGTTCGATGTCAGGCACCGGGTCAGGGCGTATGCGAACCTGCGCGCCGCGTTCGGCGATACGCGTACGCCGCAGGAGCTCGCCGGCCTTACGCTGCAATATTACCGCAGTTTCGGGCAGAATATCGTCGAGATCTTTTTGATCCCGGTCATCGACAGGGAATACGCGCGGAAATATGTTTCCATCGACGGTCTCGAGCATGTCGCCGAGGCGTTCCGGCGGGGAAAAGGCGTTTTTTTTGTCAGCGTCCATGAAGGCAGCTGGGAATTATCAAGCATCCTCGCGCAGCAACTGAATATCCCGTTCAGCCTGTTCGTGCGGGAACAGAAGATGCCGCGGCTCAACGGATTGCTGAACACCTACCGCAGGGCAAAAGGGTGCAGGATCATACGGCGCGAAGACCAGGCCCGGGAGCTGATCCGTCTTATCAGGGCCAATGAGTCCTGCGGCATGTCGATCGATCAGGGCGGCAGGAACGGCGTGGGGGTGCGGTTTTTCGGCAAGGATGCGTCGATGGCGCCGGGCGCGGTCCGGCTTGCGCTTAAATACGATGCGGCGCTCGTGCCGGTGTTCAGTTCGCGGACGAGCGGGCCATGTATCAAGCTCACGATCGAGCCTCCGGTGAAGCTGAAAAGGACCGGAGATGACGAAGAAGACATACGGACGAACCTGCAGGATCTGGCCGGATTGTTCGAGGGACATCTCCGGCGGCAGCCGCAGGAGTATCTCTGGCATTACCGGATCTGGAAATATTCCCGATCCAGGGATATCCTCGTCTTGAGCGACGGCAAGACCGGCCATGTGCGCCAGGCGCAGGCGCTCGCGCGCATCGTGAGCGGGTATCTGAAAGAAAAAGGCATTGAAACGCGGATACGCGAGGTTTCCGTCGGGGTGAAACATCATGCGTTTCGCGCGCTGCTGGCAGTCAGCGGTATTTTCACGAACCGGATAACCTGCCAGGGATGTCTTTCGTGCCTGCGCCGGACGCTGACGGCCGGCTCGTACCGCGGCCTCGCTGCGGTACGGTGCGATATCATTATATCCTGCGGCTCGAGCCTGGCGGTATTGAACCGGATCATGGCAATAGAAAATCAGGCAAAGTCATTCGTCATCATGAAGCCGGGAAGGCTGCCGCTGCGATTTTTCGATCTGGCTGTGATCGCCCGGCACGATCGTCCGCCAACGGCACGCAATGTCGTGGTGACCCAGGGCGCGCTGAACCTGATCGACAGCGGATATCTGGCTGAGCAGGGGCAGCGGCTGCGCGAGCATATCGGTACAAGCTCCCTGTCCGCTCCGGTGATCGGCATGCTGCTCGGAGGGGATGCCAAGGGGTTCCGTTTGACGGCGCCGATGGTCCGGGAGGTTTCGGGACACATAAGCGCCGCAGTCCGTGAACTGAACGGCACGCTGCTTGCCACCACATCGCGCAGGACGTCGTCGGAGGCGGAGGATACGCTGAAGAAGACGTTCGCCGCGGATGAGCGCTGTAAATTTCTTCTTATCGCCAGCGAGCGTAATTACGATTTCGGCGTCGGCGGGATACTTGACGTTTCTGATATCGTGGTGATATCCCCTGAAAGTATCTCAATGGTGTCGGAAGCGGCAAGCGCAGGCACGCATGTCGTTGTGTTCCGGGCGCCGGGACTGTCCCGCAAGCACCGGGCTGTGCTGGCCGATCTTGAGCGCGGCGGATTCATTCACCTCGTCCCGCCGGCCACGATGAAGAGCGTGATCACGCAGATATGGCGCGGGCAACCCGGCCGCAGGCGCCTCAATGATGCACAGCCGGTTATTGAAGGTTTAAGGAAGATATTATGAATGTTCTGCAGGTAGTTCCTGAATTGCGGGTCGGCGGCGTTGAACGGGGCACGGTGGATCTGGCCGGGCGCCTGGCTGCCGGAGGCCATAAGGCAGTGGTCATTTCCAACGGCGGAGAAATGGTCAAGGACCTTGTCGCCGCCGGGGCCGTTCACTACCAGCTGCCGGTGCACCGTAAATCGGTTTTTTGCATCATATCGATGATCCCGAAGATAGCCCGGATCATCCGCAAAGAGAAGATAGACATCGTGCATGCGCGCAGCCGCGCCCCGGCGTGGAGCGCGTTCTTCGCCGCCCGGCGCACCCGGTGCGTTTTCATCACGACCTGCCACGGCTATTATAAAAAGCATTTTTTCAGCTCTTGCATGGGCTGGGGCAAGCGGGTGATCGTGCCGTCGAACGTTATCGGCCGGCATATGATCGAGGATTTCGGTGTGCCGCGCGACCGCATCAGGCTTATTCCCCGCAGCGTCGCGGTCGAAAAATTCAAATTTACGGATCCCGCGAAAAAACGGAGAAAAGAGTTCAATGTCGGGATCATCGGCCGGATCACTCCCATCAAGGGCCACCTTGATTTTATCAAGGCCATGCATAAGGCCTCCCGGAGCATACGGGACCTGAAGGTCTGGATCGTCGGTGATGCGCCTTCGTCAAAAGAAGGATACAAAGAACAGGTCAAGGTATTGACCCGCGGGCTCGGGTTGTCCCATTGCACCGAGTTTCTCGGCACGCAGACAGACATCCCCGAGATCGTGTCCCATCTCGACCTTCTGGTCCTTGCGACAACGACGCAGGAAGCCTTCGGCAGGGTCATCATCGAGGCCCAGGCTGCCGGGGTGCCCGTGGTCGCCACTGCCGTGGGAGGGGTCGTGGATATCATCGAGGACGGGGTCACGGGGCTTCTGGTTCCGCCCGCGGATCCCCGGGCCATGGCCGACGCAGCGGTGAAGATCTTTCAGGACAGGCAATTAGCCGGTTCCCTGGCCCGTGCCGCGTATGAGAAGGTCAAAGACCGTTATACCGTCGACCTTATGGTGCGCAGGACGCTTGAGGTATATGAGGAAGCGATGTCGCATTTCAATATTCTCGTCATGAAGTTCAGCTCGATCGGCGATATCATACTCTCGACCGGGGCCGTTCGTGCGCTCCGCAGGAAATTCCCGCCGGGCAACTATCATATTTCGTTCCTGGTCGGCCTTGCATACAAAGAGATCCTTGCCCGCAGTCCGCACATCGATGAATTGCTTGTGTGCGACCTGAAGAACAAGGACAAGGGCATCGGGGGGTTCTGGGGGCTCGCGTCGCGCCTGCGCAGCCGCCATTTCGACATGGTCATCGACCTTCAGAATAACCGCAGGTCGCATCTTCTGGCATTGTGCACCTGCGCGCCTGACCGCTACGGGTATGCGAACAATAAATTCGGTTTTCTGCTCAATCACGGCGTAAAAGACGATAAAACCGTTCTGGACCCGGTCGCGCATCAGTTCAGGATCTTCAAGCCGCTCGGGATCGAATTGCGCGATCCCCATCTTGAACTTTTTCCGACGGCACAGGATGCCGCAGCGGTGAAGGATTTCCTGAAGGGCCAGTGGCTGGCGGAGAACCAGAAGCTCGTCGGGATCAACATTTCCGCGAGCGTGCGGTGGGAATCCAAGGTCTGGCCTGTGGAGCATATCATCCGGCTGTGCGAAGAGCTCGGCCGCCGCGACATCAGGGTCGTCATTACCGGCACCGAGACCGATTCGAGTCTTGCCGCAATGCTGTGCCAGAGCGTGAAGAACCTGAAGCTGATCGATGCGTGCGGACGTTTCACCATCAACCAGCTTGCCTGTTTGATCAAAGAATGCGCGGTCTACATATCGGGCGATTCGGCCCCGCTTCATATCGCGGCGTGCATGGATACTCCGTTCGTGGCGCTTTTCGGCCCCACGAACCCCGAGCGGCACGTGCCGCCGGCGAACTATTACGCGGTCATCCGCAGAAATCTGGCATGCAGCCCCTGTTACAAGTCGAAATGCGCTCATCGCAGATGCATGCGCTTGATCACTCCCGAGGAAGTGCTGCAGGCGATCGAGCAGCTCATGGCTCGAACAGCCGGCAGGCAGTCGTCCTGATCGATGAACATCCTTTATCTGACGACCCATTTGAACGTCGGCGGCATCACGAGTTATCTTCTGACGCTTGCCCAGGGTTTCCGCAGCCGCGGCCATACGGTATACGTCGCTTCAAGCGGCGGCGATGCGGCGATCCGTTTTTCGACGCAGGGCATCATCCATCTGCGGATCCCGATCAGGACCAAATCGGAGCTCAATGCCGTCAAGCTCGGCATGTCCGCGCTCTTGCTTGCGCGCCAGCTGCGCCACCGGCATATCGACATCATCCATTCGCAGACCCGTGTTACCCAGGTGCTCGGCTGTCTGATGCAGCGTTGTATCGCCGCGCCGCACGTCACGACCTGCCACGGGTTTTTTACGCGCCGGCTGTCGCGGATGCTGTTCCCCTGCTGGGGCGATACGGTCATCGCCGTCAGCGAGCAGGTGAAAGAGCATCTGGTGTTCGACCTGGGCATCGGCGAGCGGATGATCAGGCTCGTGCATAACGGCATCGACGTCCCTTTTTTCGCCGCAGCGCGCGATATTACGGCGGATGAACGCAGGGCGTTGCGTGCATCGATCGGATTGGCTGACGGCCCGGTGGTGGGCCTGATCGCCCGGCTTTCCGACGTGAAAGGCCATCAGTATCTCATCCACGCAATGAAGCTCGTGCTCAACAGGCATCCCGATGCGCAGTTGTTGATCGTCGGGGAAGGGCCGATGGAGCGGCGGCTCAAGGATCTTGTCAGCGCTTTGAAAATAGAGCGGAGCGTCTTTTTTATTCCGACGGTCCCCGGGACGGCGAGGATGCTTTCCGTCATGGACGTATACGTGCTGCCGTCGCTCAAGGAAGGCCTGGGTCTGAGCCTTATGGAAGCGATGGCTGCGGGCCTGCCGTGCATCGGCTCGGACGTCGGAGGTATCAGGAGCCTTATCCGCGCAGGCACCACGGGGCTGCTTGTGAAACCTGCCGATCCGGCAGGCCTGGCGCTGGCGATCGGTCAGCTCCTGTCGGACCCGGAAAGCGCCCGGCGCATGGGGGAGAATGCGCATATATTTATCAATCGCGATTTTTCGCAGGCAGAAATGCTTTTGCGCACCGAGGAGGTATACCGGGAATGTTTAAGAAGAAGAGACTGATCATATGGGGCGGCATCGGCATTGGAGCGGCGATCCTCGTTATTTTTATCCGCGCGCAATATGTGCTGCCGATCGCGATGTATCATTCGGTGAAGCCCGTGGTGCCTGAGGGCAACCGGCTTATCGTATCGGTCGAGGCGTTCGACCGCCAGATGCGCTTTCTCAAAAAAAACAGCTATGATGTCCTGCCGCTCGAGACGGCAGCTGCCATGATCGTTGACGGCAGGAAACTGCCTGCGCGGGCGCTCGTCCTGACGTTCGACGACGGGTATATCGATAATTATTTGTATGCGTTCCCGGTCCTGAAAAAATACGGCCTGCCGGCGACGATCTTTCTCATCGTCAATGATATCGGCAAGCCGGATAAGCTTAACTGGGACCAGATACGAGAAATGCAGGATTCCGGGCTGATCACGTTCGGCAGCCACACGATGAGCCATCCGTTCCTCGAATATGTCACCGTGCCGGCGGAACTGACCAGCGAGATATCCGGTTCTAAAAAGGCGCTTGAACGGATGTTCGAGCGTCCGGTCAGAACGTTTGCATATCCGATGGGCCGCTTCAACCATGAGGTTCGTCAGCGCGTTATCGACGCCGGATATGCGGCCGCCGTAGCGACCAATCCGGGGAAAAGGCTTCGCAATGACGATCTGTTCGCGCTCAAGCGGATCCGCATATCGGAGAGTGCGGCGAATTTGTTCGTTTTTTGGTTTGAGACGAGCGGATACTACAATTTCATCCGCGAACACAGGCATAAATGAGGCGGGCAAAAGCCTGGCGGCAGGGGGAAGCATGGCGGACAACAGGGAACGCATCGCGATATTCAATGTGAACTGGCTCGGGGACGTTCTTTTTTCCACTGCCGTTATCAGGAATATCCGGCACAACTACCCGCAGAGCTATCTCGCCTGTATCATCCCGCCGCGCTGCCGCGCGGTCCTCGAAGGCAATCCGTATCTGGATGAGATCATCATCTTCGACGAAAAAGGCGCGCATAAGGGCTTTGCCGGAACGCGCGCGTTCATCCGGATGCTGAAAGCAAAAAGGTTCGACGCGATATTCCTTCTTCATCGGTCCATGACGCGCGCATTCATCGCGTGGGCGGCGGGCATACAAGAGCGGATCGGTTATACGACCGCAAAGCGCGCATTCCTGCTGACCGGGCGGATCCGCCCTCCCGACATCCGCGCGGTCCACCGCGTCGATTATTATCTGGGCGTTATCGCCGGCGCCGGGCTTGAGGTAAAAGACCGTTTTGCGGATCTGGCATTTGGCGAACAGGACCGCAGGGCGGTTGATGAGTTCTTGCGCCGGAACGCCATTCATGTGCGGGATGTCATCATCGGCCTGAACCCCGGCGGCAACTGGGGCCCGAAGCGGTGGCCGAAAGAAAATTTTGCCGCGCTTGCGGATCGGCTTGTCGCGGAGTACGGGGCGAAGATCATCTTTACCGGCAGCCCCGAAGACGGGCCGTTAGCAGAACAGATCCGGTCATCAATGAATTCGGGTTCCGTTTCCGCCTGCGGGGCGCTGTCTCTGAAACAGTTCGCTGCTTTGTGCCCGCGGTTTTCGGTCTTTATCAGCGCCGATTCCGGGCCGCTCCATATCGCAAATGCCGCCGGAACGCCCCGGATCGTCGCGCTCTTCGGCCCCACCGACCCCCGATTGACCGGGCCGGTGCCGCCTGACCGCGCGGTGATCGTGCGAAAAAATATCGGCTGCGCGATCCCCTGTTATGAAAACGATTGCCGCGATAACCAATGCATGAAGGCGATATCCGTCGACGATGTATGTGCTGCCGTGAGGTCCGCTATCCGTGCGTCCAATACGTAAAATACTGTTCATCACCCTGAGCAATATCGGCGATTGCATCCTGACGCTGCCGGTGCTGGATCTCTTGAAAGCCGGATATCCCCGGGCCGCTATCACGGTATTGTCAGGCCCCCGGCCGCGCGAGCTGTTCGAATATAATCCCGTTGTGAGCGATCTGGTGGTGTACGATAAGCATGCGCCGGCGGCAGCGAAACTTCGCCTGTTCGCTGATCTGGCCGGCAGGAAGTTCGATATGGCCGTCGATATGCGCAACAGCCTTTTGAGCTTCCTTTTGCCGGGCGTCATACGGGTATGCGGTTTGAGATCGCCGTTGCGTCCCGTCAGCCACATGAAGGATGTCCATCTGGCCAGGGCGGCGGCTGTGCGTATCCGCGGTCAAGCCGAGGCTCCGCGCGTATCGTTGCCCGTTCTCAACGCAGACAGGCACGCGGTGGCTGACATGCTTGCGAAGAACGGCAGCAGCGATACCGACAGGATCGTGATCGTATCTGCCGGGAGCCGCAGCGCGACCAAGCAGTGGCCGGGCGAACGGTTTGCCGCACTCGCCGACAGGCTTATCGAAGCATACGGGGTACGGATCGTCCTGATCGGGGATGCGGCTGATGCGGCGGTCAGCTCAAGCATCCTGCAGCAGTGCAGGAGCGCGGTGACCGATCTGACGGGAAAGACCACCCTTTCCCAGACCGCAGCGCTTTTACAGCGGGCAGCGCTTTTGATCACCAATGACAGCGCCAATTCCCATCTGGCCAGTTATCTGGATGTTCCGGTCGCGGCGGTTTTCGGCCCGACCGACGACAGAAAATACCGCCCGTGGTCGCGGCGGTCAGCCGTGGTAAAAAAAGAGATATTCTGCCGGCCGTGCTGTAAGGCGCAATGCCGTTTCGGGACGCTGGCGTGCTTGCGCCTGGTCACCGTCGACGACGTTTTCCGGCAGGCAGGCGTATTGCTCGCTCAGGAACCGGCCATCGGCCCGGTCCCGCATGGCCCGGAAACCGCCTTTAAACGGATCCTTGTCGTGCGCACCGACCGCATGGGCGACCTTGTCCTGTCAACGCCGGTGTTCAAAGAACTGCGCATGCAGTATCCCGGCGCGTATCTTGCGGCGCTCGTACGGCCGTATACGCGGGCCGTTGTCGAGGGCAATCCGTATATCGACGAAGTGATCGCGTATGATAAGAAAGAATGCGACAGGAATATATGCCGTTTCTTCCGGTTTATCCGCGGCCTGAGACAAAAGCGGTTTGATTGTGCGCTTGTCCTGCATCCGACGAACAGGGATCATGTGATAGCGTTTTTGAGCGGGATACCCCGGCGCATCGGCTACAACCGTAAGATGGGCTTTCTGTTGACCGATCGCATAATCCACGATAAACAGTTTGGCAAAAAACACGAAAGCGATTATGCGCTTGATATGGTGCGCACGCTCGGCATCGAGCCGCGGGAAAAAGAGTTTTTTGTGCCGTGCGACCGGCGCGCTGAAAAGTGGGCGGATGATTTTTTCCGCGCCGCAGGCATCAGGCAGTCAGATCGCGTTATTGTCATCAATCCCGGCGCAAGCTGCCCTTCGAAGATCTGGCCGCCTGAACGGTATGCTGCTGTTGCCGATGCCCTGGCAGGGCAGGGCCGTAAGATCGTCGTGCTCGCGGGGCCGGACAGCCTCGACAAAAAGACCGCTCAAAGCGTTATCAAGCACATGAGCGCGTCCGCCGTAGATTGCATCGATAAGGCGCCTATTCCGGAGACAGCGAGCATTTTCAGACGGAGCAGCCTGGTCATATCCGCAGATACCGGCCCCATGCATATTGCGGCCGCGATCGGCGTTCCGGTCATTGCGATATTCGGCAGGAACCAGCCGGGTATCAGCCCGCGGCGGTGGGGCCCGGTGAATAAGAACAGCGTTGTATTGCATAAAGACGCCGGCTGCGCCGTATGCCTTGCCCACGATTGCACCAGGGGTTTTGCGTGCCTTTCAGCGATTACTGTTGCAGAAGTCCTGGCAGCGGCAGATAAGATCCTGGAAAATCTTGGGGACGGTTCTCGAAGAGAACCGTCCCCAAGATTAAAAAAGGTTTGACAAGCAGGTCTACCGTGTTATAATCCGTATGTTAAGACAAAGACGTCTATGTATTATCATGGCGTCTTTTTTTGTTTACCGTGCCTAAAATACAGGCAGAACGTGGTCAAAAAGGAGGAAGGATGTCCAAAAGAGTAGAAGAATTCGTTTCAAAGGTGGTGGCAAAGAATCCGGGCGAGCTTGAATTCCATCAGGCGGTCAGGGAGGTTGTGGAATCGGTCATGCCGTATTGCGAAGAGCATCCCCGGTATCTTGAGGCAAAGATACTTGAGCGGATGGTCGAGCCTGAGCGGGTGATCATGTTCCGCGTCCCGTGGCTTGATGATAAAGGGCAGATGCAGATCAACCGCGGCTTCCGCATTCAGATGAACAGCGCGATCGGCCCGTATAAAGGCGGATTACGGCTGCATCCGAGCGTGAACCTCGGTATCCTGAAGTTCCTCGCGTTCGAGCAGGTGTTCAAGAACGCGCTGACCACGCTGCCTATGGGCGGGGCAAAAGGCGGTTCAGACTTCGACCCAAAGGGCAAGTCGGATAACGAGGTCATGAAGTTCTGCCAGAGTTTCATGACAGAACTCGTGCGTTACATCGGGCCTGATACGGACGTGCCCGCAGGCGATATCGGCACCGGCGGCCGCGAAATAGGTTTTCTGTTCGGCCAGTATAAACGGCTGCGCAATGAGTTTACCGGCGTCCTGACCGGCAAGGGCCTCAATTGGGGCGGCAGCCTGATCCGTCCGGAAGCGACCGGCTACGGCTGCGTGTATTTTGCGCAGGAAATGCTTCGCACCAAAGGCGAGTCGATCGAAGGCAAGGTCTGCGCGGTTTCCGGGTCCGGCAATGTCGCCCAGTATACGGTCGAGAAACTGCTGCAGCTCGGCGCCAAGGTCGTCACCCTGTCGGATTCCAACGGGTATATCTACGATGCAGACGGCATCAGCGAGCAGAAGCTTGCGTTCGTCATGGAACTGAAGAACGTCAGGCGCGGCCGCATTAAGGAATATGCCGACAAGTTCAACTGTAAATACGTCGACGGAAAAACGCCGTGGGACGTGAAATGCGATATGGCGTTCCCGTCAGCCACACAGAACGAGATCAACGAGGCCGATGCAAAGAAGCTCGTGAAGAACGGCTGTGCGTGCGTTGCCGAAGGCGCCAATATGCCGTCCACCCCCGAAGCGGTCAAGGTGTTCCAGGCAGCCAAGATCCTGTATGCGCCCGGCAAGGCATCGAACGCGGGCGGCGTTGCCACAAGCGGCCTTGAAATGTCTCAGAACAGCCAGCGTTTATCCTGGACACGGCAGGAAGTGGATGAAAAACTGCATCAGATCATGATCAGGATCCACGAATCCTGCGTCAAGTTCGGCAAAGAAGGCAAGACCGTCAACTACGTCAAAGGCGCCAACATCGCCGGTTTTGTCAAAGTCGCCGACGCGATGCTGGACCAGGGGCTTGTATAATTGCTGGGATTGTCCCTGTGACACATCTCTCACAGGGACAATCCCGACGATTGTACTTGACAGGTCGCAGCAGCGTGGTATACTTATAGCGTAATCGAGGAAGCACAGAGACAGTGAAGTCTTCTGGCAATGTATGCCGGAAG
>JAGOOP010000001.1:0-11595 GCA_017992455.1 Candidatus Omnitrophota bacterium | reverse complement strand
TGTGACACATCTCTCACAGGGACAATCCCGACGATTGTACTTGACAGGTCGCAGCAGCGTGGTATACTTATAGCGTAATCGAGGAAGCACAGAGACAGTGAAGTCTTCTGGCAATGTATGCCGGAAGACTTTTTTGTTTCATGGACGTTGCAGTCCAGGTTGTCCCGTAACGGCGGGACGGCCTGGGCTTTTTTATTTACCCGGAGGTGCTTGATGAACGCCTTTGAACAGTTGATCGGCCGGTTGAACCCCGCGCTGAAAGGTATTGCCTATAAAGTCCACTGGCAGGGATATTATTTCAACAATGAAGACCTGTATCAGGAGGCGTTGCTGCATCTCTGGAAGGAATATAACGCGGGGACCATTTCTGATAAAACAGACAGTTATATACTGCAGGGCTGTTATTTCCACCTGAAGAACTATATGCGCACCGCGCTCGATAAGGTCAGGCCGGTCAGCCTGGATGAACCAGGCGGGCCTGATCACGCGGGCCTTCTGGACTCGCTCAGAGCGCCCGGAGAGGGAGCCTCAAACGACTATTTCTCGTTTCTGAACGCGCGCATGCTCGTCGAGGCGATCTATAATAACGGCTTGAGCGATAAGGAGAAGAAACTGCTTCCGTTGTTCGCCGAAGGTTTGAGCACCCGCGAGATCGGCAGGCGCGCAGGCATTTCCCACGTGCGCGTCATCAAAATGCGGCGGGATATCGAGAAGAAATGCCGTAAACATCTCGATTAGGCTACGGGTATCCCCTGTGTAGGGGGTGTCACAAAGCGAGTTCCCGCAGAGGCGGGATACTGACGTAAAACCTATTTAACGTCAGGTATCCTGTTTGAGCGACTGACACCCCCTACACAGGGGATACCAACAGATTAAAAGATTCTTGTTACCAGTAGTTCGGTTAATTTACTTGTATACGTGTAGTCGGACAACACAGTGATGTGTGGAAGATGAGAGCGTTCTCGGAGAATGAGGACGCTTAATCATTTTTGACGGCAATTCATTCGAGACACCGGCGTCTTATTGGTCCCATGGGCGGATCCTGTAAGGCGCCTGTTTTATTTAAAGGAGGGAAAGATGAAAAAGTATTGCGCGATCTCGGCGGTTGCGATGTGCATGTTTTTATTTTCGAAAGCATTTGCCTCAAGCGACGGCCTTTTTACCGACCTGGGGATCGCGGCCAGCGGGGACACGGCGTATTACAGCGAATATCTCTGGCGCGGGATGCTGCTTGACGGCGATCCGGTTGTCCAGACAGGGCTCTATGTCGCCGGGCCTGCAACGCCGCTGGGCAAGGTAACAGGCAAATTCTGGACAAGCAAGGATATGGAGAACCGGGACAGCCGCGCGTCCGATGAATTCGATTATATCGTGGATTATACGTATGACCTCGATATGATAAGCATTTCTTTCGGCCATACCTATTACGATTTTCCTGATCAGACAGGGGCAGACGGCGCGCCAAAGACATTCAGCAGGGAATTCTATGCGGGTATAACCCTGCCGAAGGTTTTTCTTGCTCCGTCGATCTTTCTGTACCGCGATTACGGCACACAGGAGGACGGCGGGGGTATGGGCACCTATACCGTGATCAACGTTGCCAAAAGCCTTCCGTTGGAGGCCGGGGGCCTTGCAATGAGCGTTGAATTGGCAGGCCATTACGGGTATAACCATGAACTTTTCATCAACGGAAAAGGCGGGGACATCGGGATGAGCGCGGGGCTGAAAATCCCTTTGACCAAAAGCCTGAGCATAATGCCGAATATCAACTATATGATCCCCGTCGGGGATGTGACGTCGTCGGACGACGGTGATCAGAACGACCGGTTTTACACGGGCGTTATCGCCGCATACTCGTTTTAAATGGAGGAACGTCATGAAGAAGATCGAGGCGTTCATCAGGTCTGAGAAAGTGAAGGCGGTGCGCCGGGCGCTGGAGGCTGCCGGCTGCTCCGGGCTGACGCTCATACAGGTCGACGGCCACGGCAATCAGCGCGGCACGGTCCAGAAGATCATGGGCGAGGAATACCGCGTGGGCATCATGCCCAAGACGAAGATCGAAGTGGTGGTGCATGACCGCGATGCAAGAAACATCGTGGATGCGATCGTGGCTGCGGCGCGCACCGGCATGGTCGGCGACGGAAAGATATTCGTTTCGGAAATAGAAGAGGCAGTCCGCATCAGGACCGGCGAAAGCGGGGACACAGGTCTGTAATGACGGAAAAAGGAGGATCGTATGCTTGATAAGGTGGTAGTTGATACAATATGGGTGCTGATCACCGCGAAAATGGTGTTTTTCATGAACCTGGGGTTTGCGATGGTGGAGTCGGGATTCGCGCGCGCAAAGAACTGCGTGAACATCCTTTCGAAGAACTTCATTGTGTTTGCGGTATCGAGCCTGGGTTTCTTGTTCCTCGGATGGGGGCTGATGTTCGGGGACGGCAATCCTTTTATAGGCCTCAAAGGCCTGCTGATGCTCGGCGGGCTGGATAATTCTCCGGCGACCGGCACGGCGTACCAAGGAGTCTATTCGGCGCTCTCCTGGACCGGCGTGCCGCTGTTTGCCAAGTTCTTCTTCCAGCTGGTCTTTGCCGGCACCGCAGCCACGATCGTTTCAGGCGCGGTTGCCGAACGGATCAAATACGTCTCGTTCATCGTTTTTTCCTTTATTATGGTCACGTTCATCTACCCGGTGGTCGGCCACTGGGTCTGGGGCGGCGGGTGGCTCGCAACAAAAGGCATGTTCGATTTCGCCGGCTCGACCGTCGTTCACTCTGTCGGCGGATGGGCTGCACTGGCGGGGATCCTGGTCCTTGGGCCGCGGTTCGGTAAGTACGTCAACGGCAAGATGAACCCTATTCCCGGCCATAACCTTTCGATCGCAACGCTCGGCGCGTTCGTCCTGTGGTTCGGCTGGTTCGGGTTCAATCCAGGTTCCACGATGTGCGCGGACCCGCTTGCGATCAGCCACGTTGCGGTGACCACGAATACGGCCGCAGCTGCGGCGATCATGAGCTCGACCATCCTGTCGTGGATATTGCTGGGAAAGCCGGACCTGGGCATGACCATCAACGGCTGCCTCGCGGGGCTGGTGGCCATCACCGCGCCGTGCGCGTTCGTTACCGTCGGAGCATCGATCGTCATCGGCCTTATCGCAGGTCTCCTCGTCGTTCTTTCCGTCATCGGCTTCGACCGGGCAAAGATCGACGATCCGGTGGGCGCGCTTTCCGTGCACCTGGTCAACGGCATATTCGGGACGCTTGCGGTCGGCCTTTTCGCAGTCGATAAACTCACCGGCACAGCCACCGGCAACGGTCTTTTCTACGGCGGAGGCGCAAAACTTTTGCTGTCGCAATCGGCCGGGGTCCTGAGCGTCGCCGTTTATGTTTTCGGCATTTCCCTGGCCGCGTGGCTCATCATAAAAGCGACGATGGGATTGCGCGTCACGCTGCAGGAGGAGATCGAAGGCCTTGATATCGGAGAGCACGGCAACGCCGCGTACCCCGAATTCTTAAGCAAAAAACCGGCTTATTCCTATCTTGGGAAAGCGGAATAGCTCAAAAGGAGGCAGGACCATGAAACGGATAGAGGCCATTATACGGCCTGAAAAACTTGATACAGTGCGCAGCGCGCTTGAGAAAGCGGGCTGCACCGGGATCACGATCACCGAGATCATCGGCCACGGCAAGCAGCAGGGCATTACCCAGCAGTGGAGGGGCGAAAAATACAGGGTCGATCTGCTGCCCAAAAGCAAGGTTGAGGTGATCGTGAAGGACAGCGAGGCTGACCGGATAGTCGCCGTGTTGATCAAAGGCGCAAAGACCGGGGAGATCGGTGACGGTAAGATATTCGTCAGCCCTGTGGACACCGCGATCCGGATCCGCACCGAAGAAAAAGGAGACGCTGCGCTTTAGACTCAACAAAGAAAACATTGGACATGCCGGAAGCACCGGGATATAATACATAAAATATGCCGGTGCTTTTTGGTTCCTAACTTATGGCATGCCAACAGGTAGAATATATGAAAGATATCGTTGAAAGAATACTCAAACAGGAGCGTCACGCGCAGGAAATGATCGAAAAGGCGCAGCGTTCGGCTGACGGCGTTATCCAGCAGGCCCGGAAAGAAGCGCAGGATATCCTCAGCCGCAGTGCGGCTGAGGCTGACAGCGATCTGGAAAAGAAACGCCGGGAGTCGCAAAAAGAGTTTATGAAGCAGAAGGATCAGGAACTGCAGAAGGTCCGCGACGAGGTTGCCGCACAGGTCGAGCGCCGCGCAAAGGATATACCTGCCATTGCCCATGCATTGTTCACCCGTATCACATCCTTCGAAGAGTAGCCCGTATGCGCCAGTTAGCCAAATATGCGTTTGCGAATGCGAAGATCAGGGCAATGCGTTCCTCCCTGCTTGAGCCTGTCCTGTTCGGCCAGCTCACCGAAGCAGCCGATCAATATGCCTGTCTTGAGATCCTGAAAAAAACTCCCTATGAGGGTGTCGTAGCCGGCCTGCAGAAGGGCTATAGCTTTGAGGTGCTTGAGAAGGCGTTTATTAAATACGACCTTGCGGTGTACGCAAAGGTCGAAGCGGCGCTATCAGGCAAAGCGGAGCGTGCGTTCGTGGAACTGGTGCGCCAGCGGTACGAGCTTGAAGAACTCAAAGTCATACTGCGCATCTGGCATCATAAATTGCCGGTGGATTGGCACGATCACGTGATCCCCGGCAGGATCTGTTATGAGATCGATTTTGCCAAACTGGCAGCCGCCCAGCATATAGAGGAGTTCATTCTTCTGCTCGACCACACGCCGTACAAGAACGCGCTTATGAAGGCGCGCCAGGCCTATAAGGAGCGCAGATCGTCCTTTTATCTCGAGGCGGCGCTCGACGTCGATTATTACGAGCGCCTGATCGCATGCATCGCGAAGTTCTCTTCGGTCGACCGCGCCGTCGCGTCGAGGATCCTCGGCATCGAGGTGGATATCGAGAACATCAACTGGCTGATCCGCCTGCGCAAATATTATTCGCTGGGCATCGGCGAGATGCTCGAATGGTTCATCCCCGGCGGCCAGTGGATACATAAGGACGAGGTCAGGAAATATTACACGACCGACGGCCTGGCGAAGGTCGTGGAATCCGTGTCGCTCGGGCCGTATGCGAGGATCAAGGACCTCGCGCAGGATAATGTGATGCTCATTGAAAATTTCCTCTATGAGGTGCTTTTGCGGGAAGTGAAACTGGCATTGTCGGGTTTTCCGTTCACCATCGGAACGGTCATGGGGTATCTGGTCCTGAAGCAGAAAGAGACCAGGAACGTGCTTTCGCTCCTCCATGCAAAAGAATACGGGTGGCAGAAGGAAGAGATCGCGCCTCTCTTGAGCCTATGATAACTCCTGTTCCTATGGAGCTGGTCAGTTTTGTCGTCCTGAAAGAGAAGGCCGAGGAGGCCGCGTCCCGGCTTCTTGCGCTCGGCGTGTTCCATCCGGTGGACCTGCGCAATATCGAAGATACGCTGCAGTCGCTTTCGTCGTTCCAGATCGATAAAGACCTGGCGGTATGCGATGCGTTGCAGTTGCGCATACGCGAAGTCTCCCGGAGAATGGGCCTGGAACTTGTTCAGGCCGCCCGGCACGATATAGGCAGTTTTTCCTATGCCGCTGCAGGGGAGTTCCTCGATTCCGTGGAGAAACAGGTCAAGACGATCATTGACAGCAGGGAAGAGATCGAGCATCAGATGGCGACCGATCAGTCGATCCTGGCGCACGTGCGCGATTACATGCCGTTCTCGCCGCGCCGCAGTTCTCTGTATTCTTTTCTTGAAGTATCGACGGGTAAGCTTGAGGAGAAGAACGCGCCGGTGCTGGAAAAAAGCCTTGCCGACATCCCGCACGTCATGTATCCGTTCCGCACGGAGGGCACGAAGGTCCTCGCCATGGTCATCGGCCTGCGGCGGGACCGGGCGCTTCTCAACAAGGTCCTGCGCGATGTCGGATGGGAAGAGATCGCCTATCCCCGGGAGGTCGCCGATGTATCAAAAGAGGCGCAGGCCAAGCTTGTCCGCAAGATCGAGGAGTATAAAGAAAAGATCGCCGGCCTGAACGACCGGATCCGGGACCTTGCCGGCCGGCATGAGCCGGAGATCGCCGCGATTCATGCGGCGGTGCGGCTGAATAGATCTCTTCTTGAGGCGAAACGGTATTCGTGCCTGACGGACAAGACCGCGCTGTTTGCGGGATGGGTCCCGGCTTCGGATAAAGAAAAGGTCGTGCGCGCGATAAAGTCCATCAGCGGGATCTCGTATGTCGAATCACAGCCTCCGGAAGCAATGGCGATCGCGCAGGAAGACGTGCCGGTGAAGTTCGGCCACGGCGCTGTTTTGAAGCCGTTCGATATGCTCATCGAGGCATACGGCATCCCCCGCTACGGCACCGTGGACCCGACGATCTTCGTCGCGATCAGCTTCCTCATCATGTTCGGGGCCATGTTCGGCGACATCGGCCACGGCGCGGTCCTCGTCATGGTCAGCCTGCTTCTGGGAAGGAGAAAAGCTTCCGAGGGGCTGCGGCATACCAAGGCGCTGCTTTTATATTCCGGCGCAAGCGCGTGCTTGTTCGGCGGGCTCTACGGCAGTTTTTTCGGCGTTGAATTCCCGTCAGTCTGGATCAAGCCGATCGAGAACATCATGGAGGTGTTCAAGATCAGTATTTATCTGGGCATCGGTATGATCACGCTGGGCATCCTGATCAATGTCGTCAATGCGCTCCGGGACCGGGATTACGTCAAGGTGCTGTTCGACAAGGCCGGGCTTATCGGCGGGATCATATACTGGGCAGCCATCGGCCTCGTCAGCAAGCTTTTTATCTCAAAGACGCAGATCCCGGCGTATTATTCGCTCGTGATCCTGGGGGGAGTCCTGGCATTATTCCTGTATCCGCTTGTGGACTGCGTGGCGAAAAGGAAATACAGCCATCTGATGGAATCGTTCATGGAAAGCCTCGTGGGCATACTGGAAGTGTTCATGGGGTACCTGGCGAATACCGTGTCGTTCATCCGCGTTGCCGCGTTCGCGCTGGCGCATACGGGCCTGTTCATCGCGATATTCGACCTCGCAAAGATCGTGCATACGGAAGGCTCAACCGGCGATGTGCTGTCGTGGATCGTCCTGATCCTCGGGAATGTCCTCGCGGTCGCGCTCGAAGGGCTCGTGGTCGCGATCCAGTCGGTAAGGCTCAATTATTACGAGTTTTTCTCGAAGTTCTTTATGGCGGGTAAATCCGTATATAAACCGTTGTCCGTTTAATCCAGGAGGAGGAAGGCATGAACGTAACAAAGAAGCAGTTGTGCGCAGCAGCGCTTTCGGTAACCGCATTTCTGGCGCTCTGCGCGTTCGATCGCGCGTTTGCGCAGGAAGCGGCATCAGCAGCTGATCCGTCGGTGACGCGCTGGGCGTTCCTCGCCGCGGCGATCTCGACCGGCTTGAGCGCCCTTGCGGCGGGCATTGCCGTCGCCTATGTCGGCGCGGCCGCGGTCGGAGCGGTGAGCGAAAAACCGGAAATGGCGGGCCGCGCGCTTATCTTCGTCGGCCTTGCGGAAGGTATTGCGATCTACGGATTGATCATCGCTATCATGATCCTCGGGAAGGTGTAATGACGTTTTTTTGCATCGCGGACAAAGACAGCGGCCTGGGCTTCAGGCTCGCGGGGATCGAGACCATGGAAGTTTCGACGAGGCTCGAGGCATTGGAGGCCCTGCAGGTAGCACGCGCGAACCGGGACACGGGCATCATCCTCGTTACCGAGAAGGCGGCGTTTTTGCTCGGCGACGAGATCAAGACGCATATCGAAAAGGATCCGCTTCCGCTCGTGCTGGAGGTCCCGTCGCGGGGCAGCGTATCCAAACGTAAAAGCGCCGCCGAACTGCTCAAAGAGCTCGTCGGCATAGGAATGTAAATGAATAAAAATATCGTTGCTTCAGCCAATCAGGAGAACGCGGAGGCGATCTGCGCCCGGATAGTCCAGGATGCCGCGGATGAGGCGCGGAAGATACTCGAGCGCGCACAGGCCCAGGCGCAGCAGATCGTTGCCCTGGCGAAAGAGGGATCTGCCGCGAACGCGGAAGCGGCGCGGCGCCGGGTCGATCAGGAGATCGAAAAGGACAGGGACCGGCTGCTTTCGACTTTGAACCTTGAGAAGAAACGGCTTGCCCTGAACGGCAAACAGGCGTTCGTGGAAAAGGTCCTTGCCGAGGTGAAGGCGTGTGCGGGCCGCTGGCGCCAGGACCGCGGATACGAAGCATTTCTTATCGAGGCAGTCGTCGAAGGCATACGGGTCCTGGATGTGCCGCAGGTGACCGTGTATTACGCGGCTGCGGACGCGCACCTGTTCACCGACGAGTTCGCCAGGGCTTTGCACGCCCGCTGCAGCGCGGTCGTGCATCATCCGTGCGAAGTGGCGTTCGATAAGAGCGATTTCAATGACCTCGGCGTGATCATTCATTCCCGGGACGGCAGGATGATGTATGATAACCGGTTCTCCGCCCGGCTTGACCGGATGTATGACGATATGTATATGGAATTGTTGAAAGAGGCTTCTTAATTATGGCAAACGTTGCGGGAAAAGTGTTCAGGGTCGTGGGCCCTGTCGTCGAGATCGAAGCGGCGTCGAACCTGCGGATGCTTGATATGGTCGCGGTCGGCGAGCAGCGCCTGATCGGCGAGATCGTGCATCTCAAGGACGAATATGCCTACGTCCAGGTGTATGAGGATACGACGTCCGTCAAGGCAGGGGACCTGGTGTATACCGAAGGGTATCCTTTGTATGTGGAGCTCGGCCCCGGGCTTCTCGGGAACATCTATGACGGTATCCAGCGGCCGCTCGAGGTGATCAAGGACAGGCAGGGCGCGTATATCTCGCGCGGGGTCGGCGTCAGCCCGCTTGATATGCAGAAAAAATGGCATTTCAGGCCGTTGTGCTCTGCAGGCAGCAGCGTTTTGCCCGGAGCGGTGCTCGGAGAGGTGCAGGAGACCCCGCTCATCAGCCACAAAATACTTATTCCTCCGGATGTCAGCGGCACGATCAAATGGGTAAGCTCCGAAGGGGATTACACGGTCGCCGATCCGGTCGCATGCATATCCGGTAACGGCGCGGACACGGATATCCGCATGGCGCAGAAATGGCCGGTCAGGAAGCCGCGCCCCATCAAGAGCAAGCTGTCCCTCGGCGAGCCGCTCATCACGGGCCAGCGCGTCATCGATACGCTTTTTCCCATCGCAAAAGGCGGCTGCGTGGCAGTGCCGGGCGGGTTCGGCACAGGCAAGACCGTCATACAGCACCAGCTTGCGAAATGGAGCGATGCCAATATCGTCATCTATGTAGGCTGCGGGGAGCGCGGCAACGAGATGACCGATGTGCTTCTTAATTTCCCGAAACTGATCGACCCGAGGACTCAGCGGCCGTTGTCTGAACGGACGATCTTCATCGCCAATACGTCCAACATGCCTGTTGCCGCGCGCGAGGCATCGATCTATACCGGCATCACGCTTGCCGAGTATTATCGCGACATGGGATATAACGTGGCGTTGATGGCCGATTCCACGTCGCGCTGGGCCGAGGCTTTGCGCGAATTATCGGGCAGGCTTGAGGAAATGCCGCTTGAGGAAGGGTTTCCCGCATATCTGCCCTCGCGCCTTGCGGAGTTCTACGAGCGCGCCGGCCGCGTTACCACCCTCAACGATCAGACCGGTTCCATCAGCATCATCGCGGCGGTCTCTCCTCCGGGCGGGGATTTCTCCGAGCCGGTGACGTCGCATACGAAACGGTTCGTGCGCTGCCTCTGGGCGCTCGACCGCGACCTTGCGAATTCGCGTCATTATCCCTCGATCAGCTGGATCGACAGTTATTCCGAGTATATCGACGAGATCAAGGATTGGTGGCATGCCAACATCGACAAAGAGTGGCTTTCCCTCCGGCTTGCCATCATGGAACTGCTTCAGAAGGAGCAGCGGCTTCAGCAGGTGGTGAAGCTGGTGGGCCCGGATGTGCTTCCGGTAGCGCAGCGGCTGGTCCTGGAGGTATGCGTGCTGTTCAAGAACGGCTTTCTCCAGCAGGTTTCCTATGACGCGGTCGACACGTTCTCCTCGGCGCGCAAACAGTTCCTCATGCTCAAGACGATCATCGCGTTCTACCATAAGGCGGATGAATTGGTCAAAAAAGGCATCAGCATCGCGGAATTGCGCGCGCTTCCCGTATACGAGGAGATCAGCCGCATGAAGCAGACATATACCGAGAACGATCTGGAAGCGCTCGAAAAGCTTTCGCGCAGGGTCATCGATGCGCTGACGGAAATAGAATTATAGGAGCATGTATGCATACAGCACGGAGCGGTCGTGAATATTCAGGTCTCGACGAGGTCGTCGGCCCGATATTCGTCATCCGTAATATCCATAATGTCGGATATAACGAGGTTGTTGAAGTCGTCGACCGGGACGGAAAAGCCCGGCTCGGGGTGACCCTCGAGGTCGGCAAGGGCATGGCGGTCGTGCAGGTCCTCGGCGGCACCAGCGGCCTGTCTTTGAAGAACTCCCGGGTCAGGTTCAGGGAAGAACCGCTGCGCGTCGGGGTGTCGGAAGAGCTTCTCGGCCGCGTGTTCGACGGCCTGGGCAACCCGATCGACGGGATGCCGCGGCCGTTATACGAGCATACGCTCGACGTCAACGGTCTTGCGATCAATCCGACCGCGCGGGATTATCCCCGGAATATCATCGAAACGGGTATCTCTTCGATCGATGTGATGAACACGCTCGTCCGGGGACAGAAACTGCCGATATTTTCAGGCAGCGGTTTGCCGCACGACCTCATCGCCACCCAGATCGCGCGCCAGGCCCGGGTCAAGGGAGAAAATTTCTGCGTCGTGTTCGCCGCCATGGGCGTCAAGTATGACACGGCGCGTTTTTTCATCAAAAGCTTCGAGGAATCCGGGGTCCTTGACCGCGTTGCGATATTCCTGAGCCTTGCGGATTCTCCGTCGATCGCGCGGCTGTTCACCCCCCGCTTCGCCCTCACGTGCGCGGAATTCCTCGCGTTCGAGAAACATATGCACGTGCTCGTCATCATGACCGATATGTCGAACTATTGCGAGGCGCTGCGCGAGCTTTCGACGATCAGGGGGGAGATCCCCGCGCGCAAAGGGTATCCCGGCTATTTATACAGCGACCTCGCAAGTCTGTATGAGCGCGCCGGCATGATCAAGGGGGTCAACGGTTCCATCACGCAGCTTCCGATCCTGACCATGCCCAATGACGACATCACGCATCCGATCCCGGACCTGACCGGCTACATCACCGAGGGCCAGATCGTGCTCGAGCGCGAACTGCATGCGCGCGGCATATACCCTCCGGTGGCCGGCCTGCCGTCATTGTCGCGTTTGATGAAAGATAACATCGGGCACGGATTGACGCGCGACGATCATCCGTCCCTGTCGAGCCAATTGTTCATGTTCTACGCGCATGTCAAGGATATCCGGGCGCTTGCGTCCATCATCGGCGAAGAGGAACTTTCTCCTCTGGACCTTGCGTATCTGCGGTTCGGCGAGGAATTCGAGAA
>JAGOOP010000057.1 GCA_017992455.1 Candidatus Omnitrophota bacterium | reverse complement strand
GCAACGATACCCCGCATGCGGTGCTGTCGCAGAACCCCCAGAACCTGTTTTCGTATTTCAAGCAGCTGTTCGCCCAGGTGACCAATCCGCCTATCGATTCGATCAGGGAAGAGCTGGTCATGTCATTGTCAACGTATCTCGGCCCGGAGATGAACCTTCTTGAGGAAACGCCGCAGCAGTGCCACCGGCTGTTTGTCTGCCATCCGATCCTGACCAATGAGGAACTGGAAAAAATACGGCATATCGGCCAGAACTCATTCAGGACAAAGACCATTTCATTATTGTTCAATGCACGGCAGGCGGGCGCGTTCGAGAAAGCCCTCGCCCGTGTCTGCCGCGCGGCAGCGGCAGCCATCAGGCAAGGGTATACCTTTATTATCCTGAGCGACCGTGGCGTGGATAGAAGCCGGGCAGCGCTTCCGGCCCTTGCCGCCTGCGGCGCAGTGCATCATTATCTGACCGAGCGGTCGTTGCGCACGCGTATCAGCATCATCCTGGAAACAGGCGAACCGCGCGAGGTGCATCATTTCGCGCTTTTGTTCGGATACGGCGCCGATTGCGTCAATCCGTATCTGGCGTATGAAACCGTCGCGCATATCCTCGCGGCCGAGTCTCTCAGAATGGAATGGTCGACCGCCGTCACGCAGTATATATCCGCGGTGAATAAAGGCCTGCTCAAGATATTGTCGAAAATGGGCATATCGACCTTGCAAAGCTATCGGGGTGCGCAGATATTCGAGGCGCTCGGCCTCGGGCCGGACGTGATCGAACGCTGTTTTAAAGGGACGGCATCGCGCATCGGCGGCGCGGACATGAAGACGATCGAAAAAGAAACCCTGATGCGTCATAGCAGCGCGTTTCCCGGCAGCCCGGCGGCAGACGTCCATATCCTGCCGAGCGGCGGCCTGTATCAATGGAAACGCGACGGAGAATTCCATTTGTGGAATCCCGAGAGCATCGCTGCGCTCCAGGATGCGGTGCGTTCCAACAATGCCGGGAAATATGATGAGTTTGCCTCGCTCATCAATGACCAGACAGGCCATCCGGCCACGCTGCGGTCATTATTGAAGTTCAGGAAGGTGCTCTCGCCTGTCGATATCAACGAGGTGGAGCCGCTCGCATCGATCGTGAAACGGTTTGCCACCGGCGCCATGTCGTTCGGTTCTATCAGCGGCGCCGCTCACCGGACCATCGCCGTTGCCATGAACCGGCTCGGCGGCCGGTCCAACACAGGAGAAGGCGGAGAGGATCCTGCACGGTTCATGCCGCTTGCCAACGGCGACAGTTACCGCAGCGCGATCAAGCAGGTCGCTTCAGGAAGGTTCGGCGTGACGACCAATTATCTGGTCAATGCCGATGAGATCCAGATCAAGATAGCGCAGGGAGCAAAGCCCGGAGAGGGAGGGCAGCTGCCCGGCCATAAAGTGAGCATCGTCATCGCCACGACCAGGTACACGACTCCCGGGGTCACGCTTATATCGCCTCCGCCGCATCACGATATTTATTCGATCGAGGATCTTGCCGAGCTTATCTTCGATCTCAAGAACGTCAACCCGGGGGCGCGTATCAGCGTCAAACTCGTGTCGGAAGCGGGCGTAGGCACGGTCGCCGCAGGCGTTGCCAAGGGCCATGCGGATATGATCCTTATATCCGGCGGTGACGGCGGCACCGGCGCCTCTCCCTGGAGCTCGATCAAGCACGCAGGTCTGCCCTGGGAGCTCGGGCTGGCCGAGGCCCATCAGACCCTTGTGCTCAACGACCTGCGTTCCCGCGTGCGGCTCCAGGCAGACGGGCAGATGCGCACCGGCAGGGACGTGGCTATCGCGGCTGCGCTTGGCGCTGAAGAGTTCGGTTTTTGCTCCGCAGTGCTCGTCGCATTAGGATGCGTCATGCTGCGCCACTGCAATCTCAATAACTGTTCGGTGGGCGTTGCGACACAGGATGATCTGCTTGAAAAGCGGTTCAGCGGCAGGCCTGAATACGTCATGAACTATTTCCGTTTTGTTATCGAAGAGCTGCGCACGATCATGGCAGGCCTTGGTGTCAGGACGCTCAACGACCTTGTGGGAAGGGTGGATCTTCTCGAGATGAATAAGGAAATGCTTCCCTGGAAGGCCCGGCATCTGGATTATTCGCGTATCCTGCATCAGCCGGTTGTCCCGGAAGAAACCGGCAGATATCAGATGATCGCCCAGGATCACGGCCTGGATAATGTATTGGATGCCCGGCTTATCGATATGGCAAAACCGGCGCTTGAACATGCCGAGCCGGTGGTGATAGAATGTCCGATAAAAAATTCGGACAGGGCCGCGGGCGCCATGCTCAGCGGCCGGGTGTGCAGGAATTTCGGCGAGCAGGGGCTCGCAGAGGATACGATCACCTGTACATTCCGGGGATACGCCGGCCAGAGTTTCGGCGCGTTCCTTGCTCAGGGGGTCACGTTCCGTCTCGAGGGCCTGGCCAATGATTATGTGGGCAAAGGCCTTTCAGGCGGCAAGATCATCATGTATCCTGACCGGGACGCGGCATACAGCGCTCATGAGAATATGATCATGGGCAATACGACCTTTTACGGAGCGAGCTCGGGCCAGGCGTATATCAGGGGCAGGGCGGGCGAGCGTTTTTGCATCCGCAATTCCGGGCTGTATGCAGTGGTTGAAGGTGTCGGAGACCATGGCTGTGAATACATGACCGGCGGACGGGTGGTCGTTCTCGGCCGCACAGGCCGTAATTTTGCTGCAGGCATGTCAGGCGGCATCGCGTATGTGTATGACCGCGACGGTAATTTCAAGAACCGGTGCAATCTTACCATGGTATTGCTCGAGAAGCTGAGCGAAGAGGATCATGAAACGGTTCAGAAACTGCTCGTGAACCATTTGAAATTCACGAGCAGCCCGCTTGCCCGGAGGATCCTCGATAATTTCCATGCGGAGATCAAGGATTTTGTCAGGGTCATACCGTTCGAATATAAGCGTGTTCTGGAAGAAGGCAGGCCCGCGCGCCGCCGGGACGCCGGGGTCCTTGACAATGATTGACGATATGACAGGGAGCATCGATGGGTGACCCAAAAGGGTTTATGAAAATAAAGCGAACGGCGGTTGCATGCCGGCCGGTGCGCGAGCGCATCAAGGATTTCAGCCCGGTCGCGCTGCTGCGCGAGGATTCCATATCCGAAGAACAGGCATCGCGCTGCATGGATTGCGGCACGCCGTTCTGCCACAAGGCCTGCCCGCTCGGGAATCTCATTCCCGAATGGAACGATCTGGTGTTCCGCGGCCGCTGGGAACGCGCGCTTGAGCTTGTATCCGCGACGAACAATCTTCCCGAGGTCACCGGACGGATCTGCCCGGCTTTATGCGAATACGCATGCGTGCTCGGTATCAACGACGATCCGGTCACGGCGCGCGAGAATGAGCTCGGGATCGTCGA
>JAGOOP010000056.1 GCA_017992455.1 Candidatus Omnitrophota bacterium | reverse complement strand
TGCAGTCCGCGCAGTAGTAGACCGGGATGCGGTGCCCCCACCATATCTGGCGCGATATGCACCAGTCCTGTATGTTCTCCATCCAGTTCAGGTAGACCTTGGTCCAGCGCGCCGGGTGGAACTTGATCTTGCCTTCGCGTACCGCGGCTATGGCCGGGACCGAAAGCGGCTGCATCTTCACGAACCACTGTTTCGAGAGATACGGCTCGATGATCGTGTGGCAGCGGTAGCAGTGGCCGGCTGACAGGTCATGCGGGACGATCTTCTCGAGAAAACCCTGCTCTTTCAGGTCCTCGATGATGACCTCGCGCGCCTCGAAGCGGTCCATATCCTTGTATTCGCCGCCGTTCTCGTTGATGCGCGCGTCCGGATGGAAGATATTGATGAACTCAAGATCGTGCCTCTTGCCGGTGGCATAGTCGTTCGGGTCGTGCGCGGGCGTGACCTTGACCGCGCCGGTGCCGAATTTCATATCGACCATATCGTCTGCGATGATCTCTATCTCGCGGTTGACCAGGGGCAGGATGAGTTTTTTGCCCACGGCTTTTTTGTACCGCTTGTCTTTCGGGTTTACCGCGACCGCGGTATCGCCGAGCATGGTCTCGGGCCGGGTCGTCGCCACGATCACGAATTCATCCGGGTTGTCTTTATAGGGGTATTTGAGGTAATACAGGCTGCCCTTGAGGTCATGATGCGGCGCTTCCTCGTCTGCAAGCGCGGTCTGGCAGCGCGGGCACCAGTTGATGATCCGGTGGCCCTGGTACACGAGCCCTTTTTCGAACAGGCGGACGAATACCTCTTTGACCGCGTTCGAATATCCTTCGTCCATGGTGAAGCGCGTGCGGTCCCAGTCGCAGGATGCGCCGAGTTTCTTGAGCTGCCTGATGATGGTCGAACCGTACTCTTCCTTCCATTTCCAGACTTCATCGACGAATTTCTCGCGGCCCAGGTCCTGGCGTTTTATATTCTCTTTGGCAAGCTTGCGCTCGACCACGTTCTGCGTGGCGATCCCGGCGTGATCCGTGCCCGGCATCCAGAGGGCCTCATCGCCTTTGAGCCGGTGGTATCTCATAAGGATGTCCTGGATGGTGTTGTTGAGCGCGTGGCCCATGTGGAGAATGCCGGTGACGTTTGGCGGCGGGATGACGATCGTATACGCCTTTTTGTCTTTATCGGGACGGGCGGCAAAAAGCCTCTTCTCCTCCCATTCCTTATACCACTTGTCCTCGGTCTCCTGGGGATTGTAACGGCTGGGTAATTCGATCATACGTTAGATTATTCCTTCTCGGAATTTGTCCTGAAGTTTGACGATGCGTTTGGGGAGGGCTTTTCTCAAAACATTCCCTTGATAGAGCCACGCAAGCCGCAGCCTCATCGGTTTTTTCCCGTATTCTTTCAATGTCTCGTCCGTGAGGTGGTAACGGAAACCGCAGGGCTTACTTTTCATAACGCACCTTGCGCAGATTTTCTATGTCGTCCTGGTCCTGCAGCCTGCCTGATACGCGTTTTAAGGCAATGAGGTCCTTGACCCCTAAAACCGGTATCGCGATCCCTTTCATCGTGATCATCCGGGAGCCGCGTTTTGCTTTATCGAATGAGATCGGGCTGTCGATCAGCACGTCCAATTCGGACAGCGTCCAGGCCGGATTCACCAGATTGAACGCTTTCATATGCTTCCGGGCGATCCACTGCGCCCGTTTATTTTCATCGGCGATGTCGATGATCTTGACGGGCATTTTGGGCTGAAAACCCCATTCGCGCATCAGTTTTTCGAATCTGGTTATGTTCTGTTTTGAAAAATCGATCAGGATGTCGATGTCATAGGTCATGCGCGGTATTCCGTGAAAATTGACCGCGAGGCCGCCGATGACGATATAGCTGATTTTATGCGCGTTGAATCCCCGGAAGATGTCCTCGTACGTATGCATTACCGTATCTTGTCCTTCATGAGCTTATATTCGAAACTGTCGATCAGCGCCTGCCATGATGCCTCGATGATATTCTCGGACACGCCCATGGTGCTCCAGGTGTCATGCTCGTCCTGCGACTGGATGAGGACGCGCACGCGCGATGCGGTGCCCGCTTTCTCGTCCAGAACGCGCACCTTGAAATCGGAAAGCTGCATTTTTTCAAGCTGAGGATAGTAATGGGACAGCGCCTTCCTCAGCGCGCTGTCGAGCGCATTGACCGGGCCGTCGCCGTCGGCGGCGGTATGCTCGAGCTGCCCATTGATCCTGATCTTGATGATCGCTTCGGTCGAGACTTTTTTATTGCGGTCCTTATTGACGACGATCCTGAAGCTTTCGAGCTTGAAATATTCGCTTACGCTGCTGAGCGCTTTTTTCAGCACGAGCTCGAACGAGGCCTCCGCGGCCTCGAAATGATACCCTCTGGTCTCCATTTTTTGAAGAAGCTCGTGGGCTTTTTGCGCCTTGGGATCGTTCTTGGACAGGTCAAGGTCCATGGATCTGGCCATGGTCATGATGCCGCTTTTGCCGCCGAGCTCCGAGACCAGTATCCTGCGGTGGTTGCCCACGCGCTCCGGATCGATATGCTCGTAGGAGCTGGTTTTTTTCATGACCGCGTTGATGTGCACTCCGCCCTTATGGGCGAAGGCGGAATCGCCCGTGTAGGGCTGATTCGGCATATGGCGCATGTTGCTCACTTCGCTGACGAAATACGAAAGTTCTGTCAGCCGCTTTAAGGATTCGTCGGATACACAATCGACGCGCATTTTGATCTTCAGATTCGCGATGATCGGGATGAGGTCCGCGTTGCCGCACCGCTCGCCGTAGCCGTTGACGGTGCCCTGGACCATTTCCGCGCCTGCCTCGACCGCGGCGATCGAATTCGCTATGCCCAGGCCCGCGTCGTTATGGCAGTGGATGCCGACCGGGTTTTTCAGCTTCGGCTTGATCAGGCGGATCAGCCGCATGACGTCGCCGGGCAATGCGCCGCCGTTTGTGTCGCACAGGATGATGTACCGGGCCCCCGCGTGCTGCGCGGCAAGCAGCGTCCGGAGCGCGTACGACGGGTCATGGCTGTATCCGTCGAAGAAATGCTCGGCGTCGTAAAAGACCTCGACGCCGTTTCCGGCGAGGAAACGCACGGAATCCTCGATCATCTTGAGGTTTTCCTGCGGCGTGGTCTTGAGCACTTCTTTGACATGGATCAGAGACGTTTTGCCGAAAATGGTGACGACACGCGCTTTTGACGCCAGAAGTTCCTGCAGGTTCCTGTCTTTGGCCGCAGGTATCCCCGCGCGCCGCGTCGAGCCGAATGCGGCGAGCACGCCTTTTTTCATCCGGATCCTCGACATTCGGGCGAAGAACTGTGCGTCCTTGGGATTGGAAGGCCAGCCGCCTTCGATATAGGGGATGCCGAAATCGTCGAGTTTTTGCGCGATACGGATCTTGTCCTGGATCGAATACGCGATGCCTTCTCCCTGGCTTCCGTCCCGCA
>JAGOOP010000007.1 GCA_017992455.1 Candidatus Omnitrophota bacterium | reverse complement strand
ACAATCAAATGGTGTCAGATATTGCAGCGTTAATTTGGCAGGCCAAAAAGAAAAGACAATTAATATTTGCCAGCCATAATGCCAATATTGTCGTTAATGGGGACGCGGAACTCGTTGTTTGTTGTGACTATAAGATTACCACCGATCAATCAAAAGGCGAGATTAAACATCTGGGCGCGATTGATATCAGCAATATTCGTAACGAAATAACAAAAGTTATGGAAGGCGGAGAAGCGGCATTTAAGCTAAGAAAAGAAAAATATGGTTTTTAATGAACATGTAGAAGGTTGGAAATGACAGCGTTAACAAAAGAAAAGAAAATTCAATTGCTTCAAGAATTAAACGAAAAAGACCTCCGGGAGTTAGTGTTAATCCCGTTATTGTCTAAAATGGGGTTTATTGATCCAATACTTCATCACCATAGCAATGAAAAAGGAAAAGACATTGTTTGCAAAGAGCTCGACGCCAAATTTAAGAAAATTAATTATGTTGCGGTTATCGTTAAATCTGGAGATGTTACTGGCTCTTCTTCTGGCAGCTCGAGTTATTTTGCACTTGCAAATCAAATAAAACAATCATTCAATGAGCCGTACAAGCATATTTATGACTTAAAAGAAGTTTATGTCGATGGTTGTATGGTTATTATCAACGGTCGATTTCTCCCAACGTCTTTGGATAGTATCTACAATACTTTAAAAAGTGAAAGGTTGGATAAACTTATACGCCAAGCTATTGATATTAATAAACTGCCGGATTTGGTTGACGAGTATTTTAAAGAATATTGGACTGAAGCTGAAAATGGTCTTGAGGTATTGACGCGGCAAAGAAACTTTTTACTTAATAACTTAACAAAATTATTAAATGTAATTATCGACAAAGAGAGTGTCCGCGCTGATCTTCTAAGAAAGGTTTTGACTTCAGATTTAGAAATCGACGTTGATCACTATCAAAAGATTTCACATTATATTGCTGATATTAACCTTGGAAGAATTAACATCGACAAAATAGAAGAGTTTTATGCTGATACGACGATTCCAAATTTTTATTGCGATATTAAGAAAGAAGTTTCAAATATAAAGAAACACGCGCAGAGTATTTTGTTTGACCTTGAAGAGCCGATAGAGGTTCTTAAGAACATTCTTTTAGAGAGCGATCCTGTCAAAATAGCTAAGTTGAGCGATGATCTCGGGGCCTATATAGGAAGCAGTGGTAATATTTGTGCGAATGCTCGAGATGTTCATCGGCAAGAGGATTTTGCGACTGCTTTGGAAGAATATCGCAGAAAAAAAGAGATATTGGATAAAAATGAGCTTGTTGATTTTTATCATAGATGTGTGGAGCAGATTTTAACTAGAGCAGAGAAAGAGCTAGTTAGTTTTTATGAACGATATCCAAAAAACAAGAATAATATTTGGCTTGGCATGAGAATAAATTTTGATGTTATAAAAAAGGAAATACATGGCTTAGAATTTTATATCTTTGAAGATGAACCCAAGAAAGTTAAAGATTCTTTCTCGGGTTATGAGAGGGAAACAAAACGATTGACCCTCAAAGAAAATAACGAGATAGTTGTTGAATATTGCGTAAATTGTTATGGATTTATCAAGGAAGACATGTCTAATGAAGCTAAGGCCAAAGATTTTAAAGACAGCTACCAACGATCTTTTGCTGAGAAATTCTTTGAAATATTTGGAATCAGTAATGATTAAGAGGGTAATAATGGGTCAAAACGGGCAACAGAGGTGTATTACAGGGGTAAGAAGGCTTAAACCTTGGGCAATAGGTGTTCAATCTCTGCCCGGCGTTCTTTCTCGGTTTTAAGGCGGGAGATTTGCAACAGTCTTCGGCCAGTGAAGATTTTTAGGACTTCCGGATCTTTGCATGATCTCATGTTTTCGACGAAATCCGGCGGTAATTGATTGATTATTTTTAATAAGTGTGCTAACTTGGATTCTGAAATTTTTAACTCTTTACGGGCTTGCGCCCAGGTTATTCTGGTAGAGCCGTTATTGATAAAGGCTTGAAGTTTCAGGCCTTCGTAGATAACATTTTGATAAATACGCTTTGCCCGCTGAGGTTTCTCAGGCAAAGGATCGCCAAAACGGATTAATTGTTTCTTGCTTCTGCGCGTGTAAATTTTCACAACCATATGTATTACTTGGAGTTGTGAAGTTCGTCTGGCGTCCAGTTCGGGCACACTTCCTGACAACACCGTGATCCAGTTTGCGTCCTATCCGGAACAAGGCGTCACGTATAATACTATTATCCGCACCGTTGACGGAAGATCGATCGAATCGGCTTTGAGAAAAGTCGGCGATCATTACGAGATATACGGAACGGTGGAGGTGTTTGTGCCGACGTTCAGCTTCAATCCGTACGGCGAAAAGAGCTGGCACTACACGTCGTATTTAATATCATCGAGCGGCCAGGTAGGTATAAACATGTAATTTTAAGAATTTTTTTTAAAAACATCCGCGCAGGTTGAATGCCTGGGCGGATGTTTTTTTATAAATCACTTTCAATATTAGACTTATATATAATTTATGATTGCTATTTTTACTTGAAAATATTTCAATTCAAGGTTGAAATCTGTCTATTTATATGTTATATTCTTAAGGGAGACAAAAATGACAGCCGCAATCATCCAATTAGTGATAATCCTGAGCATCCTGATCCTGCAGCCGTTCGCGCACGCGCAGGATATGTTTGTTCACGCTCCGGTGATGGGAAGTATTCCTCCGATCGCGCCGGTCACGCTCAAGATAGCCGTTACCGATGATGATTTCTCAGCGATCGCATGGAGAGGTATGGTCATGGAGTATCCGCGCCTGGCAGATACCGCCGGAATACAGCCCGCCTCAACGCATATCGACCGCGCCGCGTTCAACTCATTCTGCACCAAGCCCGTGCGCGACGAAAATGAGGTCGTTCGCGAAGCATGGAAAGAGGCATTCGGTTTTGACGTATGGTATCCGTATTACCGCGCCAAGGAAGTCGAGCGCTGGGTCAAGAAAAAAGCCAGTGTCAGGGTATTCAGGATGAAGGGCGAGCCGATCATCGAAAAGGGCCGCCTGATGTATGCATTTACCTCAAAGTTCTGATCCTTTCCCGCGTCGCATACCCCGCATCAAATTTCGTTGCTCAATCCGTGAATCCGAGTTACAATAATGTCGATTCGTCATTACACACAGTGAACACAGAGGCTTTTGTATGATCACGCGGACGTTGAGGCGCAAGATAGGCGAACTTTTGATAGAGCGGAAGGTCATCACGCATGAAGAGCTCGATCAGGCGCTCGAAGAGCAGCGGCAGAAGGGCGGGTATATCAGCCAGCATCTGATCGCATTGGGTTTCGCCACCGAACAAGATGTTGCGGTCGCTCTGTCGAACCAATATGATTTTGCGTATTTACCGCTTAAGCTCTACACGATCCCCCGGGATGTTCTTTCCCTGGTGCCGTTGAAATGGGCCAGGTTATATTCCCTTATCCCTATCGATAAGATCGGCAACACCATATCGGTCGCGATGGCCGACCCCCTGAATGAAGGCGTGATCCAGATGATCCACCAGATGACGAATTACGACGTGAAGGTGTTCATCAGCACGTTCTCAGAGATCAAAGAAGCTATCGAGCATTATTATGCGGATGATATCCGGAAGATGCGCGATTCGAGCGCCGAGGACCTGAAGAAGCACGCGCTCATGCGGGAATTCATTCAGACCAAAGCATATCGCGGCGCAGAGCGCAGAAGATATGCGAGGATCAACAAAAAGATCAGCATGGATTATATGTTCCACGGCAGGGCCTTCCAGGCCCAAACCGTCAATATCAGCGTTGCGGGGATCTGTTTTGTGTCCGCGGTCGCGTTGCCGGTCGATGTCGATCTTATATGCGAGCTTGATTTTAAGGAAGGCAAAGGCGTTGATTTTATGGTCAAGATACTTCGGGTCCAGAGAAAAGAGTCGATGGATCAGGCGCATCCGGGGTTCGATATCGCCGGAGTGTTCGAGTTCATCGGGGATGATGACCGGGCGATACTCGCCGAATATCTGGGCGGGGAGGACGGCTAAAACAGGGGGGGAAGGATGGAAGCGCTTGCATTATTATTGATCATCGCACTGTATGTTTTCAGCGCACTCTGCCTGCAGCGCATTGCGCACAAAACAGGCCAGGCGGCAAAGTCATGGTTCGCCTGGGTCCCCGTCGCCAATGTCGTGCTGACCTGCTGGATCGCGGGTAAGCCGGGCTGGTGGACGGTCCTTATGTTCGTTCCATTCGTTAACATCGTCATTTCGTTGATCCTATGGTTCAAAGTGGCAGAGGCGTGCAAAAAACCGGGCTGGCTCGGCCTTATCGTTGTCCTGGTTCCGGTCGGGAATCTGGCCGCTCTCGGTGTCCTGGCCTTTTCGAAATAAAACACAAACAAGCGGGTTCTTCAGAGGCAGTAAGGAGGCATTGATGAAAAATGCGCTGTATGTGGTATGCGGGTTCTGTCTGCTGCTCGGTATCGCGGCGTCCATTGATATCTCGGATAATTTTCAGCTGGTCGTGGTGGCCGTTTCATTCATAGGAGCGGTGATCTGTTTTGCCGCCGGCGCGGTCGTCCGTGCGATCGACCGGCTGCGCGAGCAGCTGCTCGGCAGAAGATAGGAGCGCGGGATGAGGAAACTCTGGGGCGTTGTTCTCATGGTTTTGCTGGCGTCCGCCGCTGCATTTTGCGCCGAAGATAAAAGTGTCTGGAAAGACGGGAAACTGTATGAAGGCGCTGCATACGACGCCCTTGAGGCCGGCATCAAAGAACAGGTCAAGGGAGTGGTTGAAGAATATGCCATGGCGCTGTTGATGAAAGATGCCGAAGACCTGGATGAACGCACCTATTATGACGGGTTCCCATCGGAAAAGAAGGCGAAGATCGCAGCCCTCATCAATGCGTACCACAATAAAGAAGGTTTTACATGCACGAACATTGAAGTGATCACCGTCAAACTGAAAAATGACATGAAAGACGCGTCTGTCGGAGTAAAGGTCTATTTTTCTACCGTTGATACCAAAGGCGGTTTAAGTACGGCGCCCGTCAGCATCCAGGCATGGAAATTCACCAACAGGTACGATGAATGGTATTATTTGTTCGAGAAATGATCACCCGTGAAAGCGTATGGCTGTCCGTCAATGTGCCGACAATGATTTTGGCGTGATCTTTGAGATCATCAACGATGCCGCACAGGCATACCGCGGCCGTATTCCCGCTGACCGGTGGAAAGACCCGTATATGTCCGAGGATGAACTTCGCCATGAGATCGCGGAGGGCGTCAGGTTCTGGGCTTATGAAAAGGGCGGCGTGGTGCTGGGGATTATGGGCATACAGGATGTCCGGGATGTGACCCTGATCAGGCATGCCTACGTGCGGACCGCTTCTCGGAATAAGGGGATCGGCTCAAATCTTTTGAGGTTTCTCATGGCGCAGACCGAACGGCCGGTCCTCATCGGCACGTGGAAAGACGCGGCGTGGGCGATCAAATTTTACGAAAAACACGGGTTCAGATGCGTATCTGAACAGAAAAAGAACCGGCTTCTGCGCGATTACTGGTCGATCCCCGAGCGACAGATAGAGACCTCTGTCGTCTTAAAAGAAGTTTCATCCCTCCGCTCATGAACTTAAGGAGTGAGATCATTGTAAGAACATCACCATACGTGAACGCGATCGCGGTTACCGCGGTTTTTGTATTGTGCATGCCGTGCGCTGTTTTTTGCCAGCATATATCAATTGCGACACAGAAGAACGCGTATAAAACCGGAGAACAGGTCGTTCTGACCATAAACAACGTATCTTCCGCCGGAGTATTCACCGTCGCGGCAAGTTCCCGGCCGGAGATGGGTCTGACCAATATAGAGAAAAAGGCGTCGGTGGGATGGGATGCGCTGCCGCTGCGCTGCCGCCAGCCCTCCTGCACGGTTGATTATACGATCCCCGAGCCTGCGGAGATCAAGGCAGGGGCGTCTTTTTCCTTCCGGTGGCAGCCGAAGATATTTCTGGACAATACGTACGTAAACCCCGAACCCGGGCTGTACCGTGTAACGATCATGTACCGCGTGAAAAAAGAAACTGATCCGTCCGCATGGAATTGGACCACGGTCCGGTCGAACGTTTTTACCCTGGAGTGACACATGTCATTTAAATACCTGCGTCAAATACCGAGTGCGAATGAGATCATTGCCCGGATGCCCGTGTCCGAGGAACTCAAGAAGGTTAAGAAGAACAGGGACCGCCAGATCGCAGGCGTGTTCGAAGGCGCCAGCGATAAGTTCCTTATCATCATAGGGCCGTGTTCGGCCGACAATGAGGATGCCGTCTGCGAATATGTTTCGCGGCTTGCGAAATTGCAGGAGCAGGTAAAGGACAAGTTCTTGCTGATACCGCGCGTGTATACGAACAAGCCGCGCACGACCGGAGAAGGGTATAAGGGAATGATGCACAGCCCTGATCCCAAAGACCAGCCCAATATCGTGCAGGGCTTGAAAGCCCTCCGTAAGATGCATCTGCGGCTTTTGTCCGAGTCCGGACTGACGAGCGCGGACGAGATGCTGTACCCGGGGAATTATCCGTATCTGGAGGATATTCTGTCGTATGTCGCCGTGGGCGCCCGGTCGGTCGAGAATCAACAGCACCGGCTGACCTGCAGCGGCCTCGATATCCCCGTGGGCATGAAGAACCCGACGAGCGGAGACCTTACGGTCATGCTTAATTCAGTGCAGGCCGCGCAGGCTCCCCATGTGTTCATCTACCGCGGCTGGGAGGTCAAGACCTCGGGCAATCCCTACAGCCACTGCATATTGCGCGGGGCCATGAACCAGCACGGCCAGTATATCCCGAATTATCATTACGAAGATATGGTGAAGCTTGCGGACATGTATCATAAGCGTTCGCTCGCAAACCCCGCGGTCATCATCGATACCAATCATGCCAATTCCGGCAAAAAGTTCGACGACCAGCCGCGCATAGCAAAAGAGATCATGTACGGCATCAAGCATTCCCGCGCCCTCAGGGCGCTCGTCAAAGGATTGATGATCGAAAGCTACCTTGTCGAAGGCGCGCAGGATCCCAAAGGCCGGGTGTTCGGCAGATCCATCACCGATCCCTGCCTGGGCTGGGATGATTCGCGGAATCTGGTCCTCAGGCTGGCCGAATACCTGTAGCATAGGGAGGTGCGGTATGTTCCGGCATGCATGCGGCTGTGCGGCAGTAATGTGTCTGTGCGTTTCGCACGTGTATGCCGCGCCTGACTGCGTCGAGTGCCATACGCGGGTGACCCCTGATATCGTGCTTGATTGGAAGGCAAGCAAACATGCCGGCGCTTCGATCGGCTGCGGCGCCTGCCACGGGACGGAACATGCCGGCGCACGCGACGCGGACAAGGCCTCCATTCCCACACAGGCAGTATGCGGGAAATGCCACGCGAAGCAATCAGGCCGGTATCTCAAAGGCAAGCACGCTCGCGCATGGGAGGCGATGAAGGCCATGCCCACGGTCCACCGGCAGGCCCAGACGCTTATCGACGGTATGCTCGGCTGCGGCGGTTGCCATAAGATAGGGGTCAAGCCGGAGAGCGAGATCAGGGGCCTCGGCCGGAAGCGCGGCGGATACGGAATGACGGCGTGCAACGCGTGCCATACGCGCCATCGTTTCTCCGTTCAGGAAGCGCGCCAGCCGCAGGCATGCCAGACATGCCATATGGGTTTCGATCATCCGCAATGGGAGATGTATTCGGGCTCGAAGCACGGGGTGCGGTATTTGCTGCAGCAGAACAAGGTTCTTGCCGAAGGGTTGCAGGCACCGTCCTGCCAGATGTGCCATATGAAAGAAGGCGACCATATGGTCCGCACCGCGTGGGGGTTTCTCGCCGTCCGTTTGCCCATGCCGCAGGACGAGCAATGGGCAGCTGACCGCGCGGTCATATTGCGGGCCCTGGGGGTCATTGACGCGGCAGGCAAAACGACGCCGCGGTTCGAAGCCGTCAAAATCATCGATGCGGTGCGCCTGACGCAGGAGGATTGGCAGCAAGAGCGGGACCGCATGATCAAGACCTGCTCGCAATGCCATTCCGGCCGTTTTGTCAAAACGCGGTTCGAGAAGAACGATCAAATGATCAGGGAAGCGGACCGGCTTATGGCCGAGGCGGTCACGATCGTCGGCGGCCTTTACGAAGACGGCATACTGAAAGATCCGGCCGGAGGAACAACAGGATATCCGGACCTCCTGGCGTTCCATGACGTGTCTTCGGCGATCGAACAAAAACTGTTTCGCATGTTCGCGGAATACCGCATGCGGGCATTCCAGGGAGCGTTCCATAATAATCCGGACTATACATTCTGGTACGGTTGGAGCGCTATGCAGCAGGCGCTGACCGAGATCCGGGAAACGGCGGCGCGGATGAGAAAAGAAAAACGATGAGAGAGAGGTCCGTTTGACACTCGACAAAAAACCCCAAGAATGGTTACTTGGGGTTTTTCGCAGGTGATAGGCCTTAATAGCTTTTCGCTATCGACCGTCCTCCTTGCTTGAAAGATGAGCTTTTTCCTTCTTGCATATAAAGCATGCCATATGAACCGCCGGATTTCAAGGCTATTTTTTATCCTTCTTCTCGCCGCCTGCTGCGGCAGGCCCGCTCTGTGGGCGCAGACGGCATTGCCGGAATTTTCGAGCCGCGACCGTGTGCTTATTCTGGCTCCGCATCCCGATGATGAGGCAATAGCGACAGGAGGCGTGATCCAGCGCGCGGTCAAGGCAGGCAGTTCGGTCAAGGTCGTCTGCTATACCAACGGAGACAATAATGAGTTTTCTTTTATCGTATACGAAAAACGCCTGACGTTCCGCAAAGGGATCTTCCTCCATATGGGCGCGGTCCGCGCGCGGGAGACCATGGAGGCCATGAAGTTCCTCGGGATCAAAGAGCATGACGTCGATTATATGGGATACCCGGATTTCGGCACCATGGAGATCCTGACGAAGTACTGGGATACCGCCAGGCCCTATCGCAGTTGGCTGCCTCGCGTGCGGAAAGTCCCCTATCAGGACGCATTGTCCATCGGCGCGCCGTATGTCGGCGAAAGCATCCTTTCCGATCTCAAGACGATCATCATGGCGTACAAACCGACCAGGATATTCGTTTCTCATCCTGCCGACACCAACCGCGACCATCAATCCCTGTATTTATTCCTGTCCGTGGCCTTATGGGACCTTGCAGGACGCATAGAAGAGCCTCAGGTATATCCGTATCTCATACATGTGATCGGATGGCCCCGGCCGCGGGGCAGGCACCCGAAGCTCGCGCTGAAGCCGCCCAAATCCCTGGCAAACCTTTCATGGTATGAATTATCGCTGACCCAAGAGGAGATTTCGAATAAACAAAAAGCGATCGGCTTTTACAAGAGCCAGATCGCGTATAATCCGCCCTATCTGTATACCTTTGCGCGTGCGAATGAACTGTTCGGGGATTTCGACCCGGTGATCATTCCCCGGTGCGCGGATGATAGTTCGATACGATGGCAGGCGGTCGGAGAAGGCAACGGGCCTCAGGGCAACGGCTCATTCCTGCAGTATGCGGTTGCGGGCAATGACCTGCGCATCAAGGTGGCGCTGAGAAGAAAGGTCGACAAACGGATCGGGTTGTATATACACCTGCTCGGGTATAACCGGAAAAAGGATTTCAGCCGCATGCCCAAGTTGACGATCACGGTCGGGTGGCGGGGCATGCGCATCAAGAACAAGAAAGATGTCGTATTCATCAAGGGCTCGAAGCTTGCATTTGAGGGGACGACCGCGCATATTTCAATCCCTCTTGCCAGCCTGGGAGATCCGGATTATATCATGGCGCGGGCCAGAAGGCGTTTTTTCCGCGTGCCTCTGGATGCGGCATCCTGGCGTATATTAGAGGTCCGTTGAGATGGGATCGTTTGTTGTCCGGCACTATCAGCCGCGTGACCGCAGCAGGGTACGGCAGATCGCCTGGGATACGGCATACCGGGGAGCTCCGGCGTCCGCTTTTTTCGAGAGCGAAGAGTTTTTGAAGGACCTCTTGACCGGATATTTCACCGATTACGAGCCGGAGTCATGTTTTGTCGCTGAATCGGATAATACCATCGTCGGCTATTTACTGGGCTGCCGCGATTCAGCCAGGCTCGACCGGGTCTCGATGCGCCGTATTGCTCCGCGCCTTATCGGACAACTGGCGTGCCGCGATGTTTTGTTGCGGGCAAAGAACCTCCGGTTCGGCCTGCATATGCTCAATAGTTTGATCTGCGGGGAGTTTAGCGTTCCTGATCTTACCCGAGCGTATCCGGCTACTATGCATATCAATCTTGCCCAAGGGTTCCGCCGCATGGGCGCAGGGACGCGGTTAATGTCATCGTTTTTGACGTATCTCAAGGAGTTTCGTATCCCCGGCGTGCGTCTTGCCACATATTCCCCGGAGGCGGGCTCGTTTTTTGAGCGCAGCGGCTTCACGCTGGTATTTCAGAAGAAAAGGACGTATTTCAGATATATCACCGGCAGCGACATCAGCGTCTATATTTATGCGAAAGAACTGCTAAAAACGGGGTCAAAAACTTCGAAAACTTAGGGACGGTTCTCGAAGAGAACCGTCCCTAAGTTTTCGAAGAGAACCGTCCCTAAGTTTTCTAAGTTTTATCCTATGGAACGACTTCAGGATATTCCGATACGGTATCTCAAAGGCATAGGCCCGAAAAGGGCGGAGAGCTTTGCCTGCCGCGGCATCAGGACAGTGGAAGACCTGTTCTACTATTTTCCCCGCAGATACGAGGACCGCACGAACTTCGCTTCTATCGCGATGCTGCGCGAAGGAGAGCCGCAGACGATCAAGGCAAAGATCCTGGTGAGCAATGAGCGCCGGTCATGGCGCAGAAAGGGTTTTTGCATTACGCAGGCGTTGGTTGACGATAAGACCGGAAAACTCGAATGTGTCTGGTTCAATCAGCCGTATATCAAGCAGTATCTGAAGCCCCAGAGCGAAGTGATACTGTACGGCAAGCCGCAGATATACGCCGGCAGGCTGCAGATGTCGAATCCGGAGTTCGAGCTTGTATCCGATGATCCGGCTGACGAGTCCCTTAATATCGGCCGCATCGTGCCGGTTTATACCCTGCCCTCAGGCATTGGCCAGCGTAGTTTTCGCAAACTCATGAAATGCGCGATCGAAAAATATGCCTGCCGGATAACTGATTTTCTTCCATCCCGGGTGCTTGCGGGCAGTGATTTTCTCGATCTCGAGCAGAGCATTTGCAACATCCATTTCCCCCGGGATGAGGCTGTGCGCGCAAAGGCATACGGCAGGCTTGCTTTTGAGGAATTTTTTCTGTTCCAGGTCCCGCTTATCATGCGCAAGCTGAGAAGAAAGCAGGTATCCGGCATCAGCCATACGACCAGGGGTGCGCTTGTCGACGGCTTTATGAAGCGTCTTGCGTTCAGCCTGACAAAGAGCCAGGAGCAGGTCCTGGAAGAGATCCGCGCTGACATGGCAGCGCCCCAGCCCATGCACCGGCTCTTGCAGGGCGATGTCGGTTCAGGCAAGACCGTTGTCGCGACCGCTGCCGCGATGATGGCTATACAGGGAGGATATCAGGCGGCGTTCATGGTCCCGACCGAGATCCTTGCAAAGCAGCATTTTGAAAAGATATCATTCCAGGCAGGCAGGGTCAGGGTCGGTTTGTTGACCGCAGGCGCGTCGAAAAAAGATCGCGAGAGGATCGTCAAAGAGATCCAGGAAGGCCGCATCGACCTTGTTATCGGCACGCACGCGTTATTGGAAGAAACCGTCAGGTTCAGGGATCTCGGCCTGGTCGTTATCGACGAACAGCACCGTTTCGGCGTGGGCCAGCGGGCGCTCTTGCCCCGGAAAGGTAATAATCCGGACGTTCTTATCATGACCGCCACGCCAATACCCCGGACCCTTGCCATCACCATATACGGGGACCTGGATATTTCCGCAATTACCATGCTTCCGCCCGGCCGCCAGCCGGTCGTTACCCGCCGGATCACGGAAGAACAGCGGCCATGGCTGTATTCGCAGATCAGGAAAGAGGTCTCTTCAGGCAGGCAGGTATATGTCGTGTACCCGCTTATCGAAGAATCCTATGCCATGGACCTTTTAAGCGCCGAAAGGATGTATGAGGAATTCAAAAACAGGATATTCAAGGATCTGAATGTCGGGCTCATACACGGCAGGCTTAAACAGCCGGAACAGGATGCGGTCATGGCCGGCTTCAAGGCGGGGAAGGTGAATATCCTCATAGCCACGACCGTGCTGGAGGTCGGCATCGATGTCGCGAATGCCTCGTGCATGGTGATCGAACACGCAGACCGGTTCGGCCTGTCGCAGCTGCATCAGCTCCGGGGCAGGATCGGCAGGGGGGCGCATGCCTCGACGTGCATCCTGATCTCCGATGCCGCTACGGAAGAAGCCAGAGCGCGGCTTGAGGCAATGGTCAGGTCGAATGACGGGTTTGTCATCGCGGAAGAGGACCTTAAGATCCGCGGACCGGGCGAGTATTTCGGCAGCCGCCAGCACGGCCTGACCGGCTTGCGCATCGGCAATCCTTTGACGCAGATGCATCTTTTGAAAAAAGCCAGGGAAGAGGCCGTGAGCCTGGTTTCCGATGATCCCTGCCTGAAGGAGAAGCCCCATCAACCTTTGAAACGCAAGATCATGGAGCGGTTCCCGGAATACGAAAAACTTTCTATGGCAGGTTGATATGCGCATAATCAGCGGGATATATAAAGGGATCGTGTTGAAAGCGCCGGCGGGTATCAGGCCCACAGAGGACCGGGTGCGCAAGGCTTTATTTGATATTCTTGGTGATATGTCCGGATCGTCTTTTCTGGAGCTTTTCGCCGGTTCAGGCAGTGTCGGCCTTGAGGCCTTGTCCATGGGAGCGCAGACCGTGGTCTTTATCGAACAGGACAGAAAGGGCGTGCATACTATTGAAGCGAATATCGCCTCTTTGAAACAAGGCAGGGCTGCGCCTGCTGTCGAGGTCTATCAGGATGACGCGATGGAAGCCGTTGCCCGGCTTGCCGCACAGGGGCGGAGGTTCGATGTCGTCTTTGCCGACCCTCCTTATTATCAAGGATTATCAGAAAAAATCTTGCAACGCATTGAAAAATATGATATATTAAACAATATTTCAGGATTCCTGATAATCCAGCATTTTAAAAAGGATCCCTTGCCTGCAAGGCAGGGGAATTTGGTTTTATTCAAACAGTCCAGGTACGGGGACACCGTACTGTCGTTTTATAACCATCCATGAGCCGCCGGGCAATATATCCAGGCACTTTCGATCCGTGCACATTCGGCCATCTTGATATCATCAAGCGGGCGCGCGAGATATTTCCCGAGGTTATCGTGGCGGTCGCGCATAATCCTCAGAAAAGGCCTCTTTTTTCCGTTGCCGAACGGGTAACGATGCTAAAAAAAGCGACGCAGGGGATGAAGGGCGTGAGCGTGACCGATTTTAACGGCCTGGCGGTGAAGTTTGCGGCAGATCATAAGACGCATGTTCTGATCAGGGGCGTGCGCATGCTTTCCGATTACGAATATGAGTTCCAGATGGCATTGACCAACAGGAAGCTGGCGCCGGATATCGAAACGATCTTCCTTATGCCGCAGGAAACGTTCAGCTATATATCTTCGAAATTGTTAAAAGAAGGCGCTGCGCTTGGCGCTGACCTGTCGTCGTTCGTGCCGAAGTTCATCGCTCTGGCGCTGAAAAAAAAGATCCGCCATGAAGGTACCGGTTGACCGGATCAGGCCCGAAGGGCTTCAGGTCCAGGAAGATGCTGATCCGCAGAAACTCGATCTGAACACCGAGATCGCCTGTTTTCGCGCACCCCTGAAGATAGAAGCCCGGCTCGAGCGGATCAATGATGTCGTGAACGCGTCATTGAACGTCCGGGGAACGCTTGTTCTGGTATGCTGCCGGTGCCTGTCTGAATTCAAGGTCGAGCTCGATGAGGGCTTCTCCGTGGATTATCAGGTCGAAAAAGGCATGCGGTTGATCGATCTGGACCCGGATATCAGGGACCATATCATGCTCGATTATCCCCTGAAGCCATTGTGCAGTGAAGCATGCAAAGGTTTGTGCCCGCGGTGCGGGGCGAATCTCAATACCGTCGCAAAATGCGGTTGTGATTAATATAAGGAGGAAACACCATGCCATTACCGAAACGAAGACATTCGAGCACCCGCGGCAAAAAACGCAGGACCCACTGGAAGATAGCCAATCCGGGGCTTTCCGTCTGTCCTCAATGCAAGACTCCCAAGCTTTCCCACCGCGTCTGCCCTGTGTGCGGGACATATGCGGGTAAGCAGGCAGTGGAGATCAAGGTCAAAGCCGAGAAAAAGAAAGAGAAATAACCCTTACATAATATGAAAATAGTCGTTGATGCTATGGGCGGGGATCACGCGCCTGATGTCGTGGTCGAAGGGGCTATTGCCGCGATCAAGGAATACGGCGTCGAGGTCGTCCTTGTGGGCGATGAGGCGAGGATCAGGGCTTTGATCGAGAAGGCGCAATTCAAATCCGACAAACTTTCCGTCTGCCCTTCCACCGAAGTGATCGAGATGCACGATCCGGCGGCAACGAGCGTCAGGCGCAAGCGTAATTCGTCCATTGTCGTGGGATTGAAGCTCGTGCGGGACGGCAAAGCGGACGCGTTCGTATCGGCGGGCAATACGGGCGCTGCGGTGTGCGCGGGGACATTGACGCTCGGGCTCCTTCCCGGTGTCGAGCGGCCGGGCATTGCGATCGTCATGCCGAGCCTCAAAGGCATGTTCCTTATTATGGACGTCGGCGCTAATATCGACCCTAAACCCCTCCATCTTATGCAGTACGGCCTCATGGCTGAAATTTACGGCAGCGATATCCTCGGCATGAAGAACCCGGCCGTCGGGCTGTTGAACGTCGGGGAAGAGGAATCCAAGGGGACCGAATTCCTGAAAGACTCGTTCGAGCTTCTGTCCAAAACGCACCTGAATTTCATCGGCAACGTGGAAGGAAAGCACCTGTTCAGCGGCGAATGCGACATCGTCATCTGCGACGGTTTTGTCGGCAACGTGACGCTGAAGGTGTCGGAATCGCTTGCCGAAGCCATGCAGAAATTCCTGAAAAAACATATTTTGAGCAATCCGCTGGGCATACTCGGCGCGCTCCTTTTGAGGTCGAGCCTCCGGCGGTTCAAAAAGGACATTGATTATTCCGAATACGGCGGCGCGCCGCTTCTGGGCGTCAACGGCGTCGTCATCATCGGACACGGCAGGTCGAACGCGAAAGCGGTCAAGAACGCGATCCGTGTCGCCAAGGCCGAAGTGGAGAATCGGTTCACCGAAAAGCTCGTTGCCGCGATCGAATCCGAAAATGTCGTTTTATCCCATTCCGAAGCTTCTGATGTTTCAGAGGCGGGGCAGAAGGATTGACCAAAACCATGAAAAAAGTAGGTATTATAGGCGTCGGCAAGTATCTGCCTTCGAAGGTCCTGACCAACGCCGACCTTGAGAAGATGGTCGAAACGTCCGACGAATGGATCACGACCCGCACGGGCATCAAAGAGCGGCGCATTGTCGCACCGGATGAGGCGACGAGCGACCTGGCGGTCAATGCGGCGCGGCAGGCGCTCGATCAGGCGCAGATAAAGCCCGAGGACCTGGACCTGATCATCATAGCGACGATCACCCCCGATGTGCAGTTCCCGGCGACCGCCTGTTTTGTGCAGGCAAAGCTCGGCGCCAGGAACGCGATCTGTTTCGATATTTCCGCCGCCTGCGCGGGGTTTATTTATGCGCTTGCCGTTGCCGAAAAGTTCATTTCAGGGGGCGCGTGCAGGAACGCGCTTGTCGTCGGCGCGGAGGTATTGTCCCGCATCACCGATTGGAAGGACCGTTCGACCTGTGTTTTGTTCGGCGACGGCGCGGGCGCTGCCGTTCTGGGAGAAGTCCAGTCCGGCGGGATACTGTCCTCGTATATGGGGTGCGAAGGGCAATATACGGGATTATTGTATATGCCCGCAGGCGGTTCCCGTATCCCGTCATCCCAGCAGACGCTCGACGAGCGCCAGAATTATATCAAAATGGCGGGCAACGAGGTCTTCAAGATCGCGGTCATGTCAATGGTCGAGGCGGCGCAGACGGCGCTCAAGCAGGCGGGATTGAAATGCGCCGATATCAACTGGATCATTCCGCATCAGGCAAATCTTCGTATTATCGACGCGGTCTCCAAGCGGCTCGGGTTCGTCAACGCCCAGGTATACCTTAATATCGATAAATACGGCAATATGTCCTCTGCATCGACCGCGACCGCCATGGTCGAGGCCGCTCAGGAAGGCAAGATCAAAAAGGGCGATATTGTCGTGCTCGTGGCGTTCGGCGCAGGGCTCGTGCGCGGATCGGCGATCATCCAGTGGTAGATCCCGGTATGGAAAAGACGGCATTTTTATTCGCAGGCCAGGGAAGCCAGTACAGCGGCATGGGCAAGGACCTCTATGACTCTTTCCCTGAAAGCAGGGCCGTTATCGACGAGGCGTGCGACGCGCTCGGGTTCGACCTGAAAAAGGCCATGTTCGAAGGCCCTGACAGCGCGTTAAAGCCGACGAATATCTCCCAGCCTGCCATCGTCACCATGACGATCGCGGCATACGAGGCGTTCAGGAAACGCCAGCCGGTCACGCCGTCATTCTGCGCGGGCTTAAGCCTTGGAGAATACAGCGCGTTGATCGCAGCAGGCAGCATAGATTTCAAGCAGGGTATTGCGCTTATCAAAAAGCGCGGGGAGATCATGGAAGCTGCGGCACGGGCTCATCCGGGTACCATGGCCGCGGTCCTGGAGCTTGATATCGAGAAACTCCGCGCGATCTGCCGGGATACAGGCGCAGAAATAGCCAATCTGAACTGCCCGGGCCAGGTTGTTATCACCGGCAATTCCGAGAGCGTTCGGAAGGCCCAGGATGCCTGCCAGCAGGCAGGGGCCAAACGGGTGATCCCTCTTGAGGTTTCAGGCGGTTTTCATTCTTCGCTGATGCGAGAGGCGTCTGTTAAGCTGCAGGAGGCTCTGGACAGGATCACCATACGCGACGCGCAGGTCCCGGTCATCGCAAATTTTACGGCGCAGCCCGAGCAGCAAAGCGTCCGGATCAAAGAGAACCTCGTAAAACAGATATATTCTTCCGTCCGCTGGGAAGAATCCATGAGATATGCGCTGGCACAGGGCGTGACCCGGTTCATCGAATTCGGACCCGGCAAAGTGCTCAAAGGCCTGATGCGCAGGATAGACCCGGCTGTGTCAGTCGCGAATGTTGAAAAAACGAAAGATATAGGAGGATAATGATGAGATTAGAGGGAAAAGTCGCCCTGGTTACCGGCGGCGCTCGGGGCATCGGCCGCGAGATCGCCATGACCCTTGCGGGCGAAGGGGCGGATATCGTTATCTGGGACGTCAATCAGGCTGATGCCATGAACACCTGCAAAGAGATAGAGTCATTAGGCAGGAAAACCCTTGCCGAGCAGGTAGATGTGACGAATTTCGAGATGGTCGAGACTGCTGTTAATAAAATTCTTGACAAATACGGCAAGCTTGATATATTAGTTAACAATGCAGGGATAACCAAGGACAATCTTTTGCTGAGGATGTCCCAGCAGGAGTGGGACGCGGTGCTGAGCGTGAACCTGAAAGGCACGTTCAACTGCACAAAGGCGGTTTTTCGCCCCATGAGCAAACAGCGTTCCGGCAGGATCGTCAACATCGCATCGATCATCGGCATTATCGGTAATTACGGGCAGGCGAATTATGCCGCATCGAAAGCAGGCATCATTGCCCTGACCAAGACGGCCGCGCGGGAGCTTGCGGCGCGCAATGTCACGGTCAACGCCATCGCTCCGGGGTTCATCCAGACCGAGATGACCGCTAAACTGCCGGAGGACGTCAAGGCGAAGATGATGTCCGCAATACCGATGGCGAAACTGGGAACGCCCAAAGACGTGGCGAATGCCTGTTTGTTCCTGGCCTCGAACGAGGCGGATTATATAACCGGCCAGACGATCGTCGTGGACGGTGGCATGGTGATGGTATAAATCAAGGAGGAAGAATGGCTGTTGAAGAGAAAGTGAAAGCGATCATTGCCGAGCAGTTAGGGGTCAAGCCCGAAGAAGTGGTGCCGGACGCGTCGTTTGTGGACGATCTGGGCGCCGATTCTCTTGATACCGTCGAACTGGTCATGGCATTCGAAGAGGAATTCGGCATCGAGATCCCTGATGAGGATGCGGAGAAGATCACAAAAGTCGCTGATGCAGTAAAGTATATCGACGAGAAGACCGCGAATAAATAAAGATTCATGCGTCGTTTAATATAAACATATGCCCCCCTTGACCGGTTAAACGCGATAAGGGGGGCAAAATGTTAATGGTTTCGTATGGAAAAACGTGTTGTCGTTACAGGGTTAGGGCTCATATCCTCGCTCGGAAACAGCGTCGAGGCGAACTGGAAGGCTTTATGCGAAGGGGTTTCGGGCATCGGGCCGCTGCAGACGTTTGACGTTTCCGCGTATGATGCGCGGATCGCATCCGAAGTGAAAGGGTTCGATCCGCTTACCTTCGGCATGTCTGCCAAGGACGCCAAACGCTTTGAAAAATTCGTGCAGTATGCGCTTGCATCCACAAAACAGGCGATCGTTGATTCCGGCCTGGATGCGGAGAAAGAGGACCGGGAGCGCATCGGCGTCATCGTCGGCTCAGGCATCGGGAGTCTGCGGATCATAGAGGAAGAATACGAGGTTGTCCTGAAAAAAGGGCCGTCGCGGATATCGCCTTTTTTGATCCCGAGCCTTATTGTGAACGAGGCGGCGGGCCATATCGCCATAACCTATGGTTTAATGGGCCCGAACGCATGCGTAACGACCGCGTGCGCGTCAGGCTCGCATGCGCTCGGCGATGCCTTGCGGGTCATCCAGCGGGGAGACGCGGATGTCATGATATCCGGCGGCACCGAGAGCTGTATCACCAAGCTTGGCGTAGGCGGCTTCTGCGCCTTAAAGGCGCTCTCTACGAGGAATGACGCTCCGCAGAAAGCGTCCCGTCCTTTTGACCTTCAGCGCGACGGCTTTGTCATGGCTGAAGGATGCGGGATCGTCGTGCTTGAGTCTCTGGAGCATGCGCAGAAAAGGGGTGCGAAGATCTACGCGGAATTCGCCGGATACGGCGCATCGTGCGACGCGTACCACTCGACCGCGCCCGATCCCGAAGGCGTGGGCGCGTCTTTGGCGATCAAATGGGCATTGAAAGACGCCGGGGTAAATCCGGAACAGGTCGATTATATCAATGCCCACGGAACATCGACCAAACTGAACGATAAAGGCGAGACGCTCGCGATCAAGAAAGCGCTCGGCAGCCACGCGAAGAAAGTCATGGTCAGTTCTACCAAGTCCATGACCGGCCATATGCTCGGCGCAGCGGGCGGTTATGAGTTCGTCGTTTCGTGCCTTGCAGTAAAAGAAGATATCGCGCCGCCGACCACAAATTACGAGTTTCCCGATCCTGACTGCGACCTCGATTATGTCCCCAATACCGCACGCCGCACCCCGATCAACGTGGCTTTGTCGAATTCGCTCGGTTTCGGCGGCCATAACGCAACGCTGGCAGTAAAGAAGTTTACCGGAAAATAACCGGACCTATGCCGTATACTATAGCTGAAAAGATCCTGATGGCTCATGCCGGACTGAAACATGTCCGGCCCGGCGATTTTATCGAAGCCAATGTCGATATCGCGTTAGGCAACGATATTACCGCGCCTCTGGCCATTGAGGAGTTCCAAAAAGCGGGTTTTACGAAAGTCTTTGACCGCAAAAAGGTCGTGCTTGTGCCCGACCATTTCACCCCTGCCAAAGACCAGCGCAGCGCAAACCAGGCAAAGATACTGCAGACCTTTGCCCGCGAGCAGAAGATCACCCATTATTACGAGATCGGCTGTATGGGTATCGAACATGCGCTCCTGCCTGAAAAGGCGGTTGTCCTGCCCGGAGATCTGGTTATCGGCGCTGATTCCCACACGTGCACCTACGGCGCGCTTGGCTGCTATTCGACCGGCCTGGGTTCCACTGATCTTGCCCGCGCGTATGCCGACGGCAAATGCTGGTTCAAGGTGCCTGAATCCATCAAATTCATATATAAAGGAAAGCTCGGCAAATGGCTGAGCGGCAAGGACCTTATTTTATACACGATCGGCAGGATCGGCGTTGACGGCGCATTATATTGCGCAATGGAGTTCACCGGCCCGGTCATCGAAAAGCTCGATATGGACGGCAGGTTCTCCATGTCCAATATGGCTATTGAGGCAGGCGCGCGCGCAGGCATTATCGAGCCGGATGCCATTACGTGGGAATATGTGACAGCGGCTTTGAAAAATGAGAGATCGAAGATCAAGCCGGCGGCATTAAAAGCGCGTTCAAAGAAAATGTCATCGGATAAAGACGCGCATTATGCCCAAACATATGAGTGGGATATAAGTTCTCTTGAGCCGCAGGTTGCCTGTCCGCATCTGCCGAGCAATGTCAAGCCGGTGAGCGCGTTAAAAGATACGGTTCTTGATCAGGTTGTCATCGGGTCCTGCACCAACGGCAGGATCTCTGACCTGCGTGCAGCAGCGAAAATATTAAAGGGCAAAAAGGTCAAAGCGGGAATGCGCCTGGTCGTGATCCCCGCGACGCAGAAGATCTATCGTGAGGCGATCGAAGAAGGGCTTGTTGAGATATTTATCAAAGCGGGAGGGATCGTCTCGACCCCGACCTGCGGCCCGTGCCTCGGCGGCCACGTCGGTATCCTGACCGAAGGCGAGACGTGCCTTGCGACGACGAACCGTAATTTTATCGGCCGCATGGGTTCTCCGAAATCGTTCGTATATTTGTCAAATCCTGTCGTTGCCGCAGCGTCGGCGGTGACCGGCAGGATCACGCATCCGCAAGAGGTCGCATGATCATCAAAGGGAAAGCGCATATATTAGGCGACGATATCAACACGGACGATATCATTGCAGCCAAGTATCTCGTGTCCACTGATCCGAAAGAGCTCGGCAGCCATTGCATGGAGTCGATAAAGCCGGATTTTGTCACATCCGTGCGCGAGGGGGATATCATTGTCGCAGGCAAGAATTTCGGGTGCGGCTCGTCAAGGGAGCACGCGCCTGTCGCGATCAAGGGCTGCGGCATCCGCGCGGTCCTGGCGCCGAGTTTTGCCGCCATATTCTTCCGCAATGCCATCAACATCGGACTGCCGTTCCTTGAATCCACCGAGGTGGATAAAATATCCGAGGGCGATGAGCTCGAGATAGACCTCGGCTCCGGGACCGTGCGCAATATCACCAGAGGGCAGACATACAAGACACAGGCATTCCCTCCGTTTTTGCAGGAACTCGTGGCGCAGGGAGGGCTGATGAAATACATCCAGAAAAAATCCAAGGGAGCAAAACATGCATAAGATAGCGATCATACCCGGCGACGGCACCGGCCCTGAAGTCGTGGCAGAGGCGGTCAAGGTCCTGGATGCCGCGGGCAAAAAATTCGGATTTCAATATGAATCAAAGACCTTCGATTACGGCGGAGAACGCTATCTGAAGACCGGCAAGACCATTGACGATGACGATGTGCGCGCGTTAAAGCAGTATTCAGCGATCCTTCTGGGCGCGATCGGCCATCCCGATGTCAAGCCGGGCATCCTCGAAACGGGGATTTTGCTCAAACTTCGTTTTGCCCTTGACCAGTATATCAACCTGCGCCCGGTCAAGCTGTATGACGACCGGTTCTGCCCCTTGAAGGACAAGAAGCCGGCTGATATCGATTTCGTCGTCGTGCGCGAGAACTCCGAGGGGCTGTATAAAGGCATGGGCGAGTTCAAGGATAAGGGCACGAAAGATGAGCTGGCGATCCAGATCTCGTATAACACGCGCAAGGGCGTTGAGCGCTGCATCCGGTATGCGTTTGAATTGTGCAAGAAGCGCAATAAGAAAAAACAGCTGACGTTGTGCGGCAAGACCAATGTCCTGACCTTTGCCTGGGACCTGTGGGAACGGACATTCAACGAGGTCGCCAGAGAGTATCCGATGATCACCACCAATTACGTGCACGTCGATGCGACCACCATGTGGTTCGTCAAGAACCCGGAGTGGTTCGACGTGATCGTTACTGACAACCTGTTCGGCGATATCATCACGGATCTCGGCGCCATGATCCAGGGCGGCATGGGCATTGCCGCGGGCGGCAATATCAACCCGCAGGGCGTGTCGATGTTCGAGCCGATCGGCGGATCTGCTCCGAAATATACAGGCAAGAATGTCATCAATCCGCTCGCAGCGATCTGCGCGGCAGGCATGATGCTTGAACATCTGGGCGAAACAAAAGCGGCTAAATCGGTCGAGGCCGCGGTTATCGCCGTTGCGACGAAGAAACTGAAATCTCTTGCAGCAGGCAAAATGGGCTTTTCCACGACCGAAGTCGGCGACCTGGTCGTCAAGAACCTTTAAATAATAGGGGGCTAAAAACGGGGTCAGAATTATTTATTTTCAGATAGGTTTGATTGCGGGAAAATAAATAATTCTGACCCCGTTTTTAGCAGTCCCCTGCTTTCCCGGAGGATAGATATGATCAAGAAATCGAAGTATAATGTGGCGGTGGTTGGCGCCGGCGTTGTCGGCATAGAGATGCTGCGGTGCCTGAAGCGGTTTAATTTTCCCGTCGGAACTTTGAAAGTCCTGGCGCGGTCCGCCCGGCAGATCGACGTTGACGGGGATAAATATAATGTCGAGGCGATATCGCCTGATTCTTTCAAGGGCATGGATATCGCTTTGTTCGCCGGGACCGAAGGAGAGAAAGGTGCGGCAGTCACCTATGCGCGCGAAGCGGTGAAGAGAGGCGCAGTGGTCATTGATAACGGCGCTGACTTCCGCATGGACCCGAGTGTGCCGCTTATTGTCCCCGAAGTCAACGCAAAAGAGATCAAGAAACACAAAGGGATCATCGCCAATCCGAATTGTTCGACCGTGCAGATGGTCGTTGCGCTGAACCCGATTCACAAGAAAGCCGGCATCAAACGGGTGATCGTGACCACGCTGCAGGCATCATCAGGCGCAGGCAAGGCAGCGGTAGAGCAGATGAAAGAGGAGCTCAAGCAGATCGCGGCGAATGATTATCAGAACATTCAGGTCAACCTGCCGAACAAGGCAATGCCGCAGCAGCTCGCGTATAACGTGTTCCCGCATATCGGCGGTTTTGCCGAGGACGACTATACTTCCGAAGAGTGGAAGCTTGTCAAGGAGACCCACAAGATCATCGGCGATAAAAAGATCAAGGTCACCGCGACCACCGTGCGCGTTCCGGTCAGGACCGGCCATTCGGAAGCGGTATATATCGAAACAAAAAAGCCGATCTCTCCTGATGCAGTCAAAAAACTTCTTGCAAAGTCCCCCGGCATCATCGTGATCGACGACCCGAAGAACAACCTGTATCCCATGCCCAAGGATGTGGAAGGCAAGACCGAGACCTATGTGGGCCGCATCCGCAAAGACCCGTTCGTCAAGAACGGATTGTGGCTGTGGGTCGTTTCGGACAACCTGCTCAAGGGCGCCGCGTCCAACGCAGTCCAGATCGCGCAGGAATTGACGAAGTAGAATAAATGGATGCTAAAAACGGGGTCAGAATTATTTATTTCCCGCCTGCGCTGTTGCTGGAAATAAATAATTCTGACCCCGTTTTTAGCCTTAACCGTTCTGTCCATGCGTAACATCCGCCTGACCATCCAATATGACGGAACCAATTACCTCGGCTGGCAGAAGCAGGCCGGCACCGACCGTACCATTCAGACCATCATTGAAAGGGCGTTGAAGCAGATCCTGCAGGAATCGGTTCGCGTGACCGGAGCGGGCAGGACCGATTCGGGCGTTCATGCCCGCCAGCAGACCGCGAATTTCAAGACCCGCAGCCCCATTTCATTGCGCAAGCTCCAGCATGGCCTGAATGCGCTTTTGCCCGACGATATAAAAGTCGCAGCCGCGGCCGACGTCCGGCCTGATTTCCACAGCCGTTACCATGCGAAAGAGAAAACGTATCAATATACGATCCTGAACCGGCCGTATGGCGACGTTTTTTACCGTAATCTGGTGTATCATTACGGCATTGCGAAGCTTGATGTTTCCCGCATGCGGGCCGCAGCCCGTCTATTGTCCGGCAAACATGATTTTACCTCTTTCAGGGCATCAGGGACGAGCCGCAGTATGTCCAACGTGCGGCAGATCAGGCGGATCAGCATATCGCATAAAGGCGGTGTTATCGTCATCCGGGTAACGGGCGAGGGGTTTTTGTATAAGATGGTGCGCGGGATAGCCGGCACGCTCATCGAGATCGGCAGGGGGAAGCTGCCGGTATCGAGCATCCGCAGTATGCTGAGCGCGAAAGACCGCACGATCGCAGGCCCGACCGCTCCGGCCCGCGGCCTGTGCTTGCTACGGGTGAGGTATTAAATAATAGGGACGGTTCTCCTTTTCCAACTGCCTGGTTCGCGGGAAAAGGAGAAAAGGAGAACCGTCCCTATTATTTAACGGGGTTGGAAATAAATAATTCTGACCCCGTTTTTTTTATGCTATAATACTGCCATGGTGAGCGCGCTTGAATCCTATTTGCTGACGTTCGTTGCGTTGTTCGTTGCCGTGGATTCGCTGGGGAATATTCCTATTTTTATTTCCCTTGTCGAGGGCATGAGCAGGAAGGACCGGCGCAGGGTCGTCAGGGACTCTGTCACGACCGCGACCGTTGTCGCGCTCGTTTTCATGTTCGTCGGCAAGGCAGTCCTGCGTTTTATCGGCATTACGATCCCAGATTTCCAGGTCGCCGGCGGCGCATTGTTGTTCATCATATCGGCGCGGCTTTTGCTTCCCGGCAGCACCAAGGGGTTCTTGAGCGACGGCCGCGGCACGGACCTCGGGGTATTCCCCATGGGAACCCCGTTGATCACCGGCCCTGCGGTTTTGACGACCACATTGATCATGGTCGACGCGTATGGCCTGATGCCGACGCTGGCTGCGGTCATGCTCAATATGCTCATCGTCTGGCTGACGCTCGTCAAATCCGATCTTCTGGTCAGGCTGTTCGGACAGACCGGATTGCGGGCGCTTGCAAAAATAATGTATATCCTGCTTGCGGCCATCGGCGTCATGATGGTCCGTAAGGGCGTTCTATCCACCATCGCGGTCAATTTCCTCGGGCAGTAATCTTCTATGATCAAAAGAAACGTCGTGACGTTCATCATGGCCGGCGGAAAAGGCGAGCGGCTGTGGCCTTTGACCAAGGACCGGACCAAGCCGGCCGTGCCCTTCGGCGGCATCTACCGCATCATCGATTTTACTCTGAGCAATTGCATCAATTCCGGCATGCGCAGGGTCAATGTCCTGACCCAGTATAAGTCCGCGTCGCTCCAGCGGCATATCCGCCTCGGCTGGAACATCCTGTCTTCGGAGCTGAACGAATACATCGAGGTCATTCCCGCCCAGCAGCGCACGGGCGGATCATGGTATCTCGGCACCGCCGATGCGATCTACCAGAACCTCAACACGCTCGAGATCGAGAATCCGGACGAGGTCCTCGTGCTCGCCGGAGACCACGTGTATAAGATGAATTACGCGACCCTGGTCGATTATCACCGGGCCGAAAGCGCGGACATCACCCTGAGCGTTGTCGAAGTGGATAAACACGAATCGATCCATTTCGGCGTTGTCGAGGTCGATACGGACGGACGCGTCATCGGGTTTGAGGAAAAACCGCTCAAACCCAAAACGATCCCGCATAAGCCCGATAAGATATATGCCTCGATGGGGATATATGTCTTCAAGCACGGGGTCCTTGTCCGGGAGCTCCATAACGATGCCCGCGACGAACGTTCGACCCATGATTTCGGCAAAGACATCATCCCGCGCATGGCAAAGGGCGGGTTTAAGGTCATCGCGTATAATTTCATCGACGAGAACAAAAAAAACGCCCAGTACTGGAGGGATATCGGCACGCTCGACGCGTATTATGAGGCGAACATGGACCTTGTCCAGGTGGACCCGGTTTTCAACCTGTATGACGGCCAGTGGCCGGTCAGGACCTATCAGGAACAGTGCCCGCCCGCCAAAAGCGTGTTCGCGGGAGAAGAGATCACCGGCAGGGTGGGGCTTGCGCTCGATTCCCTCGTTGCCGGCGGCTGTATCATTTCCGGCGGCCAGGTCAAGCGCTCGATCCTGTCCCCCAATGTCCGCATCAATAGTTATGTCCAGGTCACGGATTCGATCCTCATGGAAGGCGTTAACGTGGCCCGCCACGCACGGATACGCAGGGCTATCATCGATAAAGATGTTGCCATACCCGAGGGCATGGTGATCGGCTATGATCCTGACGAGGACCGCAAGCGGTTTGTCGTGACCGAGTCGGGTATCGTGGTGGTCGCCAAGCGCACCGAGATAAAATAAGAGGGAGCCATGCTCAGAAAAGCGAAAATCAAGGATATTAAACAGATCCAGACGCTCATCAATTCGTTCGCGAAAAAAGATTTGATGCTTGCGCGTTCGCTCAACGAATTATACGAGGGCATCAGGGATTTCTGGGTCTATGAAAAGAACGGCAGGGTCCTGGGCTGCTGCGCGCTTCACGTTTCATGGGATGACCTCGCCGAGGTCAAGTCCCTGGCTGTCAGGAAGGACCGGCAGTGCCAAGGCATCGGAAAGCAGCTGGTCGCTGCGTGCCTTGCAGAGGCAAAAGACTTCGGAGTCGGACGGGTCTTTGTGCTCACGTATCAGCCCGCGTTCTTCACCCGGTTCGGTTTTAAGCGGGTCCGCCACGATGCCCTGCCGCATAAGGTCTGGGCAGAGTGCATCAACTGCCCGAAATTCCCCAACTGCCAGGAAATTTCCCTATTAAAGGTATTGTAAAACAAGATAATTATAGTATAATAAATTTTTGTCATTGCCGCTCGATCGGCATCAACGGCGCACGGCCGGCATAGCCGCGCGCGTATCTTAACCGGAGGATACAAACATGAATTACCTTTTGACCGATGAACAGAAGATGATCAAGGAACTCGCGCATAAGATCGCTGAAGAAAAGATCAGGCCGGTGGCAGCGAAACACGATCAGACAGAAGAGTTCCCGTGGGAAGTCATCAAGGTGATCGCGGAATCCGACCTTTTCGGCCTGTTCATCCCTGAAGAATACGGCGGCATGGGCGTGAGCGTCATGAACCTGTGCCTCGCGACCGAGGAATTATCCCGCGCCTGCGGCGGCATTGCCGTCTGCTACGCGGCAAGCGCACTCGGCACATTCCCGATCGTCCTGTACGGCAACGACGCGCAGAAGAAGAAATACCTTCCTGACCTGGCAAAGGGCAAGAAGCTTGCGGCCTTCGGCCTGACCGAGCCCGAGGCAGGGTCTGACGCCGGTTCCATCAAGACCACGGCGCGCAAGGAAGGAAACTATTATATTCTGAACGGCACCAAGCATTTCATCACCAACGGCGGCGACGCCGAGACGTATTCGGTCGTCGCGATCACGGATAAAAGCAAAGGCGCGCGCGGCGCGTCAGCGTTCATCGTGGAAAAAGGCACCAAGGGTTTTACCTTTGGCAAGAAGGAAGACAAGATGGGTATCCGCGCGTCTTCCACCATGGAACTTATCTTCAACGACTGCAAGATCCCGGCAGAGAACCTCCTTGCGAAAGAAGGCATGGGCTTTATCGTGACCATGCGCACGTTCGATATGTCAAGGCCCGGGGTTGCGGCGCAGGCGCTCGGCATCGGCCAGGGAGCTCTTGAACTTGCGGCGAAATATACCCGTCAGCGCAAACAATTCGACAAGCCCATTTCGAGCTTCCAGGGCATCCAGTGGATGATCGCCGACATGGCGACCGAACTGGAAGCGGCACGGGCGCTGGTGTATTCCTGCGCGCGCGCCATCGACGCCGGAGATAAGGATGTCGGGGCTGCCTCGGCAATGGCGAAACTGTTCGCATCGGACGTGGCGTTCCGCGTATGCGATAACGCGATCCAGATCCACGGCGGCTACGGCTACATGAAGGATTACCCGGTCGAGAAATACCTGCGCGACGCCAAGATCACCCAGATCTATGAAGGCACGAACCAGATCCAGCGCAATATCATCGGTTTGCAGATGATCAAAGAATTAGGGAAATAACAATGAACATAATCGTTTGCATCAAGCAGGTCCCGGAAACGACCGACGTCAGGATAAATCCGGAGACCAACACGTTGATCCGCGACGGGGTGAAATCCATCATCAATCCGTTCGACATGTACGCCATCGAGGCGGGCGTGCGGCTGAAAGAGAAGATGGGAGGCAAGGTCATCGTTATCACCATGGGGCCGCCCCAGGCAGAGGCAGCTTTGCGCGAAGCGATTTCCATGGGCTGCGACGACGCGGTGCTTGTGTCCGACCGCGCGTTCGCCGGAAGCGATACCTGGGCGACAAGCTACACGTTGTCGTGCGCGATCAAAAAGGCGGCAAAGGAATTCGGCGGGTATGACGTGATCATCTGCGGCAAGCAGGCCTCCGACGGCGATACCGCGCAGGTCGGCCCCGGGATTTCTACGCACCTGGATATCCCGCAGGTGACGTATGTGAAGAAGATCGAAGAGGTCAAGGACAACACGGTCAAGGTCGAGCGCATGACCGAAGAGGGATATGATGTCATCTCAGCGCCTTTGCCGGTGTTGTTCACCGTTGTCAAAGAGATCAATGAGCCGCGCATCCCGTCGCTCAAAGGCATGATGCGGGCAAAATCGGCGAAGATCGCGGTGTGGACCGCAAAGGATATCGATGCGGACCCCAAGGATCTCGGCCTTTCAGGTTCTCCGACCAATGTGGTCAGGATATTCACTCCTCCGCACCGCACCGGAGGCCAGATCATCACCGGAGAAACAGGCGAGATCGTCGATAAAGTGGCGGGGCTTTTAAAAGAAGTCATTACGGGTTAGGGGAAAATAAATGTCAATCAAGATCATCGCAGAAAAATGCACCGGTTGCACGCTGTGCGTCAAATCCTGTCCGTTCGGCGCGATCACGGTCGTGAACAAGAAGGCCGTGATCGACCTTCATAAATGCAATCTGTGCGGCGCTTGCGTGCCCGCATGCAAGTTCAAGGCGATCCTGCTTGAAAAGCCCGCCGCCGCGCAGCCTAAAAAAGATTTCAGTGATCACAAAGGCGTGTGGGTCTTTGCCGAGCAGAAAAAAGGCAAGGTCCAGTCCGTGTCGTTCGAACTCGTCGGCAAGGCGCGGGAACTCGCCGACAAGCTGGGAACGTACGTCGGCGCCGTGCTGATAGGCCATAATGTCGACATGGGAGCCCAGGAATTGATCTGCGCCGGAGCCGATACCGTGTATGTCGCCGATGCGCCGCAGCTTGCGAATTTCCTCGACGAAGCCTATTCAAAAGTTGTCATCAAATTGATCCAAAAATATAAACCGGAAGCGGTGTTGAGCGGTGCTACGATCATCGGCAGGTCTTTGATGTCGCGTGTTGCCATTACGGTCGACTGCGGGCTGACTGCGGATTGCACCGGCCTTGATATCGATCCTGACCGCAAGATATTACTGCAGACCCGACCGGCATTCGGCGGCAACATCATGGCCACGATCATTTCGCCCAATCACCGTCCGCAGATGGCGACGGTCAGGCACAAGGTATTCGTCCAGCCCGAACTCGACAAACGCAGAAAAGGCAAGATCATCAAGGAAACATTCACCGCTACAGACCTTTCGAACCGCACGACTTTGCTCGACGTCGTGGAAGAGGTCGAGAACCTGGTGAATCTCGCCGAGGCGGATATTATCGTGTCCGGCGGCCGGGCGCTCGGCAATCACGAGAACTTCAAAATGCTCGAAGAACTGGCGCAGGTCCTCGGCGCCGCAGTCGGCTCGTCGCGCGCGGCGGTCGATTCGGGATGGATGCCGTATTCCCATCAGGTCGGGCAGACCGGACGGACGGTCGCGCCCAAGCTGTATATCGCCTGCGGCATCTCGGGCCAGATCCAGCACCTCGTCGGCATGCAGTCGTCGAAGGTCATCGTCGCGATCAACAAAGATCCCGACGCGCCGATCTTCAAGGTCGCGACTTACGGCATCGTCGGCGACATATTCGAGATCGTGCCCGCTCTTACCAGGAAATTTAAAGAAGTTCTGCATAAATAGGCAAAGAGGCAGCAAGACCGACGGAGATGGCCATGAAAAAGATCCTGATCGCGGATGACGAGCCCGATGTGCTTTCGATCCTGGAAAAGAAGTTCATCTCCAACGGTTTCGAAGTCCTTGCGCTTTCCAAGGGCAAAGACATAAACAGCAGGGTCAAGGAGTTCAAACCGGACCTGTTGATCCTGGATATCGTTATGCCGGATATGGACGGCTATGCCGTGGGTATCCTGCTGCGCCAGGACAAGGACACGAAAGATACGCCGATCATCTTCATGACCGGCAAGGAACTTGAATTTTACGGAATGATCAAACAGGCGCAGGAACTGGGCAAATGCGATTTTATCCACAAGCCCTGCACGTTTGACGCATTGCTCCAGAAGGTCAAGGCCGCTCTCGGATAGCAGGACCAGGTCCATCATTTCAGGGTCCCTTTCCTCATAATCCCACCGAAAACCAACACCGTATAGAATGTTAAGATCTGCATGATTATGTCAATTCATGAATAATTATGACTTATTTGCCATCTTATTACTTATCTATGAACTTTTTATGACTTTTATGTCATGTATAGCAAAAATATGCTTGACAAATTTTTGGTTTTATATATAATCTAATCCATATGAATGACCTTATGACAATAGATGACCTTTCCGGTTACCTGCGCGTAAGCCGCAGGACCATTTACGACTGGCTCAAGCATAACAAGATCCCGGCGCTCAAGCTCGTCGGGCAATGGCGTTTTCGCAAAGAGAAGATCGACTCGTGGATCGAGCAGCAATCCCAGGCATAATGACTATTCTACGACGGAGGAATAATGTATTTTAAAAAGCTCGAGATCGTCGGATTTAAATCGTTCATGGACAAGACCGTGCTTGATTTCGAGCCCGGCATCACCGCGGTCGTGGGTCCGAACGGGTGTGGGAAATGCCTGCATTACGATTCACTGGTGACGCTGGATAACGGCGTTCAGGTCAAGATCGGCGCCCTGGTCGAGAAGGCTCTGGCGCAGTCCTCTGACGTCAGGAAGCTCGATGACGGCGTCATGACAGGGGACAATCCGGCAGGCATTCGCGTGCTTTCAATGAACCCGCACACCATGTCCCTTGAGCCGAAGTCCGTGTATTCATTTATCAAACGAAAAGCTCCTGAGTATCTGTTGTCCGTAACCACTCGATCCGGCAGGAACGTCGTGACAACGCATTACCATCCGTTCTTCAGCATTAAGGACGGGCAGGTATTCGCATTGAAAGCTGAAGAATTGCAAGCGGGCGTTTCTATCGCATGCCCGCGGGCCATCAGCCCTGTCAACGCGTGCGATAAGATCGATAATTTCGAGATACTGAAGCGTTTTCAGAGAGAAGACCTGACGTATATCCCGTTCTCGGAAGATCTGGCGCGGTTCCTTGAGTCAAGCGACGGGCAGGAGGAAGCGACAGCGTGCCGATCCGCCGTTCATAATTCTTATTCTTCATGTATCAGATCGGCGTCTGCCCGGCAGGCGATCAATGTCGTCGATTTTTGCGCCGCTCTCGAACGTATCGGATGTGAACAGGCGCCCGGATTCGTCCAAAGTATAAAATCGCGCAGTTCAGGCACGCTCCGTCTGCCTCAAACCGTAAACAGGTCTGTCGCCCGTTTTCTTGGGTATCTGTTAGCAGAGGGAAGGACGAGCAAAGGAAATCAAGTCCGGTTTGTGAACGAAGATCAGCCGGTTGTCGACGACTATATTGCGTGCGCTCAGGACGCATTCTCTGTTGAAGCGAAGGAATTCCGGTATAAGGCGTCTGCAAAAGATGTTATCATTTTTTCTCACGCATTGTGCCAGTATCTTGAGAAAGCGTTCGGCGTCGGTATTGAAAGCCGTTCGAGCGAAAAGAAAGTGCCGGAATTGATACAGAATGCCGGCATTGAGATTGCGGGTGAATTTTTATCGGCGTTATTCGAGGGAGACGCGTATATACGGACTGATGTTGGGCGTGCGCGCGGCAACAAAACGGCATATATCGAGTATGCAACGGCATCGAATGACCTTGCAGTCGGCGTCAGAAGTTTATTGTTGAGACTCGGGGTGCAATCAGTGCTCCGAAAGAAGCTGAAATATGCAGCCAATACGGAGAATAAGACCAGGCGGCCGTATTATTCCGTTTATATTTACGGACTGGACAATGTAAAGACGCTGGCCGGCCATTTGCGTTTTGTCGGCGCGAAAGCGGATGATCTGGACCGGATCAAAAATATGCATGCCCAAGCGAACCCCAATTTTGATCTTATTCCGGGCGTGAACGGCTTATTTAAGAAGCTGGTTCAGTTGTCCGGCGTGTCCGTGAAAAAGCTGAGAACATATTCCCCAAAACTCGCCGCGTATTATGAAAACCGCTGCCTGCCGTCGCGGCAGGGGTTGTCCGAGGCGCTTCATATTATCACCGAATATGCCGATCTGACCGGCCTTGCGCGGTGCATCCATGATTATCTCAAGCAGCTGGCCGTTTCTCAGGTGTATTGGGATGAGGTGGTTTCCGTCTGCAAAGTCGCTGCGCCTGAATGGGTGTATGACCTTTCCATACCGGTGAACCATAATTTCGTCGCGCAGGATATCATCGTTCATAACAGCAATATCTTCGACTCTATCCGCTGGGTGCTCGGCGAGCAATCGATCAAATCCCTGCGCGGAACGCAGATGGAGGACGTTATCTTCAACGGCACCGACACCAAGCAGGCGCTGGGCATGGCTGAGGTGAGCCTTACCTTTGATAACAAGGCGCGGTTCTTCTCATACGACCACGACGAGGTCATGATCACCAGAAGGATCTTCCGGTCCGGCGACAGCGAATATCTGCTCAACCGCTCGCAGGTCAGGTTGAAGGATATCCTTGATCTTTTGATGGGCACGGGCGTCGGCGCGGAAAGCTATTCGATCATCGCGCAGGGCAAGATCGACCTTGTGTTAAGCTCGAAACCGGAAGAACGCCGCATGGTATTCGACGAGGCAAGCGGCATCACCAAATATAAGTCGCAAAAACGCGAGGCGCTGCGCCGGCTCGAAGAAACCGAGCAGAACCTTTTGCGGGTCAATGATATCATCGCCGAGGTGAAGCGCTCCATCGGTTACCTGGAACGACAGGCCAACAAGGCGCGCCGGTATCAGGCGGCGTTCGAGGAGCTCAAGAAAAAAGAATTGTTCCTTGCTGCGGTGCAGAAGAACAACCTCGCCAAAGAGAAGGCGGCGTTCCTTGCGCAGATAGAAGGGTTGAAGGCTCAGGAACAGGCCATTACGTGCCGGATCCAGGAAGCGGAACTGAAGCTTTCTTTGCGCAGCGAAGAGCTGAAGGGGTATGAAGAGAAGATATCCATGGTCAAGAACGACCTGGTCAACCTCGAGAATACGATCGCCCATGACAATCAACATATCGAGTTCAACACGGAGCGCATAAAAGAGCTCGATTCGTCAAAGCAGTATCTCGGATCGCAGATCACGCAGACCAAAGAGCGCCTGATCCAGGATACGGAAAAATTGAGCAGGCTGCGGCAGGAATTCCTGGTCATTGCCAGGAGCATCGAGGATAAGACGGCCGCTTTGCACGGTAACGAAGAACAGTTGAGCGCGGTCGTGGCGGCCATTAAAACAGCGGCGGACAGCATCGCGATGGCAAAAAAGAACATTATGGACCTGGCGGTGCGGGTGTCGCAGGCGAAGAACGAATTGTCGGGCCTCACTTCAAAAGAGCAGGTGCTGCTTGCCCGGAAAAAGCGTCTGGAGCTTGAACGGGCCAAGATATCGGAAGAAAGAAATCAGTTTGAGTCATCGCTTGCCCAGATATACGGAGAGGTTTCCCAGCTGGAGACCGAATACGCGGACCTTGGCAACAGGCTGGCTGCCATGAAGGCCGAACTCGACGCGGAGAATGCATCGCTGCTCGGGATCAATCAGGACCTGGAGAATATGGAGCGCCAGCGCCATGCGCTTGAATCCCAGCGGGAGTTCCTTGAGCGGCTGAAGAGCCAGTATGACGATATCAGCGAGTCCATGAACGCGACCATTTACCTTGATAAAGCGCCGAGCGAGCGCATTACCGGCCTTGTGGTCAAGGTCAGGGATACCGGGGACGCGCAGGCCGGGCCGTCGCAGGAGCAGTCAGCGCAGGGATATCCGGCACAGCCTTTGCAGGGTTACCGCATCGCCGGAGAGGCAAAGCCGATCGATCTCGACGCGCAGAAGGTCATGGAGAACATCCGCGCTGCCGAAGGGCGGATCGCGGTGCTCAAAAACGAGAAGCTTGGTAAAGAAGCCAGGATCCAGGAATTGAGCGGCATGGTCGCGGATTTTGTCAGGCAGGTCCAGGATAAGGAAGTCGCGCTTTCCAGCAAGAAGACGGTCCAGCAGAGTGTCAAGGAGCAGTTCGATAAGATCAGCGAAGAGGCGCAGATCATTGTTATGGAATTAGGCGATGCCGGCCAGGAAATGGCTGCGCTCGAGCAGACGCTCGCCAGGCTGCGCGCGGACATTGATAATCTCGAAAAAGAGCATACGGCATGGGAAACATCCATCCACGAAGCTCAGGAACATATCAACCTGAACAACCGGATCAAGGAAGAGGTGCTTGTCGTTATCGCGCAGGTGAAGACCGAGCTGGAGAATCTGGTCAAGCGGCGCAGCGCTGACGAAGGCAGCCTGAAGGCGCTTGAACAGACGTGCATTCAGGATGAAGCGGAGATCGCGCAGATGGCAGCGCGGTCCCAGGAAATGTCGGCTAAGCAGGACGCCTTTACCCTTGAGATAGAGGATCTGCATAAGAAGATCAGGCAGACCGGGGCCGATATGGAGGCCTTGAAATCGTCGCTTATCGACGCGCAGGCGCAGTCTCAGGCGGTCGCGGCAGGGATCGCGCAGATCGAAGAGGATATCGCGGCGCAGCGTAAAGAGTCGGATGCGGTGAAGGAAAAGCTCTACGAAGTGCAGATGGACGCAAAGGACCTCGAATTCAAATACCAGAGCATCAGGCAAAAGCTTTTGCAGTCGTATAAGATCGATCTGGATACGCAGGAGACCGCCGCTTTGATCGCGGGCGAGCAGAAACAGGAGGCCGTGCCGGAACAGGAGCCTGCTCAACAAGCGGCTGATCAGCTTTCTGCGGAAACCGCCCCGGCCGCAGAACCGCCGGCTGAACCGGCCGTGCTCCTTGACGGGATCGACGAAAATATGCTCAACGAAGAGGTCGCGAAGCTCAAGGATAAATTAAGCTCGTACGGCGCGGTCAATCTTGTCGCTATCGAAGAATATGATGAGTTAAAGAAGCGCTATGACTTTTTGACCCAGCAGCAGGCGGATCTTGTCAATGCCAAAGCGTCGCTGCAGGATGCGATACAGAAGATCAACCGCACGACCAGAAAGATGTTCCTTGAGACCTTCGAGCGCGTGCGCGAGGAGTTCAAGAACTATTTCAGGGTCCTGTTCAACGGCGGCGACGCCCAGGTATATCTAATCGACGAGCAGGATCCGCTGGAATCCGGCATCGAGATCATCTGCCGGCCTCCGGGCAAGAAACTGCAGAACGTTCTGTTGTTGTCAGGCGGGGAGAAGTCAATGGCTGCGATCGCGCTTATATTCGCGATCTTCAAGGTGAAACCGTCGCCGTTCTGCATTCTTGATGAGATCGACGCCGCGCTCGACGAAGCCAACGTCGACCGGTTCGGCAGGATACTGCAGGAGTTCAGCCAGACATCGCAGTTCATCGTCATCACTCATAACAAGAAGACCATTGCCAACGCCGACATCATGTACGGCATCACCATGCAGGAATCAGGCGTTTCGAAGATCGTATCGGTGAAGTTCGGAGAGAAGAAGGCAGGGCAGGAGTCGAGCGTTCCGGCGAGCGCAGAATCAGAAGCAGTTACCGCGTAGCAAAAAATAAAGGGCTAAAAACGGGGTCAGAATTATTTATTCCCTCTCATATGGAAGATGGGGAATAAATAATTCTGACCCCGTTTTTTAAGCCCCGTTTCTTAATCGCAGGTGGCGTTCTTGCCTTTTTTCTTCGCTTCGTACAGGGCTTTGTCGGAGTATGCGATAAGCTCGGCCGCCGTGCCTGCGTTTTCAGGGAAGGTCGAAACGCCGATGCTGACCGTCAGCACTTTATTGGGCAGGACTTCCTGGTTCAGGAAGGGCGTTTTGGCGATATTCTCCCGCATGCGCTCGGCAATCATATACGCTTCTTTTTTATCCGTATAGGGCAGTATGATCGCGAATTCTTCCCCGCCGTAGCGGCAAACGAAATCCATCTTGCGCGAATGGTTCTTGAGCATTGACGCCATGTCCTTGAGGATCTTATCTCCTTCCTGATGGCCGAGCGTATCGTTATAGACCTTGAAATCATCGATATCGAGCATGACCAGGCTCAAAGGATTGGATGTCGCTTTTGCTCTTTCAAGCTCGACCGCAAGCAAATGCTGAAAATATCCGTGGTTCCATAGTTCCGTCAACGAATCCTGATGCGTGCTGATGACGGTTTTTTCGTAGAGCTGGGAATTTTCGATCGCAAGGCCTGCCTGGTTCGATAACATGATGAGCATGCGCAGGTCGTCCTTGGTGATCGGTTTTTTCGTGATAAAGTTATCCGCGAGGATGATCCCGTTGACTTTGTCTTTGGCTTTCAGCGGCACGATGACGAGTTCCTCGGACTTAAGCATTTTGATGACCGCGTCGTTACTGTAATGGCTGATCGTTTCCTTGGTCAGATGCAGGGGCATGCCTTCGAGCACCACGATAGAGAATAGGTTGTCCTTCTGCTCCTGCATGGGGATCCTGAACCGCTGGACCTGCCGGTTGAACGCTGACTGCTGGATGTGGCCCGATACTTTGTAGGCGTTTATCAGGTCCTCCATGTCCATCTTTTCCTGTTCCACATACTTCCATACCCGGTTGGCGTCTTCGCCTGTTTCCGGGCCGATGGCCATCTTGCCTTCGACAAGGCCCTCTTTTTCATTAAAAAGGAACAAAACCGCCCGGTTGAATCCAAGGCCGATATGCGCCGTCACCCCGGTCAGGATGATATAGAGGATCTCATCCAGCTTGAGAGTGGTGCGCATTGCATTGGAGATTTCGTAGAGGATGGCGAGCTCTGATTTGGTGCGTTCGAGCTCCTGCTTGATCGAGGTGAGTTCTTCCATAGATATTAATATATAGCATATTTACCAGGCCGTGTCAACCCCATATGGGTTCCGGACCGGCCCGGCAGAAAATAAAAGAGTGAGATATCCGTCAACGATGTGTCTATTATAGTAGGGCGGCATGGGCCTGAGAAAGGAGGATCATGATCAGGCAGGACAATTCGGTTGACACGTCCATGCGGGTACTATATAATAATTCTCTAATTTCCAATGCTTTTTAACTCTATTTACGGAGGCTTTTATGGCACTCGAAAAGAAGGAATCGCATAAAGAAGCGCAGAAAGAAGTCCAGGCCAGAGACGTGACAAAAGATACGGCGAAGGACAGTTCCGAACGCCAGAAAGCGCTTGATCTTGCCCTGTCCCATATAGAGAAGCAGTTCGGCAAGGGCTCGATCATGAAGCTTGGCCAGAAGGTAAAAGTCGATGTGGAAGTGATCCCGACAGGATCGCTGACCCTTGACTACGCGTTAGGCACGGGCGGACTGCCGCGCGGCAGGGTTGTTGAGATATTCGGGCCCGAGGCATCCGGAAAAACGACTTTGACGCTGACGGCGATCAGGGAAATGCAGAAGAAAGGCGGGGTCGCCGCGTTCATCGATGCGGAGCACGCGTTTGACGCGACCTATGCCAAAAAGATCGGGCTCAACCTCGACGAACTGCTTATTTCCCAGCCGGATACGGGCGAACAGGCGCTTGAGATCGCCGAGACCCTTGTCCGGTCCAATGCCGTTGACCTTATCGTGATCGATTCCGTTGCGGCCCTGACCCCGCGCGCCGAGATCGAAGGAGAGATGGGCGACTCGCATGTGGGCCTTCAGGCGCGGCTTATGTCCCAGGCGCTGAGGAAACTGACCGCCGCGATCTCAAAATCGCGCGCGTGCGTCATATTCATCAACCAGCTGCGCGAAAAGATCGGCGTCATGTTCGGCAATCCCGAGACGACTCCCGGCGGCCGCGCGCTCAAATTCTATTCCTCGGTGCGGCTTGACGTGCGCAGAATAGCATCCATCAAGGTCGCGGACGCGGTTGTCGGCGGCCATGTGAGGGTCAGGGTCGTCAAGAACAAGGTCGCGCCGCCGTTCCGCGAGGCTGAGTTCGATATCCTTCATGACCAGGGCATCAATAAGGCAGGAAGCATCATCGACGCAGGCGTGAACCTCGAGGTGATCCAGAAATCAGGCACGTGGATGTCGTATAACAACGAAAAGATCGGCCAGGGCAGGGAGGCAGCGATCAACGCGCTGCGGGAAAACCAGAAACTGTCCGACGATATAGAAAAAGAGATCAGGAAAAAGATCGTCGCAGGGATGTAAATGCGGGGTGGACATATGAAGACAACAAGAATAATCGCCGGGATTGTCGGATTAGCCGTCGTTCTGGCGTTTTCGGCATCGGCTGTCGCGGCTCAGGATGATCAGGCGCCGTTGGCTGCTCTGGACCAGGCGACCGTGTCGGTTGCCCAAACGACCGGCAAGGCGGTGGTATCCATATCTGCGGAACATGTGACCAGGATACCGGCGGCGCGCAGGTATTATTACTACGGCCCGGGCGCTGACGACGATATGCTGCGCAGGTTCTTCGATCAATATTTCGGCTCCGCGCCTGAACGCGAATTCCGCAGGAACGGGCTCGGCTCCGGCGTCATCATCGACGCGCAGGGGTATATCCTTACCAATCAGCATGTGGTTGAAGGAGCGGATAAGCTCACCGTGATCCTGCCTGACGGCAGGCAGTTTCCCGGAGAGGTCAAGGGCGCTGATCCGCGCGCTGACCTGGCGGTCATCAAGATAGCCGCGGATAACCTTCCGGTGGCGCGGCTGGGCGATTCCGACAGCCTGAAGATCGGCCAGTGGGTCATGGCCATCGGAAACCCGTTCGGATTCGCCATGCAGAATCCGGAGCCGACGGTTACGGTCGGGGTGGTAAGCGCGCTTCACCGCACGCTCGGCACTGCTCTTGCGGCAGACCGGGATTATAACGATCTGATCCAGACCGATGCGGCGATCAATCCCGGGAATTCCGGCGGTCCGCTCGTCGATCTCAAAGGCAATGTAGTCGGCATCAATGTAGCGATCTTTTCCACAACCGGCGGCAACCAGGGCATCGGTTTTGCCATCCCGGTCAACAGCGCCAAGCGCATCATATCAAGGCTTATCGAAGGGCAGAAGATCGAATACGGGTGGCTGGGCGTGAGCATCCAGGAGTTGAACGACGACCTGGCGCGATATTTCGGCCTTGCGGATAAAAAAGGCGTATTGATCGCCAAAGTGCTTGAAGGTTCTCCCGGCCAGAAAGGCGGCCTCAAGGACGGGGATATCATATTGAAGTTCGGCAACGAACCGGTCAAAGATGTCAGATCTCTTTTGCAGATGGTCGGCCGCAGCGAGGTGGGCAGGAAAGTTCCGATCGAAGTGTTCCGCGATAAAAAAACCGAGCTTGTTACCGTGGAGATCGGCACGCGCTCCGCAGAGCCTGCCGAGCAGGCCGCTGTGGAATCGGCCGGAGCGGCTGACAGCTGGCGCGGCATGACGGTCAGGGAAGATAAGAACGGGCTTGTCGTTGTTGCAGTTGAGCCGGACAGCCCTGCCGATGCCGCAGGCATCACTCCCGGCGATGTGATCCAGGAGATCAACAGGATCCCCGTTACCGGTATGGCTGCGTATCGCAAGGCCACGCGGAACCTTCGCGGGGACGTATTGGTCGGCGTATCCCGGGGCTATGTCATCCTCAAAGAGAAGAGTGAAAAAGCAAAGTAGCGCCGGGCTTGAAGAAAAAGCGCGGGAGTACGCCTTTTTGCTGCTTAAATTCAGGCTTCGTTCCGAACAGGAATTGTGCGGCCGCATGAAGCAAAAGAAATTTCCTCCGGCCGTCATCGATTCGACGATGAGGTTCCTGAAGGAAAAGAAGTTCATAGACGACAGCCTGTTCAGCCGGGCGTGGCTTGACAGCAGGCTCAAGCGTTCGATCGGGATACGCAGGATAAAGAACGAACTGCGGCAGAAAGGCATCAAGCCGGCGCTCATCGAGGGATCGGTCGAGGCTGTCAGAGAAGGGTATAACGAAGATGAGGTCGTGCGCAGCCTGATCAGCCGCAAACTCCGGTCCCTCAAGGGACTTGATATCCGGAAAACGAAACAACGGTTGTACGCGTTCCTTTTCCGCAGAGGGTTCTCTTCGGACGCGATCGCCGATAATCTCAATCAAATACTGAAAGATGAAAGCTGACATACTGCGCGAAAAATATCTGCAGTTCTTCAGATCAAAAGGCCATAAAGTAGCCGAAAGCGACTCCCTGGTGCCCAAGGACGACCCGACGGTCCTGTTCACTCCCGCGGGCATGAACCAGTTCAAGAAGCAGTTCCTCGGAATGATCACCGATTTTACCCGCGCCGCGAGCTCTCAGCGCTGCCTGCGCACCGACGACCTTGATAAAGTCGGCAAGACCGACTGCCATCACACGTTCTTCGAAATGCTCGGGAATTTCTCGTTCGGGGATTATTTCAAGAAGGAGGCGATCGCCTGGGCATGGGAATTCCTGACCCAGGAGCTTGCGATCGCTCCCGAGCGGTTATGGGTCTCGGTGTATAAGGACGACGATGAGGCGTACGATATCTGGAAGAATGACGTTAAATTCCCCGCGGCGAAGATCGTCCGGCTCGGGGATCACGAGAATTTCTGGCCTGCCGACGCGAAGGAGAACGGCCCCAACGGCCCGTGCGGCCCTTGCTCGGAGATATTCATAGACCTCGGGCCGTCGGTCGGATGTAAGAAACCGGACTGCTCGCCTGCATGCTCGTGCGGCAGGTTCATCGAGATATGGAACCTGGTGTTCACGCAGTTCAACCGCAAGGACGGCGGCGTGCTCGAGCCCCTGCCCCAGAAAAATATCGATACGGGCATGGGCCTTGAACGCATCACCGCGGTCATGCAGGGCGTCACGAACAACTTCGAGACAGACCTGTTCCAGCCCATAATCAAGGAGATCAGACAGATATCTGAAGAATATGTTCTTAAGCTTGAAGATGTAGATGCAAGGAAACCATTCTATAGCAATACAGTTATATATTCGATTGCGGATCATATGCGAGCCGTAACTTTTTCTATATATGATGGTGTTTTACCATCTAACGAGGGCCGTGGTTACGTTATCAGAAAATTAATACGTAAATGTATTTTTAGCCTCTGGAAAACACAGCAAGAACCATTTTTGAATAAATTAGTTCCTATTGTTGCGCAAGTAATGAAAGTGCCATATCCTGATTTAGTGCGTAGGCAAGAAAATATTGCAGACGTTATTTTAGCTGAAGAGAAAAGCTTCATTGCGACCTTAAAAACTAGCACTCAGTTGCTCAAAGATAAATTTGCTGGATTTGAACGTAATCAAAATCCTGATTTAGCAGGTAAAATTGCTTTTCAATTATATGATACTCATGGGATACCTGTTGATTTGACAGCTAGTTGGTTGAATACGAAGAAGATAATGTTTTCACAAAAAGCTTATGATCAGGAGCTCGGTCAGCAGAAAGAGCGGTCCAAGGCGCAGAGCGCAATGCAGGGCGACGTGTTCAACCTGAAGGAAGCGCACCTGAAGGATGTTGCCGCGACCGTCTTTACCGGATATGAAACTGTGTCGGGTGATGCAAAGATCATCAAGATACTCAGGGACGGGCAGGAAACAGACCGGATACAGACCGGAGAAGAAGCCAAGCTCATTCTTGATTCGTCTGTGTTCTATGCGGAATCAGGCGGCCAGGTCGGAGATACGGGGTTCATCAGGACCGCGACCGGCGTGTTCGAAGTGGCGGATACCCGGAAATTCGAGAAAGTTTTTTTGCACGTCGGCACAGTCAAAGAAGGGACGATCAACAGCGGCGATCCGGCTCAAGTACAGGTCGATGTCCAACGCAGGCTTTCGATCGCGCGCAATCATACCGCAACGCATCTGCTTCAGGCGGCCCTGCGCAAAGTCCTCGGCGACCATGTGCAGCAGCAGGGATCGTGGGTCGGCGTCGACCGACTGCGGTTCGATTTCACGCATTTCAAGCAGGTCAGCCAGCCGGAACTGGACCGGATCGAAGAGATCGTCAACGGATTGGTGATCGGGAACCTTCAGGTTTCCAAAAGAGAGATGTCGCTGGAGGAGGCGCGTAAACAAGGGGCGCTCGCGTTCTTCGCTGAAAAATACGAAGATACGGTGCGCGTCGTTTCCGTCGAAGGCGTTTCGAAAGAGTTCTGCGGCGGAACGCATCTTGACCAGACCGGGTTCATCGGGCTGTTCAAAATTTTGCACGAGAGTTCGGTTGCCAGCGGGGTGCGCAGGATAGAGGCAGCAACGGGCAGCACCGCATATCGGCTCATGAAAGAGGAACAGGAAGCAATGAGCGCCGTGGCGCAGGCCTTGCGCGCTCCTGTTGACAAGGCTGTTTCCGAACTCGAGAAGCGGCTCAAGACCATCAAAGACATGGAAAAGCAGCTGGCGAGCCAGCGGCTGCAGTCCGTGGCGGCCGATATCGACCGGTTGATCGCCCGGGCGGCTGATATCAAAGGCGTGAAGGTCATCATGGAGCGGCTGCAGGGCGCCGATATGGATATTTTGCGCAAGGCCGCCGATCTGATAAAGCAGAAGGAACAACGGGTCGTCATTGCCCTGGGGTCAGGCGGCGAGGGCAGGGCGAATCTTATTATCGCGACGAACATCCCGTCGATCGATTCCCAGGCGATGATCAAGCAGGTTGCGCCCGAGATCGGCGGGTCCGGCGGCGGAAGGAAGGATTTTGCCCAGGCAGGCGGTACACAGCCCGACAGGATCGAAGCGGCGTTTGAAAAGATACAGGCGATACTGAAAAACGTGATCGCGTAGCAGAGGTATTCTTATGAAGATCATCAGGTCCAATTCGGCCAATCAGCTTGAGAAGATATACAACCGCGGGTTTGTCAAATCGCGCAGGGTGGAGGATAAGGTCAGGCAGATCGTCGATGACGTGCGGCTGCTCGGTGACGATGCACTGCTGAAATACACGCGCAAATTCGATCATGTCAAGCTGACCGCCAAACAGCTGCGCGTGACCGAACGGGAGATCAGCGGCGCATACCAGAATATTACCCCGCATTTCGTATCGAGCCTCAAGATCGTCATCGAGAACATCAACCGGTTCTACCGCAAGACCATCAGGAAGTCCTGGAAGATGCGCGACGCCGACGGCATGGCGCTCGGGGAAATATATTCGCCCATCGACCGGGTCGGGGTATATATCCCCGCCGGGACTGCGCCCCTGGTATCGACGGTCTATATGTCGGTCTTGCCGGCGAAGATCGCGGGCGTGAAAAAGATCGTGCTCATCAGCCCGCCTGATCGCAGCGGCTTCATCAACCCGCATATCCTTGTCGTGGCTGACCTGCTCAAGGTCGATGAGATATACCGCGCCGGCGGCGCGCAGGGGATCGCCGCGCTTGCGTTCGGCACCAGGACCATCCCGCGGGTCGATAAGATCGTCGGGCCGGGCAATATCTATGTGAGCGAGGCAAAGCGCCAGGTCTTCGGGTACGTCGATATCGACATGATCGCGGGGCCGACGGAACTGGTGATCATCGCCAACCGTTTTTCCGATCCCAAGTTCATACTTGCGGACCTCAAAGCGCAGGCGGAGCATGCGCACGGCCTGGCGATCCTCATCACGAATTCAAGGGAACTGGCAAAGAACGTCAGGGCGCAGCTTCCGAACGTCGAAGGATACATCATCCTGACCAAGAACCTCGAGCAGGCCGCGGAGATCAGCAACCGCGTGGCGCCCGAGCATCTCGAGATCCTCGTGCAGAACCCCCAGCGCATCGTCAAGCTCATCAAGAACGCCGGCGCGATATTCCTCGGGCCGTACAGCCCGACCGCGGTCGGCGATTATGTCGCGGGCCCGAGCCATGTCCTGCCCACCAACGGCACGGCGCGGTTCTTCTCGGGCCTGTCGGTCTGCGATTTTATCAAGACCAACCACGTGATCAGCTATTCGAAAAAAGCGCTTGAGAATATCAGGGGGCCGCTTGAGAAAGTGGCGGGTATCGAGGGGTTGAGCGAACATTTACAGTCCGTAAAAGTGCGGTTCGAATGATCGGAGACAACGATGAAGAACAGGAAGGCAACGGTCAGGCGCAGGACACGGGAAACCGATATCACCGTAAAGCTTAATATCGACGGATCGGGGAAGAACAAGATCGATACGGGCATAGGGTTCCTCGATCATATGCTGGAATTGTTCGCCTTCTGGGGATTTTTCGACCTGGAGATCAGCGCCAGAGGCGATCTGAAAGTGGATATCCATCACACCAACGAAGATATCGGCATTGTGCTCGGCCAGGCGTTCAAGCATGCCCTCGGAGATAAAAAAGGCATCAGGCGTTTCGGCTATGCGGGCGTGCCCATGGAAGAAGTCGTGGGCAAAGCGGTCCTTGATATTAACGGCCGGGGTTTCTTCGATATGAAAACGAGTATGGCCGCGTCGAAATTCATTCCGTCCGAAGGGTATCGATTCGGATACGCGGAGCATTTTTTCGACGGATTGGCAAAGCATCTCGGCATGAATCTGAACATCCGGATCGAATATCCGAACCGCGATATCCACGCCGTCCTGGAGCCGGTGTTCAAGGCTTTAGGGCTCGCGCTCGACCAGGCGACGCAGATCGATCCGAGAAGAAAAGGCGTTCCGTCGACCAAAGGCGTCATCGATTGAAAGGCTAAAAACGGGGTCAGAATTATTTAAGGCTTAATGGGGTCGGAATTATTTATTTCCCGATCGCCATGGTTAAGAGTAAATAAATAATTCCGACCCCATTAATAAATAATTCTGACCCCGTTTTTAGCCCTTACATATGGCTGCTATTACGATCATCGATTACGGGATGGGAAATATCCACAGCGTCAGGAAAGCTTTGGAATCAAAAGGCGGCCGGGTCAGGGTTACCAACGACCCGCTCGATATTCGCAAAGCGGATAAGGTGGTGCTGCCGGGCGTGGGCGCGTTCGGGGATGCGATGAAAGAACTGCGCAGGCGCAAGCTGGCGGATGCGGTCAAAGAGCATATCGCCTGCGGCAGGATATTCCTCGGCATCTGCCTGGGCATGCATCTTTTGTTCGAATCGAGCAGGGAAAGCCCTGCGGTCAAGGGCCTCGGCATCCTCAAAGGATCCGTTGCCAGGTTCACGGCAACACCGCGCCTCAAAGTCCCGCATATGGGATGGAATCAACTCATCCTGCGCGGCCGCGGCTGTCCGCTGTTCAGGCGCATCCCGGACCAGGCGTCGGTGTATTTCTGCCACTCGTATTATGCGCGGCCTGCCGATGCGCGATGCGTTGCGGCTGCGACCGATTACGGCCGGCCGTTCGCGTCAGTCGTCTGGAAGGAAAATGTGTACGCTATGCAGTTCCATCCGGAAAAAAGCCAGTCAACCGGCCTTGCGATGATCGAAAATTTTGTGAAACTATGATACAGCTTATTCCCGCTATAGACCTGAAAGACGGCAATGTCGTGCGGCTGTACCAGGGCAGGGACGACGAAAAGGTGTATTCCCGCAATCCGCAGGTCGTGGCGCGCCATTGGAAAAAACAGGGAGCATCGCTCATACACGTCGTGGATCTTGACGGCGCGTTCACGGGCGAACCGAAGAACCTGGCCGGGCTGAAAAAGGTCGTGCAGGCGGTCGATATCCCGATCGAATTCGGCGGCGGCCTGCGCACGGCAGAAAGTATCCGGCAGGTCCTGGCGCTGGGCGTTTCCCGGGCCGTGCTCGGGACCAAAGCGGTCGAGGACAGGGATTTTTTGCGCGGCGCGCGCGATGAATTCGGGTCACGGGTGATCGTCAGCATCGATGCGCGGAACGGCATCGTCATGACCAAAGGATGGCAGGAACAGTCGAGCGCGGGGAAAAAAGCGGTGGATTTCGGCATCGAGCTCAAAGCCATGGGTTTTACAGAAGCTATTTACACCGATACCTCGAAAGATGGCACACTGCGCGGCCCCAATATCAGGGCTCTGGAGGAGTTGTTGTCGGGCTCGGGGATTTCGGTCATAGCGTCGGGCGGGGTCGCAAGCCTCGACGATGTGATCGCGCTCTCCGGTCTGGAGCCCAAGGGATTGACCGGCGCGATCATCGGCAAGGCGCTGTATGAGGAGCGGTTTATGCTGAAAGAGGCGTTGAACATTTTAAAAACAAACCGGAAGGAGGGCGTATGAAGTTGATATCCGTGGGTCGGTTGCTCGTGGTCGGGTGCGCGGCGGTTTCGCTTGCAGGTTGTGCGACGCTGCGAAAAAAAGAGAATCCGGAAACAGCGGCGCTGAAAAGCCAGGTCTCCGATCTTCAGGGCCAGGTGCAGCAGAAAGACGCCGAGATCGACAGCCTTCGCAAGGCATTGAGCAGGACCACCGAAGAGCGATACGCGATCTCCCGCCAGGAGAGCAAAGTTACGGAAAGCTCGGCGGTCCCGTCCGCGACACAGATACAGACTGCGCTGTGCAATGCGGGCTATACGATCGAGATCGACGGGAAACTCGGCAAACAGACCCGTTCGGCGATCAGGGATTTCCAGAAAGCCAACGGCCTTACGGTCGACGGAAAAGTCGGCAAGAAGACCTGGGCTCAGCTTGAGCCGTTCCTGAACAAGCAATAAGGCGGGGTATGCTTACCAAGAGGATCATCCCGTGCCTTGATATCAAGGACGGCAGGGTGGTCAAAGGCGTTAAGTTCCTCGGCCTTCGCGACGCCGGAGACCCGGTCGCCGCGGCCCGGGAATATGACCGCCAGGCAGCCGATGAGCTCGTGTTCCTCGATATCACGGCGAGCTATGAAAAGCGAAAGACCCTCGCCAGGCTTGTCGAAAAGATCGCCAAGAACATCTTCATGCCGTTCACCGTCGGCGGCGGCATTTCGGCCGTCAGGGATATACGGGATCTGTTAAACGCCGGCGCCGACAAGGTCTCTCTCAATACCTCGGCAGTGCAGGATCCCGGCCTGATCGCCCGTGCTGCTGCCAAATTCGGCAGCCAGTGCATCGTCGTGGCGATCGACGCGAAAAAATGCATATCGGCCGGCGCTCAAGGCTGGTCCGTTTATACTCGCGGCGGCAGGACCCGGACGAGTTTTGAGGCGGTATCCTGGGCTGTCCGGGCAGCGCGCCTGGGCGCAGGCGAAATATTGCTGACAAGCATGGACCGCGACGGCACGAAAGACGGGTATGATATTGCGCTGACAAAAGCGGTCTGCGATGCGGTGACGGTCCCGGTGATCGCATCCGGAGGAGCAGGGGCACAGGAGCATTTCCGGGATTGTTTTCTCCGGGCCCGCGCAGACGCGTGCCTTGCGGCATCGCTGTTCCATTACCGCCAGCTTGACATTTGCCGGCTCAAACATTATTTGAAAAAGAACGGTATTCCCGTGCGCACAGACAATGACAAGAGGAGCAGGAAGTGAAAAAAAGATCAGATTTCGATATCAGAACGCTGAAATTCGACGACAAAGGCCTGATCCCGGCGATCATCCAGGATTACCGCAGCAACGAGGTGCTCATGATCGCGTATATGAACCTTGAGTCGGTCCGCCGCACGCTCAAGGGCAAGAAAACATGTTTCTGGTCGCGGTCCCGCAAGGAATACTGGGTCAAGGGAATGACCTCGGGACATTTTCAGTTCGTCAAGTCGATCGCTTATGATTGCGACCAGGATGCGCTTTTGATCAAGGTCAGGCAGGTCGGCGTCGCATGCCACACGGGCAACCGGAGCTGTTTTTACCGCAGGATCATATAAGGCGCGGTTTTATGTACAATATTTCGCAAAAAGAATTCCTCTCATTGAGCCGCCGGGCGAATGTGATCCCGGTGTATAAAGAGATCAATGCCGATCTCGATACGCCGGTATCGTGTTTCCTGAAGCTGTCCAAGGATAAATATTCATTTCTGCTTGAATCGGTTGAAGGGCAGGAAAAGATCGCGCGGTATTCGTTCCTGGGAAGCAAACCGTGTTTTGTACTGTCGAGCAAGGGAAGGCATATCGAGACGAGGGACCGCGGGACCGTGCGCCGGTATATTGCCGAAAAAGACCCCCTTGATGAGATCAAGAAGATCATGCAGGGGTTCAAGCCGGCGAAGATAAAGGGCCTGCCGCGGTTCTACGGCGGGTTTGTCGGGTATATCGGCTATGATTATGTCAGGTTCATCGAGAATATCCCGGACAGGAACCCTGACGAGCTTAATATCCCCGATACGTTCCTGATATTGACCGACAAGATCCTGCTGTTCGATCATATCAACCATACGCTCAAGATCATCGTGAACGTGATCCTGCCCGCGGACCGGAGGCCGTTGTCTGCCGCTGCGAAATCGCGCCGTTACCGCCAGGCGTTGAAGCAGATCGAGGAGATCGATAAGGATTTCCGCAGGCCCGTACGCGCCGCTGAGCTTGATGCGGGCAGGGCAGCCGGCGCAGGGGGCAAAGCGTCCGTAAGTTCTAATTTTGAAAAATCCCGGTTTTGTGGTATAGTGAATAAAGCCAAAGAGTACATAAAAGCAGGGGATATCATCCAGGTCGTCCTGTCCCAGCGGTTCAAGGCAAAGATCACGCGCGAGCCGTTCGATATGTATCGTTCTCTGCGGGGTCTCAATCCGTCTCCTTATATGTTTTATCTGCGCCTTGACCGTGTGACGCTTATCGGCGCGTCGCCTGAGCTTCTGGTCAGGTGCGAGAACGGCCTTGTGCAGGCGCGCCCGATCGCCGGGACCCGCAGGCGCGGCAGGACGGACGCCGAGGACGCGGCCCTGGAAAAAGAGTTGTTGAACGATCCGAAGGAGAAAGCAGAGCATCTCATGCTTGTGGACCTGGGCAGGAACGATATCGGCAGGGTCGCCAGGCCCGGATCGGTCAAGGTGGCGAGTTTCATGTCGGTCGAGCGTTACTCGCACGTCATGCATCTGGTGAGCGAAGTGAACGGGACGCTCGATGCGAAATACGACGTGTACGACGTCCTGCGCGCGTGTTTTCCCGCAGGCACGGTCTCCGGCAGCCCCAAGGTGCGCGCCATGGAGATCATCGACGAGCTTGAGAACACGCGGCGGTCCACCTATGCCGGCTGTGTCGGATACGTGAGTTTTTCCGGCAATCTCGATACGTGCATCACCCTGCGCACCATGGCGGTCGTCGGCGGCACCGCGTATATACAGGCGGGAGCCGGTATCGTCGCGGATTCGGTACCCGCGAAGGAATATGTCGAAACGCAGAACAAGGCAAGGGCACTGGTAGAGGCCCTTCAATAATCCAACAATAAGGAAGGAGTACGGCATGGCAGTCAGGATACGATTAAGAAGGATCGGCAAGAACCCGATCAAGAAACCGCATTGGCGCATCACGGTCTTTGACGAGAGGACGACACGGGACGGCAGGTTCATCGAAGAGATCGGTTTCCACAATCCCGTTTCCAAACAATCGAAGGTCAGGATAGACCGGTATGATCATTGGGTCTCGAAGGGCGCGAAGCCGACCGCCGCCGTCGCCGCGATCGTGAAAAAAGCGAAGTCCCAGACAGCTCAAGGAGCCTGATAATGCCCCCACAGACGCAGGTCAGCCCCATCATGCAGTTCGTTCCGTTTATCTTTATTTTCGGGATCTTTTATTTTCTGATCATAAGGCCGCAGAAACAGCGCGAGAAGGAGCATAAAGCGCTTCTGTCGAAGCTGGCGAAGAACGACGAAGTCGTGACGTCTTCCGGCATACACGGGACGATCGTCAATGTCAAGGATACGACGGTGATCATCAGGGTCGACGACAACGCCAAGATCGAGGTCGATAAGGCCGCTGTCGCGCACGTGAAAACAAAACCCGCTACCAGCGAAGGAAAGTAAGCATGGACAAAAAACTTCAATTCAGGATAGCGCTCATCCTGGGCATCTGCTGCGCGTGCGCGTGGTTCGCGTTCCCGCTCGATAAACGCATCAACCTGGGGCTCGACCTTCAGGGCGGCATGCATCTGCTTTTGAAAGTGGATACCTCCAAGATCAGCGAAAAAGCCCGGGAAGACGCGGCGGACCGGGCCATCGAGGTCATCCGCAACCGCATCGACCAGTTCGGCGTGAGGGAGACATCCATCCAGAAGCAGGGCATGGATGAGATCGTCGTGCAGCTGCCGGGCATCACCGACCGGGAGCGGGCGCTCGAGGTCATCGGCAGGACCGCGCTGCTCGAGTTCAAGCTCGTCGAGCGTGACAACGACAAGATGAAAGCGGCCCTTGAGGGCACGGTGCCCGAAGGGTATGAATTGAGGTATACCGAAGAGGACAGCGAGCCGGTCCTGCTTGAGCAGGCCGCAGTGCTCACCGGCGATTCCCTGACCGACGCGCAGGTCACCTTCAGCCAGAGCGGGTTCGGCGAACCGGTCGTTTCCATCAGATTCAATGCCGAAGGCGCAAAGAAGTTCGCCGAGATCACCGCGGCGAACGTCGGCAGGCGGCTGGCGATCGTGCTCGACGGCAAAGTCCAGTCTGCGCCGAATATCAAAGAAGCGATCCCCTCGGGAGAGGCAGTGATAACCGGCCGGTTCAATCCTGACCAGGCAGCGGACCTTGCGCTCATATTGCGCGTCGGCGCGCTTCCCGCTCCCATGACGGTCGAGGAAGAACGGACCGTCGGGCCTTTGCTCGGCGCCGATTCCATCAAAAGCGGCGTTAAGGCATCGCTCATCGGCTGTGCGCTCGTGTTCATCGCAATGATCGCCTATTACCTGGTTGCGGGCACTTTTTCCGTCATGGCGATCCTGTTGAACGCTTTATTGACGCTCGGGATCCTCGGCATGCTGCCTTTATTGTTCCACGGGATCTCTGCGACCATGACCCTGCCCGGCATCGCCGGCCTTGTGCTTTCCTTAGGCATGGCTGTTGACGCCAACGTCCTCATCAACGAGCGTATCAGGGAGGAGCTTGCCGCAGGCAGGAACCTGAGGACCGCGGTCGCCAATGGTTATGAAAAGGCCTTCAGCGCCATTTTCGATTCGAACCTGACGACGCTTTTGGCTGCATTCTTTCTGTTCCAGTTCGGCACCGGCCCGATCAGGGGCTTTGCGGTTACATTGACCATCGGTTTGATCACCAGCATGTTCACGGCGATCGTCGTAACGCGGGTCCTGTTCGAGCTGTGCCTGCATTTCAATCTGATCAGATCCCTTCCGATGATGAATCTTATCGGCGAGACAAAATTCGATTTTATCGCCAAACGGCATATTTTCTACGCGATCTCGGCCGTGGTCATCGGCGCAGGATTGTTCTCGTTCTTCAGCCAGGGCAAAAAGGTCTACGGCATCGATTTTGCCGGCGGCCAGCTTCAGGAATACAGTTTCAAGAATCCGGTCGAGGTCGAAAAGATCCGCGCGGCGCTCAAGGAACTCGGCCTTGCCGACGCGTCCATTCAGCAGTTCAAGGAGAACCCGAATGTCGTGCTGATACGGACATCAGAAGATAAGAATATCGCTATTACCGAAAAACTCAAGGCGGTGTTCACGCAGGAAGATATCCAGATCCTGCGCATCGAGCGTGTCGGGCCTGTTGCAGGCAAGCATCTGAAGGACAAGGCGGTCGCGGCCCTAATCTGGGCGCTTGTCGGGATCCTCGTGTACGTCAGTTTCAGGTTCAAGCATTTCAACTTTGCGGTCGCCGGCGTTGTCGCGCTTCTTCACGACGTGCTTGTTGCAATGGGCGCGCTCGCGCTCACGGGCAGGCAGATCGACCTGTTATCGGTCACGGCGTTCTTGACCATTGCCGGTTATTCGATCAACGATACGATCGTCATCTATGACCGCGTCAGGGAGAACGCCCGGTTATTGCGCAAGGCGACCTTGAAAGAGCTCATTAATCTGAGCGTGAATCAGACATTGGCCAGGACATTGCTCACGTCCGGCATTACGCTGCTTGTCGTTATCGCGATCCTGATATATGGCGGCGAGGTCTTGAGTAATTTCGCGTTTACGCTCCTTGTCGGGTTCATATCCGGTATCTATTCGACCGTATATATCGCCTCGCCTCTTGTTCTGGCAATGAGCGGCAAAAAAGACAAATAGTCTTTCTTGCCCGCATACCCCGCCCCTACCGCGTCGCTTATACCGAGCGAGGTCGTAGGGGCTTGGTGTAACCGGTATGTTCAGATCATTAAAGCTTTATGTCGGCGCCGAGCTTGATTTCGACCGGCTCAACGCAGCGCTGGCCGAGTTCGGCTATAAGCGCCGGGACGCCGTATTGCATGAAGGCGATTTCGCCCGCCGCGGCAATATCCTCGACGTTTTCGCTTTTACCTTCGAACTGCCCATCCGCATCGAATTTTCAGAGAATGCGATCGGTTCCATCAGGACTTTCGACCCTGCCAAAGGCACGAGCCTCTGGGAACACCGGATGGTCATCATCCTTCCGTATAAAAAAACCGCATCGGCGCGCCCCGGCGGTTTCTCCGAGCAGTTCCCCCTCGAGAACTTCGTCGATATCCATCCCGGCGATTATGTGGTGCATAACGATCACGGCGTCGGCAGGTTCAAGGGCATCGAGAAGATCAGGAAACAGGACCGGCTGCGGGACCATCTCGTCATCGAGTATGAAGGCGGGGAAAAGCTTTTCGTTCCCGTCGAGTCCATGCATCTGGTGCAGAAGTACATCGCTTTTCACGTGCGCAGGCCCAGGCTCAACCGGCTCGGAAGCAAGGAATGGCTCAGGATCAAACAGCGCGCGCGCAAAGGCATTGAAAAGCTCGCCTGGGACCTGCTGTCTCTGCAGGCGCTGCGCATGAGCACGCAGCGTCCCGCATTTTCCCCTGATACCGGCTGGCACCGCGATTTTGAAAAGACCTTCCCGTATAAAGAGACCCCTGACCAGGTAACGGTCTGCGGCCAGGTGCGGCAGGATATGGAAACCGACCGGCCCATGGACCGGCTCATATGCGGGGACGTTGGATACGGCAAGACTGAGGTCGCGATGCGCGCGGCGTTCAAGGCGGTCATGGACGGCCGGCAGGTGGCGTATCTGGTGCCGACGACGATCCTTGCCGAGCAGCATTTCCAGAATTTCACCGGCCGCCTGAAGGATTTTCCCCTCAACGTCGAGATGCTCTCTCGGTTCAGGAGCCAGGCACAGCAGAAGTCCATTATCGAGCGCATTGCCCGGGGCAGCGTCGATATCGTCATCGGCACGCACCGTATGCTTTCGGAAGACGTGCAATTCAAGGACCTCGGCCTTATCATCATAGACGAAGAACAGCGTTTCGGCGTGCGGGCAAAAGAAAAGCTCAAGACCCTGCGCCTGACGACCGATGTCATCACGCTCACGGCAACGCCTATACCCAGGACTTTGTACATGTCGCTTATGGGCGCGCGGGACCTGTCGGTCATCAACACCCCGCCGGAAAATAGATTGCCTATCAAGACGGCCGTGGTAGAATATGATGAAGATATCCTGCGCCAGGCGCTCATGCGCGAGCTGGACCGGGGGGGACAGGTCTTTTTTCTGCATAACCGGATCGAGGATATTGACAACTTGCAGGAAAAGATCAAGCGGCTTGTCCCTGCGGGGACGCGCCTGCGCGTCGGCCACGGACAGATGCCCTCGTCCGAGCTTGAAGCGGTCATGGCTGATTTCCTGCAGGGCAGGATCGATATCCTCCTGTGCACGATGATCATCGAGTCGGGCATCGATATACCCAATGCCAATACGATCATCGTTAACAATGCGCACACATTCGGATTGTCCGATCTGCATCAACTGCGCGGCAGGGTCGGCCGGTTCGACCGGCCGGCGTACGCGTATTTCGTCGTCCCGCGGTCGCTGTCGATATCCGCGGTCGCTTCGAAACGCCTGCAGGCGCTTGAGGAATACAGCCATCTCGGCGCGGGCTTCAGGATCGCCATGGAAGACCTTGAGATCAGGGGGGCGGGGAATCTCCTCGGCTCCGAGCAGCACGGGTTCATCAACGCGGTCGGATTCGACCTCTATTGCCGGCTTCTGAAAGAGGCGGTCGCGACCTTTAAGAAAAGTGATTTTTCATCGTAAGGCGGGAGCTCGAATGTTGATAAAAATAGCCGTCAGAGCGTTATCCATGATCTGTTTGTGCGCGGGATTGCCGTGCGTATGCCTCGGCCAGGATAAGGTCGTTGCCGTCGTCAATAATGAGATCATCACCCAGAAGGACCTTGACGGGTTCATCAGCTTTATGCGCGTGCAGTTGGCCCGTGACCAGTCGCAGGACCGCGTGGAACAGCAGATCGATACCATGAAACAGGACCTTCTGCAGCGGCTCGTCGAGGACCGGTTGATCCTGCAGGAAGCGAAAAAGAACAATGTGATCGTCGACAAGAACCGCATCAAGGCGAAGATCATCGAGCTCAAGCGCGCCCATTCTTCGGAAGCGGAGTTCCAGGAATTCCTCCTCATGCAGGGGGTGACGGAATCGGACCTTGAGCAGAAGATGCGGGACCAGATGATGACCTATGAGATCATCGAATCGCAGATCAAGAACAAGATCGTCGTCAAGCCGTCGGAGATCACCGAATATTATGAAGCGAATCCGGCGCAGTTCTCCGTTCCGGAACAGAGGGAATTCGTCTCGATCGTCATAGAGGACGAGGATCGCGCCCGGAAGGTTTCCCAGGACCTGAAAGCCGGAAAGGTCGTCGAAGCGGCTGCGGTGGAGCACTCGGTAAAGCCGAACACGTTCACTGCAAAAAAAGGCGGGGAACTGAAAGCTGAGATCGAGAATGTCGTGTTCGCTTTGCATCTCGACGGCGTTTCGGATGCGGTGAAGATAGATAATGCGTATTACGTATTCAAGCTTTTGAGGATCATCCCCGGATACAAACAGGAACTGATCGAGGCGCAGAATGCCATCAACCGCATGCTGCTTGATAAAAAGATGCAGGAACGCATGGTCGAATGGCTCGATCAGCTCAAGAAAAAAGCGTATATCAAGATAATGGACGCACACGAGGAAATCCCTGCGCAATGAATAAGATCAGGGTCGCTATCACCATGGGGGACCCGGCAGGCATCGGGCCCGAGATCATTGCCGGCGCCGGCCTGAAGGACAGCAGGAATGTCCGGTATGTTGTAATAGGCGACAGGAACGTGTTCGATAAGGCGGCAGGCAGAAGAAATTTTCGCCTGCCTTTTCAATTCGTGGACCTGGCAAACGCGGATCGCCGTCGTTTTGTATTCGGAAAAATATCCGCAAAAAACGGCAAGGCGTCGATAGAATATCTTGACGCAGCAATGGGCCTGCTTGGCGCAGGAGAGATCGACTGCCTCGTCACCGGCCCGATCTCGAAAGAGGCGGTGCATAAGGCAGGATACCCGTACAGCGGACATACGGAATATTTCGCGGCCCGGGCTCACCGGCCTGATGTTGTCATGATGCTGGTGAATGATTGCTTAAAATTCAGCCTCGTGACCAGGCACGTGCCTCTGGCAGCGGTCAGCAGGAAGCTGAACAGCCGGAACATATGCTCGACCCTGCGCACGACCCATGATGCGCTGCGCACGTTGTTCGGCATACGAAAACCGAAGATCGTTGTCCTCGGCATCAATCCCCACGGTTCGGATAACGGCGTTATCGGCAATGAGGAGAATACAGTTATCTGTCCTGCCATCCGGTCCTGCCGGTTCCCCGGGGTCAGCGGCCCTCTCGGTGCTGATGTTGCGATTACAAAGGCAGCCGCAGGCATGTACGATTGCGTTCTTGCGATGTACCATGACCAGGCGATGATCCCGCTTAAACTGACCGGCGACCGGACCGGAGTGAACCTGACGCTCGGCCTGCCGTTCGTCAGGACTTCGCCCCTTCACGGCACCGGATTCGACATAGCAGGGAAACATAAAGCAGACCCGGCATCATTACGCGCAGCTGTCAACCTTGCTTTGCGATGCGTGCAAAACCAAAGAAAAGCCTAGGCCAGAACTTTCTTCAGGACCCGAATATCCGCAGGAAGATCATTGCCGCGTGCGATCTTTCAGAACGCGACACGGTCCTCGAGATCGGCCCGGGCCAGGGCGCTCTGACCGAACTGATAGCCCCGAAAGTAAAACGGCTGATCGCTGTGGAAGTGGACCGCGCATTAAGCGCTGAGCTGTCGGGACGGTTTCAGGGAGATCCCCGGGTAACCGTTATTAATGCAGATTTCTTGAAATATGACCTTTCTGCCGTGTCTATCCCGCCGTCGCACAAGCTCAAGGTTGTCGGCAATATCCCGTATTACATCACCTCTCCTATTATCGAACATCTAGTCTCTTTCCGCAACAGGATATCAGCGATATATCTTACGGTGCAAAAGGAGTTCGGGCAGCGTGTCGTCGCCCAGCCGGGTAGTGAGCATTACGGCGCGTTCAGTTGTTTTGTTCAGTATTACTCAGAGCCTAAGATCGAATTTGTGATCAGGCGCGGGTGTTTTTATCCGCAGCCGAAAGTCGAGTCCTGTTTTTTAAAGCTTGCCGTGCGGCCAAAACCGGCTGTATCTATTACGGATGAGGAATTATTCTTCAGGATCATCCGCGCGTCATTCCAGCAAAGGCGTAAACAGATAAGGAATTGCCTTAAAAACATCGTATCCGGGGGTGCGCTCGCGGACATATTCGCGTCGGCAGGCATTGATCCGCATATTAGGTCCGAAAAGCTGGGCCTTTCGGATTTCGCCCGGATTGCGGATGCGTTGCCTGATTCTATGAAATGATATGACGGTATCCCGTATGAAAGAACGACCAAAGAATAAACAGTTATTCCCCGGGATCTCTTTTATCCCGCTTATCAACAAGTTCCGCACTCAGATTTTCGCCATATCCGCCCTTGAGCTCGTATCAAGCGTATTCTTCCTTACAGCCCCGTTCTTTTCCAGGTATCTTATTGACGACGCTTTTTTGAACAAGGACTGGCAGGCGTTCGTGCGCCTTTCGATCGCCGGCGGTTCTATCTTCTTGTTCAGCGCGCTTGTGAAGCTGACGGGGGAATTTCTCGTGAACAGGATCGCGGTTCAGGTGCGCTTACGGCTTGCGGGAGGGTTTTTAAGGAAACTGTTTAACCTCGATATGCCGTTTTTCCAGTCTTTGTCTTCGGGCGAGACGATATATCGTTTTTTCGATATCGAGACGACGGCGTTCTTCTTGACCGAGCATATCCCGAGGATGTTCGTGGATGTTATCCAGATCGCGATCATACTTGCGATCGCGACGATCGTGAACGCGCGGTTGACCGTCTTCATGCTTTTGTTAAGCCCGTTGTTTCTTCTGCGCAGCATGTACGTGCAGAAGCGCATCCGGCCGGTATTCAGCCGTCTCTGGGAATCAGGGGCGTTGCTGTCGCGCAGGGTATTCGAATCGCTATCCCGGATGTATATCATCAAGGCGCTCGGGCTTGAACAGTCCCGGAGGCGGGCGTTCATGCGCGCGCTCGTCGAAAACCTGCACTGGAAGGCAAAGAATTTCCGCTGGCTCCAGGTCGATTCGTTGCTGTCGTCATTCCTGTCCAAGTTCATTTACGGGGCGATCACGCTCTACGGCGGCTGGCTGATCATCAAAGGCGAGGTGACGCTTGGCAGTTACACGGCAGTGATGATCTACTTGACCCAGATTGGCGCATTGTTCAGTTCCGCAGGAGCGGGGTGGAGGTATTGCGTCGAAGAAAGCGTGTCTTTTTCGAAATTTTCTGACATCATGGACGCGCCTGTGCCGGCCGTCGACAATCCGGGCGCGCGCGCGATCGGCAGTCTCAACGGCGCTGTCGAGGTCAGGAATGTCACGTTCGGGTATCAAAAGGACAGACCGGTCCTCAAAGGCCTTTCGTTTATCATACCCGCGCATTCCATGACCGGCATTACCGGGCCTTCCGGATGCGGCAAATCAACGGTTCTGAACCTGCTTCTGCGGTTGTATCAGCCATGGTCAGGCAATATCCTTCTGGACGGGATAGCTCTGGAGGATATCCGTGTTGCGTCATTGCGCAGGCGCATTGCCATTGCCTCGCAGCAGCCGCTGTTGTTCGATGACACGGTGCGGAGCAATATTGCCTGCGGAGTGAAGGGTGTGTCGGATGAGGCGGTTGAGCGTTCAGCCAGGATCGCCTGTATCCATGACGATATTCTTGCTTTGCCGCAGGGGTACGATACAGTCATCGGAGAGGACGCCTGCCGGCTGTCGCACGGCCAGAAACAGCGCCTGACTATTGCCCGCGCGCTGGTCAGGGAACCGGATATTTTGGTGCTCGATGAGGCGACCGCATCGGTTGATTCTGTGACCGAAGACAGGATATTCGAAGCATTGCGATCCTGGAGTAAAGGCAGGTCAGTGATCTTTGTTTCTCACCGGCAGTCAGTGCTTGATCAGGCGGATTCGGTTATTTCTCTCTCTCCCTCATGCGTAGTGTTCCAGGAACTTTCAGGTTCCAAAATCCTTTGACATAATCCCCAAAATGCTATATATTATTACTTCCATGAAAAGAGGGGGTAATTATGGCTAAAATGACCGTTAAAGACCTTGATCTGAAAAATAAGACCGTTCTTATGCGGGCTGATTTCAATGTTCCGCTTGATGCTTCGTTGGCGATCACCGATGATACGCGCATCCGCGAAACAGTGCCGACCATCAAGTTTATTTTGGAAAAAGGCGCGAAAAAGATCGTTCTCATGTCGCATCTGGGCAGGCCGGACGGAAAGCGCGTTGATAAATACAGCTTAAAGCCGGTTGCTGCCAGACTTGAACAGTTGACAGGCGAAAAAGTGAAGTTTTTCGATGATTGTGCCGGCGACGGCGTAAAGGGTGTCGCAGGCGCTTCAGAGAAGATTGTTTTGCTTGAAAACTTGCGCTACCATGCAGAAGAAGAAGGCAATGACGCGAATTTCGCAAAGCAGCTCGCTTCTTTAGGCGAGGTTTTCGTCAATGACGCGTTCGGCACAGCGCACCGCGCGCATGCCTCGACTGCGGGCGTGAATAAATTCCTCAAGTCCGGCGCAGGGCTTTTGCTTGAAAAAGAGATCAAATACCTCGGGGATGCGGTGGCTAATCCCGCAAAGCCGTTCATGGTCATCCTGGGCGGGGCAAAGGTGTCGGATAAGATCGGCGTGATCGAGAATCTTTTGCCTCAATGCGACGCGATCATCATCGGCGGCGGCATGGCGTATACGTTTCTCAAGGCGCAGGGCAAAATGATCGGCAATTCAAAGCTTGAAAAAGATAAAGTGGATCTGGCCAAGAGTCTTCTGGATAAGGCAAAGGCGCTGAAAAAAGAGATCGTGCTTCCGATCGACCATGTTGTGGTCGATACGGTTGATCCGAAAGCAGCAACGCAGGTCGTCGGCCAGGATATCCCTGACGGAAAGATAGCGGTGGATGTCGGGCCCAAGACAATCGAATTGTTCAACAAGAAACTGGCTACGGCTAAAACAGTCGTATGGAACGGGCCGCTGGGCATTTTCGAGATGGACGCGTTCAGCAAAGGCACTGAAGCAGTGGGAAAGTTCCTTGCCGGCGTCAAAGCAGTAACGATCATAGGCGGCGGGGATACTGCGGCAGCGGTTGCAAAGTTCAAATTACAGGACAAGATGACGCATATTTCAACAGGCGGCGGAGCAAGCCTTGAGTTCCTGGAGGGAAAGACCCTTCCGGGCATTGCCGCATTGTCTGATAAATAGGAGAATACGTGCGCAAGACTATCATTGCAGGGAATTGGAAATTATATAAAACGATCACTGAGGCCATTGAACTGGCCAATGGGTTAAAAAGGGAACTTTTCAAGGTAAATGCCGGAGATGTCGATATTGTCGTATGCCCGGTATATACCGCATTGAGCGAGGTTGCCGAGGTTGTGGCGAATTCGAACATAGCGCTGGGAGCGCAGGACGCATACTGGCAGGACGAGGGAGCGTTCACCGGAGAAGTTTCAGTGAAAATGCTCAAGGATGCGGGTTGCGCATACGTGATCATCGGCCATTCCGAGCGCAGGCAGTTCTTTTCGGAAACCAATGAAACGGTCGATAAAAAGATCAAAGCGGTGCTTGGCCACGGCCTGACGCCGATCATGTGCTGCGGAGAGATGCTCGCCGAGCGCGAGGCAGGCAATACGTTCAAGGTGCTCGATGACCATTTGACCAACGGCCTCAAGGGGTTTACCGCAGACGAAGCGGAGAAGATCGTGATCGCGTATGAGCCGGTGTGGGCCATCGGCACAGGCAAGACCGCAACGCCTGCCCAGGCGCAGGAAGCGCACCAGTATATCCGCAATACCCTGGCAAAGCTGTTCGGCAAGGATGTTGCGTCGCGTATGAGGATCCAATATGGCGGCTCGGTGAAGCCGGAAAACATAGAAGAGTTGATGCGTCAACCCGACGTGGACGGAGCGCTTGTTGGGGGAGCGAGCCTGAAGGTTGATTCCTTTGCACAGATCGTCGCAACTGCGGCAAAGGTAAAGAAATAAAGGTGAACATATGATGAGCTTTGTTATTACGATCCATGTTATCGCGTGCGTTCTGTTGATCACTATTGTCCTGGTCCAGCGGGGCAGAGGCGGCGGGTTTGTGGAGAACCTTTCCGGCCTTGAGAATATGTTCGGCACCAAGACGAGCGTTTTCCTGACCAAGGCGACCACATACAGCGCCGTCGTGTTCTTCATCACGTGCCTGGCTCTGGCTGCTATGTCAGTGCACCGGAGCAAATCTTTGCTTGAAGGATACCGTTCTGCGCCGGCAAGCGCCCCGTCAACTCCTGCAGTGCCTGCGGCTGAACAGGCGGTTCCGTCAGCGGCGCAGTCAGCGCCGGTTGAGCCAATGCCGGCTGTTACCCAGCCGGCTCAACAGCCTGCCGAGCAGCCAGCCCTTAAGACGCGCAGCGCTCCTGAACCGCGTCAGGGAGAGCTTAAGTAAGAGACCGAAGTGGGTTTGAAACAGCGGATATCTGTGAACCTCAAGGGATCGAAAAAACTACCAGCTTTGCTGGTAGTTTTTTTGTTTCTGGCAATACCGCCTGTATGCGCCCGGGAATACGGCGACGCGATCGTCAGCGCTTCTATCGCCGACGCGCGCAATCTCCTGCCCATGCTTGCGTCCGATTCGGCATCGGCTGAAATCAGCGGCATGATCTTTAACGGACTGGTGAAGTACGACAAGGATCTCAATCTTACCGGAGACCTGGCTGAATCCTGGGATATTCTCGAGGACGGGGTCGTTATTGTTTTTCATCTGCGAAAAAACGTCCGCTGGCAGGACGGCTATCCTTTTACTGCGGCCGATGTCGAGTTCACCTACCGGAAGATGATCGATCCTGATGTACGCACTCCTTATGGAGGCGATTTCGAGCGGGTGAAGTCCCTTGAGGTCCTCGACGATCATACGGTCAGGGTGACGTATAAAGAACCGTTCGCGCCGGGCCTGGCAAGCTGGGGAATGTCCATTATCCCCAAGCACCTGCTCGACGGCCAGGATCTCAATACAACAGGGTTTTCCCGTAAGCCCGTCGGGACAGGGCCGTATGTGTTCAAGCAATGGAAAGTGCAGGAAAAAATAGAATTGCGCTCACATCACGGTTATTTCGAGCACCGGCCGTATATAGACCGCGCGATCACCCGGGTCATCCCTGATGAATCAACGATATTCCTGGAACTGCAGACGCAGGGTATCGATTCTGCAGGGTTGACTCCTTTGCAGTTCAGCCGTCAGACCGATACGACGTTTTTCAAAAAACACTTCCGCAAATTCCGCCTGCCCGGGTTCAATTATACGTATGTCGGCTATAACCTGAATGACCCGAGATTTGCCGATATAAGGGTGCGGCAGGCCTTGAACATGGCTGTGGATAAAAAAGAGATCATCGATGTGGTCCTGCTCGGCTACGGGCAGGTATCGACCGGGCCGTTCGTTGAGCAGTCATGGGCGTATAATCACGATGTCGTGCCGGCCGGGTTCGACCCGCAGAAAGCACAACAGATCCTGGCCAACGCCGGATGGAAAGATACGGACAAAGACGGCTGGCTGGATAAGAACGGCAGTGTTTTTGAGTTCACCCTGGTTACCAATCAGGGCAATGAGCAAAGGCAGAAGGCAGCGGAGATCATCCAGCGCAGGCTCAAGGATATCGGCATCAGGATGAAGATCAAGGTCGTTGAGTGGAGCGTTTTTCTGTCCGAATACATCGACCGCAGGAATTTCGAGGCAATACTGCTGGGCTGGTCTGTCGCCCGCGAGCCGGATATTTACGATGTCTGGTTTTCGGGAAAGACCAAACAGGGAGAGTTCAACTTCATCGGATACAGCAACGAAGAGGTGGACCGATTGCTCGTCGAAGGCAGGCGTATTTTCGACCAGGCGCACAGGCAGAAGATCTATCACCGCGTGCATAAGATCATATACGATGAACAGCCGTATATGTTCCTCTATACTGCGGAAAGCCTCTCAGCGCTCCATAACCGGTTCCAAGAGGTCCGGCCGTCTGCGGCAGGCATCGGGTATAATTTTATCGACTGGTGGGTGCCCGGTCCTGAGCAGAAATACCGGATGGCGCAGTAGCGCCGAAAGCGGTTCAAAGAATATGATCAACTACTTTTTTAAAAGATTGCTGGGCATGATCCCCGTGCTTTTAGGCGTGACCATTATCAGCTTCGGGATCATAAACCTCGCGCCGGGCAAATTCTCGTCCCTTGACCAGGCAATGAACCCGAAGGTGTCTGCGGATTACCAGGCGCGGCTGAACAAGGCGTTCAATCTCGATAAGCCCGTGCCGGTGCGGTATGTGCTCTGGCTCAAAAGCTTCGTCCGCTTCGATTTCGGCCGGTCTTTCATCGATAACAGGCCTGTTGCGCAGAAGATCCTTGAACGCATGCCGGTGACGGTCGGCATCAACGTGCTTTCTTTGCTGTTCGTGTTCCTTATCGCGATTCCCGTCGGGATCAAGGCTGCGGTAAAAGAAGGAGGCGCGTTCGATACCGCAACGGCTTTTTCCTCTTTTGTCATGCTTTCCGTGCCCGCGTTCTGGCTTGCGTTATTGCTCATGCAGTTGTTGTGCATCCGGCTCGGGTGGCTGCCCATATCGGGGCTGCATTCCATGGATTTCGAATATTTCACGCCACTGCACAAATTCCTCGATATCTCCCGGCATTTGCTGCTGCCGGTGTTCGTTTCGTCGATCGGAGGCATCGCGGTGGTGTCGCGGTATATGCGGTCGAGCATTCTCGAGGCATTGCGCCAGCCGTACATCTGCGCTGCCCGCGCCAAAGGATTGCCCGAAACCGCGGTCGTGTATAAACACGCCCTGCGCAACGCGCTTCTGCCGATCGTGACGCTCGTGGGGCTTTCCATACCAGGGCTTCTGGGCGGCAGTGTCATATTCGAATCGATCTTCGCGCTTCCGGGACTGGGACAGTTGTTCTTTCAGGCGGTGATGGCGCGGGACATTCCTTTGATCATGGCAGAGGTGGTGCTCGGGGCGCTGTTGACCGTTACGGGGAATCTGATCGCGGATATCAGCTATGCGTACGTTGACCCGCGCATACGGTATAAATAGGTCATGAAAAATCCATATCTTTTCTGGGGACTGGCGATCATCGTTCTCTTCAGCTGCGCGGCTTTGTGCGCGCCATGGATCAGCCCGCATGACCCTTCATTCATCGACAGCCAGAACCTTCTTATGCCGCCGTCCGCACAGCATCCCCTGGGCACCGACGGGCTGGGCAGGGACCTTTTGAGCAGGATGATCTACGGCAGCAGGATATCGCTTTCGGTCGGTATTATCGCAGTCGGGATATCGATACTGCTCGGCCTGGTGCTGGGGTCATGCGCCGGGTTTTACGGCCGGCTTGCGGACACGCTCATCATGCGGTTTGCGGATGTGATGTTGTGCTTTCCGACATTCTTCCTGATACTGGCGGTCATCGCAATGGTCGAGCCCTCGATCTACAATATCATGATCGTCATCGGCCTGACAAGCTGGATGGGGCCTGCGCGCCTCATACGGGGGGAGATCCTTTCCTTAAAGGAAAGGGAGTTCATCCAGGCAGAGCGCGCTATCGGCGCATCCGACGCGCGGATCATTATCCGGCATTTGATTCCGAATGCCGTCGGCCCGGTGCTCGTTAACGCGACGCTTGGCATCGCAGGCGCGATCCTTCTTGAATCGAGCTTAAGCTTCCTGGGCCTGGGAGTCCAGCCGCCCATACCGAGCTGGGGGAATATCCTTATTGAATCGAAATCCACGCTGGGCATTGCCTGGTGGATCACGGTGTTCCCCGGGCTTGCCATATTGATCACCATACTGGGATTCAATTTCATCGCAGAGGGCTTGAAGAAGATCATCGGATAGAGAGAGAATGGGGAATCTGCTTGAAGTAAAAGATCTGAAAGTCGATTTTAACGTGGAAGGCAGGACCGTGCACGCAGTGGAAAACGTAAACCTGCGGATCGGAATGCAGGAGACCGTTGTCCTGGCAGGCGAATCCGGTTCGGGAAAGACCATCACCGTTCTTGCAATGACCAGGATACTGCCGTCGAACGCGAGCATTGTTTCCGGCGAAGTTTTCCTCGAAGGCAAAGATGTACTCAAAATGGACGAGCGGTCGCTTGCTCTGGTGCGCGGGGCAAAGATCGCCTACATCTTTCAGGAGCCGGCCAGTTATCTGAACCCGGTATACACGATCGGAGAGCAGATCATTGAGGTGATCATGTTCCATCAGGGATTGCGGCGCGCGCAGGCGCGGGATCAGGCGCTCACGCTGCTGTCGCAGGTCAGGATCAGCGATGCCCAACGGGTGCTGGCGAGTTATCCGCATCAACTGTCCGGCGGCATGAACCAGAGGGTCTTTATCGCCATGTCGCTGGCATGCAAGCCGGCTCTGCTCATTGCGGACGAGCCCACCACATCCCTTGATGTTACCATCGAGGCGCAGATATTGAAACTGCTCGTCGAACTGAAAGAACAGATCGGATTTTCGTTGTTATTCATCACGCATAATCTTGCCATCGCCCGAAAGATAGCGTCGCGGATCTATGTGATGCACCGCGGCCGGGTGGTGGAGCAAGGGCTCACGCAGCAGATATTCGAAGCCCCGAAGCATTTTCATACGAGGGAATTGATCTCTGCGTATGAGAAAATAGGCAGGCTATGATACTGGAAGTCACTGATATAAGCAAGTCATTCAAAGTGGAAAATGGTATGTTCAGGCCCCAAGCAGGCAGGACCCCGGCTCTGGACAGGGTCGGATTTACCCTGGAAGAATTCACGACGCTGGGGATCGTGGGAGAATCCGGATCGGGAAAGACCACGCTTGCCAAGATCATTCTCGGGCTTGTGGCTGCGGATTCCGGCAGGATGGTGTTTAATGACGGCTTCATCAGGGATTTCCGCAAGGACGTGCAGATAATATTCCAGAACCCCTATAACAGCCTTGACCCGAAGATGCGCATCAAGGACGCGCTGTATGAGCCGTTGATCATACATTCGATCTGCTCCAGGAAACACCTGCGGCAAAAAGCGCAGGAATTGCTCGAGGCAGTCGGCCTGGATGAAAGCGCGCTCGATCGATACCCGGCGCAGTTTTCCGGAGGCCAGCGCCAGAGGATCTGCATTGCCCGGGCGCTTGCAAGCGAGCCGCGGCTTCTGGTGCTCGATGAGCCGATATCGTCGCTTGACCTGACGATCCAGGCAAGGATGCTGGAACTTTTTCTTCAGCTGAAAAAGCGCTTCCGCCTGACCTATATCTTTATCAGCCATAACCTGGCAGTGGTCAGGCATATCGCCGATACGGTCCTGGTCATGAAAGACGGCAGGGTGGTCGAGCATGCCCCCGCGCGCGACTTGTTCGCGCGGCCAGCAGCCGAATATACCCGCCAGCTACTCGAAGCAGCAAAATAATGGGGACGGTTCTCAAAGAGAACCGTCCCCATGTTTTCAAGAGAACCGTCCCCATGTTTTCCGAAAAAAGTATT